>NZ_JAIXZS010000033.1 GCF_027489515.1 Novosphingobium sp. | reverse complement strand
GAACCTGCAAGCGCCAAGCTCATCGGTGCGGGTCTCGCTGCGATCGGCGCCGGCATGGCCGCCATCGGCGTGGGCAACGTCTTCGGTTCGTTCCTCGAGAGCGCGCTGCGCAACCCGGGCGCGGCTGATGGCCAGCAGGGCCGTCTGTTCATCGGCTTCGCGGCCGCCGAACTTCTCGGTCTGCTCTCGTTCGTCGTGGCGATGATCCTGATCTTCGTCGCCTGATCTTGCGGAACGGGACGGCGCATGGGTCTTCGGGCCCTGAGGCCGTCCCGTTCTCCAGTTTTTCAGCGCTCTGCCAAAGATCCTGAATCCCCGGGAACCCCAATGCCCCAGATTTCGCAGCTAGCCGCGACCTACTCCAGCCAGATCTTCTGGATGCTGGTCATTTTCGGCGCCGTCTTCTTCCTCGTCGGCCGGGGCATGGCGCCCAAGGTTCTCGAGACCATGGAAGGCCGCGACCAGAAGATTGCCGCGGACCTCGCCGTTGCCGAAGCCGCGCGCCATGAGGCGCAGGCGCAGGATGACGCGTGGAAGGCTGCTGCTGCCAAGCAGCGCGGGGAAGCCCAGGCGCTGATCGGTGCGGCCAAGGCCGAAGCTGCCAAGGCCGCCGAAGTGCGGCTCGGCGCGGCGGGCGCTGATGCCGAAGCCAAGGTGGCCGAAGCAGAAGCGCGGATTGCGGCTGCCCGTCAGGGCGCCCTCGCTGAAATCGAAACCGTGGCGGCGGAGGCTGCGGCCGACATCGCCGCCCGCGTCGCGGGGCTGACGGTTGCCGCCGATGCCGCGCGCGCGGCTGTGAAGGACGTGCTCCATGGGTAATCTCGCTCTGCTCGCCCATGCGGCAAACGCCGCTGCTGAACACGGGGCTGAACATGCCGAGCCGGTGGCCTTCGGGTTCATCAACCCGGGCATGTGGGTCGCGCTCTCGATGACCGCCTTCATCGCTATCGTGATCTGGAAAAAGGTCCCCGGCGCGATCGCCGGCGGGCTCGATGCCAAGATCGCCGCCATCCGCGAACAGCTCGATGCCGCCAAGGCGCTGCGCGCCGAAGCCGAAGCGCTGCGCGCCGAATATGCAAAGAAGATCGCCGGCGCGGAGGCTGACGCCGCTGCAATGGTCGAGCATGCCCGCCATGAAGCCCAGGCGATCATCGCCAAGGCCGAGGCGGACACCACCGCGATGATCGCGCGCCGCGAGAAGATGGCGACCGACAAGATCGCTGCGGCAGAACGCGCTGCGGTCGAGGAACTGCGCGCCCGCGCCGCCGCTGCTGCAGCTGCAGCCGCCGGCCAGCTGATCGCCCAGCACCACGGCGCGAGCGCTGACAAGGCGCTGGTCGACAGCGCGATTGCCAGCCTCGCCAACTGATATCCAGATCGGACCATTCCCCGCACGTCGCGGCGGGGTATGGTTAACCATGCCCTAAGGGTTTTCGCCTAGGTCCGAACCCATGATAAGGATCGGGACTGGGGGCAGGGCATGAGCCGCGCGCGCATTCGGCAGTTCGCGGTGCTGCTTGTGGCGCTGCTGATGCTGAGTTTTGGCGCCGGGCGCGCCGAGGCAGCAAGCTGCTTCTACGCAACATCGCAGGGTTCGACCGGGCCGGCCAACTGGTCCTCCTACTGCTGGCTCGATTTCTCGGGCTACAACGACACTGCGGCCCGCAATGGCGGGCAGGCCATGTCCTATACGTTGCCCGATGGCACGGTGATGACCTTCACGCTCACGATCAGCGGAGCAGGGATCACCGGCGCAACGGCGCCATCATGGGGTGGTGCGGCGATCGGCAACACCGCGTTCCTCGGCATTGGCGGCCGCCCGATCCTCTACCAGACGGCGGCAGGCACGACGACTGCAACGATCTCCAACATCGTGCTGACCCCGCCTGCGGGCGTCTCGCAGATCACCAGCTACATGTTCGTGGCGGCGGATGGCGAGTCCTCGAATGACGGCGAATCGCTGAGCTTCCAGACCAATGGCGGCAACTGGGTGGCGCTCGACAATGCGGGACCAATCAGCGGGACGACCTATCCGACAAGTTCGGGTCTCGGGACTTCGACCTTCAACATCGGCGGCGTCCCCGGCACAGTCGGCGCCAATATCGTTGGATCAAGCACACCGACCTCGCTCACGACCACGATTGTAGGCGGCGGTCTCCAGGGCGTGATGTTTGCGGTGCGCTTTGCCTCGATCCGGCTCAACCTGCAGCTGACAGGGGTTCGCGCGGCGGCAGCGGACCAGTTCACCTTCAACATCAATGCGACCTCGGGCGGGGCCACTCTGGCCAGCGGTACATCGAGCGGGACGGGCAACGGCCCCTTCACCGCCGCTTCGCTGACCACCGCCTCGGCGCTGCCGCTGACGTTGGCGCAATCGATGGCGGCAGGCAGCGTGAACCCGCTGACCGACTATCGCTCGAGCCTCACCTGCACCAATTCCACGAGTTCCAGCACGCCGCTGCCGAGCGGCGTGATCACGACCAACTACAGCTTCGGTGCGCTGCAATTCGGCGACCTCGTGACCTGCACCTTCACCAATACGGTGTTTCCGCACCTTCAGCTCACCAAGGCGCTGGCGACGAGCGGGCGGCGGTTCAACACTGACCAGTTCGTCATGCAGATCAACCAGGGCACGACCACGGTTGCAACGACCACGACGACGGGCACGGGCGCGACCGTCACCAACGGCACGACGCCGCAAGTCATGGTTTCGGCCGGAACACCGCATGTCTTCACCGAAGTGGGCTCGGGTTCCACAAGCCTCACGCAGTACACCGCGGCGATGACCTGCACCAATGCGTTCACGGGGTCGTCGACCACCTTGCCGACCACGGTGGGCGGGACGGTGACCCCGCAGATGGGCGATGTGATCTCCTGTACGATTACCAACACCCGGCGCGCGACGAATGCGACGCTGACGCTGGTGAAGACCTCCAGCGTGCTGTCCGACCCGATCAATGGCTCGACCAACCCGAAGATGATCCCGGGCGCGATCGTGCAGTATTCGATCCTTGTATCGAACACCGGGCCGACTGCAGTGGACAACAATTCGGTGCTGTTGATCGATGCGCTGCCGAGCCAGATGCGCGTGGGAACGGCCGCTACGCCGACCTTTACGCAGGGAACGCCGACCAGTGCGCTGACGTTCAACACCACCAATGATATCCGCTACTCGAACGCGGCCACCGCGCCGACAACCTTTGCGGGCTGCACCTACACGCCGACAGCGGCCTATGATGCGGCGGTGCGCTTCATCTGTGTGAACCCCAAGGGCACGATGGCGGGATCAAGCGGCACGCCGCCCAACTTCACGATCTCGTTCAGGGCGCAGATGCAGTAAGTTTGCGGCGAAGGCCTGCGAGCAGTCGCGGCCCCAGTTCCGGACCCTGCAGCGGATAGAGGAACGGCTCGATCAGTTCGGCTTCCATCAGGAGCAGGCCGCCTTCGGGCCCGCGCACCAGATCGATGCGCGCATAGAGCGGTGCGGGGAAGGGGAGGCCGGCGATCACCGCCTGCGCTGCTGCAAGGTCTGCCGCAGCCGGAGTGACGGCGGTGTCCCAGCCGCCGTAGAGCGACTGGACGCGGTAATCGCCGGGCGCCGGGCGCTTGATCAGGCCGTGGCTGAATGCACCGTCGATGAAGATCAGCGAATGTTCGCCTTCCTCGATGATGCCGGGAAGAAACGGCTGGACGAGTGCGGCGTGGCCCATGCGCCAATCTGCGGCCGGCGGGCGCTCGCGCATGAAATCGAACTGGCCATCCGCGCCGGCGCCGACGCGGCGCTTGGCGATCACGCGGTCGCAGCCGAAGTGGTCAAAGGCGGCGATGATTTCATCGCGACCGGGATTATCCAGCAGCAAAGTGGGGATGGTGGCGACACCGCGGGCGCCAAGTTCGCCGAGGTAGCCCTTGTCGATGTTCCAGCGCACCACATCCGGCGCATTGCACACCAGTACGCCGAGCGCCGCGATCGCATCCAGCTTGGCGAGAAAGGCCTCGCGGTTGTCCCAGTAGTCCCATGGTGTGCCGATCAGCACGGCATCGAAGCCGGCAAAGGCATCCAGCGGGGCCTGCCAATCGATATCGCTCACCTGTTCGCCGGGCCGCAGCGCGGCAACGAGCGCGGCCATCTGCTGGTCATGCTCGAAGGCATCGGCGCGGCGGTCGGGGGCGCCGGGCAGCGTGGTGCTGCAAGCGAGGAAGGCAATGTTCATGATGGGGCCCAGGTCAGGTAGTCTAGGGGGTGCGGACGAAATCGAGCAGCCGGATGGCCGATGTCAGCGCAAAGAACAAGGTGGCGAGGAGGTACAGCACTTCCGGCCAGGCATGGCGCAGGAAGGGCAGCTTTGTGCGGATCAGATGGACGAGAAAGAGCGATACCAGTGCAAAGAACACGGTCTGCACCAGTACCCGCTCGAAAGTCTCGCGGTAGCTCGTGATGATCGCCAGCGAGACGGCGAGCAGGACGTAGTAAACCCCGAGCCTCAGCAGACTGCGCAGCATGGGGACTAAGGACGCGTCGAGCCGCGCACGACAAGGCGCACAGGCACCCGGCGCGGGGTTTCGGGCTCGCCTGCCATCGCGGCGAGCAACCGCTCGACCAGCAGCGCGCCGGCGGTTTCGAAATCGGATTCGATCGTGGTCAGCGGCGGTGTCGACCAGGCGCCCGCGCGCACCCCGTCGAAGCCGACAATGCCGACCTTGTCAGGGATGCTGTAGCCCCGGATGGCAAGCTCCTTGAGCGCGCCGAGTGCGATCTCGTCGCTGACCGCGAAGATGCCGTCGAAGGGCTGGCCGCTTTCCGCCAGTGCGGCGGCGGCGCGGCGGCCCTGCTCCTCGCGCGCGAGGCCCCGTTCGATGCGCTGGAGCACCGGCTCGCGGCCTGCATCGCGCATCGCCGCGGCATAGCCGTCGTAACGCTCCTTGAACTGGCGCTGGGGCGAGGTTTCCGAGCCGATGCAGACAATGCGCTCGTAGCCGCGCACCAGCATGTGACGCACGGCGAGCGCGGCGCCTGCCTCATTATCGCTGCGCACCCACGGGAAGGCATCGCTCGGCGCGCCCCAGCAGACCCAGTTGGTCGCAGGATCGAGCTCGCCGAAATAGTCCCACGCGGGCGTGTTCTCGCTCGTGCCGATGACGATCATGCCATCGGCCTTGCGGCGCTCCTCATAGTGGCCCCAGAAGTTCTCCGCGCTGTCCTGGAAGGAGACGAGCACTTCGTAGCCACGGGCGGACGCGGCGGCGCAGGTGCTGCCGAGGAGGGCGAAGTAGAACGGGTTCAGATCCTTGCGGTCTTGCCCCGCGCGGCAGATCATCACGACCGCGAGCGTACCGGTCTTGCCGCGGCGCAGGCGGGCGGCGTTCTCGTTGACCTGATAGTTGAGCCGGGCGGCGGCGGCGATCACGCGCTGGCGCGTCGGTTCGCTGATCGAGGTATCGCCTGCCAGTGCGCGGCTGACGGTTGACTGGCTGACGCCGGCCTCCTCCGCCACATCGAACGAAGTGACGCGGGTGATGCGGCGGGTGGTGTCCGTGGTCGGGGCCATCTAGCGGAACGAGTCCTTGGCGCTGCGCAGCGCGGCGAAAGTCTCGACCGGCGAGGCGCCACCCCAGCGCGCCTGCAGCGCGGGATCATCGGCGCGCAGGAAGGGATTGGTGGCAAGCTCCCGGTCCAGCCGGGTGGGGACGGTCCATTCATCGCGGCTGCGCTTGTCCGCTATTTCAGCGGCATAGGCAGCAAGGGTGGCGTTGTCGGGATCGGCGTGGATCGCGAACTTGGCGTTGGAGGCGGTGTATTCGTGCGCGCAATAGAGTGTGGTTTCGGCGGGGAGCGCCTTCACACGGCTGAGGCTGGCCCAGAACTGATCGGGCGTGCCTTCAAACATGCGCCCGCAACCGAGCGCGAAGACGGCATCGCCGACGAAGGCAATCGCGGCTTCAGGGAGGTGGTAGGCACAGTGGCCGAGGGTGTGACCGCCGACGTCGATGACATGCGCCGCGTAGGCACCGAAGGGCACCGTATCGCCCTGGGTCACGGTGCGGTCGATCCCGGCGATGCGCGCGGCGTCATTGGCGGGGGCGACGATCTTGCAGCCGGTAGCCGCCTTGATTGCCTCGTTCCCGCCGGCATGATCGGGGTGCCAGTGCGTGTTCCAGATCTGCGTGATCGTCCAGGCTTTTGCAGCTGCCTCGGCAAGGTAGGCGCTGGCATCCGGCGTGTCGATGCAGGCGGTCTCGCCGCTCGCGCTGTCGTGCAGCAGATAGCCGTAGTTGTCGCTGAGGCAGGGGAACTGGTGGACTTCAAGCGTCATGGGTTCTTCTCGGGCATCCTTGGTGGGGAGCCTAGCCGAGTGTGCGCCGCAATGCAAAAGCCCGCCCGGATCGCTCCGGACGGGCCTTTGGTTTGCCTTTCGGCGGCTAGGCTTACTGCTTGGCCTTGAGAGCCGCGCCGAGGATGTCGCCCAGCGAAGCGCCGGCTTCCGACGAACCGTACTGTTCCACGGCTTCCTTCTCTTCGGCGAGCTGACGCGCTTTGACCGAGAAGTTGGGCTTCTTCGAACGGTCGAAGCCGATGACCATGGCGTCGAGCTTCTGGCCAACCTGGAAGCGGTCCGGACGCTGCTCGTCGCGGTCGCGGCCGAGATCGGTGCGCTTGATGAAGCCGGTCGCGCCGTCTTCGCCGGCCTGCACTTCGAGGCCGCCATCGCGGACTTCGAGGACCGTGACGGTAACGACTTCGCCGCGGCGGAGCGAGCCTGCACCGGCTGCCGAAACGCCGCCGGCTGCCGGAGCGCCCTTTTCAAGCTGCTTCATGCCGAGCGAGATGCGCTCCTTTTCGACATCGACGTCGAGCACGATGGCCGAAACCTGCTCGCCCTTGCGGTGCAGCGCCAGCGCGTCTTCGCCCGAGATGCCCCAGGCGATGTCCGACATGTGGACCATGCCGTCGACGTCGCCATCGAGGCCGATGAACAGGCCGAACTCGGTCGCGTTCTTGACTTCGCCCTCGACAGTCGAGCCGACGGGGTGGCTTTCCGCGAAAGCTTCCCAGGGGTTCTGCTGGGCCTGCTTGAGGCCGAGGCTGATGCGGCGCTTGTCGCTGTCGACCTCGAGGACCATGACGTCGACTTCCTGCGAGGTCGAGACGATCTTGCCGGGGTGGACGTTCTTCTTGGTCCACGACATTTCGGAGACGTGGACGAGGCCTTCGATGCCCGCTTCCAGTTCCACGAACGCACCGTATTCGGTGATGTTGGTGACAACGCCGTGCAGCTTCGCGCCGACCGGGTACTTGGCGGCGACGCCATCCCACGGATCGCTTTCAAGCTGCTTCATGCCGAGGCTGATGCGCTGCGTGTCCTGGTTGATGCGGATGATCTGGACGCGCACGGTATCGCCGATGGCGATGACTTCCGACGGGTGGTTGACGCGCTTGTAGCTCATGTCGGTGACATGGAGCAGACCGTCGATGCCGCCGAGGTCCACGAACGCACCGTAGTCGGTGATGTTCTTGACCACGCCGTCGATGATCTGGCCTTCCTTGAGGTTCTGGATGAGGCCCGAACGCTGCTCGGCGCGGGTTTCCTCGAGGACAGCGCGGCGCGAAACCACGATGTTGCCGCGGCGGCGGTCCATCTTGAGGATCTGGAAGGGCTGCGGCATGTCCATCAGCGGGGTCACGTCGCGCACCGGGCGGATATCGACCTGCGAGCCGGGGAGGAAGGCCACGGCGCCGTCGAGGTCGACGGTGAAGCCGCCCTTGACGCGGCCGAAGATCACGCCTTCGACGCGCTTGCCTTCGCCGAATTCGGCTTCGAGCTTGTCCCAAGCGGCTTCGCGGCGGGCGCGGTCGCGGCTGAGCATCGCTTCGCCGTCGGCGTTCTCGACGCGGTCAACGTAAACTTCGACTTCATCGCCGACCGAGAGGCCGTGCGGCTGGCCGGGCATGGCGAATTCGCGAAGCGGCACGCGGCCTTCGCTCTTGAGGCCGACGTCGATGACGGCCTTGTCGTTTTCGATCGCGGTGACGGTGCCCTTGACGACCCGGCCTTCAAAGCCGCCATTGGCGGCGCCGCCGAGGGTTTCGTCGAGCATCGCGGCGAAATCGTCGCGCGTGGGATGAGATGCCATTGCTGGTAGTCCTGTTATCGCTGTTTCCGGCCAGGCGGTTGTCTCCGCCGGTCTTTCACCGGATGCCGCACCATGCGGATCCGGGCCAAAGGGCCGAACCATCTGCCGGGCCGAATGCCATGACAGATATCCGAGGCGAGAGCAGACCCCCGCGCGGACGAGCGGCCCCTATGTCAGGAACGGGCAAAAAGCAAGCTGAACCGCGCCGCTTGGGGCCGCCGCTCAGGCCGCGAGCGCGCGGGGGCGCGTAGACGTGGCTTGTGCCGAAGTGTGGAAGCGGGAGACGGCAGCGGCAAGTTCGCCGGCCTCCTCCGCCAGCGAACGGGACGCGGCGGCGGTCTGCTCGACCATGGCGGCGTTGCGCTGGGTCATCGAATCCATGCCGGTGACCGAGGCGCTCACCTGATCGAGGCTTTGGGACTGGTCCCGTGTCGCCTGGGCAATCTCGCTGACGAGTGTCGATAGTGTGCTGACACGGCCGACCATCGCAGTGATTGCCTCACCAGTACGGCCGACAAGGTTCACACCTCCGGTTACCTCCCGCGAGCTTGTCGCGATCAGGGTCCGGATTTCGCTCGCGGCATCGGCGCTGCGCTGTGCGAGCGCGCGCACCTCGGTGGCGACGACCGCAAAGCCCCGGCCGGCATCACCGGCGCGCGCGGCCTCGACGCCTGCGTTGAGTGCGAGGAGGTTGGTCTGGAAGGCGATGGAATCGATGAGCCCGATGATCCGGTCGATCTCCTGCGAACTGCGCTCGATCGCGCTCATGGCCACCATGGCCTCGTTGACGAGGGCGCCGCCGGCTTGGGCATCCTCCGTCGCAAGCGCGATTTCCGTTTCGACCTCGCGGGTGCGGGCTGCCGTGGCGGCAACGATCCCGGCAACCTGCTTCATTGCCGCGCTCGATTCCTCCACGCTGGCGGCCTGGCTCTGGTTGCGGCTCGCAAGGTCGCTGGCAGCTGTGCGGATTTCCGCGGCGCCGTTGCTGACGCTGACCGCCGAGCCGCCTACCCGTGCCAGCACGCTGTCGAGCCGCTCTGCCGCTGAGTTGTAGGCGCCGCGCAGCTGCTCATATTCGGAAGGGAAGGGCGGTTCGATGCGGTGGACGAGATCGCCTTCCGCCAGCTTGCCGAGCGCCGTTCCCATGCGGGTGACGACAAGTTCCTGCTTCTGTGCATCCTCGCGCTGCATGCGCGCGGCACTGCGGAAAACCTCGATCGCGCGGGTCATGTCGCCGATCTCGTCGGCGCGGTGGTCGCTGCGGCGGCCCGCCTCCAGATCGCCCGCCGCCATCATGGTCATCATGCTGGCGGTTTCTGCCAACGGATCGAGCACGTGGCGGCTGATCAGGCGGACGGAGGCGACGATCAGCGCCACTGTGCCGGCACCAGCCAGCGCCATGACCAACAGCAGCGCCGACACCGTCAGTGCACTGGTCGAGACGAGCGCATCGCGGGCGGCGGTGGCGTGTTCGGTGAGCAGAAGTATCGCGCTGCGCTCGCGGGCAAAGATCGCGTCGAGCTTCTGCTTGCTGGCCTCTGTTGCCAGCATGTCGCCACGTTCGAGGGCTGGCAGCAGCACCGTGTTGACTTCCTGCCAGAAGGCATCCGCCTCCTTGGCGACCGAAGTGCGCAGCTCGCGCGCCAGTGCGGGATCAACATCGTCTGCCGTCCACTTTGCAAGACTGGTGCGGTACTGCTTTTCCAGCTCGGCCAGATCGGCGCGGCTCTGCGCGAGGTGGGTGGGATCATCGATCGCCTGCCGCGCTTCAAGCGCCGGTTCCACGATGTAGAGCGGCGGCGGCAGGATGTCGGCGGTAAACCCGGTTACGGTGTCGATGCGTTTCTGCAAGGTTCCGCCGACGCGGATGTGCTGCACGGCAAGGCCGATCAGCAGGAGCAGCATCGTCACCGTTCCGGCAAGGAACAAGCCGCCACGGCGGCTCTGGCTTCGGATCGATAGGACCACGCAACCTCCCCTGCATTCACCGCCGGGCAGCATGGGACCGACCGGCGCGAGCAGCGGATAACGCCGTAATGCAGGCCAAAGGCTTGCAGTTCGGCTGGGGAGCATCGCCTAGGCCGGCACGGCGCAATGTTGACGATAGTCCGGCTGGCGCCGGCAGCAGGGCACCGGAGCCATCCTCATGCGTCCGTCAACCGCCGCAATGGGCGCCTGTCATCAGCCAGGTCCAAGTGTCAGCTGAACCGTGTCCTGAGCGCAAGGAGCGCCAGCGCCGCCTTTGCCGCCTCACCACCCTTGTCCTTCTGGGCGGGATCAGCGCGCACCAGCGCCTGCGCTTCGTTCTCGACGGTAAGGATGCCGTTCCCTACGGCAAGCCCGTCCATCGTAAGTGCCATCACGCCGCGCGCGCTTTCGCCCGCGACGATCTCGAAGTGATAGGTCTCGCCGCGGATCACTACGCCGATCGCGACGTAGCCGTCGTACTGGCCCGACTGGTCCGCCAGCACGATCGCGCCGGGGACTTCGAGCGCGCCGGGTACGGTGATCACCTCGACCTTGTGACCCTCGGCCTCGAGCGCAGCGCGGGCGCCAGCCACCAGCATGTCGTTGAGGTGGTCGTAGAAGCGGGCTTCGACGATGAGAAACTTGGCCATGCGCGCTTACTCCGCGGTGATCGGCTGTTCGCCGACGATGTTGAGGCCGTAGCCTTCGATGGCGACGATGTTGCGATGCGAATTGGTTAGCAGGATCATGTCATGGATGCCGAGATCGGCAAGGATCTGCGCGCCGATGCCGTAGCTGCGCAGGTCCATGTCACCGGTGCGGCCGGCAATCTCGGCCTGAAGGCTCGCGCTGTCGCCAGGCATGAGCACGACAATCACGCCCGCGCCCGCCTTGCCGATCTCGCTCATCGCGCGCTGGAGGCTGCGCTTGCGCGGGCCGGGCTGGCCGAGCACATCGCTCATGATCGAGATAGCGTGCATGCGCACCAGCGTCGGCGCATCAGGGCGGACTGCGCCCTTCTGCAGCACGAGGTGGACTACACCGTCGATCTTGTTGCGATAGGTCTTGATCGTCCAGTCGCCGCCGTAATCCGAATGGAAGGGCTGCTGGTCGATGCATTCGACAAGGTGGTCGTTGCGGCGGCGATATTCGATGAGATCGCGGATCGTGCCCATCTTGAGGCCATGACGCCGCGCAAAGGGGACGAGATCGTCCATCCGCGCCATGGTGCCGTCGTCCTTCATGATCTCGCAGATCACGCCCGAGGGATTGAGGCCGGCAAGGCGGCTGATATCGACCGCCGCCTCGGTGTGCCCGGCACGCACGAGTACGCCGCCATCACGCGCGATCAGCGGGAACACGTGGCCCGGCGTGACGATATCGTCTTTCGTCTTCGACGCATCGATGGCGACCGCCACGGTGCGCGCGCGGTCGGCCGCGGAAATGCCAGTGGTCACGCCCTCGCGTGCCTCGATCGAGACGGTGAAGGCGGTTTCGTGCCGCGTGCCGTTGTTGCGGCTCATCAGCTCGAGCCCGAGCTGCTCGGTGCGGCTGCGGGTGAGAGTGAGGCAGATGAGGCCGCGGCCGTGGGTTGCCATGAAGTTGATCGCGTCCGGCGTCGCCATCTGCGCGGGAATGACGAGATCGCCTTCGTTTTCGCGATCCTCGTCGTCGACAAGGATGAACATGCGCCCGTTGCGCGCCTCGTCGATGATTTCCTCGATGGGGACCAGCGCGGGCGCATCGTCGTTCTCGCTCAGGACGCGTTCGAGCTTGGCGAGCGTGTCGGCGGTGGGGTTCCAGCCGGGCAGGCCTGCATCGCGCAGGGTGTTGGCGTGGAGCCCCGCAGCGCGGGCGAGGCCCGAACGGGACATGCCGCCTTCGACGATGAGGCGGCGGATGCGATCGATGAGTTCGCTGGACATGCGTGCTTGTCTCACATCGCAATGTGAAACGCAAGATCATAGATCACATCGTGATGCGATTTCCCAAAGTTGATTCGCGATTCCAACCATTTCGGTCGGTAAAGGGTGGCCGTCGGGTCACACCTTGCTGCTCCCTGCCGCTACGGAAACGGCAAAATTTAATTGAGCGGTTGACAATGGATGTGTTCCGCTATGTTCTGTGAGCAGAAGGGCGACCCTCAAAAATGATGGGCGCCCGCTGAAGAGAGAGGACTTTGATATGAGGGGTAAACTTGCCCTGCTCGCAGGTGTGTGCGCAGCAGCCGTAGCAACGCCATCGTTCGCGCAGGAAGCACAAAGCGCAGCCAGCGGCGATAGCGGCCCGGGCGTCCAGGAAATCATCGTGACCGCGCAGCGCCAGTCGCAGCGCCTGCAGACGGTGCCGATCGCGATCAGCGCATTCACTGCGGAAAACCTCACCAAGCAGCAGATCCGCAACCCGCTCGATCTGCAGCTCTCGCTGCCCAACGTCACCTTCACGAAGACGAACTTCACCTCGTCGAGCTTCACCATCCGCGGCATCGGTGACTTGTGCACGGGCGTGACCTGCGACAGCGCGACCGCCATCCATCTCAACGACGCGCCGCAGTTTTTTACACGCCTGTTCGAAGGGGAGTTCTTCGATCTGGCGCAGGTTGAAGTGCTGCGCGGCCCGCAAGGCACCCTGTTCGGCCGCAACGCAACCTCGGGCGTGGTCAACTTCCGCACCGCGAAGCCCGATCTCAACGGTTTCGGCGCGGCGGGCGAAGTCGAATATGGCAACTACAACTCTATCCGCGTCAAGGGCATGATCAACGTGCCGCTGGGCGAAACGCTCGCGGTGCGCGCGGCAGGCTATTATCTGAAGCGCGATGGCTACACGAAGAACCTGTTCGATGGAAAGGACCTCGACGACCGCGACATGTACGGCATTCGCGGGTCGCTGACCTGGCAGCCGTCTTCGTCGACCACGATCGACCTCATGGGCCAGTACTTCCACGAGAAGGACAACCGCCTGCGCATCCAGAAGCAGTATTGCCAGAACGATCCCACGGGTATTCTGGGCTGCCTCAACACCACGCGCGGCACCGGCACCACCAACAGCAATGCGTTGCTCGCCGGTATCGTCACTTCGAAGGAGTTCTTCGCGGTCAGCGGCTTGCCCACGGCGTTTGCGCTGGGCAGCGTCTACGGTCAGAGCATCTACAGCAATGTCGAGAATCCCAAGGATCCGCGCGTCGTCAATACCGACTTCACGCCGACTTACGCGACCTCTGAAACGATCCTGCAGGGCTCGCTGAAGCAGGATATCGGCGAAACGTTGAACCTGCGCATTTCGGGTAACTATCAGAAGGTCAAGATCGACTCGCAGCAGGATTACAACCTCGCTGTTTCGGATCGTTCGAGCTATGCGCCGGCGCTCGGCGCGCTGGCCGCAGCGGGTGCCGGGCTGCTCGGCCCGGACCTGAAGAGGTATCTCGGCCCCGTCGCTTCGGCGCTCATCCCGGATGGCCCCGGGGGCAAGCTCTGCACATCGCGCGGCGAAGCGAGCGGTACCGGCGTGTTTGGCGGCAACGGCATCTGTGCGAACACGCCGCTCGATTTCGACCGTTCGGTACAGAACCAGGAAGCCTGGACCGGGGAAGCCATCCTCAGCACCAAGTTCGATGGGCCGTTCAATTTCCTGCTCGGCGGCATCTACGGCCAGTACAAGATCAGCGAGAACAGCTACTATATAAGCTCGTTCGGGCTTGATTACTTCGCCGGCGTCGGCGGCGGGTTCTTGGCACTTGGTGCCGGTGCGCCGCCGTCTTACCTGGCGACGGGTGCCTACCGCAACAACGGCGCGACCGGCGATGGCTACAAACTGACGACCTGGGGCATCTTCGGCGAGGCGTACTACAAGTTCAGCGACAAGGTGAAGCTGACCCTCGGCTTGCGCAACAACAACGACAAGAAGAACAATACTGCGCGCACCACACTGTTGAGCTTCCTCGCCCCGCATGGCAGCACCAACGCCTATGACTCGCCGTTCATCGGTTCGTTTGACGCCGATCCGAGCCTTGTCGGCAACCAGCTGTTCCAGGTTCGCCAGAGCAAGTTCAACGAGCTGACCGGCCGTGCGGTGCTGGACTTCCAGATCACGCCGAATAACCTTGTCTATGCCTCCTACTCGCGCGGCTACAAGTCGGGCGGCATCAACCCGCCGCTTTCGCCGATCTTCGCGGTGCCGGATACGTTCAACCCCGAATTCGTCGACAGCTTCGAAATCGGCTCGAAGAACACCTTTGGTAACGGTGCGCTGCAGCTGAACCTCACCGGGTTCTACTACAAGTACAAGGACCTGCAGCTCTCGCGCATCGTCGCGCGCACCTCGGTCAACGACAACGTGAACGCCAACATCTACGGTGTGGAAGCCGAAGCCATCGTTCGTCCGATCCGTCCGCTGACGATCAACGTCAACTTCAGCTACCTCCACACCGAAGTTTCGCAGGACAAGTTCCTGTCCAACCCGCGTGACTTTGGTGCGGGCCGCAAGGATGCGGTCATCATCAAGGACATCACCAACGCGGCGAACTGCGCGGTCGGCTCGAACTCGGGCAACGTTGCGGGCGTCAATGCCTTCGTCAACACGGCGAACGCACTGATCAACGCTGGGCAAATCCCGGGTGTGGACGGCGGTGCCGGGCTCAAGGGTACGACGGCATTCCCGGCTGACGGCGGCATCGCCTCTACCGGCGCCTACTCGATCTGCGCCGTGCTCGATGCGCTCGCTCCGACGGTGGGCAACGCGCCTGGTATCGGCGGCGTGACGGTCTACTCGTCGGGTATCCCGGTCAACATCCGCGGCAACAAGCTGCCCGGCGCGCCGAACGTGAAGTTCTCGGCCGGCGTGCAGTATGCTGCGCCGATCGGTCGTCTCACCCTGACCCCGCGCTTCGACCTGACCTACACCGGCCAGTCCACCGGTACCATCTTCAACGGCCTGCCCGACCGGATCCCGTCGTTCACCCAGATGAACGCGCAGCTCCAGCTCGATGGGCCCGAGAACAAGTGGTACATCCGCGGGTTCATCCAGAACATCACGGACGACAACTCGGTGACCGGTCTCTACGTGACCGACCAGTCCTCGGGTAACTTCACCAACGTGTTCACGCTGGAACCGCGCCGCTACGGCATTGCCGCCGGCTTCAAGTTCTGATCGTTTGGGGGGAACCGGCTTGCCGCCCGCGCGGGTGGCGGCCGGTCTGAGGCGGGCGCCGGAAGGAGACTTCCGGCGCCTTGCTTTTTGTCCGCGCTCCAGGCCACATTGCGTCCGGCTGACACGCAGCGGGGGAGAGGCGTGATGAGGGCACTTCGGCACGGAGCCGCCGGTCTGGCACTGATGCTTGCGGTTTCAGGCAGCGCGGGGGCCGCCGATGTGAAGCCGGCAGACCTCGTTCTCGTCAACGGCAAGATCGTCACGGTCGATGGCAAGGGGCGTGTGGTGCGCGGCGTGGCGGTGCGTGGGCGGCGCATCATCGCAGTGGGCAATGTCGCGCGCTTTCGTGGGCCCCGTACACGCGTGATCGATCTCAAGGGGCGCACCGTGCTACCGGGCTTCATCGATGCCCATTCGCACGTGGGCGGCATGGCCGAGGTTGAGGCGCATACCGTCGATATCCAGGTGCCACCGCTCAAGGATGGTGCCGCGGTAATCACACGGCTGAAGGAGAAAGCCGCGACGCTGCCACCGGGGGCATGGCTCATCGGCAATGGCACCTATAATCAGATCATGCCGACGCGCGAGGCGCTCGACGCGGCGTTTCCAGACAATCCGGTCGACCTGCGCTGGAGCGCGCACGACCACCTCATCAACCACAAGGCGGCGCAGATCATGGGGCTGGACCGCAGCTTCCCTGATCCCCCCGCCGGCACTGCCTCACGCTTTGAACGCACTGCCGAGGGCGAGATCGCGATCATCCGCGATGCCGAAGTGCCCTGGCCAAAGGGCATGGTCCCTGCCTTTACCGCGCCCGAACGCAAGGAGGCGATCCGGGTCATCCTCGACGATTTCTACCTCAAGCGCGGCGTCACCATGGTGTCGGACATGTCCGACCTCCCGAGCTATACCGCGATGGCCGAACTCAAGGCCGAAGGCCGCCTGCCGACGCGGGTGCGCCTGAACTTCCTGATCGGCCCCCTGATGCACGCTGGGATCACCGTTGCCTCGTCCAGGGAGCCCGATCCCGTCGGGCGGATTGAGGCGCTTGGTTTCAAGCCGGGCGGCGGCACCGATTGGCTCAAGGTCGGCGCGATCAAGTTCATTCAGGACGGCGTCTGGGGCACGACTTCGGCGGTCTACCGGCCGCACTGGAAGGGCTCCGCCACGACCTGGAAGCCCGACAACCGCGGCGGCGTCACCTACAGCCAGGACGAGCTCAACGCGCTGGTGGGCGATGCCTACCGGCGCGGCTGGCAGGTGCAGATCCATGCCAACGGAGACCGCTCGCAGGACATGGTGCTCGATGCCTATGAAGCCGCGCAGGCGCGTTACCCGCGCGCCGATGCGCGCCTCCGGATCGAGCACTTCGCCCATTTCCTCAGCCTTGATCCGCAGCGCACCGAGCGGCGTTTGCAGCGCATGGCGCAAGACCACGTGATCCCATCGATGCAGGTCGCGTTCCTGTGGCGGCTCGATGCGACCAACGCCGCCGAGCCGGACGTTGCGTTCTTCCCGCTGAAGACGCTGATTGCGCGCGGGCTGCATCCGGCAGGTGGCGTCGATACGATCGGCACGCAGAACTTCGCGACCAACCCCTTCTTCTCGATCGCGCGCGCGGTGAACCGCGACAGCAAGTATGGCACGATCGTCCAGGGCGACGAAGCGATCGGCATAATGGATGCGATCCGCATGTTCACGATCTGGAGCGCGGAGGCGAACTTCCTCGAGAAGGACATGGGCTCGATCGAGGTGGGCAAGCTTGCCGATTTCGTGGTGACCGACCGCGATCCGCTTACGATCCCCAAAGCGCGCATTGGCGCAGTGAAGGTCGACATGACGATCGTCGACGGGAAGATCGCCTACGAGCGCCCGCGCTGAGCGGAGAGTCCGTTGCAGATCAGGCTGTGATGGGGAGGTTTGGTGGACGCACTAGGGCTCGAACCTAGGACCCGCTGATTAAGAGTCAGCTGCTCTACCAACTGAGCTATGCG
>NZ_JAIXZS010000103.1 GCF_027489515.1 Novosphingobium sp. | reverse complement strand
GTTCGTTCAAGGCGGTGGTCGACGGCGAATACGATCACCTGCCGGAAGCTGCGTTCTACATGGTCGGCGGCATTGACGACGTGATCGCCAAGGCCAAGAAGCTGGCTGAAGAAGCGTAAGACAAAGCGCCCCTCCCGCGAGCGGGAGGGGTCGGGGGAGGGCCTGTTGGGCAGCCTTTATCCCGAAGCAAACATGCCCTCCCCCAGCCCCTCCCGCTTGCGGGAGGGGAGATTAGAGGCCCTCCTGTGAACGGAGGGGAGTTTGATCATGTCGCTCCACTTCGAACTCGTCACCCCGGCCCGCCTCGTCCGTTCGGAAGAGGTCTTCATGGTCGAAGTCCCCGGCTCCGAAGGCAACTTCGGCGTGCTGGAAGGCCATGCGCCGTTCATGTCGACGATCCAGGACGGCGCGCTGCGTGTCTACCGCACCAATGGCGCGGCGCCTGAGGATATCCGCATCACTGGCGGGTTTGCCGAAGTGAGCGAGAAGGGCCTGACGGTCCTCGCCGAACACGTCGAGGGCTGATTTCCGCCACGTGGTTAGCCAAGGGGCCGGTCCGTTTGGGCCGGCCTTTTGCGTTTGGGGGTAGCGCGGCGAGCCTCTCCCACGGTCGGGAGAGGCTGGCTGGGGATGCGCGGCGAACTTTTTTCGCTATTTCACATAACTGAACTTTTCAGCCCGATGAAATTGAGGCATGGCGACTCCGTTACCGACATTCCGGGAGAGCCCTGCCATGACCCAGTCCCTCGAAGCCGTGATCGGCGCGCAATCTGACCTTGTCCACTTCCTGCGCAACCAGCAGGTTGGCCCCAACGTCTATCCCGGCGTCCCAGCGGAATATTCCAACTGGCGCGCGGAGCAGTGGGCCTGGGGGCACACCGCGGTGCTCTACAACCAGTCGTACCACATGGTCGATCTGGCGGTTAAAGGCCGCGATGCCTTCGCGATGCTCGAGCATCTCGGCATCAACTCGTTCAAGAACTTCCAGCCCGAGCGCGCCAAGCAGTTCGTACCCGTCACCCCGGACGGCTACGTCATCGGCGACGTGATCCTGTTCTATCTGGACGAGAACCACTTCAATCTCGTCGGCCGCGCGCCGACGATCGAGTGGGTGGAATACCATGCCGCGACCGGCAACTGGAACGTGACCGTGGAGCGCGACGAGCGCTGGGCGATGCGCTCCGATGGCAAGCGCAATTCGTACCGCTTCCAGGTGCAGGGCCCCAACGCGATGAAGATCATCGAGAAGGCCATCGGCACCACCCCGCCCGAGCTAAAGTTCTTCCACATGTGCCGCCTGACCATCGGCGGCAAGGAAGTGCGCGCGCTGCGCCACGGCATGGCGGGGCAGCCGGGCGTCGAGCTGTTCGGCCCCTGGGAAGACTACGGCGCGGTGCATGCGGCGCTGGTCGAGGCGGGCAAGGAATTCGGCATGGCGCTGGTCGGCGGCCGGGCCTATTCGTCCAACACACTGGAATCGGGCTGGATCCCCTCCCCCTTCCCCGCGATCTACACCGGCGAGGCGCTGGCGCCCTATCGCGCGTGGCTGACCGCCAATTCCTATGAGGCGAAGTGCTCGGTCGGCGGCAGCTGGGTGCCCGAGACGGTCGAGGGCTATTACACCACGCCGTGGGATCTGGGTTACGGGCCGTTCGTGAAGTTCGATCACGAGTTCATCGGCCGCGCCGCGCTCGAGAGGATGGCGGCGGCGGGCAATCACCGCACCAAGGTGACGCTGGCGCTCGACAACGAGGACGTGATGCGCGTGCAATCGTCCGCGCTTTCGCAGGGCGAGCGGGCGAAGTTCATGGAATACCCGAGCTCGGTCTATGCGATGCATCCCTTCGATCAGGTGATGAGCGGGGGCAAGCAGGTCGGGCTTTCGACCTGGATCGGCTACACCGCGAACGAAGGCAAGTTCCTGACCTTGGCGATGATGGAGCCGGGCTTCACCGAACCGGGCACCGAAGTGACGCTGCTGTGGGGCGAGCCCGATGGCGGCACCAGCAAGCCCACCGTCGAGCCGCACGTGCAGACCGAGATCAAGGCTGTGGTAGCGCCCGTCCCCTACGTGGCGGCGGCGCGCGACAACTATGCCGAAGGCTGGCGCACGCGGAATTGAGCTGAGCCTGCACGAAGACACCAGACGCCGGTTTCGCATGAGCGGGACCGGCGTTCTTGCTGTCCGGGCCACCCAAAAATAGTTTGTGTTACTAACAATATCTGGCAGATTGCCGGCAACCAGAACCCAAGAGGATTGCCATGGCCGCGAACAACACGATCACCTTTTATGACCTTGCGCTGAGCACGGGCGCGACGATCAGTCCGTTCGTGTTGGCAACGAAATATGCCTTGAAGCACAAGGGCTTCGAGCTGGATGTCGTGCCCGGCGGGTTTACCGGCATTCTGGAACGCACCGGCGGCAAGACCGAGCGGCTGCCCGCGATTGTCGATGATGGCGAATGGGTGCTCGATAGCTGGGGCATCGTCGAATACCTCGACGCCAAGTACCCTGACCGACCTGCCCTGATCCCGCATCCCTCGGTAGCCGCGACCTTGAGGGCGCTCGATCACTGGTTCTGGAATGCCGCCGTCGGACCGTGGATGTTCTGCTTCTGCGCGGACTACCGCGATCTTTCGGTGCCGCAGGACCACGAATATGTGACGCATAGCCGCGAGAAGATGCTGGGGCGCAAGCTGGAAGAGGTGCAGGCCGGTCGCGAGGAACGCCTGCCCAAGATTTCCGCCGCGCTGGAGCCGCTGCGCGCCGCGCTGGGTCAAAGCCAGTGGCTGGGCGGGGATACGCCCAACTATGCCGACTACCGCATCATGGGCGGCATTCTGTTCACTGCATCGGTGTGCAAGGTGCCGGTGCTGGCCAATGACGATCCGCTGCGCGGCTGGATCGAGCGGTGCCTCGATCTCTACGGCGGTCTGGGCCGGCACCAGGGGCTATTTCCGCTGTTCGGGCTCGAGCAGCGCGAGGGCGATCCGGACCTGTTCAACCGCGCGGCGGGCCAGGGCGGCATCTACAAGCGCAACACCGGTCCGGATTCGACGCGGGCGGAAACGCAGCGCATTACGGAAGGGATGAGGAAATAGCGCTCTAGGCAAGCGCAGCGGCGGCCCGCAGCAGGGCTTGCCGCACGCGGGCCTCCAGCGCGGCATCGAAGCGGACGGCGGGAATGGCGACGCTGAAGGCGCCGACGAACTGGCCGTCGATCCGCGCCGGGACGGCAGTGCCCACGATACCGACGGTCGCTTCTTCCCGGGCCACCGCCATGCCTTCGCTGGTGATGCGGGCGATATCGGCGGTGAGGTCCGCTTCGTTAGTGCGGGTGGCCGGGGTGAACACGGCGCGGGTTGTTTCGGCAAAGTAGCGTGCGCGTTCGGCTTCGGGCAGCGCGGCGAGGATAACCTTGCCCGCTGCCAAGGCATGCAGCGGTCGCCGCGTGCCGGGATCGACCGCATAGCGCAGCGCCTGATCGCTCGCCTCGGTGACGATGGCCTCCACTTCCCAGCCGCGCTGGACCATGAACGAGGCGGTTTCGTTGAGCTCGCCCTTGAGCGCGCGGACGAGCGGGGCGACACGGTCGGCCAGCGGCAAGGCCTCCTGCGGAGCGCGCAGGCGTTCGAGCCCCGGTCCCGGCAGATAGCGCCGCCCTTCGCGCACCAGATAGCCGCGATCCGCCAGCGTGGTGAGGAGATAGGACAGGCTGCTCACCGGAATGCCCAGCGCGCCGGCAATTTCCTGCGCCACCGCGCCTTGCCGGTGCGCGACCACGAACTCGATCACATCGAGCGTGCGCAGCGCTGACTTGACCGGGGGTGCGGCGGAAGCGGTCATCAGGGCGCAAATGTCAGCGAGCCGCGCCGCTCGGCGAAGCGCCAGCCTTCGGCGGTGTGCACGAAGCGATCATGGAACGAGCCGACGAGCGGCGCGGCGGCGCCGGTGAACAGCAGCATGGCGCTGACGCCGCTGGCCGCATCGGGACCTTCCACGGTAATCACCACGTTGCTGCAGACGTGCCGCGTGGTGCGCGCCGGGCGGCTCTTGAACGCGGCAAGGATCGCCTCGCGGCCGTGGATCGGCGCATCAGGTGCGGTGGGGCGAAACATCACCCCATCCTCGGCATAGAGCGCGGCGACTTCGTCCCAGCGCGCCTCGTCGTTGAGGTTGGCGTAGAGCGCGATGAGGCGGGCGCAATCGGCCTCGGCAGCGCGGCGTTCTTCCTCTGTCATACGCGCGCCGCCGCGATATCGGCACCCTCGCGCAAGTTGCGCAGCTTGCGCCAGGTGACGATGGGATCGATCTTGCCGTAGCCCGCGAACGTGCCGAAGCCGCAATCGGTGCTGCCCACAACGCGGTCCGGCCCGACGATGGCGGCAAAGCGTTCGATGCGCTGGGCGATCAATTCGGGATGCTCGATGTAGTTCGAGCAGGTGTCGATCACACCGGGGGCGAGGATCTTGTCGGACGGCAGCTTGGCGTCCTTCCAGACCTTCCATTCATGCTCATGCCGCGGGTTGGCAGCTTCGAACAGGACGGTGGAGGGGCGCGCCTTCAGCACGATATCGATCACGCGCTCCAAGGGGATATCGTGGTCGTGCGGGCCTTCGTAGTTGCCCCAGCACACGTGCATCCGCATCCGCTCGGGCGGGATATTGGCGGTGGCGGCGTTGAGCGCCTCGACGTTCGCGGCGGCGACATGCAAGAAATCCTCCTCGCTCATGTCCTGATAGCCGGTGTGGCGGCTCATCGCGAGATCGGGGCAATCGAGCTGGAGGTAGAAGCCCGCGTTCACGATCGTCTCGTATTCCTCGCGCATCGCATCGGCGAGATCGGCGAGATAGGCCTCGTGGCTGGGATAGTGGCGGTTGACCTGAAACGCGGTGATGAGGCCGGGCGACGCGGCGTTCATGAAGGCTTCGGTTTCCAGCCCCGCGTGCTTGTCGAGCGCCGCGCGGAAGCGGCGGATATCGTCATGCAGCGGCTGCAGCGAAACGAGGCGCACATCGCCGATGCACGAGGCGCGGACGAATTCCTGGCTGCCCATGATCGCCGAGAGCTTCTTGGCAAGGTTCGGCACTTCGGCAAGGTCTGCCGCAGGCTTGCGGTCGATATGGCCGCCGAAGCCGGAGAGGCGCTCGATCATGTAGGTCGAGTAGCCGACCTTGCCGAGTTCGCCATCGGAGACGACCGAGACGCCAACCTCCACTTGCGCCTTGACGGCCGCATCGACCGCGCTGGCAACCGCGGTGTCGAAGGCCTCGGCGTCATAAGCCTCACCCTTGTCCCGCGCGAGGAGCAGCGGAGTGAGTTCATCGCCGCGCGGCAGGCTGCCAACATGAGTGGTCTTGATCTTCGCCATCACGCATCGCTCCAGTTCATACTTGTGAACTTTTCATAGAGGATGGCGCGGACGTGGCAAGCCGATGATCACCAAGAAAAGCATTGCAGGCGAGTGCCGCTTCTCGTTATGTTACCGCTATCATAATGTGAGAGGAATGCCATGCGAAAGACCTTCAGCCTTGGGCTGCTTGCCACGACATGTGCCTTTGGCGCGCTTGGCGGCGCATCTGGCACAGCCTTGGCGCAGACCCTCACGGTCAGCCCCGCGCAGACGCTGGAGACGCAAGGGCTCAGCGTGATCATCGAGCAGAACCAGTTCAGCCCGATCTTCTTCGACGAGAAGAATGCCGGCATCCAGATTGTACTCCACGGCGAACGCATTGCCACCGATGGCGAAGTGCGGCTCGATCCCACGCCCGAACAGTGGGCACCCGTCCCCACGTTCGGCGGGCGTACGCTGGGCAGCGCGCCAGGCGAGATCGTCGTCAGCTCAAGCTATCCCGAGCATAATCTCAAGTACCATGTGAAGGTAACCGCAGAGGACACCGGCTTTCGCATCGCGGTGGATCTCGATGCGCCGCTGCCGCCGGAGCTGGTCGGCAAGGCGGGCTTCAATCTCGATTTCCTGCCCACCGCCTATTTCGGCAAGACGTTCTTGATGGGCGGGGTGGCGGGGCTGTTTCCGCGCAACGCGGCAGGACCGATGGCGAAGGACAAGTCAGGCGATCCGCTCCCGATCGCTTCGGGCGCACAATCGATCACGCTTTCGCCCGAGGATCCGGCGACGCGGGTGACGATATCGGCCAATGCTCCGCTCGCGCTCTATGATGCACGCAACCGCGCGCAGAACGGGTGGTTCGTCGTGCGCTCGCTGATCGCGGCGGGAGCGACCAAGGATGCCGTGGTCTGGCACGTGCGGCCCAACGTGATCGCGGGCTGGACGCGGCCGCCGGTGATCGGCTTCAACCAGGCGGGCTATACGCCGGGGCGCGAAAAGGTGGCGCTGATCGAGCTCGATCCCGCGTTCAAGGCGCCGGCCGAAGCCACGCTGGTGCGCCTGACGGAAAGCGGCACCAGGGACGTGCTTATCGCACCGGTCAAGCCGCGCGGCAAGTGGCTGCGCTATGCCTATGCCGCGTTCGATTTCAGCGCTGTTCGCGAGCCCGGGCTCTATGCGATCCGCTATGCCGGGCAGACGACCAACCCCTTCCCCATCGCCGCCGATGCCTATGCACGGATCTGGCAGCCCTCGCTCGATACGTTCCTGCCGGTGCAGATGGACCACGTGACGGTGCGCGAGCAGTACCGCGTGTGGCAGAAGGATTCGCACCGCGACGACGCGCGGCAAGCACCGCCTAATGTGACGCTGTTTGACGGCTACCGCATGGGTGCGGCGCTCGATTCGCCGTTCAAGGCAGGCGAACACATTCCGGGCCTCGCCGTCGGCGGGTTTCAGGACGCGGGCGACTATGACATCCAGACGCCGCAGAACGCCGCCGTTGTGCGCGATCTGGTCTGGGCGCACGAGCTTTACGGGCTCGACTGGGACGAGACGAGCGTGGACGAGGCCGCGCGGCTCGTGGAGATCCGCAAGCCCGACGGCACTGCAGATGCACTGCAGATGATCCGGCATGGGGCGCGCCAGCTCCTCGCGCAGTACAATGTCTTCGGGCACGCGATCGTCGGGATCATCGATCCGACCTTGCAGCAGTATACCCACCTCGGCGATGCGGGTTCGCAGACCGACGGACGGGTTTATGACGCCGCGCTCGGTGCGCACGAGATCGTCGGCGACCGATCGGGCGCGCCTGACGACCGCTGGGCCTTCACCACGCATTTTCCGGCCAACGACCTCAACATGGCCGCCGGGCTGGCGGCGGCGGCGCGGGCGCTGGGCGCACTCGATCCCGCGCTGTCGGCCGAGGCGCTCGCGGCAGCCAAGGCGCTGTGGGCGAGCCAGAAGGACGCGAGCGGCAACAGCAGCGACGGGCGCGACGACGGTGGGTTCGATTCGGGGCTGCTCGATGCAGCGAAAGTGGCAGCGGCGGTCGAACTGGTGATCACCAGCAAGGGTGATCCGGCCGCGCAGGCGGCGATGCGCGCGCTGCTGCCCGCAATCGAGGCGCGGTTCGAGCGTATGAGCGCGCCGGCGCTGCGCGCGCTGCCTTGGATGGATGCGGCCTATGCCAAGCGGATCAAGGCGAAGGCTGCCACAATAAAGGGCAAGGTCGATGGCTGGCTGGCCGGCAATCCCTTCGGCGTGCCGGTCAGCATGGGGGGCTGGGCCGGATCGGGCGAAGTGGCCGCATTCGGCAGCAGCATGTATCTGCTGCACAAGGCCTTTCCCGACCTCATCGGGCCTGAATACACGCTGCGCGCGCTCGATTACCTGCTGGGGAGGCACCCGGCCAACAACCTCAGCCTCGTATCAGGCGTAGGCGGGCGATCGAAGCTGATGGGCTATGGCCACAACCGGGCCGACTTCGGCTTCATTGCGGGGGGCATGGTGCCGGGTGTGCGCGTGATCCAGCCAGACTTTCCCGAGCACATGACCGACTGGCCGTTCCTGTGGTTCGAGAACGAATACACGGTAAGCACGACGGCTTCGTACATCCTCGCCGCGCGAGCGGCGGCGGTTACGACGGCGGAGAAACCGTAAACGCGGATTCAGCCGCCGCGCTCCTCCCCCGGGCGCTTCCCGGTCATGCGCAAGTAGAAGCGCGAGAAGTAGGACGGGTCCTCAAAGCCGAGTTCGGCAGCGACCTGCGTGGCGGTGGCGTTGGTATAGCGAAGCAAGCGCTGGGCTTCCAATGCGAGGCGGCGGTGGATCAGTTCCATCGGCGAGCAGCCGAGCCGCGCCGCGGTAAGGCGTGAGAGCGTGCGGCGGGTGAGGCCCAATGCGCCAGCGTAGAAATCGAGATCGCGGTGCTGGCGGTAATGCAGCTCGATCAGCTGACGGAACCGGGCGAGGCGCTGATCGTCGCGGATCGGTGCATCGGCCTTGCCGTGGTCGCGGCCCAGCGTGCGGATCAAGCTTTCTGCAAGCGCGAGAAACAGCGGATCCTGCTGCTGCCAGTCCTGCTGGAGCACGAGCATTTCGCGTGCCAGCCAGAGCGCACGGGCAGCGGCTTCCGGCGAGAGCTGCGCCATGCCACCGCGCGCAAGCATGGCAAGCAGTGGATCTGCGGTGCCCGCCGCGCGTGTGGAAAAGTCTGTCGACAAGGTGAGGACAAAGCCGCGCGTGCCCTGACGGAAGCGAAAGCCGTGGACCATGGCGGCGGGGACGATGACCCGGCCGGGACCCTCGAGCCCGGTCTCCTCGCCTTCCAGCGTGACTGCGGCGTGTCCCTCTTCTACCAGAAGGACCTGCACGAAATGATCGTGGCGATGGATCCCGATTTCCCAATCATGCAGAGCGCTGCGCTCTGCAATAGTCTCAATATGCGCGAATCCGCCCGGAACCGGGGCGCTGCCCTCACCGTAGAGCGCGTAGCGGGGAATTGCTTCAACCATGTCCCGATAGTGCCAAGTGTTTGTCCCAGCGCTGCCTTCCACGGACTGCCCCCGGCTGTCAAATTACGAAACATGGCGTGCACGAGCGGGCACGGAGGGAGAGACCATCATGCGGACCGAAGTTGCCATCATCGGAGCGGGGCCAGCCGGGCTGCTGCTGGGCCATCTGCTCAAGGCCGAGGGAATCGCTTGCGTGGTGATCGAGCGCCAGACGCCGGACTACGTCCTTTCCCGCATCCGCGCCGGCGTGCTGGAGCAGGTGACGGTGGGGTTGATGGAGCGGCTCGGGCTCGATGCGCGCCTCAAGGCGGAGGGGCTGGTCGAGGAGGGCTTCAATCTGGCCGACGGCGAGCGGCTTATCCGCATCGATGTGGCGAAGTTCACCGGCAAGACGGTAACCGTCTACGGGCAGACCGAGATCACGCGCGACCTGATGGATGCAGCGCCGGAGCGCGGGCTCGAGGTGATCTACGGCGCAACGGACGTGGCGCTCCACGATATCGAAAGCGACGCGCCATCGGTCAGCTTCCGCCGTGATGGCCGCGAGGAGCGGGTGACAGCGCGCTTCATTGCCGGCTGCGACGGCTTCCACGGCCCCTCGCGCAAGGCGATCCCGACCTCGGTGGGCCGCGAGTACGAGCGGGTCTATCCGTTCGGCTGGCTGGGCATCCTTGCAGACGTGCCGCCGTGCAACCACGAGCTGATCTACGCCAATCACGAACGCGGCTTTGCTCTCGCCTCGATGCGCAGCCATGTGCGCAGCCGCTACTACATCGATGTGCCGCTGACCGAGAAGATCGAGGACTGGAGCGATGACCGGCTGTGGGACGAACTCGCGGTGCGGCTCGGGCCCGAGGCGGCGTCGAACATGACGCGGGGGCCGGCCATAGAGAAATCGATCGCGCCGCTGCGGTCCTATGTGTTCGAGCCGATGCGCCATGGCAGCCTGCTGCTCTGCGGCGATGCTGCGCATATCGTGCCGCCGACCGGGGCAAAGGGGCTGAACCTTGCGGCAAGCGACGTGCATTATGCGGCAGAAGCGCTGAGCGCCTATTTCAAGCGGCACGATAACGATGCGGTCGCCGCCTACTCTGCCCGCGCGCTCGCCCGCGTATGGAAATGCGAGCGCTTCAGCTGGTCGCTGACCAAGCTGATGCACCGCTTTCCTGACGATGGCCCGTTCGAGCGCGCCATGCAGGTGGCTGAGCTCGACTACATCGCCTCGAGCGATGCAGCGCAGGCGAGCATTGCGGAAAACTATGTGGGGCTGCCGGTCTAGCGCCGCTCCGCCTGGCCCGGCGCCGCCTCCCGGGTTGTGCCGCTGACAGGTGCTGTCACATCGTCATGGTGCCGTCACACACGGGCGACAAATAGCCCGCGCGGGTGGGTTGCCCGCCTGCGGGGGAACCGGCTTCGATGCGGCAGATCGACATCCTTCTGACCAATGCGCTTCCGGGCGGGCAGGACACTTTCGTCCATGGCGACCTGCGCGTGATCTTCCACGCGTGGAACTGGTCGGCGCCCCTGCCCCTCCTGGACGGCAGCCCGTGGGCCTTTGTCGACTGGCTGCTGCCTGAGCTATCGGGGCTCGAACTGTGCCGCCGCCTGCGCTGCGATACCCAGACCGAGGCAGCGCACATCACGCTGGTGCTGGAAGAAGACGATGCCGACGCCAAGCGCCGCGCACTACGCGCGGGGGCGGACGACTACATCATGGGCCCGATTGACCGCGCGGCGGTGCTCGACCGGGTGCTTTCTGTCCAGCTGCCCGAGCGCGAGGCGCCCGCACGCGCGCTGCGCCTTGGCGAACTTTCGCTCGATCTCACCGCATTGCAGGCCCGCTGGCGCGAGAAGCCGGTGCCGCTGATGCCGAACGAACTGCGCCTGCTGCGCTATCTGATGGAGCAACCAGGCCAGGTCTTCAGCCGCGTGCAGCTCATCGCGGCACTCGGCAAGAAGGATCAGCCGATCGACGAACGCACTGTCGACGCGTGGGTCAGCCGTCTGCGCCGCGCGCTGCGCGAGGCGGGCGCCGGCTATCCACTGCGCACCGTGCGGTCATTGGGATACGTGCTGGACA
The DNA here is from genome assembly GCF_027489515.1 of Novosphingobium sp. Lineage (GTDB taxonomy): Bacteria > Pseudomonadota > Alphaproteobacteria > Sphingomonadales > Sphingomonadaceae > Novosphingobium. The sequence goes on along the minus strand of NZ_JAIXZS010000103.1, from coordinate 41,195 downwards.
GGCCGTAGGGAACGGCGGACGCCCTCGAAGAGGACGCCCGCTCTCTCCCTTACAGATCGTGGCCGAGCTTGATGCCGAACACCTGCGGCTTGATCGGATAGAACCGCCGGCCTGCACCGCAGATCGAAGGTGTGCAGACGGTGTTGATGCTGAGGATGCCGCGCTTGTCGAACGCGTTCTCGATGAAGGCCGAGATATCGAAGCCCGAAACCTTGGCGCCCAGCGAGAAGTCGAACGTCTCGAACCCCTTGGTGCGGCCAAGCAGATCCGCCTCACGCGAGGTGAGGTAGGAGCGCGTGCCCGACTGGTGGTTGATCGTGCCCTGCACGAAGGCCTTGGCCTTGCCCATGGCGAACTCGTACCGCGCGGTCATGTTGCCCTTGAAGCGAGGCTGGATCGGCAGCGGCGTGCCCTTGGGCGCCGCGACCACGCCGAGCGTGCAGTCGGGATTGCCGTTGGTATCGAACGAGCAGAAATCGGTGGTCAGCTTGCCATCGATCAGCGCACCCGAACCCGAGAGGTTGAGCCCGCCAAGCCGAAGGTTGAAGTCCATCTCCGCGCCGTAGACCCGTGCATCGCCCGCGTTGTAGATGTTGGTCACACCGTTCGAGCCGACCGGGCTGAGGCCGTACTGCAGGTTCTTCCACTTCTCATAGAACAGCGCACCATTGAGGCGCAGCTTGCGGTCAAACCACGAGGTCTTGAATCCAAGCTCGTAGTTGTCGAGCGTATCGGCGATGTAGGGATTGACGTTGGGCCGGCGGTTGTTGCCGCCCGGGCGATAGCCGGTCGAGTAGGTCGCGTATACCAGCCGGTCCGGATCGATCTTCCACGTGAGGTTGACGCGGTGCGTCTCACCGTCCTGCTTGGCCTGGCGATCGAAGTTGTTGCAGACGCGGTCGTCGGCCTGAACGGGTACGCAATTGGCCGCCGTGGTGTTGGACTTGAAGCCCGAGAAACCGACGAAGGTGTTGTTGACCTTGAACACGCGGATGCCCGCGGCGAGCGTGAGCTGCGGGGTTATGTCGAACGAACCGTCGATGAACGCCGCATAGTCGCGATCGACGCGGTAGGCGCGTGTCGCGAAGAGGTCATCGCCCGACTTGGGCACCGCCGGCGAGTTCGGAATGCCGGCCAGCCCGTTGATGTAGTAGTCCGCAACGATGCGGTCGGTCTGGCGCTGGTAGAACACACCCGCAACGAGCTTGAGACGATCACCGCTGGGCGAGGCGATGCGCAGTTCGTGGCTCTGCTTGGTGAACGCGTCGTGGTTGCTGACCTGCTGGGTGGGATCGAGGAAGCTGCCGTCAGCCGCCTGGAAATAGGTGTAGAACCCGCCCTGGAACTGGTCGTAGGCGACCGAGTACTCCGAATAGTCGCCCTGGTTGGAGATCCTGCGGTCGAAGTAGCCGCCGGCGTACGTGAGGTCCCAGTTGCCGAGCTTGCCGTTGATGGTCAGCGTCGCAAGCGCCCAGGCGTCAAGGTTGCGCGAGGGGCCGAAGTCGGTGACCTTGAGATCGCCGAAGCGCGGATCGAACAGGAACGAGCCCTTGGTCTTCTGGTTCTGGTAGACGACCGAGGGCTGGATCGTCCAGCTGTCGTCAAGATCGACCTTCAGCGCGGCGCGGCCACCAGCCGTGTCGGTGGTGTTGACGTTGTCCTTGACGAACTTCGCGTTGTTCACGGTGACGTTGGTCGCCGGGTTGTCGTCACCCAGCGTGAAGGTGCGCGTACCTGGCACGCTGTCGATATAGCCGCCGTCGTGCTGGTAGAAGGCCATAAGGCGCAGCGCCGCGCGATCGCTGAGCGGAATGTTGACATAGCCTTCGAAGCTGCCGCCGCCGGTGCCCTTGCCCACCTTCGTGCCCGAGACGTCGACACGGCCGGAGAAGCCGCTGGAATCAGGCTTGTTCGGAATGATGCGCAGCGTGCCGGCGAGCGAGCTCGAGCCGAACAGGGTGCCCTGCGGACCCGAAAGCGCCTCGACCCGCGCGATATCGTAGACGTGGAGGTCGACCGCATTGCCGATGGTGGTGACGGGAACTTCATCGAGATAGAGCGCTGCGGTCGGCTGCGAGCCGCCGCGCAGGCCGTCACCACCGCTGGTGATACCGCGGAACGAGAGCTGGGTCTGCCCCGGGCCGAACGACTGGAAGCTGACGCTGGGCAGCGCCTTCGCATAGTCGTCGAAGCTCGAGACATTGAGTTCGTCGAGCTTCTTGGTGCCGAACGCCTGAATCGAGATCGGCACATTCTGCAGGTTTTCGCTGCGCTTCTGCGCGGTCACAATGATTTCGGTGCCATCGGAGACGGCGGTTGGTTCACCGCCGGCCTGCGGGCTATCCTGAGGGGCTGTCTGCGCGAGGGCCATGGGCGCCGCGAACGCCGCAGTCGCCATCAGAATGCTGCGCGAAACGCGCGTGTACGCCGTCGTCATATTATTTTCCCACCTTCTTGGTCCCCCAGGACGGCGCGGACCGTGATCCGAGTTACCGACAATTTCAACCGTGTTTCAGCGATGTGACGCCATCCATCGGCATGCGTGGCCGATTTGCAACGTAATATTGCAGGCTTCGCTTACCAGCCCTGCGGTGCCGCGGGATAGGCGGTCAGGACCTCGCCGAGCGCGGATTTGAGCGGTTCGAGGAAGGGTTCGAACGGCTTCCACGCTTCGGTTCCCTCGCGGAAGATCGGGCGGCGGACCTGTTCGGAGCTCGGCGTGCGCACGGCGCGTTCGGTCTCGTAGAAGGCAAGGCAGGCAGGCTCGAACGGCAGGCCGCACGCGGCGAGCAGCGCGCGCACTTCGGCCTCGGTATCCTCGACCATGCGTTCGTAGATCACGCGGTGCACTGCGCCAGGCAGCACTCGGTCGACATGCGCCATGAGGCGGACGTAGTCGCGGTAATAGGCGCCCATGTCCTCGAGCGAATAGGAGAAGCCCTGCCCGCGCGCGAAATGCTGCTTGAAGTTGGAGAAGCAGCACGAGAGCGGATGGCGGCGCGCGTCGATGATGGTCGCATTTGGCAGGATCAGCCGGATGAACGGCACGTGGAGCCAGTTGTTGGGCAGCTTGTCGATGAACAGCGGGCGCGCCGTGTGGCGCTGGACGCGGGTGCGCTCGAGGTATTGTTCACCAAGGTCCTTCAGCTTCGCGGGATCGAGCGCGGCGAGGCTGGCGGGATAGTCTTCGAGGCTGCGAGCAAGAATACCGATATCGGGCAGTTCGCTGGTGCCTTCGACCGCGCTGTGACTGGAGAGGATCTGCTCGACCAGCGTGGAGCCCGCGCGCGGCATACCCAGCACGAAGATCGGATCGCGCGCAGGGCATCCAACCCCTGCGTATCGCGCGAACATCTCCGGCGTGGCGACCGCGATGGCAGCATCGACCGCGGCAGTTGTCTCGGCGGCCTTGTAGGGCAGGCGCTTCTTGCGCAGCGCATTGCCAGCCGCATAGTGTGCGAAGGCGAGTTCCGGCTCGCGGCGATCCTCGTGCGCCTTGCCGAGTGCGAAATCGAGGTGCCAGCGGTCCTCGGGGCTGACCTGATCGCCCGCCAGTGCGGCCTGCATGGCGGCGATATCGTCATCGCTGAAGCGCACCGTCTTGAGGTTGGCAAGGCTCCACCACACTTCGCCCAGCCCCGGCTGGATGGCGAGGGCGCGGCGATAGGCGGCAATGCCTTCGCCAAGCCGCCCGACGGTCTTGAGCAGATGGCCGTAGCTCATCCACACCTTGGGCTGGTTCGGTGCCTCCGCCAGCACGCGGGCATAGAGCGCGAGCGCCTCGTCGAATTCACCGATGCGGCCGTACGCGGCAGCCTGCAGATTCGCGTTGCCGAGGTTGTCGGGATCCTCGGTGGTGACCTGCGCCAATTCGTCGAGCGCCTCGGCAACGCGTTCGGTGCGGTAGAGCACGAGGGCGAGATTGGCACGCGCCGGGGTGAAATCGGGCGCGAGCTCTATGGCGCGGCGCAGCAGGTTCTCAGCATCGTGATAGCGCCCGATACGGCCCGCAAGCTCCGCAAACAGGCGGATGGCGCGCACATCGAAGGGGTTTTCCTTGAGCAGCGCGCGCAGCAGGGGCTCGGCCTCATGCAGCGCATTGGCGTTCATCGCCATCGCGGCGCGAACGAGGCGGGGATCATAGCTGCGGACGTGATCGGGGAGGCTGGCCATTGCGTCCGCAACAAACACGGGTGACGCGGCGCGATCAAGCGCTAGTCTATGCGCAAAGCAAGAATGGGAGACCTGATGAACAAGCCCCGCGGCCTCAATTTCTGGATGGTGCTGGCGCTATGCGTGGGCAACATGGTTGGCTCGGGCATCTATCTGCTGCCTTCGACGCTGGCGCCGCTCGGCACCAACCAGCTTCTGGGCTGGATGGTCACCATCGCAGGGGCAACTGCGCTCGCCGCCACCTTCGCACGGATGGGCGCGCGGATGCCGGGATCGGGCGGGCCTTATGCTTATGCGCAGGCGGCGTTCGGACCCTTTGCCGGGTTTGCGACGGCATGGAGCTATTGGGTCATGCTCTGGGCGGGCAATGGCGCGATCGCGGTCGCGGTGGTGAGCAACCTCAGCCTCGTAGTGCCGTGGATCGGCAAGACGCCGGGTGTGCCCGCAGTGCTGGCGGTCGCCTGCGTGTGGGGGATGACCTGGCTCAATATCCGCGGCGTGCGCGCGGCGGGGGCGTTTTCGGTGGTGACGACCGCGCTCAAGCTGATGCCGCTGGTGCTGCTGATTGCGCTCGCCGTGTGGTTTGCGGCAAGCGGCCTGCCGCGCGTGGAGCAGCCGCCTGTTTCGATCGCGCCGGGGGCCATCGCGACAGCGGCCGGGCTGACCTTCTGGGGCTTCCTCGGCCTTGAATCCGCGACCGTGCCTGCCGGCAAGGTGGAGAACGCGGCACGCGTGGTGCCGCTCGCGACGATCATCGGTGTGGTGCTCACAGGGGCGGTGTACTTCGGGATCAGCCTTGCGTTTTGGGCCTACATGCCTGCCGATCAGGCTGCCGCCTCCCCTGCCCCGGTTGCCGATTTCCTTGGTCGGACATTCGGCGGAAGCATGGCCTCAGTCGTTGCAGTGTTTGCCGCGATCAGCGCGTTCGGAACGCTCAACGGCTTCATCCTGCTGCAGGGCGAAATGCCGCAGGCGATGGCGCGCGGCGGGGTGTTTCCGGCGTGGTTCGGCAAGGACGGCGCGCGCGGAACGCCGGTGCGCGCGCATATTGTTTCCTCGTTGCTGCTGAGCGCAGTAACGCTGCTCAACTATGGGCGGGGGCTTGGCGACCTCTTCCAGTTCATCGCCTCGGTCAGTCTCGCGGCAGGAATGCTGGCCTATTTCATGAGCATGCTGGCTGCCATTCGCCTGCTCCCCGAAGAGCGCGGACTGGTCCTGATGGCGCTGGGCGGCGCAGCGTTCATCGGCTGGGCGACCTGGGGCCTCGGCGCGAGCGCAGTGGGCTATGGGCTGGGCCTCGTGCTGGCAGGGGTGCCGGTCTATCTGGCTGTGCGGCGGGGGCAGGAGGCCGCGCTTGCATGAGGCCGCGCTGGTGGAAGCGCTTCTGGCTGCGCTATCTCTACTACTTCAAGCAGCACTGGATCATTGCCGGCACGATCACACTGTGGGTTCTGTGGATCATCGTGCAGATCGGAATTCAGCTTCTGCCGGTGGTGCTGGAGTTCCTGCTTGAACTCGTGATGTCACTGATCGCAGCGCTCTAGGCCTTGCGGTAGCCTTCGCGCGCGGCGCGGGCCATAACGACCGCAGCGTAGAGCACGACCACGATCACCAGCCAGCGCAGCATGGCGACATCCATACTCTTGACCACGAAGGCAGCGACAAGGACCGCCGGGACACCGCCGAGAATGATGCCGGTGACGACGCGCATGTCGATCTCGCCGATCAGGATGTGGCGCACGCTCGCCCCGGCGCCCGCAAGCGCGGCGCTGCCTGCCATGACCGGGAAAGCATAGCGCGGGTCCATGCCCATCAGGCTGAACATGATCAGCGTGGGCGCATAGTTTCCGATGCCGAAGTTGACGAGGACGCCGAAGACGAAATTGGCCGCAATCGCGACGACCAGCCACGGCAGGCTGAGCGTGGAAGCGGTGCCACCGCCGGGCATCAGATGGAGATTCATGATGGTGAAAATCGTCGCTGCGATCACCAACGCCAAAGCGACGACGGCCTGCACCACCCAAACCTGCGCACGCGCGACGAGCGGCGCGCCTGTAAGCGCGCCGGAGAGCACGGCAAGTACGCAGCCCACCAGCAGGACCGGATCGACCTGAACGCCGAGCAGGATCAGAAAGATGATCGCCTGCATGATCGAAGGCCCGGTGTGGCCGACCAGCATCGTGCTGGGGATCAGCCGGTCCGGCACCATGCGGCGGAACTTCATCCACGCCGTGGTTGGCGCCATGGAGCCGATGCCGAGGGTATCGAAGAAGTTGGTGACAGCGCCCAGCAGGATGGCTTCGGGCGCCGGAACGCTGCGCTGCGCGATCGCCGAGCGCAGCAGCGCGAACAGATAGAAGGACACTGCCAGACCAAGCGGGATCAGCAGCGCAATCAGCATGGTCTGTTCCCTTTGGCCCTGTTTAACAGGCAAAGCCTAGCGCATTTCAGCGGACCTGCAATGCCACCGGCGGAACGGCTGGGGCACCCTTCGCAATGTGCCGAAACTGCAGAAGAAACCAGTCGCCAAGGTCATCGGCCGGATGTCTTGCCCGTCACGCGCTTCAATCATTCCTTAACTCTCGCTGTTTAGACCTTGATAACACTTTGGGGGCCAGAGGTTTGATATGTCGAAGTATCCGAAACCGCTGCCTCCCCCCTTGAATTGCCCCCTCCTCGCGGGCTGCCGCGCGGGGGCAATCAGCCCAAAGCGGGACTCGTAATCGTGGTCACCGCCCGCCCCAAAGTCGACACCGTGTACGACGAGGAGGCGCGGCTTCGCGCGCTTCAGCAGCTCGAGATCCTCGATTCAGATCCTGAATTGCCCTTTGAGACGATCGTCGATCTCGTGCGTGACGTGCTCAAGGTGCCGATCTGCGCGGTCTCCCTCATCGATCGGGACCGGCAGTGGTTCAAGGCGATGCGCGGTCTCGCCGTTTCGGAAACCGAGCGCAGCATTTCCTTCTGCACACATGCGATCCAGCAGGACACGCCGTTTATTGTGCAGGATGCAGCTCGCGATCCCCGCTTTGCGGAGAATCCACTGGTGACCGGGGAACCCGGCATCGGCAGCTATGCCGGGGCCCAGCTCAAGACCAAATCCGGATACAACATCGGCACCTTGTGCGCGATCGATCAGGGGCCGCGGGAGTTTTCCGGCGCGGAACTCAGCATTCTGACCAAGTTTGCCAGTCTCGTGATCGATGAAATCGAAATGCGCGAGATTGCGACGACCGATGTCCTCACCGGAGCGCTCAGCCGCCGTGCCTGGCTGCGCTGCGCCGAAAATGAAGTGCACCGAGCGCTGCGCACTAAGGCTCCGCTGGCCTTCCTCATGATCGATATCGATCACTTCAAGCAGATCAACGACCGCTTCGGCCATCCCGTGGGCGATGCGGTCATCAGGGAGGTTGCCAAGACCTGCGATTCCGAGGTGCGCCAGTCAGATTGGTTCGGCCGCTTTGGCGGTGAAGAATTCGTGGTGGCCATGCCGGGGACAAGCCTTGCCGATGCGGCCATGGTCGCGGAGCGGATCCGCGAAGCTGTCATGACCCTGCGGCTGGCTTGCCTCGGCGATCACACCTGCACGGTCAGCATCGGCGCGGCTGCCTACGAAGCGCTGGAGACCAACCCGGAACTGGCGCTAGACCGGGCCGATCAGGCGCTGCTGCGAGCGAAGCTGCTCGGCCGCAATCGCGTTCAAAGTACCCCCGCGCTGCCGGACATGGCGAGCGCGGCGGCCTGAACGAGGCGGAGCATACTCACCGGCTTCGGTGCAGCGCCTTCCACAGCGTGCCGCGATCACGGATGATTTCCGCCGCAGCGTTGTGGCCCGGTGCGCCTGTCACGCCGCCGCCAGGGTGGGTGCCCGAACCGCACATGTAGAGGCCCTTGATGGGCGAGCGATAATCACCGTGGCCGAGCACCGGTCGCGCGGCCCAGAGCTGATCGAGCCCCATGTTGCCGTGGAAGATATCGCCGCCGATGAGGCCGAACTTGCGCTCGAGATCGAGCGGCGAGTGGATCTGGCGCGCGATGACCGCGCTCTTGAAGTTAGGCGCGTGGTCGTTGACGGTATCGATGATGAGGTCCGCCACCTTCTCGCGGTGCTTGTCCCAATCGACCTTGGGATCGAACTGCTGACAGAACAGGCTGGCGACATGCTGGCCCGGAGGGGCGAGGCTGTCGTCGATGGTCGAGGGCAGCTTGATCTCGATGATCGGCTTCTTCGACCAGCCGCCTGTCTGCGCATCGATGAAGGCCTGGTCCATGTAGTCCATGCCCGGCGCGATGATGATGCCGGCGGTGTGGTGCTCGGCCTTTTCCTTGCCCGGCAGTACGGTGAAATCGGGGAGTTCGGACAGCGCGACGTTCATGCGGAACGTGCCCGAGCCGGTCTTGTAATTCTTGATGCGGCGGTTGAAGTCCGCGTCGAGATCACTTGAATCGACAAGTTGGCGATAGAGCAGCGCAGGGCCGACATTGGCGGCGATTGTTGGTGCGTAAAGCTCCTCGCCGCTTTCGAGCTTCACGCCCGTGGCCTTGCCGTTGTTGACGAGGACCTTGGAAACCGGCGCTTCGAGGCTGATCTCGACGCCGTACTCGGCACAGGCGCGCGCCATGGCCTGCGTGATCGCGCCCATGCCGCCGACCGAGTGGCCCCAGGCGCCGAACTTGCCGTTCACTTCGCCGAACACGTGGTGGAGCAGCACATAGGCCGAGCCGGGGGTGGAAACGCCCGCGTAGTTGCCGACGACGGCATCGAAGCCGAAGGCGGTCTTCACGTAATCGTGCTCGAACCAGCCATCGAGGAAATCGCGCGCCGACTTGGTGAAGATATCGAGCAGATCGCGCTGCACATCAAGGCCGAGGCCGGCAATGGGCCAGCCCTGCTGCGCAGCGGCCAGCAGCGAGCGCACCCCGCCACCGACGTTGGGCGGGCACTTGAGCGCGATATCGCGCAGCACCTGCGCGACCTTTTCGAGTGCGGCGTCGTAGTGCGGATAGGCCTCGGCGTCCTTCTTGTTGAAGCGCGCGAACTCGGCTTCGGTCCGGCCGGGGCCGCCTCCGAGCTTGAGATAGTCATTCTCGAAGGGGAAGAAATTGCTGATCGTGCGCTCGATGATGCGGAAGCCGCGCTCGTGCAGCTTCATGTCGGCGATCACCTTGGGGCGCAGCAGGCTGACGGTGTAGCTCGCGGTCGAGTTGCGGAAGCCGGGATGGAACTCTTCGGTCACACAGGCGCCGCCGACAATGTCGCGCCGCTCCAGCACGCGCACCTTCATACCGGCGCGGGCGAGATAGAAGGCGCAGGTGAGGCCATTGTGGCCGCCGCCGATGATGATCGCGTCGTAGCGGTTGGACATTGGATTTCTTCCCTTGAATTCGCTGTTCTGCTTTCTTGCTCTCTCCCCTTCAGGGGAGAGGTACGAAGGCTTGCGAGCTTGCTCGCTAGCCGAAGTTGAGAGGGGATCGGGGCGCTCGTTCCCCTCTCCCAACCCTCTCCCCTAAAGGGGCGAGGGCATCTATGCCTTGCTCCACCCCGCCGGCGGGGCCTTATGCAGCCTCGCCTCAGGAGTCAGCGCGCGGATCTTGCGGGCGAAGCTGCGCAGGCAGACTTCGCTTTTGCCAATCGGGCCAGCGCCATAGGTCTGGGAATTCATCCCCTGCTGCACGCGCTCGATCAGCCAGGTGTCTTCCTTGTTGACCACGCGATTGATGCGCCAGTTGGCATAGCGCACCAGCTTCATCGTCCGGCTGTCGTCGGGCAGCGCATAGGCCATTTCGCGCAGCAGGCAGGTGGTGGGGCTGATCGGCAGCCACTGCATGAAATCGATCTGGTCGGCATAGATATCGAAAGCGATGTTCGGCCAGAGCTTGAAGTAGAGCCAGCGGCGGCGGTTCTCCTCCGGAAGCTCCTCCACATGGGGCAGATGCGCCTGATAGAAGCGTTCCCAGAAATTGGCCGAAGGCTTGTCGACGAGATCGCCCTTCAAGCGGTCAACCCAATCGTCTGCGCTGATCTGGTAAGACTTGCCGAAAATGCGCGTGAGGCCGTCGTGCGCGACCGGGATGTGGAGGTTGTCCGAATAGTTGTCGCCAACATTCTTCCAGTTCACGTCACGCGGGCGCAGTCGCATCCTGCCCATCGGCTGCATGTCCTCGAACCGGTAGGGCGCGATCTCGGCCTCGTGCGGCGCCATCATCTCGCCGGGTGTGGGGAACACGCCGGGCTTGAGGCACACCCAAACAAAGCCGCGCCACACTTCAAGCGCGACGGGTGCGAGGCCGTTTTCCTCCAGCTTGAGAGCGGGATAGTCGGACTTCATGGGAACGCCGGTGAGGCGGCCGTCGGTTTCATAGACCCAGGCGTGATAGGGGCAGACCAGCTTCTTGGCACAGCCCGCGGTGCCCTCCACCAGCCGCATCGCGCGGTGTCGGCAGACATTGGCGAAGGCGCGGACTGCGCCATCATCGCCGCGCATCACGATCACGCTTTCGCCGATATAGTCGATCGTGCGCCAATCCCCCGCGTTCGGGATCTCGTTCACATGGCAGACGATCTGCCACGAAGGGCGGATGACCCGCTCCATTTCGAGCGCGTGGTATTCGGGATCGGTGTAGAGCCAGCCGGGGAGGCTCCAGTCCGCGTCAGGATCGTGCTCGCTGGCGGAGAGCGCCGCGATGGCAGACTGGTGGCCCATACCGAATCTCCAGGGGATCGAAAAAAGCTTGTTGGACGATCGTACAACAACGGGTAGGATGTGCAAGATGAAAGCGCCCGCATTTCGTAGGATCGAGCCCGATGCGCGCCGCCTCGCGCTGATCGAGGCGTGCGCGCGGGTGCTGGCGCGCGCGGGTGCCGCCGGCGTGAGCGTGCGCGCGATTGCGGTGGAGGCGGGCGTCTCGCCAGGCCTTGTCAGCCACTATTTCCCGGGAATCGAAGCGCTTGTCGCCGCGACTTACGCGCATGTCGAAGCGACGGTCGCCGAAACGCTCGACCGCGCAGTGGAGGCGGCAGGCCCCGAGCCGCGCGCGCGGCTCGATGCATTCGTGACGACGACGTTCGCGCCGACAATTGCCGACCCGCAGCTGCTCTCGACATGGATCGCATTCTGGAGCCTTGTCACCGCACGGCCCGCCATCGCCGCGCAGCACGACGAGCAATATGCCGGATCGCGCGCGCGGCTTGAGGCCCTGCTCGGCGCTTGCGGGATGCCCGAGAGCGAACGACGACGCGCGGCGATTGCCGTCAGCGCGCTGCTCGACGGGCTCTGGCTGGAGCTGTGCCTCTCGCCCGGCTGCTTCAGCGCGGAAGAAGCGGGCGCCATTGCGCGCCGCTTCCTCGATACGCTGATTTCGTAAGGCCTCTTACTTCGTCAGATCGGTGACCAGCGAGAGGTAGTAGGTCACGCCGGGGCGGATGTTTTCCAGTCGCACGCGCTCGTTGAGGCCATGCGAAAATTCCTCGCTGTCCTTGGTGAAGAGCGGGCTTGCGCCATAGGCAGGGATGCCCAGGCGGCGGAAATACATGCTGTCAGATGCACCGGAGCTCTGCGAAGGGATGACTGCGATGTCCTTGCCCCAGGCTTTGCGAATGGCCTTGGTCGAAGCGTCGACGAAGTCGGGCCGCATGGGCGAGGCCGGGGTTTCGAACGAACCTTCGGTGACATCGATGATCTTGACGACCGGGCTGTCGATCACCTTCGCGAGCTGGGCCATGATTTCGGCGAGGGTGTGGCCGGGGAAGATGCGGCAGTTGATGAAGGCTGCAGCGCGCTGCGGGAGAGCGTTGAGCGCGTGGCCCGCCTCGGCCATCGTCGGCACGCAGGTGGTGCCGACTTTCCCGACTGTGGCCGGATTGGCGCGCAAGACGGCAATCGCGGCTTCGTCGGCCGGATTGGCGGCAAAGGCACGCATTGCGGCGGCAATCTTCGGATCAGTTTCAAACGGCGCGGCCTGCGTGAAATAGGCCTTGGTCAACGGGTTCTGCTCGGCGGGGAACTTGTAGGCCCCAACCTTCACCAGCGCTTCGGCGAGCTGGACGATGGCGTTTTCCGGGCGCGGAGCGGAGCTGTGACCGCCGGGGTTGGTGACTTCGAGCTTGAAGTCGCCGTAAGTCTTTTCGGCCCCGTCCCACACCCAGTAGAGCGGCTTGCCGGTGGCTTCATCGAACTTGCCGCCGCCAGCATCGGCGTTGATCACGAGCTCGGCATTCTTGAGCTTTTCGGAGAGGAGTCCGGTGGTCTTCATCACCGTTTCCTCATCGCCCGAAAACTCGATCACGATGGTGCGGCGCGGCTTGAAGCCGGAGCGGCGCAGCTCGATCAGCGAGGCGAGCGCGGTGGCGCCGCCGAACTTCATGTCGGTCGCGCCGCGGCCATAGAGCACGCCGTCCTCGACCACCGGCGTGAAGGGATCGCGCTGCCAATCGGAGGGCTTGGCCTCGACCACGTCCATATGGCCCGAAATCACAAGCGGCTTGAGCTTGGGATCGGAGCCCTTCCAGGTGGCAATGATGTAGGCGGTGTCATCAACCGGGGTGATCTCGATATCCGCTTCGGCCCAGCCGCCTGCAATCAGCGCCTGCTTGTAGAGGTTGGCGACGTCGATCGTGCGGTTGTTCTCGCCGCGCACCGAGCGGATGGCGATAGACTTCTTGGCCAGATCAAGCACTTGCGCCTCGGCGACAGGGTAACCTGCAGGGGCGGCGGCGAGCGCCGGAAGCGGGGCAAGCGCGAGCACGGAGAAAGCGGTGATACGAAATGGGGACATGGCGTTACGGGACTCCTGATGTCCCTTGACGCTGGCGGGCTATGCTACGGCGCGCAAGATGTTTTCTTGAAAGTTGCGCCACGTGGAGCTTGGCCGCCTGCCCACTCCAAATCCCTCGCGCTCCGCAGGAGAGACTTAAACTCTATTCCCCTCCCGCTCTGCGGGAGGGGTCGGAGGCGGGCCTTCCCTCAGCCCTTGACCTTGCTCGTATCGAAGGTGCCAAGGCCCGGCTTGAAGCTCTTCTCGTCGAGGAACTGGCGGGTGGCTTCCTTGCGCGCTGCAGCCCCGCCAAAGCTGTGGAGCGCTTCCTGCGCGCGGATCTGGTATTCAAGGCCATTGTCGTAGGTCATGTCGACCATGCGGCGCATTGTCCACTTGGTGGCGCGCAGCGCGTGGGTGTCCTTCTTCTTGAGCACGTTGGCGATTTCCAACACCCGCTCGCGCAGCTTCTCGGCGGGCACGGCTTCGGTCACGAGGCCCTGCTCCTCCGCCTGCTTGCCGGTCAGGTTCTCACCCATCATCGCGTGGTACATCGCCTTGCGGAAGGGCATGAGCTCCTGCGCGACCTTGGAGGCGCCGCCGCCGGGGAGGATGCCCCAGTTGATCTCGGAAAGGCCGAACTGCGCGTCCTCGCTGGCGATGGCGATATCGCAGCCGAACAGCGGCCCATACCCGCCGCCGAAGCACCAGCCGTTGATCATCGCGATCGTCGGCTTTTCATACCAGCGCAGCCGCTCGAACCAGCCGTAGCTTTCGCGCTGCGACTTGCGCACGGCGCCGAGGCCCTGCGCCTCGGTCTCGCGGAAGTATTCCTTGAGGTCCATGCCGGCGGTCCAGGCCTCGCCCTCGCCAGTAAGCACAAGGACCTTCACGTCCTCGCGGAATTCCAGCTCCTCCAGCACGGCCTTCATGCGGCGGTTAAGCTTGGGGCTCATGCAATTGCGCTTCTCCGGCCGGTTGAAGGCGACCCACGCGATGCCATCCTCAACGCAGAAGGCGACGGTGTCTTCCTCGGCGCGGTCAGGCTTGGGGGCAATCGGGGTCTGGTCGGTCACGGCGTGTCCTCTCGGGTGAAACTCGGCTTTTGGGTTATGTTATATAACACTTCGCGAGTCGGCGCAACGTTATGCCCAAGGCCTTGGCGCGGGGTGAAACGAGCGCCCCGATACGGTTTCACCCGTAACGGACGCGAAACCTGCACCAAAGGACAGGATGGGGTCGGCTCTCCCTGTGAACGATCACTGCATACGAATGCAGCAATTGATAATAATGCAAAATTGTCCGCCTGAAATCGCGTGAATCGGCTGTTTTCGGCACCAAAATTGCAATTATTGCAACTGCTACCCCATGTTTCGCACTTGCGAAGACTCGGGGTGGGGCGCACTAAGAACACGCCTTTCAGGCATCCTCTCCCAAACTTTCAAAGGGCCATCCGGCAACGGGTGGCCCCTTTTTTTGGTCTGGTTCCAGAGGGCACGCGAGCCGCGCGTAATCCGATCTTCCAACAGTCCCGCCCCAACCTTCGCCATTCCCGCGCGCGAATGACCTGGTGGTTAGAGATCAAGCATTCGGCAGGATCACTGTCCGCCCGATGACCCGGCGTTCGCGCATCGCGAGGTAGGCCTCGCGCCAATGGTCGAGCGGCACGGCGGAGTGGACATGCGGGCGAATGCGACCCTCCTCGGCCAGCTTCAGAATCGCGGCCATGTCCTCGCGCCCGCGCTCAGGAAAGCGGCGGCCATATTCGCCCGCGCGCACGCCGACGACGGAGAAGCCCTTGATGAGCGGAATGTTGGTGCGCACTTCGGCGATGCGTCCGCTGGCGAAGCCCACGACCAGCAGGCGCCCGCCGAACGCGGTGTAGCGGCAGGCCTCGTCGAACACGTCGCCGCCGACGGGATCGTAGACAAGGTCCGCACCGCGCCCGCCGGTCAGTTCGAGGATCTGCTCACGCAGGCCGGTTGGGCCGGCAAGCACATGATCGGGCCTGTAGAGGCGCTGCACGGCCTCACGCTTTTCGGCGCTGGAGGCCACCGCGATGACCATGAGCCCAAGCGCCTTGCCGAGATCGACGGCAGCAAGCCCAACCCCGCCCGCAGCACCGTGGACCACCAGCGTCTCGCCCGGCTCGGCCCGGCCGATGCGCGCGATCGCGGTGTAGGCGGTGATATAGGCCGCGCGCAGCGAGGCACCTTCGGCGAAGGACAGGCCCTGCGGCAGCGGCGTGAGCGCGGCATCGGCAAAGACGCCGTACTGCACCACGGCGCCAGTGAGCGTTGCGACAATGACCTTGTCGCCCGCCTGCCAGCGGCTCCCCTCCCCCGTCGCTACAACTTCACCGGCGGCTTCCATGCCAGGCACGAAGGGCAGCGGGGGCTTCGCCTGATAGAGCCCCTCGGTCATCAGCAGATCGGGAAAGCCGAGCGAGGCGGCCTCGATCCGGACCAGCGCCTGCCCCGGTCCGGCTTGCGGCACCGGACGTTGTGCCAGGCCAACGCCGGCAAGATCGGGGGCCAGCGCGGACACTTCAAGGACGCGCATAACGGAGGGCAGCGTGGTCATTGGCGGTTCTTCTCCCGCCGCAGTCGATGCCTCAGCCGCTCCGCTCCGTCCAGTCCTACGCCGCGATCGCCCGCTGATGCAGGCGAGTGATCGCATCGAGCGAGGAGAGCAGCGCCCCTTCCTGCCAGCAGCCGTAGTAGGAGCAGTGCTCGCCCGCGAGAACAATGCGGCCATCCATCGAAACAAGGTCCTGATAGTGCGCCGCGCGGCTTTCCTCGCTCCAGGTGGCGCAGCAACCGAGGATCCACGGCATGCGGCTCCACGCGAGCGAGACGCCGCTGCGGAACTCGGACTTGTAGTGCTTGGGATGAAACACCGAACCTTGATCGAGCGCGGCCTGAATCCGCCTTTCCGGCGTCATCCCGGCAAGGATGTAGGCCCCCACCCCAAAGGGATAGGCCCCCAGCAGCACCGCCGGGCGATCGCTGAAGGCCCCGTGGCTGGGATAACTGACAAGCCCGATGGCCTGATCCGTGAACGAGCTGCCACCGTAGATCGCGTCCTCGGTTTCCCAGAAGCGGCGGTTCATCTCGAGCCCGATCTTGACCGAGTTGCCATAGGGCAGCGCCTTGATCGCGGCCTTTTTGGCAGGCGAGACCTCCACGTCGATCTGGCCCAGCACCGTGGCGGGGATGGTGCAGACCATCCAGTCTGCGCGCGTTTCGCCCGCTGCGCCGGTCTTGGCATCGGCCCATGAGGCGGTGACGCCCTTCTCGTCCTGCGCGATCTTGGTAACGCGGGTCCCGAAGCGGATCAGCTTGCCCACGCGCGCCTGAAACGCCTTGCCGATGTGGTCCATGCCGCCCTTGGGCTGGAACATCGAGGGCTGCATGACGTGCTCTGAAAAGAAGCCGAGGACATCCCAGATCTTGCTGTCCAGCGTGTCGCTCAGGCTGAAGGGGTCATTGGGTATCGGCTCGCCATTGACGCCGCCGCCCGGCGGCCGCTCCCAGCCGCGCTGTTCGCCCAGCTTCTCGCTCTTCACATAGGCCATGTTCTTGTCGAGCACGCCCCAGCTGCGCATGGCCTCGAGCAGCTTGGCCTTGTCCTCCTTGGTTACGGCCTGATCCAGCGCACCGGCATTGAGCGCCTTGCCGAGGAGTTCGGAAACATGGCCCTTCCAGTCGGTCACGACATCCCGGTAGCGCTGCGGCTTGCCTCCGAAAGCCGCCTTGCGATGGACGAAGGCATTGGTGTTGTTCTGGACATAGGGTTCGAGCTGGACGCCCAGTTCCTTGCAGTAATGCAGCACGGTGCGGTGGTGGTGCGGGATGCGCCAGGGGCCAGGGTTGAGGTAGTTGCCCGGCGCGAAGCCGACCTTCTGGACGGAGCCGAGCTCGGTGACGCTGTCACCGCCGCGCAGGGTCATGTTGCGGCCGCCCGCGCGGTTCTGGGTTTCAAGGATCTGGACCTTGTAGCCCGCCTTGGTCAGCTCGTAGGCCGCGAGCATCCCGGCAAGGCCCGCGCCGAGCACCAGGACCGAAGCGCCGGGCTTCGTGCCGGAAAGCCCAGGCGGCCCGGTGAACTGCGATTCCGCCGCGTGGCCCATCACCGTCATCGCCTGATAGAGCGCCGCGCCGCCGCCAACCTTGCCGATCATGGTGAGGAGATCGCGGCGCGTGGTCGGCAAGATGGAATCGGTCATGCGGGGCACCTTGGCTGGCAGGTAATCAGTGGCCGCAGTTGCAATCGGGCACCGGCGGATTGGCGGTGGTGATGCGGTCGAGATCGGCGACCGTCACCTCGTCGTGGTAGTCGTTGAAGTGCCCGCGCACATAGTTGAGCACCGCGGCAATCTGCGGGCGGGTGAGCATGTCCGAGAACCACGGCATGCCGCCTCGGCCCTTCAAGAGTATGATGCTGGGATAATCCTTGTCCGCAAGGCGCGGATTGCCCGCGAGGGCCGGGATCATCGCGCCGGCCTGCCCTCCGCCTTTGGCATCAGCCATGTGGCAGGCCTGGCAGATCTGCTCGTAGAGTTCCTTGCCTTCGCCCGAGGTTTCGACCGCTGAGGCGCCGCCCCGGTCCTGCGCAAGGCCCGGCGCGCCGGAGGCGAGCGCAGCAGCGAGCGCAACAGCACCCGCGAAAAGAGACGTCTGGCTGTATCCCGGCAAGGTTGTGGGTCCACTCCTGCTACCGTCGGTTCTGCGCCAAGCTATGCTGCATTGCAGCGCCGTCAATGCAAAATGTTGCCGGAGGGGCTCGCGGCGCCCCTGACCATTGGGGCATTGTGCGCCTTTTGCGCCTGCGAATTCTCGCCTATGCTTGAACCGATATGGCCGCCTGCTGCGGCCGTCACCGAAGGGGAACCACCGATGCGCTTCACGCTTATCCCTGCGCTGGCCTTGGCCGCGCTTGCTTTCGCCCAGCCTGCCGCTGCGCAGGTGACTCGCGTGCAGAGCAACCCGCAGGCGCTGATTCTCGACGGGGCTGATGTGAAGGCGGGGACGGACCTGTTCTACCTTTCAGGCCAGCTCGCCTCACCTGTCGATCCCGCCAAGAGCTTTGCCGAGGTGAAATCGATCGAGGACCTGGGCGATACGAAGACGCAGACGATCAGCGCACTCGCGAAGATCAAGACGATCCTCGAGGCGCGCGGCTATGCCATGTCGGACGTGATCAAGCTGACGTTATTCGTGGTGGCCGATCCCAAGCTCGGCAAAATGGACTTCGCCGGGGTGAACGAAGGCTTCAAGCAGTTCTTCAAGACCGCCGAGAACCCCAACACCGTGGCCCGTTCGACCTTTCAGGTCTCGGCGCTGGCGGGCCCCTATTTCCTGATCGAGATCGAGGCCATCGCCGCAAAGAAGCGCTGAGGGTTCCAGCGCGGAGGAGCGGTTATGGAGGATTGCAAACGTATTCCTTTGGACTCCTGTCCCGGTTCGGTCTCTTAGGCTGTGTGTGGTGACTTGCCGCCGGTGTGCTGCCTCGCTTAGTCTGCGAGGCGACACCGGGGAGAGGCCGGACACCATCGCAGCGCGATCATGGCGAGGGCCGCCGCAGAAGCCCGTGCCATGCTGCGTCTGCCTAGGGGGAGTGAGGATCTGTGCGCCTCGACCAGAGTGACAAGCCCGCCGCCAGCGCATCGCGCGCCGACGACGGTGATATGCAGGCCCATATTCTCGACGTATTGCAGCACCGCGTGGGCAAGGACGTCCATTCCGCGACCCCGCATGACTGGTTCACCGCGACCGTCCTCGCGCTGCGCGACAAGGTCATCGACCAGTGGATGGAATCGACGCACCGCACCTATGAGGCGGGCGGCAAGCGCGTCTATTATCTCAGCCTCGAATTCCTGATCGGCCGCCTGCTGCGCGATGCGCTCTCGAACATGGGGCTGACGCGCGAAATGGAAAAGGCGCTGCGCTCCTATGGTTTCGATCTCTCGGTGATCGAGGATCTGGAGCCCGATGCGGCGCTGGGCAATGGCGGGCTCGGGCGGCTGGCTGCGTGCTTCATGGAAAGCCTCGCGAGTCTCGATATCCCGGCCTACGGCTATGGCATCCGCTATGTGAACGGCATGTTCCGCCAGCGGCTCGACGATGGCTGGCAGGTGGAACTCCCTGAAACCTGGCTGAGCCATGGCAATCCCTGGGAGTTCGACCGCCGCGAGAGCGCCTACCGCATCGGCTTCGGCGGCGAAGTTGTCGACAAGGGCGACCGCGTCGAGTGGATCCCCGCCGAACAGGTCGAAGCCTCGGCGGTCGATACGCCGGTGGTCGGCTGGCGCGGCAAGCGGGTCAACACGCTGCGATTGTGGACCGCAAGCGCGCTCGATCCGATCCGATTGGATGCCTTCAACGCGGGCGACTATGCCGGCGCGCTTGCAGAGGAAGTCCGCGCCGAAACCTTGGTGCGCGTGCTCTATCCTGCGGACTCCAGCCCGGCCGGGCAGGAACTACGCCTGCGGCAGGAGTACTTCTTCACCTCCGCCTCGATCCAGGACATCGTGCGCCGCCACGTGCAGACCTATGGCGATATCGCCAGCCTGCCCGACAAGGCCGCGATCCAATTGAACGACACGCACCCGGCGGTTGCGGTGGCCGAGATCATGCGGCTGCTGGTCGATGTGCATGGGCTCGATTTCAACGAGGCGTGGGACGTGACGCGGCGTACGGTCGGCTACACCAACCACACCCTGCTGCCCGAGGCGCTGGAGAGCTGGCCGCTGCCGCTGTTCGAGCGATTGCTGCCGCGGCACATGCAGATCATCTACGCGATCAACAGCCGCGTGCTGCGCGAGGCGAGGAAGAACGGACTGGACGACCGCGCGATTGCCGCGATCAGCCTGATCGACGAGGCGGGTGAGCGGCGCGTGCGCATGGCGAACCTTGCCTTCGTGGGCGCGCACAGCGTCAACGGGGTGGCGGCGCTCCATACCGAGCTGATGAAGTCGACGGTCTTTTCGGATCTTCACCAACTTTACCCACATCGCATCAACAACAAGACCAACGGGGTGACCCCGCGGCGCTGGCTTCAGCAATGTAATCAAGGGCTTGTGAGCGTCATCACCGACGCGATCGGACCGGCGTTCCTGGACGACGCCGAACGCCTCGCGGACCTCAATGCGCTGGCCGGGGACGCCGCGCTTGGCGAGCGGATCGCCGAAGTGAAGCGGGCCAACAAGGTCGCGCTGGCAGGCTATGTGCGCCAGACGATGGGCCTGCGGCTCGATCCCGATGCGCTGTTCGATGTGCAGATCAAGCGCATCCACGAATACAAGCGCCAGCTGCTCAATCTGATCGAAACGGTGGCGCTCTATGACCAGATCCGGAGCCATCCCGAGCGCGACTGGGTGCCGCGGGTCAAGATCTTCGGCGGCAAGGCAGCTTCGAGCTATCATAACGCCAAGCTGATCATCAAACTGGCGAGCGACATCGCCCGGCGCGTCAACGCGGACCCCTCGGTCGGCGGCCTCCTGAAGGTCGTGTTCATGCCGGACTACAACGTTTCAAAGGCCGAACGGATCATTCCGGCGGCGGACCTTTCGGAGCAGATCAGCACGGCGGGCATGGAAGCCTCCGGCACCGGCAACATGAAGTTCGCGCTCAACGGCGCGCTCACCATCGGCACGCTCGACGGCGCGAATGTCGAGATCAAGGACCGAGTGGGCGACGAGAACATCGTGATCTTCGGCCTCACCGCCGATGAGGTCGCCGAGAAGCGCAGCGGCGGATACAACCCACGCGCCGTGATCGAAGGCAGCCGGGAACTCCAGCAGGCCGTCTCGGCCATCGCGACGGGCGTGTTCTCACCCGATGATCCAACGCGCTATGCCGGGCTGATGGGCGGGATCTACGACCACGACTGGTTCATGGTAGCCGCCGATTTCGATGCCTATCACGCGGCGCAGCGCAGGGTCGACCGCTTGTGGGAAGACCAGGCGGGTTGGCGCGCCAAGGCGATCCGCAACATCGCCAATGTCGGCTGGTTCTCCTCCGACCGGACCATCGGCGAATATGCCCGCGAGATCTGGGGAGCTCTGACGTGATCAAGTTTCTGGCCTCATGAAGCCCTCCCCCGCCGCGCTCGAAGCCCTGCTGAACGGGACCCACGCCGATCCCTTCGCTTTGCTGGGCATTCACGAGGGACCGGGCGGCGCGTTTGCCCGGGCGGTGCTGCCGGGGGCAGAGACGGCGGAGGCGCATGGGCTTGACGGCGCGCCGCTGGGCATGCTGGCAAGGATCGATGCGCGCGGACTGTTCGAGGGCGTAGTCAAAGGCCCGCGCCAGCCGGTGAAGTACCGCTGCACGTCCGGCCCGCACGAGTGGTGGGTGACCGATGCCTATTCGTTCGGTCCGGTGCTGGGGCCGCTCGACGATTTCCTGATCAACGAAGGCACGCACCTGCGCCTGTTCGACAAGCTCGGTGCGCATGTGATCGAGCACGAAGGCGCAAAGGGCGTACATTTTGCGGTCTGGGCGCCCAATGCCGAGCTCGTCTCGGTGGTCGGCGATTTCAACGATTGGGACGGGCGGCGCCATCCCATGCGGCGGCGCGCGGACATCGGCGTTTGGGAAGTGTTCCTGCCCGGTATCGAGGCCGGGCGTGCGTACAAGTATCGCGTGGTTGGCCCGGGCGGCGCCGTGCAGCCGCTCAAGGCCGATCCCTTCGCGTTCCGCTCCGAACTCAGGCCTGCGACGGCGAGCGTGATCGACGCGCCCGATGCGCACCAATGGGGCGATGCCGACCACCGCGCGAGCTGGGCCGCGACCGATCCGCGCCGGGTGCCGATCTCGATCTACGAAGTGCATCCGGGTTCGTGGCAGAAGCCCAAGGCGGATCAGGGCGAAGACCGCGAGTTCTACAGCTGGGACGAGCTGGCCGACCGGTTGATCCCGTACGTGGTCGAAATGGGCTTCACCCATATCGAGTTCCTGCCGGTCTCCGAGCATCCCTTCGATCCGAGTTGGGGCTATCAGACGACCGGGCTGTTTGCCCCTTCCGCCCGTTTTGGCGAGCCCGAGGGCTTTGCGCGCTTTGTCGACGGAGCGCACCGGGCGGGGATCGGCGTGCTGATCGACTGGGTGCCGGCGCACTTCCCGGTCGATGCGCACGGCCTTTCGCGCTTCGACGGCACGTATCTTTATGAACACGCCGATCCGCGCCTTGGCTTCCATCCCGACTGGCAGACCGCGATCTACAATTTCGGACGGCGCGAAGTCCTGAGCTTCCTCGTCAACAACGCGCTGTACTGGGCCGAGCGCTATCACGTGGACGGCCTGCGCGTCGATGCGGTCGCCTCGATGCTCTACCGCGATTACAGCCGCAAGGACGGCGAGTGGATCCCCAATGCGGAGGGTGGGCGCGAGAACTGGGAAGCGGTCAACTTCCTGCAGGCGATGAACCGCGCGGTCTATGCAAGTCACGCCGGGTTCCTGACGATCGCCGAGGAATCGACCAGCTGGCCGGGTGTCACGCTGCCGACCGATGCCGCCGGCCCGCCGCGCGGGGGGCTGGGCTTCGGGTTCAAGTGGAACATGGGCTTCATGCACGATACGCTGGCCTACATGGCGCGCGATGCGGTGCACCGGCGCTATCACCACGACGAGATCACGTTCGGCCTGATGTATGCCTTCAGCGAGAACTTCGTGCTGCCGCTGAGCCATGACGAAGTGGTCCACGGCAAGGGCTCGCTGCTCGGCAAGATGAGCGGCGCGGATGCCTGGCAGAAGTTTGCCAACTTGCGCGCCTATTATGGCCTCATGTGGGGCTATCCCGGCAAGAAGCTGCTGTTCATGGGGCAGGAGTTTGCGCAAGGGCGCGAATGGAGCGAGGCGCGCGAGCTCGACTGGTATCAGCTCGATCTGCCCGAACATGCGGGCGTGCAGCGCTGGGTGAAGGACCTCAACCACGCCTACCGCACGGTTCCCGCGCTCCACCAGCGCGATTGCGAGGGCGACGGGTTCGAGTGGCTGGTGGTGGACGATGCCGCTGCCTCGGTCTTCGCGTGGGCGCGCAAAGCACCCGGTGCGCCGACCGTGGTGGTCGTCAGCAACATGACACCGGTGCTGCATGGACACTACCGCCTGCCCTTCCCGCAAGATGGCCAGTGGCGCGAAGTGCTCAACAGCGATGCCGCGATCTACGGCGGATCGGGCCAGGGCAATATGGGCGGGGTGACGGCGGAGCATGGCGCAGCGCTTGTCGTGCTGCCGCCGCTGGCGACCGTGATGTTCGTGTTCGAAGGATAACGAAAAAGGTAGCAACGGGGGAGTTTGCGATGAGAGATACCTACGCACAGCCGCTGGCGCGTGATGCCATGGCCTATGTTCTGGCAGGCGGGCGCGGCAGCCGCCTGTACGATCTCACCGACAACCGCGCCAAGCCCGCGGTCTATTTCGGCGGGGTCAGCCGGATCATCGATTTCGCGCTATCGAACGCGATCAATTCGGGCATCCGCCGCATTGGCGTGGCGACGCAGTACAAGGCGCATTCGCTGATCCGCCACATGCAGCGCGCGTGGAATTTCATGCGGCCCGAGCGTAACGAGAGCTTCGACATCCTCCCCGCCTCGCAGCGCATTTCCGAGCATGCGTGGTACGAAGGGACGGCGGACGCGGTCTACCAGAACCTCGACATCATCGCGAGTCATGCGCCCAAGTACATGGTGATCCTTGCGGGCGATCACATCTATAAGATGGACTACGAGCTGATGCTGCAGCAGCACGTGGCATCGGGCGCGGACGTCACCATCGGCTGCCTCGTGGTGAAGCGCGAGGAGGCCAAGGGCTTTGGGGTGATGGCGGTGGACGGGAATGCCGTGATCACGGATTTCGTGGAGAAGCCCGAAGATCCGCCCGCGATCCCCGGCGATCCGGAGCATTCGCTGGCCTCGATGGGCATCTATGTGTTCGACACCAAGTTCCTGTTCGACGCACTGCGCCGAGATGCCGCCGATCCCAATTCGAGCCGCGATTTCGGCAAGGACATCATCCCCGACATCGTGAAGAACGGGAAGGCCGTCGCCCACCGCTTTACCGACAGCTGCATCCGCGCGGCCGAGCAGATCGGCGAATACTGGCGCGATGTCGGTACGCTGGACGCCTATTTCGAGGCGAACCTCGACCTGACCGACGTGGTGCCCAAGCTCAACATGTATGACCGCGATTGGCCGATCTGGACCGATCAGGTCGTGGCAGCCCCCGCCAAGTTCGTCCACGATCAGGACGGGCGGCGCGGCATGGCGATTTCCTCGCTGATCTCGCAGGACTGCATCGTCTCGGGCGCGACCGCGCGGCGCTCGCTGCTGTTCACCGGCGTGAAGATGGGCTCGTTTTCCAGCGTCGATGAAGGCGTGATCCTCCCTTATTGCAACATCGGGCGCGGCGCGCGGCTTTCGCGCGTGATCCTCGATTCCGGGGTGCGCATTCCGGAAGGGCTCGTGGTGGGCGAGGACCCGATCCTCGACGCGAAGCGCTTCCGCCGCACCGAGAACGGGGTTTGCCTGATCAACAAGGCGATGATCGAGCGGCTGAAGTGAGGAAACCCACCCCCAACCCCTCCCGCAGGCGGGAGGGGAGAAACAAGCAGCTTCTTCTTGGTTCACCTCCCGCTTGCGGGAGAGGTTAGGGGTGGGCCTGTCATGACGCTCAACATTCTCTCCGTCGCTTCCGAGGCCGTGCCGCTGGTCAAGACCGGCGGGCTGGCCGACGTGGTCGGCGCGCTGCCTGAGGCGCTCGCACCGCATGACGTGGCGATGACCACGCTGCTGCCGGGCTATCCGGCGGTGATCGCCGCTTTGCCCAAGAAGCCCAAGGTGCTCCACACGTGGCAGAGCCTGCTGGGCGAACCGGCGCGGCTGCTGGCGGGCAAGATCGGCGCGCATGATCTGCTGGTGGTTGATGCGCCGGGGCTGTTTGCGCGGGGCGGCGGGCCTTACGGCGATGCCACCGGGCGCGATTGGGCGGACAACGCCAGGCGCTTTGCCGCATTTGGCCGTGCCGCGGCGGATGTGGCGGGCGGCGTTGCAAAGGGCCTCGCCTTCGACCTCGTCCACGCGCACGATTGGCAGGCCGGCATGACGCTCGCCTACCAGCGTTTCGCCCCCGCCGGGCCGCAGCTGCCCTCGGTCATCACGATCCACAACATGGCGTTTCAGGGGCACTACGGGGCGGACTTGTTCCCGGCGCTCGGTCTGCCGCCGCAGGCGATGGCGATCGACGGGATCGAGTATCACGGCGGGATCAGCTTCCTGAAGGCGGGGCTGGCAGCGGCGAGCCGGATCACCACGGTGAGCCCGACGTACGCGCGCGAAATCCGCGAGCCGGGCTTCGGCATGGGCCTCGAAGGGCTGATCCGCGCGCGCGAGAGCGAGGTGAGCGGGATCGTCAACGGGATCGACACGGACGTCTGGAACCCGGCAAGCGATCCAGCGCTGAAGGCGGCCTACTCCGCCAAGGCGCTGGGCAAGCGCAGCGCCAATGCGCGCGCGCTGGAGGCGGAGTTCGGCCTCGAACGCGGGGATGGCCCGCTGTTCATCGTGATCAGCCGGCTGACCTGGCAAAAGGGCATGGACGTGCTGCTCGAAGCCGCAGACCACCTTATCGGCATCGGCGGGCGGCTGGCACTGCTGGGATCGGGCGATGCGGCGCTGGAAAGCGGCTTCCACGCGGCGGCCGCGCGGCATCCGGGGCGGATCGGGGTGCGGATCGGCTATGACGAGGCGCTGTCGCACCGCATGCTGGGCGGCGGCGATGCGATCCTCGTCCCGAGCCGGTTCGAGCCTTGCGGGCTGACGCAGCTCTATGGCCTTGCCTACGGCTGCGTGCCGGTGGTGAGCCGCACCGGCGGCCTTGCCGATACCGTTATCGACGCCAACCTCGCGGCGCGGCAGGCCGGTGTGGCCACGGGCGTGCAGTTCGACGGGGTGCGCTATCAGACGTTGGCCGATGCCCTCACCCGCACCGTCAGCCTGTTCCGCGATCCCGCCGCCTGGCGCAGCCTGCAACGCGCGGGGATGAACGCGGATTTCTCCTGGAGCGGCAGCGGCGGGGCCTATGCCGACCTATACAAGAGCCTTACGGTAGCGCCATGATCCTGACGATTCCCTCCTCGCCGTTCACCGACCAGAAGCCCGGCACTTCGGGGCTGCGCAAGAAGGTGCGCGTGTTCGCCCAGCCGAACTACGCGGAGAACTTCATCCAGTCGGTGTTCGACGCCGTCTCGCCCGAGCCGGGTTCGACGCTCGTGATCGGCGGAGACGGGCGGTATCACAACCGGACGGTGATCGAGGCGGCGATCCGGATTGCGGCGGCCAATGGCTATGGCCGGGTGCTGGTGGGCCGTGGCGGCATTCTTTCGACCCCGGCAGCCAGCCATGTGATCCGCAAATATGGGGCGAGCGGCGGCCTGATCCTTTCGGCCAGCCACAACCCCGGCGGGCCGGACGAGGACTTCGGCATCAAGTATAACATCGCGAACGGCGGCCCCGCGCCCGAGGCGATCACCGATGCGATCTTTGCGCGCACCAAGGTGATCGATCGCTGGCTGACGGTGGAGGCGGCGGACGTTGACCTCGATACGCTGGGCACGCAGCAGGTGGCGGGCATGGCGGTCGAGGTGATCGACAGTGTGGCCGACTGGGCGGACCTCATGGAGACGCTGTTCGATTTCCCCGCGATCCGCGCGGCGGTGGCCAACGATCTCACCATGGCGTTCGATGCGATGCATGCCGTCACCGGACCCTATGCCGTCGAGGTGCTGGAGAAGCGGCTGGGGTTCCGCCCCGGCACCGTGCACAATGGCGTGCCGCTTGAGGACTTCGGCGGGCACCATCCCGATCCCAACCGCGTTCATGCCAAGGTGCTGTTCGATCTGATGTTCTCGCCCGATGCGCCGGCATTCGGCGCGGCTTCGGACGGCGATGGCGACCGCAACCTGATCGTGGGCAAGGGCATTTTCATCACGCCTTCGGACAGCCTCGCGATGCTGGCGGCCAACGCGCATCTGGCACCGGGCTACGCCAAGGGCCTTGCCGGGATCGCCCGCTCGATGCCGACAAGTGCGGCGGCGGACTGCGTGGCGCAGGCGCTGGGTATCCCTTGCTACGAGACGCCGACGGGGTGGAAGTTCTTCGGCACGCTGCTCGATGCCGGCAAGGCGACGATCTGCGGCGAGGAAAGCGCGGGGACGGGTTCGGACCATGTGCGAGAGAAGGACGGGCTCTGGGCTGTGCTGCTCTGGCTCAACATCCTCGCCGTGCGCGGCGAGAGCGTGGAGGCGATCGCGCGGGCGCACTGGGCGAAGTTCGGCCGCAACTACTATGCGCGGCATGATTACGAGGCGCTGCCCAAGGATGTGGCCGAAGCGCTGATGACGGCGCTGGAAGCTTCGTTCCCGACGCTGCCGGGCAAGGTCTTCGGGCCGCTCACGGTCGAGAAGGCGGACAGCTTTGCCTATGACGACCCGGTCGATGGCTCGCACAGTGCCAATCAGGGGTTGCGGGTGCTGTTCGTGGGCGGATCGCGCATCGTGCTCAGGCTCTCGGGCACGGGCACCGAGGGCGCGACACTGCGGCTTTATCTGGAACGCTATGAGCCGGCGGGCGGCACGCTCGATGCCGATACCGATGCCATGCTGGGCGATCTGATCGCCGCGGCCGAGGCGATTGCCGGGATCGCCGCACACACCGGCCGGACGGCGCCTGACGTGATCACATGACCCAGCTTTCGGTGCGCGCGCCGCGCGCCGAAGCTCTCATGCTCTGCCTGTTTGACGGCGAGGCCGAGACCCGCCTGCCGATGGTGCAGCAGGGCGATGACTGGGCGGCTGAGGCCCCTCCACCCGGTACGCGCTATGGCCTGCGTGCCATCGGTGAATGGGCGCCGGAGCGCGGGCTATGGTTCGATCCCGCCAAGCTGCTGGTCGATCCGCGCGCGGTGGAGCTGGACCGGCCTTTCACCTACAGCCCAGCGCTTTCGGCATACGGCGCGGATACCGCCGCGCTGGTGCCGCGCGCGGTCATGCCAGCCGCGCTCCCCGAGGTGCCGCCAACGCCGCCCGTCTTCAGGCGCGGCGGGCTGATCTATGAAGTCAACGTGCGCGGGCTGACCATGCTGCACCCCGAAGTGCCCGAAGCGCAGCGCGGGACGGTGGCGGCGCTCGCGCATCCGGCGGTGCTGGCGCATCTGCAGAAGCTGCAGGTCAGCGCGGTGGAGCTCATGCCGATCACCGCGTGGATCGACGAGCGGCATCTGCCGCCGCTCGGCCTGCGGAACGCCTGGGGCTACAATCCGGTGGTGCCGATGGCGCTCGATCCGCGGCTGTGCCCGGGCGGGGTGGCGGAGCTGCGCGAGACGGCGGCAGCGCTCCATGCGTGCGGGATCGGGGTGATCCTCGATCTCGTGTTCAACCATACCGGCGAAAGCGATGTGCTGGGGCCGGTGCTGAGCTTTCGCGGGCTCGAAAACGCGGCCTATGCGCACAATGCCGATGGCTCGCTGATCAACGATACCGGCTGCGGCAACACGCTCGATTTCGCGAACCCGGCGGTGCGCGGGCTGGTGATCGAAAGCCTGCGGCATTTCGTGCAGCATTGCGGGGTGGACGGCTTCCGTTTCGACCTGGCAACCATCATGGCGCGCGGCCCCGGCTTCGCGGCAGATGCGCCGATCTTTGCCGAGATCACCGCCGATCCGTGGCTGGCGGACAGGGTGATGATTGCCGAGCCGTGGGACATTGGCCCGGGCGGCTATCAGTTGGGGCGCTTCCCGCACCATTGGCTCGAATGGAACGATCGCTACCGCGACGATGTGCGGCGGTTTTGGCGCGGCGATACGGGCGTGGGCTTGCTGGCGACGCGGATTGCCGGCTCCTCCGACATCTTCGGCAAGGACTGCCGCGCGGTGAGCTATCTCGCGGCGCACGATGGCTTCACGCTCGCCGACACGCTGGCTTATGCGCATCGCCACAACCACGCCAATGGCGAGGACAATCGCGACGGGCATGGCGAAAACTTCAGCTGGAACAACGGCGTCGAAGGGCCGAGCGACGATCCAGCGGTGCTCGCCCGCCGTGCTGCGCTGGCGCGGGCCATGCTGGGCACACTGTTCGTCTCCACCGGCACGATCATGCTGACGGCTGGCGACGAGTTCGGCCGCAGCCAGCAAGGCAACAACAACGCCTACGCCCAGGACAACGCGGTGACGTGGGTCGACTGGGAAGGCCGCGACCGCGCGCTGGAGGACCATGTCGCGGCGCTGGCGGCGTGGCGCGCGGCGCGAGACCTGGCGCAGTTTCCCGAAGGCGGCGAATGGCGCGCGCTTGATGGTGCGGCGATGGATGCAGCGCGGTGGGAAGACCCGGCTACGCAAGGCTTCGTCTGGCAGAACACATGCGAGGCGGCGCAATCGACGGGATTGGGGATCGATCGCGCCGCCCCTTGGGCCGGGCCACGAGAGGACGGCGGGCCCGGAAACGGATCAGGCGCGCTGCCAGACTAACGTATCGCGCGCGGCTGGCTGCGCACGGGGTGTCTCCTGAACCACCGGCAGCGGCTCGGGCAGAACGGTGTTAAGCAGCAGGCGCCCGAAGGCCCAATCCCCCAATTCCGATGCGGCATTGATGTGCCCGGCCTCCCCCGCATCGGCGAGGCGTGCGCCCCAGCGGCGGGCAAGGCGGCGCGCTTGCCCCATCGTCAGGTAAGGATCGTTGCGGCTGGCGACGAGGACCGAGGGGAACGGCAGCGCGCTTTCGGGCACCGGCGCGAAGCGAGTGAGCCGCCGGTCCAGCGGGCGCTCCTCGACATCGGGCGGGGCCACCAGCAGCGCGCCGATAACCTTCCCGCCCTCCACCGGACCGCCGGGCTGTTCATACTCCGCCCACCACGCGACGGCGAGGCAGCCGAGGCTGTGCGCGGCCAGCACAACCGGCCCTTCGGCGCGCTGGATCGCGAGGTTGAGCTTGTTCACCCAGGTGTTGCGATGCGGATCCTCCCACAGCCCCAGATCGACGCGGCGGCAGCGCGGCAGGCGCGCCTCCCAGATCGTCTGCCAGTGGCCGGGGCCAGAGTTGCCAAGTCCCGGTACGGTGAGGATCACCGGCTGCGCGGAATCGCGCGGAGCATTGATTTCATGGGCCATATTACGCCTCCAGGAGAGGAAATGGCCGGTCGACTCGGTGTACGTCCCGACAGACACACCATTAACTCAACTTTTTCGATAGACAATAGCGCAGCGACGAAGCGCGCGGGGATTTCGCCAGTCTGCGAAAGGGGGCCCGCCGTCTTGCGGTTTGCCGGTGCGATTGCCATTTCCTCGCCGCAGTTGACGTGCACAAGCAAGGCACGCGGGCCAAACCATTGCACGCGCGGGGGCCACACCCATGATGACAAACGACAGCGGGAAGCGGCTGCGCCTTGCGGCAGTGCAGCATGTGGTGATACCGGCGCGCGCATGAACGCCCCCGCGCCCCTTTCTGCTTCTCCCGCGCGGCGGCAGCCAAAGAAGCGGTTGGTCGTTTCGATCCACGATGTTTCGCCCCGGTTCGAGCGCCAGGTCGATGCGCTGGCGGAACGGCTCGCGCGCCATGTCGGCGAAGCGCGGTTCGCCATGCTGGTGATCCCGGATCATTGGCGCGGCGCGCCGATTGCAGGCAATGCCGCCTTTGCGGCTCGCCTGCGCGGCTGGGCCGATCAGGGCATCGAGATGTTCCTCCACGGCTGGTCTCACAAGGACGAGACGCCGGCGACCGAGGGCCTTGCCGCGATCAAGGGCAAGCACATGACTGCGGGCGAAGGCGAATTCCTGAACCTGCCGCAGGCGGAGGCGCTCGCGCGCATGCGCGAAGGCCGCGCGCTGGTGGAAGACGTGATCGGCCGCCCGGTGGCTGGCTTTATCGCGCCGGCCTGGCTTTATGGCGAGGGCGCCCACGCAGCGATGCGCGAACTGGGCTTTGCGCTCGCCGAAGACCATATGAAAGTGTGGCGCCCTGCCAGCGGCGAAGTGCTGGCGAAGGGCCCGGTGATCACCTGGGCCAGCCGCAGCAAAGCGCGCATCGCAAGCTCGCTGTTTGCCGCCGCGCTGGGGCGGGCCGCCCTGCCCGTCACCCGCACGATCCGCGTCGCGGTGCATCCGGGCGACACGACCGTGCCGGCGCTGCTGGAAAGCATCGACAAGACGCTCGCGCGGTTCGTGCGCA
Organism: Novosphingobium sp.; assembly: GCF_027489515.1. GTDB lineage: Bacteria > Pseudomonadota > Alphaproteobacteria > Sphingomonadales > Sphingomonadaceae > Novosphingobium. The sequence continues at coordinate 10,046 of NZ_JAIXZS010000103.1, read as the reverse complement.
CGCATGAGCCTTCGCGCTATGCCGCGCTCGGCGGCGCTGCATGAACGCGCTGTCGGCGGCCATGACCGAGGGGACAGCCGCCGGCACGCAGCCGCTGCGCATCCTGACGTTCCTCCACAGCTTCGAGCCCGGCGGGGTCGAGCGCGTGGCGCTGCGGCTGCACGAGGCCTGGCGCGCGCAGGGTCTCGATGCGCGGCTGGTGCTGGGGCGCACGGCTGGCGCGATGAAACGGGAGTGGCCCGATCTGAACAAGGGGGGGCTTGGCTACGAGATCCTCGGCAGCGAGTGGATCCCCAGCGCGGCATGGGAAACGCTGTGGATGATCCTCCACCTGCCCCGCGCGATCCGGCGGATCCGGCCCGATGTGCTGTTTTGCGCGGGCAATTCCTACACCATCGTCGCGGTGGCGATGCGACTGCTGCTGGGCAAGGCGTGCCCGCCGGTGGTCGCCAAAATCAGCAATGACCTGACGCGCATGGACCTCCCTGCCCCGGCGCGGCCGTTCTACCGGCTGTGGCTGCGGATACAGGGGCGGATGCTGCACCGGCTGGTGGGCATGGCGCCGCCGATGCGCGCGGAAATCGGCACGCTGATGCGCGTGGAAGATGCGCGGATCGCGGTGATCGACGATCCCTCGCTTGCCGAAGCCGATATCCGGCGCCTTGCCGCCGCGCGCGAGGCCGCAAAAGCCGTGCCGCGGGGGCCCGGGAGGCGTTTCCTGGCCATCGGGCGGCTTGCTGCGCAGAAGAATTTCGGCCTGCTGATCGATGCCTTTGCGCGCATGGCGGGGCCGGATGACCAATTGGCCATCATTGGCGAGGGGTCTGCGCGCCGCGCGCTGGAGGCGCAGATCGCGAAAGCTGGGCTTGCCGGCAAGGTGCGTCTGCCGGGCCATGTGAGCCCGCTCGATGCCGAGCTGGCGGCTGCCGATTCGCTGGTACTTTCCTCGGAATATGAAGGTGTTCCTGCCGTTGTTGCAGAAGCGCTGGCAGCGGGTCTGCCGGTGGTTTCGACGCGCTGCAGCGTGAGCATGGATGACATGCTGGGCGGCGGGCAGTTCGGGCTGCTGGTGCCGGTTGGCGATGCGGCGGCGCTGGCACAGGCGATGGACGACATTGCCAAGTTGAAATTTGACGAAACCGCAGCGCGTGATCAATCACGCCGGTTCACCGTAGAGATAGCTTCGCATGGCTATCGGACGCTGATGGAGGACCTCGCCCGTGCTTAACCCCGATGGCGAGGCGGGCTCCTCGAAGGATATCTCCCCGATGGTTCCACCTGATACGCTGGCCGAAACCCTGCCCCCGGTTCTGCCCACCGCACTGCCGAGCACCGCGCCGCTCGAGCGCAGCTTGCGCAAGTGGAGCGGCTGGGTCGGCCCGGTCATCTCGCTTGCCATTCTGGTTGCCGTGCTGTGGCAGCTGCGCAAGATCGACTGGGGTCAGGTCTGGTCGATCGTGCCGACCAGCCCCTTGATCTGGCTGGTGCTGGCGGCGAGCTATTTCGCAGGGCCGGTGGCGGACTGGGTGATCTTCCGCAAGCTGTGGGGCATTCCGGTCTCGGGCATCTTCCCGCTGCTCAAGAAGCTGATCGGCAACGAACTGCTGCTGGGCTATGTCGGTGAGGTCTATTTCTACGACTGGGCGCGCCGCCATGTGAAGATGGAAGGCTCGCCCTTCGGCGCGGTCAAGGACGTCGCGATCCTTTCAGCGCTGGCGGGCAATATCATGACCGTGCTGCTGCTGATCTTCACCTGGCCGATCATCAGCCAGCTGGGGCTCGATGGCGCGGGCAGCAGCGATGGCCACGTGCTGGCGACCTCGATCGGCGTCGTGCTCGTCACCAGCCTCGTGATCATGTTCTTCCGCAACGGGCTGCTCAGCCTGCCCAAGGCCGATCTCGGCTTCGTCTTCGTCGTCCACACGCTGCGCATCGTGGCCAATACCGGCCTATCCGCGCTCGCCTGGCACCTGATCCTGCCCAGCGTGGGCATGGGTTCGTGGCTCCTTTTCGCAACTGTTCGGCTCCTCTTGTCCCGCCTGCCGCTCATTCCCAATAAAGACATCGCGTTTGCCGGAATCTCGACACTCCTCGTGGGCAGTCAGGTTCAGACAAGCGACATGATTGCCATGATATCGCTCCTGATCGTGGCAACGCATGTGGTGTTGTTCATTGGCTTGATGCTGCTTGATCTGGTGCAGAAGGAGAAGAATGCTTGAAACGGGTCCTCTTCCTTGGTGGTGCACTTGCGCTGCTCTGCGGGGCCGCGCCCATTCCATCGACGCCTGACCTCGGCAAGGCTGAGGGCCAGTGCCGTCCGGGTGAGAGCGGGCCAGCCTTCCTCGTCGATCTGATGGGCCTCAAGGACCGCGCCGGGCGCGTGAAGGTCGAGGTCTATCCGGCAAACGACACCGACTTCCTCGCGGACGACAACATCCTCGTCATGGCGGGCAAGACCTTCCGCCGTGTGGAGGTGGCTGTGCCTGCCGAGCCGACGCCGCGCGTGTGCATCCGCCTGCCCGGCCCCGGCACCTATGCCGTGACGGTGTTGCATGACCGCAACGCCGATCGCAAGTTCAGCCTCAGCCACGACGGCATCGGCTTTTCGGCCAATCCGAAGCTCGGCTGGTCGAAGCCCAAGGCCAGCGCCGTAGCGGTCAATGCGGGTGGCGGGCTAACCACATTGCGCATCGTGATGAATTACCGTACCGGCCTGTTCTCGTTCGGGCCCCTCAAGAGATCATAGGTCATCCCATGAAGCTCGTCGATGTTTGCGCCTTCTATGCGCCGAAGGGCGGCGGTGTGCGCACGTATGTTGATCGCAAGCTGAAGGCCGGCGCGGCGATGGGCCACGAGGTCGTCGTCATTGCGCCCGGCGAGGATACCTACGTCGAGGAACGCGGGCCGAACGCGCGCATCGTGTGGCTCAAGAGCACGGTTTTCCCGCTCGATTTCAACTACCGCTACTTCAGCGACGTGCCAGCGCTTTACGAAGCGCTCGACCGCGAGGCGCCGGACATGGTGGAGGCCTCATCGCCCTGGCGCAGCGCGAGCCTTGTCGGCGAATGGCGCGGCACTGCGCCGCGCGCGCTGATCATGCATGCCGATCCGCTTTCGGCCTATGCCTACCGCTGGTTCGACGGCGTGGCGCCGCGCCCGGTGATCGACAAGGCGTTCGATCGCTACTGGCGGCACCTTCGCAAGCTCGACACGCAGTTCGACATGATCGTGAGCGCGAGCCAGGGTCTGTCCGACCGGCTGACCAAGGGCGGTCTTGCCGGCGTCGTGACCAATCCTATGGGCGTCGATCCCGGCGTATTCTCTCCCGCGCACCGCGACGAGCGGCTGCGCAAGGGGCTGCTCGAGCTGTGCGAATTGCCCGAGGATGCGACGCTGCTGATCGGCGTAGGCCGCTTTGCGCCCGAGAAGCGCTGGCCGATGCTGGTCGATGCCGTGACGGCTGCGGGCACGCGCCGTCCGGTCGGCCTTGTGCTGGCGGGGCAAGGCCGCGATCTCAAGGCCATCGAGAAGCGCATTGCCGGCAATCCGCATATCCGCATCCTCGCGCCCATCACCGACCGCGGCGAACTCGCGCGCGTGATGGCGAGCGCCGACGCGCTGGTGCATGGCTGCGAGGCGGAGACGTTCTGCATGGTGGCGGCCGAGGCGCGCGCGAGCGGCCTGCCGCTGATCGCCCCTGATGAGGGCGGCGCAGCGGACCAAGCCCGTGCATCGGGCGGATGGGTCTACGAATCCGCCAACGCTGCGGCTGCTGCGGAAACCATCGTCGAATATTGCATCGCGCGCGAAAGCGGGGTCGATGGACCGCGCGCCCAGATCCCCGCTCCGCGCGTGATGGACGATCACTTCGCCGAGCTGTTTGCCAGCTACGAACGCCTTGTGCGCGATGCGCGCCGGCAGACGGGTCCGCGCCGCGCGGCCTGAGTGCGCGCTCAGCTGCCGCGTCTGCTTCGATTGCCCGATCCCGGCGGACTTCCGCTAGGCGTCTGCTGCCCGAGCAGGCCTCAGCTTTTTCATTTAATCGAACAATCAGAACAATATTATCAGGATTTTCCGGATAAGCAGCACGCGTTATCTCAGTTGCAACAAGACCGGACACTCCCTCGCCCGGCCAGACTTGCAAAGGATCTCGCCATGACCACCACCACTGCAACTGCCCCCGCCGCATCGATCGCTGCTCCCGCCACTGGTCACGTCCTCGCCGCCGCAGGCCGCGTGCTGATCGCCGCCATCTTCATCTTGAGCGGCATCGGCAAGATCGCCAATCCCGAGGCCACCATCGGCTATATCGCCAGCGCCGGCCTGCCCTTTGCGCCCGCCGCACTGATTGCTGCAGCGCTGATCGAGGTCGGCGGCGGCCTTGCCCTCATCGCGGGCTTTCGCACGCGACTGGTCGCGCTCGTTCTCGCCGGCTTCAGCGTGATCGCCGCGCTCGGCTTTCACGCCCACTTCGCCGACCAGAACCAGTTTATCCACTTCCTGAAGAACCTCGCCATGGCGGGCGGCCTGCTTCAGGTTGCCGCCTTCGGTTCGGGCCGGATCGGCTTTGACAAGCGCTGAAACCCTCTACGCCAGCCGCACAAACGAGAACGGCGGCCGGGTCACCCCGGCCGCCGCTTTCATGTTCGCGTCTTGTACGATGATCAGAAGTTGATCGTCGCCTCGATGCCGTAAGTGCGCGGGGCATTCCAGTTGCCGTAGTCACCCAGCACCGCGCCGTTCGCGTTCGAGCGGCGATAGACATAGGCGGTGTTGAACAGGTTGCGCGCCCAGCCCGCCACCGTCAGCTTCTGGCCGCCATTGCCCATCGGGATATCGGCCAGCGCAATGCGGCCGTTCACGACGAAGCTCTTGTCCGCCTTCACGTCTTCGTTGTCGAAGGTGTAAGCCGCGTCGGCATAGTTGCCATCGAGGTGAAGCTTGAGCGACGTGCCGTTGCTGCCGATCGGGTAATCGTAATCGATCGTGCCCGAAAGCGCGTTTTCAGGCGTGTAGACGATGAACACGTCCTGAAAGACCGGGGCGGTGTTGGTCGGATCGATTTCCTGGTTGAGCTGCTCCTGCACCGTGTTCCGCGCAGGCGGGATCTTGGTGTAGGTGTAGACATAGGACAGACCAAGCGCGAGCCCGTCGACCGGACGGATGTTGAGATCGGCCTCGATACCGCGGATCTTGGTGGTGCCGAGCGCGTTCACCGTTTCCAGCGTGTTGCGTACGGTGCCGTTCGCCTGCGGAATGAAGAAGTTGAAATCGACCTGGCTGTTGGTGCGGTCCATCATGTAGCCAGCGAGGTTGAAACGCACCTTGCGATCGAACAGCTCGGTCTTGAGGCCCACTTCGTAAGACTTCACTTCCTCCGGCCCGAACGCGCGGTAGATCACCGAGCGCGAGCTCGCACCGCCGGCGCGGTAGCCGGTCGAATACTTGGCATAGAGATTCACGCCGGACGTCACGTCGTAGGCGATGACCGCAAGCGGATCGAAGCGATTGTTGTCCTGCTTGAACGTCAGATCGGAAGGGGCACCATTGAGGGTGAACAGCAAACCGTTCTTGCGGTCCGCGGTATAGCGGCCACCCAGCGTAATGTGCAGCGGCTGGATCGGGGTCCAGGTCGCCTGGCCGTAAGCCGCGTAGCTCTTGGCATAGGCAATGCTGGCGCGCGCGATTGGCGCAGTCGCTTCATACTGGTTGGGATCGTTGATTGCGACACCGGTGGGCAGCTGCGTTACCGGATCGGAGATCCACTTGTTGCTGTTCGGCGTGCGGGCCGCATCGTTGGCGCGCTCGCTGAAGTAGTAGAGGCCGAGCACGTAGTCGATGTTCGAGATGCTGCCGACCGCCTGCAGTTCGGTGCTGAACTGGCGCTGGTCAAGCGTCGAAAGGCTGTAGCGGCTGAAGTTGCCATTGGGCACGTAGACCGGGGTACGATGCGCACCACCCGAGTTGTCCCACTGGTCATCGCTGACAGTACGCCAAGCGGTGATCGAGCGCAGCTCGAGCTCGGGGCTGACCTTGTACTTGATCGTCGAGGTGAAGCCTTGCGTCTTGTCGATCGAGGGCTGCTGCGGCACGCCGATATCGGCCACATCAGGGCGGAACCAGCCAGCCTTGACCTGGCTCGGCAGCGGGGCGATGCCCTTGGTCGTCAGCGTATTGTCGGTGTACCACGCCTTGGTGGCATTGTCGTAGACAGTGCCGACCGGCTTGCCGAGCGGGTTGTAGTTGAGCAGCGCGCTGTAGAACGGGGTGTTCTCGTCGCGGCTCTTGTCGAAGGCGAGGTCGACGGTCAGGCCATCAACCGGCTTCCAGCGCGCTGCGATGCGGCCGCCGTAGCGCTGGTACTGGTTCCAGCCCGTCTGACCCGCGAGCGGGTTCTTGGTGGTCGGATCCTGATGCGCGACCACGCCGTCGATCTTGAACGCCACCGAACCAATGGGAGAATTGATCGCGGGAAGATCGAGGTGAAGCGAGCCGGTGTAGGAACCGTAGTTGCCAAAGCCCGCCGTGGCGCGACCGCCGAATTCACCGGTGGGGGCCTTGAGCACCATGCTCAGCGCGCCGCCTTCGGTGTTGCGACCAAACAGCGTGCCCTGCGGGCCCTTGAGCACTTCGATGCGCTCGATATCGAACAGCGCAGCGTTGAGGCCATGCTGGCGGCCAAGGTAGACGCCGTCGAGGTAGACACCGACGCCTTGCTCGCGCGCCGGCTGGTTGGCGTCGCCCGGGACGATGCCGCGCAGGCCGATCGTGAGCGCCGACTGGCGCGCTTCGAAGGTGGCGATGCGCAGGCTGGGCACCGCGCCATCGGCGAGGTCGATCAGGCTCTGCACGTGGCGGTTCTTGACGTCTGCCGCGCCGACCACCGAGATCGAGATCGGGGTCTTCTGCAGGTTGGTTTCGCGCTTGGTCGCGGTAACGACGATCTCTTCGATCGGCACGCCATCGGGCAGGCCAGCGGCGGGCGCAGGGGCAGCCTCGGCCGACTGCGCTTCCGCAGCGAAGGCGGGGCTCGCCACGAGTGCGATGACGCCCACCCCGGCCAGCAAGCCGGTGCGAAGGGTGTTTGCGAGTTTCATGAATAACCTCAGTTAGGGTGTAACGGTCTCAACTGAGGCGGCCTCTAGGCACGTTCGATGACAGTTTTTTGACATTTTTACACATGGCGTCACGCAAAAACCCTAAAAATCCGCGGTTCAAGCAACACTGTGACCGGGAATCCACGCTAATATATAATCTCTGAAATATGGCGCGCGCGGCACCCTCCAGTCAGCTTGGGTTCAGATATTACCTTTAGTAAAGGCCGTCTTAACGCGCAGATCGTGCGAATCCTTATCTGCCCCGCAGCGCTGCGACTTCCGGCGCGCGGCCCGGCTCGCAACGGCCAATGGCGCGCAGGCCACGCTTCGTCGCAAGGTAGCTGCCTTGGGGGTTGGATCATCAACCTTTGCGTGGCCTTAGTGATGGTTGGGATCGCAACCGCATTCAGGATCTGCCGGGACAATGATGATCAAGCGGCGCCAGTTTATCGGCGCCATCACCGGAACCGCCGCCGCGCTGGCACTGCCGCGCAGCCCGTTGCACGCGCAGGACGCGGAGCTTCCCGGTGGAACCTTCTGGGGCACGGTGCCCGTTCCCGATGCCGATGTACCCGCCATCCAGGGCGAATCCGTGGCGATCGCCCGCTCGGGCATCCTGCCGCTGATCCCGCGCGCCCTCGCCGCGCTCGACAAGCACGGCGCGGTGATCGCGGTGCGCGACCGGATCGGCATCGTCGATTTTTCGCAGCCTTCGCGCGAGGCGCGCTTCCATATCGTCGATCTGGCGAGCGGCACGGTCTCCGCGCCATTGCTGGTCGCGCATGGCAAGGGATCGGACCCGGCGAATCGCGGGATTGCCGAACACTTCTCGAATCAGGTGGACTCCGAGGCATCCTCGCGCGGCAGCTATGTCACCGGCGAGCTCTACTATGGCCGCCACGGCCGTTCGCGCCGGCTGGTCGGGCTTGATCCCGACAACGACCGCGCGCTGGAGCGCGGCATCGTCATCCACGCGGCGAGCTACGTCGACCCATCGCTGGTCGCGGTGCAGGGCCGCATCGGCCGGAGCCAGGGCTGCTTCGCGGTGAATCCGCGCGTGATCGCCCAGGTGCTCGAGCAGCTCGGCCCCGGCCGGCTGCTCTTCGCGGCGACCTAGGCCGGCTTTTTCTGCAATAGCGCCATCCTGAGGCACCGGCAGACGACTTCGTCGCGCTGGTTGAGCGCCTCGTGCGCGAAGGTCACGATCCCCGCATCGGGGCGGGACTTGCTGGCGCGCAGTTCCACCACTTCGCTGGTCGCGCGCAGGGTATCGCCCAGAAACACCGGTTTGGGCATCACCAGCTTGTCATAGCCGAGATTGGCGACGAGCGTGCCGACGGTGGTATCGCCGACCGAGAGCCCCACCATCAGCGCGAAGGTGAAGGTGCCGTTGACGAGGATCTTCCCGAACTCGCTGGCGCGCGCGGCTTCGGCATCGATATGCAGCGGCTGCGGGTTGTGCGTCATGACCGAGAACAGGAGGTTGTCCGTCTCGGTGACGGTGCGGCGAATTTCGTGCGCGAGCTTGTCGCCCACCTGCCATTCATCGAAGTAGCGGCCTGCCATGTTCCCAATCCCTTCTACTTGCCCCCTCCCCTCAAGGGGAGGGACGGGGAGGGGTTTACGCACGCCAGCCTTGACGCGCTTCGCGCTCCCCCTCCCCCATCCCCTCCCCGCCGGGGAGGGAGGCTTTGCGGCCTATTCCGCCTTCTCCACCCGCACCAGCAAGGCTTCGACCTGCACTTGCGAGCCTACCGCGACTGTCAGCTCCGCCACCTTGCCATCGAACGGCGCGGTGAGAGCGTGTTCCATCTTCATGGCTTCGAGCACGAGCAGCTTCTGGCCCTTGGAGACGGTGTCGCCGGCGGTGACGTCCACCGCAATGACCTTGCCGGGCATGGGGGCGAGGATGGCGCCGTCGGAGGCGTGGCCGCGGCCCGCTCCGTCAATCCGCCATGGTGCGGACGTGAAGTAGGAACCGTCATTGAACCAGATCGTCGCTGCACCGCGCTCGATGTGATTTCCTCCACACGACCAACTCACCTCGTGCTCGCGTCCCTCTGGATAGACTTCCTCGACGGGCAAACCATCGATCAGAACTCGCAGCCTTTGGTCGCTTGGCGCGTTCAGCCGGAAACCACGGACCCCTTCTGCATACGCAAATGGCCGGGCAGTCTTGAATGCAACGTGATAGAGCGTTTGAAGGCCTGCGTTCTGCACCATCTCAGTCGTGACTGGCAAAGGTGCGGCGAGTGTCTCAAGTTCTGTAGCGATAGTTCCAGTCGTCATCGCGGCGTTCAGGAAAGCTTCGGATTGCAGTGACCGTGCCAGAAAAAGCGCATTCGTCCGAACCGGCCAGCACTCGCAGTCGCGGCACGCCTTCGCAAGGCGCCACGCAACATCTTCCCGGTCATACCCTTTGATTACGAGTTTCGCGATCATGGGATCGTAGAACGGCGACACCATGTCGCCTTCCTCTACTCCGGTTTCGAGGCGCACACGTTCCGGAAGCCGCAAATGCTCCAGCCGCCCCGTACTCGGCAAAAACCCCTTGGCCGGATCCTCCGCATAAAGCCGCGCTTCCATCGCCCAGCCGTTGATTGAAAGCTCGTCCTGCCGCTTGGGCAGCGGCTCCCCGCTCGCCACGCGGAGCTGCCATTCGACGAGATCGACGCCGGTGATTTCCTCCGTCACCGGATGCTCCACCTGCAGCCGCGTGTTCATTTCCATGAACCAGATGCGGTCGGCGCGCAGGCCTTCGCTTGCGTCGGCAATGAACTCGATCGTGCCCGCGCCGACATAATCGACCGCCTTGGCCGCCTTCACCGCCGCTGCGCAGAGCGCCTCGCGCGTCGCTTCGTCCATGCCCGGCGCGGGAGCTTCCTCGATCACTTTCTGGTGGCGGCGCTGGAGCGAGCAGTCGCGCTCGAACAAGTGCACCACATTGCC
>NZ_JAIXZS010000116.1 GCF_027489515.1 Novosphingobium sp. | reverse complement strand
CTCAAGGACTGGCGACGCATCCATACCCGCTACGACCGATGCGCCCACACGTTCATGTCCGCCATCTGCATCGCCGCAACCGTCATCTTCTGGCTCAATCAATGAGTCCTGAGCCTAAGTGAAACGCTGCGCGATCAAAATTTGGCTCGTCCTGGCAAAGAAACCGAGGTGTCTCGGCGCTACACGGTGCTAGAAACGAGAGATGGCTGCCGTTCGGTACATTGTGGAAATCAATGTCTGACGTGAGCAGGCGGCGCACAATAGCAGTGTTGCTTTCGTAAGGGACAGTCTGATCCGCTTCACCTGTCCACAACTGGACCGGAACTCTAACTTGCTTCAATCCGTTTGGCTCGAATGCGAAGCCTAAGCCTGGTGCAGCGATCACCGCAGCAGCAATTCGGTCGTCATGAATGAACTGAGGCGCCTGATCCGCGGCGCGAGGCGCCAGGATCTTGCAAACGAACTCGGGGGATTTGGCGCAGTGGTCCGCCGCCTGCGCGAGATCAGGTTTTCCCCCGATCGAGACAAGTGCGGTCGTCGCTCCCGCGGAAAAGCCGAAGATGCCTATGGCTTTGGGCTTGATACGGCTGTGATCCGGCCACTTCTCAAGCATGTAACTGATAGTCTGGTGAACCTGCCGGGACCGATCAACAAACCAGACTGACTTTCCGACGATAGAGTCGTCCTGGAAATTGTCGCCGGGATGCATCGGAGCGACCACCACAAAGCCCGCAGACGCCAATGCCCTCGCGGTATCGACATGGCTAAGAGGACCCGCTCCTGTTCCATGTGACATGAGGATCATGGGCAGGTTGGTTCCGCTCGCCGGCGACCAGATTACAAGCGGGATCGGAGCGTGCCCTGGGTCCTCCGCAACCGACTGCTGCACTGTCACCGCATCAGTAGCAGAAGAATTGCTTTCCTGCTGCGCTTCGCCGGCAGATGGCGCAGCAATCGCGAAAAGGGCCAGCGCGCAAATCAAGTGCTTCATGATCACTCTCCACCAATAGTCTGAGCCATGACATTTCTCAGTTTCCGAAATCTAGGCTCCGCCCGCTCAACCAATGCAAGACTGCTGATCGCAGCAGCTGCAAAGGCAAACAGGAAGCCAACCGCAAACCCTAGAGTGGGCGCGTTCTGGGTGGACGCCGTGGCGAATAACCACCCCATCAACATTGCGCCTGTGGTTTGTCCAACGACCCGCGCCGTGCCTTGCATACCACCGGCAGCTGCACTGCGGTGCGCCGGTGCAGCGAGAAACAGCGTTCGATTGTTCGGAACCTGAAAGAGCCCGAATCCCAGCCCGCATAGAGCCGCGCCTGCAGCCATCTGCGCGAACATGTTCGAAGTGTGCAACGTAGACAGCAAGAGACCTGAACCGAGAACCATTCCCCCCACGACGCAGAGCAAGGGAGAGCCGAAGCGCTCCGAAACTCGGCCGGCGACCACGCTGGTCGCGGCGACAGTCAGCGGCCAGAGGCTCAAAATGGTTCCTGCGCCCAGTGGCCCACTGCCAAGGTTCAATTGAAGATGGAATGGTAACGCGATCAAACCCGCCGATTGCGCCGTAAAACAGCAGATCGAGGCCGCAACCGAGATGCGCAGAGGACGCAGTGCCAGAAGATCGGTCGGCCAGACCGGTTGCTTGGCATGTCTGCCCCTCAGGATCATCATTGTCGCCGACGCGATCGCCAGCGCTGTGATCGAAATTGCCACCCAACCATGGTCCGCGCCGATCTGTGCCGCCACCATGAAAGCGCAGCAGGTGCCCACGTGGAGGAAGAGGCTCGCGATATCGATGTGAGATGCCCGGCGCCTGTCCACCGGCAAAGCCATTGAAGCGAATAGCGAAACGGCAGCCAGCGGGAGCTTGATCATGAACAGCCAAGGCCACGGCGCGATTGCCACTATGGCTGCTCCGCAGAACGGAGCGGCCGCACCGCACACTGCGACAGTAAGTGCGTTCCAGCCAATAGCCATGCCAAGGCGGTCGGTTCCGAGCGCACTGCGGAGCAGGGCAACACCAAGAGCCATGATCGCTCCCCCTCCAAGGCCCTGGAGCACCCTGGCAATGAGAAGCATCGGCAAATTGACCGCATTGGCGCAGCCAACCGACGCCGCCGTGAACAGCAGGAGACCGGCGATAAACACACGCCGTTCTCCGAACCTTTCTGCCACATGGGCGGATGGCAGCAGGCCAACGACCAGGGCAGCCTGATAGCAACTGACCGCCATAATGATCTGAGCTGGTGCGACGCCAAGGGATCGCGCCAGACTGGGCAATGCGACGTTGATCAGGCCCGCATCGAGCACAACCAGCGCCATCGCGGACAGAACCGCAAGAATGCTTAGGGCGTCCCTTGACCTCCACCGGCTCATGCGATCGGGGCGAACCATTCGCCATCCCGTTCGACAAACCGCGTGATTTGGTGATCGACCTGATCTTCGTGCTTCAAGTCACGCTCGGTGAAACGGAAAACGAGAGCCTGCGGCGTCAGGCACCGCGTGTCATGAATATCGCCGGGCAGATAGGCTTGAGCGTTCCCGGTCTTCAGGACCGTCGTTTCACGCCGAACAAGCCTGTCACCATCCGGACCGGCCACCCGAGCATAGGTTCCAATTTCGAGCTCACCCGACTGCACGGCATAGACGACCCACGCGCGGCCATGGTCGTGGGGAGGTCGGTATAGTCCCCCCTGCTCGGCGTGAGCCAGAAGCATGAAGCTGCCCGGCTCGCGGTGCAACTCGCGCGTTGCGGGGCGCTCCGCAACAAGGGTGGCCAGCCAGTCTTCGGCCTCGGGGCTGGCGGTCAACTGATCGAGATGATCTCGACACTGCCGGACAAGGCGAGTGCTTATCTGTCCCCAATCCGCGCGAACGGCAGCGATAAATCGGTCCAGGCTGCTATTAGTCATCATGCGTCTCCGATGAGTGCGAGACGCGCTTTACGCCGCTTCGGAACCATGCAGAAGACGCATTGGTTGCACGATATCTTTGCGTTTGATGCACTATTGAATTAGGGACCGGCACCGTGTCCGTGCCCGACCTCAATTTGCTTGTCGCACTAGATGTGCTGCTCGCCGAGGGCAGTGTCGTCGGCGCCGCCCGACGGTTGCATCTCAGTCCTTCAGCCATGAGCCGTACGCTAACCCGGCTGCGCGACGTAACCGGCGATCAATTGCTAGTCCGGGCGGGACGAGGCCTCGTTCCAACACCGCGTGCAATAGAAATGGCGGCAATGGTGCGCGAAGTGGTCGAGGAAGCGAGTGCAATTCTTCGGCCGACCGACGGCCTCGAACTCGCAACCCTGCGGCGGATCTTCACTTTGCGAACAAGCGACGGATTTGCCGAAACGTTCGGACCCGCGCTGATCGCCGAGGTCCAGCAAGAAGCACCCGGTGTGCAGCTACGCTTTGTGCGCAAGCTGGATAAGAGCAGTGAAGGCCTGCGTGACGGAAGCATCGATCTGGAGACGGGCGTGGTTGCCGGGACCCTAGGCCCGGAGGTCCGGTCGCATGCGCTCTTCACCGACCGCTATGTTGGAGTGGTTCGCGCGGACCACCCGCTCGCTGGAAAGATCGTCCAACCCACCGACTATGTCGACTGGTGTCATGTTGTCGCATGGCGGCAGGGGTTGGATCTTGGCGGAATAGACGATCTCCTTGCCGCTGCGGGACTTCATCGCACGATAGTTGCAACCGTTGATGGTTTCTCGGCAGCCCTTGCGTTGGCAAGAGACACCGACCTGATCGCCACCGTTCCGGAGCGGCATACTGATGGCCTGAGGTTCGCTTTGGCGACCTTCGAGATGCCTGTTCCGCTTGAGCCGTTTACCGTTGCCTTGCTATGGCATCCACGGCTCGATGCCGACCCGGCTCATCGCTGGTTACGCGAACTCGTGCGCCGCATTTGCCGAGCATCCGACAATTGAACCGTTCAACTCGTGATTCTCTTTCTACCATGAAGCCGCAGTTAATGAGACGACTCAGTCGTTGTCACGATTCGCGCCCCGAAAGACACCAGCCGAGAGTCGGGTTTTGGCAACGAACCCGCCGCTGTGGACATCGCGAGGGAATGGCCGCAAGGTCCCAGAGTCGGTCGAGGCTGGAGGAAGGGCAGCCGTTGCTCTCATCTTGCATGAGGCAGGGTGTGCCTCACCATCGGCGGACGCCGTGCGACGTACGTCCTGTGGGGCCATTGCCACGCTTTGCCGCAATGTGTGCCCACTAACTAAAGTTTCCATCTATCTCGGACTTCAGTATGGTCTTCCGTGCTTGCGTAGTCGCAGACCTGGTTGGCCGCTGTATCTGGAAAATAGTTGCCCGAAACGCTTAGTCAGGACCATCCAATGACGAAACAGATCGAGAGCAATTCCGGCGCGACACAGCACTGCGTCTTGTCCGATGCGGATTTTCACAAGGAACTGGTGGCAGCGATACCGCACTTGCGCGCTTTTGCCCGCAGCCTGTGCGGGCGCCGCGACATGGCTGATGATCTTGCACAGGAAACCATGCTGAAGGCATGGACCGCGCGAGGCCGGTTCCGCGCCGGGACGAGCTTCCGCGCCTGGACGTTCACCATCCTGCGCCACCACTACTTCAGCCAGCTGCGGCGCGAGCGGTTCACGGCCAGCTACGACGAGGTGACCGCCGAGCGCGTGCTCAACCGGCCGGGTGATCAGGAAGCGCGTCTGGAGGCGATCGACGTGCTGCGGGCGCTGGATTGCCTCCCCGCAGCCCAGCGCGAGGTGCTGATCCTCATGGCCATCGGCTCGATGAGCTATGAGGAGATCGCCGAGGTCTGCAACGTGGCGATCGGCACGATCAAGAGCCGCATCGCCCGCGCCAGGGCCGCACTCTCAGCCATTCTCGAGCACGGTGTTCTGCCCGATGCGCGTCATCACTTCGTGCTGGAGGGTGAAGTGCTCGATGCCTTTATGGCGCGATTTCGGGCCGTTGCCCCCGCGCACCAGAGCCGCGCCGCCTGATCGGATGCGGCGAACTCCATCTGTGGCCCGGCCCGCTCATCCCCCCATCTGCCCGAGCGGGTCGGCCCCAGGTCCTTCGGCGGCGCTGCCTTGTAGCGCCGCCGAAGGTTCCCCCCGGCGCCGACGCCATCAGGTCTGGCGCCGCTCGGCGGCATCGAGCAGTTCCGTGATTGCCGAGATCGGCGGTATCTGGTCCAGCGTGCGTTCGGCATGGCGGATGGCCTCGTAATAGCGCAGGCGGCTGCCGATCCGAATCGCTGTGCTGGCGAGGTTCTTGGCCGTGATCGGATGGCCGCGGCTCGCCATGATATTGGCCATGACCGAGCGCAGGATGATCTTGCGCAGTTCCATTCCGAAGCGGGTGGCGATCATGATCGCATCGGACACGGCGCTGAGCGCGCCCTCGTGATCGCCCGATATCAGCCGCGATTCCGCGATGCTGATCCCGGCCTCTACGCGCACCCGGTTGACGTCGGTCTGCAGGGCATAGCGCTGGGCGTCTTCCAGCTGGCGGCGAGCCAGCCGGCGGGACACCACGTCGCCATCCGGCAGCGAAAGCGCGATCGTCGCCTCGATGATCCGCAGCCGGTAAATCAGATCCATCTGGCGCGAGGCGAGGGCTAGATCCATCGCGGCAGACAGCGCGCGCTGGCTCTCGGCGATGCGTTGCTCGCTGATCAGCAGCATGATCCGCAAGCGGCGGAAATAGACTTCCGCACGCACTTCCCCCAGCTCCGAGAGCTTCGTGATCGCCGCGTCGTAGTCGGCATGGGCAGTAATCTTGTCACCCTGCAGATCCGCCGCCCAGCCGCGGTAGCCAGTCGCCACGGCGATTGCGAGCTCATCCTCCCGGCTGACCGGAACCCCTGTGGCCGCGTCCTGTTCGACCTTCGGATCCACACCGATGCGGCCGGTTTCACTGACCGCGATGATCTCCTCGATCTTGCGCAAGGCCAGCGAGATCTCGCCGCTTTCGAGGTCCAGCGTGAGCTGGTTGAGCCTGATCCGCCGCCAGTTGTGCGATCGGTCGCTCCGCTCGACATGCTGCCGGTTGATCTCCAGCGCCCGCAGGAACGAAGCCCGGGCCTCGTAGAGATCGCCCATCGCCAGCCGGATCACGCCGCGCTCATTGTGCAGCCACACCAGTTCGTCGGCATAGAGCGGTTCAGTGTCGCCGAACTGTTCGGTGAATGCGGCCCCGAAATGGTCGCGCAGTGCATCTCTTGCCATGGCAACCTTGCCATAAGCATCGATGATCGCATCGAGCCGCTCGGCATGTTCCAGCAGGATGCCGTCACGATCTTCAAGCACGAGGCGATCGACCACATCCAGCGTCAGCAAGTCCGTGGTGGTGTAGTAGCCTCGGATCAGCGCCAGCGCTGCCCGCAGGCATTGCGCGTTTGCGGGCGAGACAAGCGTCTGCAACTCCCGCACCATATCGCGCGTGGGTGTCTTGCCGCGGGGATGTTCGCGCGAGGCCGCGCGATTTTCATGCGGCATCAGGGTTGTGCTGATGCTCTGCAAGGCTTTGCGATCCTCCTTGCGCAGCGGTGGCGCTTTCTCGCGGGCCATGTCGCGATAGGCGCCCAGCAGATGATCGACCATCATGCCCAGCTCGTCATGAATGTCTGGCTCGGGAATGAAGCCATCGACGGGCTGCGCGACGTAGAGCGACATGTTGAACGCGGTCGACAGTTTCGCTTCGGACAGCGGCACCGAGAACCGGGCGCGCAGTTCAGTCAGAAGCATGCGGGGCAGAGTGAAGCGGGCCTCTGATTCGGTGTGATGGCCCCGTGGGCGATAGCCGCGCAGTTCCAGAACGAGACCCAGTGTCTTAAGTTCCTTGAGCAGATCACCCAGCATGGCGATCGGATCGGGGGGCTCGCTGCCTGATGCTGCCCGCGATGGCATCGCCGCGGCTTCCGCAAGCCTTGCATGAATGCGCGGGACCCAGCGCAGAACGGCAATCTCGGCGGGCAGGCCGATGAAGGCTAGGGCCCGGAGGATTTCCATGGTCAGCGCGAGCGATTCATCGCCCACCACCTTGGCCAGCACCGCAGGGTCCAGATAAAGATCGAAGAAGGCGCGCCGCAGTTCCGGCATGTCTCCACTGATCCGGGCCGCGGATGCGGCGTCAACCCGCTGCCGGGCCTGTTCGAGAATGCGGTAACGCCCTGCCGCTATCCGCTGGACCGGATGTTCCCCCGCAGTTTTCAAGGCTTTCCCGAATGCGTGCCGGATGGTTTCCAGCCGCTGGACCGGGATGACCTCTTCGGTTCGGCTCGGCTCGAGGCCAAGCTCGTCGGCTTCGATCACCTCGACGCCGAGTGTCTTCACCAGATAGCCGCGCGCGCGCGCCGTGCCGAGCAGGACCAGCCTGAGGCAGGGGATCTTTCCGGATGCGACCAGCTGCAGCAATTCGTGCAGTTCCGCGCTCAGCATCTCGCCCCGCACGCTAAAGAAGCGCTCGGACCCGTTGAGCACGATCAGCAGCGTCTTCTCGTTATAGTCCTTCAGCTTGCGGAAGAACTCACTCCGGCTCATCCGCGGCCGATGGCCATGCGCGCTGTCGGAATAGGTCCGGATGGTGCGCATGCTGACAAAACGGGTGACCGCATCGAGCAGACTGTCGGTATCGAAGCTGAAGCTGCCGTTGATCAGCATGGTATCGGCGGGATCGATCCTGAGCGCGCTCGATTCATGCGCGAGCTTCCAGGCAAGCGAGCCTTTGCCGCTGCCCTGCCGGGCAATGATGCCAGTCAGCCGGCCACTATGCCTCAGCCGATCGACGAGGGCGGCAAGTGCCGGTGCGTCCGCCTGTGGCTCGGCCTTGCCGAGTTCGACCTCCCAGACAATCGCCGGCCCGCTGCCCGATTCTGCCTTGCTCATGTGGCGCCAGTATGCGCCGCCGGTATAGGCCTCGCGGGCGCCGACCCGCCGCGCGTGTTCCGGCAGGGCATTGATGAGGCGCGTGAGTTTTTCGGCGGTTTCGGCCTTGGGCTTGGCAAGCCGGTCGGCCGGCAAGTCGGTATCGAAGATCGTCAGGATGCCAAGCCGGTGGAGCCAATCCAATCGGCGCATTTCAAGCCGGCTGCGCGCCTCCTTCTCCCTGACCTCGTCCTTGCTTTCTAGGTCGAGGCGGTCTTCCTCGTCCGCATTCCACAGCAGGAAGGCCGGCGCGGTGCGCTGATAGGGGCTGCTGCTGACGAAGTCCTCCAGCGTACGGTTCAGCTCGCCTTCGGACATGCCCATGCCCACGAACAGGATCGGATTGCCGCCCATCATGATGCGCTGGGCAAATTCGAAGGGCATCTTGGAAAGGCCGCTGCGCCGGTAAAGCTTGTCGTAGTCGCGGTAGCTCAGGATCATCGATTCCGCGTTACAGGCCCGGCCGTGCAGATGCATGATGTGGTGGTCCACATCATCGGCGCCGATCGCGAACTCGAGCAGCCGGTCGATCCGCTCGCGGTTGAGGATATCGCTTTCGATGGCCTGGCCTGCCGGCATGACCCGGCGGATCCGTCCGCTCGAAAGCTGCCATTCAAACACCTCGTTCGCGCTGTTGGCGCGAAGCTGGCACAGCGCTCCGAAGGGATTGGCCGTATCCGCTGCCGGAAAATCGGCCAGCATGAGCCGCCGTTCCAGTTCGAAGTCGTAGTTCAGCGTCGCAAACCGCGAGACGCCGAGGCCCCGCAGGAGCGGCTCGAGCACATTCTCGTCCGGATTGGCGGACTTCTCCTGATGCGGCTTGCGGAAATACTGTGCAATCGCGATCGATAGCAGATCGAGCGGTCGGCGCGCAGTATCAAGTTCCCAGTCGCCGCACTGCCGGGTCATGTTCATGCGCTTCGTATCGGGCGCCAGCAGCACTTCCTCGAGCAAGCTCAGGCCCACGCGCACATCATAGCGCTTGTTCTTCTCTGATGTCAGAAAATCGCTGAAATCATTTATCTTTTCGTTCTTTGCACGCATTGCCGTGTCGGGCTTCGCGATAATCTCCAGTTCTGCCAATACGGAATTCCATGCCTCGCCGGAATCGACCGCCGCCTGCGCAACACCAGCAAGGCGGCTATAAGCGCTGACGAGGTTGCGCCAGGAGCCATAGCCATAGGGCTGCGTCGTCAGCGATCCGGTAAAGGCGATCAGTCGCCCCGAGCTCAGTGCGCGGTGGAACTCCAGCAAGGCCCGCTGTGCTAGCTTGGCATCGTTGAGATAGTTGCGCTTGAGAAAGTTGGCCACGGCGGATCAGCGCACCGCAGCCCAGACCAGCGCGGCAACTTCCGGGTTGGCGACATCCCAGTGCTCTCTGATAATGGCATCGGCGAGCACGTTGTTGACTTTGCCGCCCGCCAGCACCGGCGCAGCCGCCGCCGCCGGATTGTTGCTCGGTGCGAGCAGCGGCTTGCCGTTCTGCAGCACGGCAACGTGCGCCTTGTCCTCGCCGGGCTTGAGCGAAAGCGCTCCGTTGGCACCAATCCCGCCATAGGGATCATTCGGCCCGCCAAGGTAGTTTTGCGCGATTTGCACGAAGTCGGAGGCGACCGTGCCCGAAAGGGCGGAGGCAGCAGGATAGGCAAATCCGACGGCGGTATCCCGCCGCGTGTGCGTCACCAAGACAGGGCCGGTGATCCGCTGCTGGGCGATCACCTTGCGGAACGCGCCGTCCTGCAGAGCGCCGCCTTGTCGCGCATTGCTGACGCCAAGGCCGTTGTGCGAAAACGCCCCCTGAAGCAACGATAGCGATGCCGGACGCAGCGTTGCCATCTCGTTTGCCAGCGAGGTCACCAGCCGAGCGCCGAAACTGTGACCGATCAGATGGACGCGGATAGTGGAGCCTGCCGCCTGCTCGACAACCGGTGCAAGCGCCTTGCCGATCACGCCCGCGCGGGCCTTCATCTCGTAATAGGTGGTGTAGTTGAGAGCAGTGGCAATGGCAGCCCTGCCGCCGGTGAAGACGCGCTGCACCTTCTTCACTATCTCTCTCAAGCCAGCCGCCTCGCCGTCGCCATGGGCAGGCTCCAGAGTATTGTACTGCGCTGGAACGGTCGCCGTGCTTTTCAGATCCGCAACGAATTGCGATCCCTTCGTCTTGAGCAGACGTTTGTGCTCGTCCGCAATGGTCGGGTCGGCAGTCAGCTTGTCCCGAAGTTGCTTCATGAAGTCAGTGGCAAACGGCCCGCCGCTGGCACCTTTGAGTGCGGCGGCGACGAACGTGCCCTCGTCGCACTGCAGCACGTCTGCGATCTCGGCCGCATAGGCTTTGAGCATGTCGCCAGGCAGATCGTTGTCCTCGAGGCCGAGCGCGCCGCCAGCTGGCGCGGCTGCTTCCGCAGCGCTGTCCGGAAGCAGGCTCAAGTCCGGCTGGAAGCGAAAGGCAGGCCAGAATACGCCGGCAACAGCCCAGGACCGGCTGCCGTCCGTGAAGTGCCCTCCCGCGGCCTGCTGTAGGTTGCCGATCAAGGTTCCGTAGAGCTTGAGCGCATCGTTTACGTCATTGCGCCAGCCGTGGCTGATCACGATGAGATCGGTCGTTCCGGTCGGTAGGGTCAGGCTGCCGACACCCGAAAGAGCGCCACTCTTGTCTGCTGCGAGTCGGATGAACGGAAGGTTGGCAAGCGTTTCCATGGATCGTCTCCCCGTCACACCGATTGGATCGCGCGCATCATGTCGATCAGTCCGGCGCCCTGGAATTCGCGGGTGCGGCCAAGATCGGTGCATGTGCTCATGAACACCCGCTTCACCTCATCAGGGCGGCCGATGAATTCGTTCTGGACGGAGAGAAACGCGGCAACCGCGCCGGCAACGTGCGGTGCTGCCATGCTGGTTCCGGTGTCCTCCCGGTAGCAGGCGCTTGCGCGGTTCCAACCATCAACGTTGTTCTTGGCCAGTATGCGCTCCGCGACCGCACGCGGCGTGCACGAAAGGATGCGTTCGCCCGGTGCAAGCAGATCGGGCTTCATCCGTCCGTCTGCTGTCGGGCCGCGTGAGGAGAAGTACGACACGCCATAGAGATGCGGGGATTCGCCATGCGTCGACCCTACCGTGATCGCTGCTTCCGCATTGCCCGGATCGTTGATCGACTGTGCGAGCCCGATGCGCTTTTCTCTGGTTGATCCGCCGAACTGCATCTTGATGGAACCATCGTTCCCGGCGGCTGCAACCACGACGACACCGCTGCGCACCAATCGCGTGACAGCTACGCAAAGCGGGCTCTGGCCAGCGGCATACCATTCAGCCTCGAAGGGGTATCCCAGACTCAGGTTAAGGCAGTGGACCTTCGTTTTTCGGCCTGAATCATTGAGATCGAAGACATGCTCCAGCGCGGCAATCAGATTGCTGGCATGGCCGCTGCCGTCTCCATCCAGCACCTTAAGGCTCAGCAACTTCGCTTCCGGCGCTACGCCTCGAAGTTCGACCGGCTCGGTATTGTCGCGGGGGACCGTGATCGTACCACCTTCGTCGCCGGGGGCCTCCTCATCCACGACATGCTGCTCGCGAAGGACCGTCACCGCGCCTTCCTTCTTGGCGCTGAAGCAGCCAGCAATGATACCGGCCACGTGAGTACCATGCCCGTATTCATCGACCAGCGCCGAAGCGCCGTCTTCCGCCGCATCGTCAGTAAAGTCGCAGTGTTCGAGCCCGTCCGGCAACTTTTCGAGATTGGCAAACTTCTTGAAATGCTCGTGATCCCCATCGATTCCGCTGTCTGCCACAGCGACAACGATATCGCGGCCGTGTGAGCCGAATGTTGCGAGACAGGCATCGGCCTTGATCGTGCGCAGAGGCTTGCCGGCAAAAGGCCTGAGCTTCGGATCGGCCCAAACCTTGTAGATGGGGAAATGCGTTGATTTCGTCTCGCGCCTGAGGCGGTCGAGCGTCATCAATTCATCGCGAGTCAGTGCCACGAACAGGTTCAGCTTGCTCTTGGAAGCAGCTGCCCTCGTAATCCGGTCGGCGTCGACATTCGCCTTCTTCAGTTCTTCAAGAGCCTTCTCTTTGGCTTTCCCGAGACCGCCCGGATACATGTTGTTGAGTTCCGCGATGACCCTGGCGAAAGCGCCCGTCGCATACTCCGCGAAATGCGTGACCAGATCCGGCAACACCAGGTAATGCGCCGATTGCTGCCGCAACTTGTCGCGCGGATTGCCCGTTTCGATGTCGTCTTCGTCTGCCATCGCCTTGCCTCCCTCGATTGCGCCGCACCCCTGGTCGCGCCGTGTCAGACCGGTGCGTCGACCAGCTGCGTGAGCGGACCATCGAACAGTTTGCGCTCGACGGCGGGCGAGGCGAGGCTGAGGGCCACATCGCCCGCCTTGACCGGGCGGAACACGAGATCGAGTTCGCCATCGTGGTTGCTGTCGCCCGCCGAAAGCTCGATCGCCACGAAGCCGAACGCGAGACTGGTATCGCCCTTGTAGCTGACCGCGGTGTTGCTGCTTCCCTCTGCCGCGACGCCAACCTTCCCGCCGACGATGCCCTTGATCACCGGGATATCCAGACCCAGTGACGCCTTGTGCTCGTCGAACGCGGTGACGCTGATCTGCGGTGAGCGGACAACTTCGGTCAGCACATAGAGATTGCCATCGCCGAAGAGATAGCGGGAGAGGATCGGGTGGTTCCAACGAACCTTTCCTTCGCTCAGAAAATCACCGATCTGGATAGCATTGGCGCGGTCCCGGGTGACATCGGCAAAGGCGAATTCCAGCCGCTTGGCGTTGCTGTACGCAGCGTCGATGCCCAGATTTCCGCCCATCGCGGAAATGATTCCGCCGAGAATGTTGAGCCCGATCTCGACCGGCAGCTTGCTGGAGCGCTCTCCATTGATATTGGCTGCCACGCTCGAGACGATGGTGGGCAAGGGGGCCGAATTGGGCTCGATCAGCTGATCAAGCGTCCCGATCAGCGCGCGCTGGCCGTTCGCTTCGCCCAGCAGGGCCAGCGGCGCTATGCCATCACGCGGCTGCAGGATCGTGTTGAGCCCGAGATTGCGCAGATAGTTGACCGAGCGATCGACACACAAGCCCATGGGCACATCTCCCGTGAAATGGACAAAGGCAGACGCAACACTCCCAGTCACGGAGGACTGGCGCACCGCCTTACATTAATATTACCAAGGGATTTACTTGATCCGAAATTCACGAATGTCTTCCGACCCTGCAGCGGAAACTTCGATTATGGATTGATTCGGACCCGATGAAATGGTCTGCTCCAACTCGAATGAAGTCAAGCCAGTTTAGGCGGCGAAGTGTCGGTAAATTTTGTAAGAGTGTTCGTTGTGGATGCACGCGGATTCACTGTTCCCGTTCACCGACTATAGTCACTCGCGTGCAGGGGTTGATTCGTTTCGACCCTTTCCCTGCGGGGAACCGACTTGAAGCGCTGCAGCAATAGCACGCTGTCGTCAAACCAGGTCATTACCATCCGGTCTTCGCCCAGCCGCGCGATGTAGGCCGTGCCCACCACGCCCGGTCCCCACCGTCCGCCGTCGTCGCAGTCGATCCCGGCGACGGCCGGTGCTGCGCTGCCAGCCCCCATCCGCTGCAGCGCGCCAGCCACACGCTGGCGGAGCGCGGCATCTCCGACCGGGGTGAGTTGGGGTCCCGAGCAGATGTCGTTCCCGGGCAGTGCCGGGTCCGGACGGTAGCCCCAGTTCATCTGCTCGCGGCTCACTTCCAGCACGGCCCTGACCATCCGCCTGCCATCGAGGCCGGGCACCGCGCGGCGCGCGCTTTCTGCCGTGTCAACCTGTTCCACCCGCCACAGGCCAGCCAGCGTCTCGACCGCGGTGTCCGCCGTCGGGGCAAGCGCAGAGGCCGCTGGCGCCGGAAGCGCGGCCACAGGCGCGGCCGCGGCAAGGTCCGCCGGCTCCGGGGCGATACTTGCAGCGGCTGCGGTCTGCGGTGACGCCGCCTGCTTGGGGCTGCCGCCGCATGCCACCAGCGCGAGCACCGCGACGGGCGGAAACGCTGTTCGCCAGGACAGACTCTGCAGTCTGGGCCGCTTTGCGTCAGCCGGCATTGATGAGGATATAGCTCAGGCTCCGCTGCCGGCCGGCGAGGGCAAGCAGTTTCGCGAAGTTGTCGGGCGGCAAGGTCTGGCATCCGGCCGATCCGGTGAAGGTGGTGCCACCCTTGTGAATGTACATCGTGGTCCCGGCGTTGCTCGGACGGCTTGGGTCGCCCTGTTCGTCGGCGGTGAACTGGCCATCGTGGTTGCAGTCGCGATCGACGATCTGGATATCGCGCGCGCGCCAGATGCTGCCGAGATGCGGATGCTGTTCGGGGCGGTAGTGGTAGACGCCCGGCCGTAGCCGCCCGAGATCCTTGCGCCCGTCGCCGTCGAAATCGACGTCCGAGCCGCGGTTGGCCCGCTCGTGGCCGGCAGCATAGGCGCCGGCGGGCTCGGTATTGCCCTTCAGCCGCTGCACCCGGATGCTGGTTCCTTCCTTCCACATCAGGATCATTGGATCATCATAGGCGCCAAGCTCCGCTTGTTTCCAGTTGGTCGGATTGCGCAAGGCAATCAAGACCTTCTGGCCCATCGCAAAGTCAGCCCGTGCCTCATCATCGCCATACCGCTCGAGCAGTTCGTTGACATCGGCATCGCTCAGGCGCGAGGCCGCGCGCTCCAGCAGATCGTCTTCTCCGGCTTGCGGCACGGACTTGGCGGCTTCGACGATCTGCCGCCCCGCCACTTCCGCCTTGAGCATGGCCTGCGCATCTATCCGCTCGGCGCGGAACCTGGCCGCGACCCCGTCCTGCACTTGCGCCGAATTGCGGCTGAAATGGACGAGGACGCCGTTCTCGTCACGCCGCCCGCGCTCAAGATAGACCGCATCGATCAGCCGGCTGTCGAAATCCGGATGATCGGCGCCAATGCCGAGAGCCTCGATCGCGCCGGTCATGATCGAGGAATTGCCCCCGTGCTGCACTGCCGTCGACCACACAACATCGCGCAGCGCAGCCGACTGCTGGGCGACGTCGACCCCGGTTGCCTCGCGGATCAGCTTTGCCTGTACATCATAGTGCGTGCGCCGGATGTACTCGTGCTGCGCCGCGCCGAACCTTACGCCGTCTTCGGCGGCGATCTGCTTCCACATGGCGGTGAAGGCTGGTGTGCCTTGCTGCAGGCCAGCAAAGCGCTGTGCCCAGGGCTGGCCTTCACGGGCAAGAAACTCGGCGGGACGGCCGAGCTTGCTGGCGAGCTGGTATTGCCCATACGAAACGCCGCCGCGGTCGCCCTGACCGCCGGAGACGGTCCCCGGTCCGCGATTACCTGACTCATACTTGGCCGAGAGGCTTCCAAGCATATGATCCGGCGGTGGAACCGGTCCTGCCGCGGGGGAGGTTGAGGGTATCACTACGCCCTTGCCGCCGACGTCGGTGGTGGTATCCACCCCGTTGGCCTTGACAATCTGGTCTGCCGGCACACCCGTGCGCGCCGCGAGATCCTGTACCGTGCTGCCAGCAGGGGCGACCTTGAAGCTTTCGCTGACCTGACGGACTCGCAGGACCTGGCCGATGCGGATGCGGTTGGCATTAATGATGCCGTTGAGTGTCATCAGCGCCTGCCGGGTCAGTCCGAAGGCCTTGGCAATCCCATCGAGTGTATCCCCGCGGCGGACTGTATATGTCTGAAAGATTGCCATAAAGATCCGTCTCCCCCAGTATTGATCATGTCATGGTGAGGCGTTCTTGTTCCTCATGTCCCGAGGATTAAGGACAGTGTCATGCGGGACAAGAGAGAGCAATTGTTACCCCAGAATCATCGCAGTTTACACGAGAAGAAAGCGGGGGGGAAGGTCGAGCAGTACCTTAATTATGACAAATGCTATGCAGATCGAAGTACATGGTGAACGACCGCGCAAGCATAGTCCCGACTACCAGAATAGAGATAGGGCTGATTCTCGATGCAGCTCCACCGTTTGAGCAGAACATCTGGCGGTTATTTGTGCTCGAGGGTCGGCTGATTTTTCGATGCACGGCTAGGGTCGTCCACTCCCTGCGCTGCCGCGCGCTGGCTTGGATGGTAACCCCGACAGGCTGTGCAATGCGGGTTTAAGCTTGTGCCCTGGTCTTGCAGCCGTCGGACTCCGGTGCATGCGCGGTGGGGCAGGACAGGAAGGCGGCAATGCTTCATGCGCGGCCGGATGAGGGCATGCAGCCAGGCCTCCGAGCCGCCCCGGCTGGCGGGCGATTGGCGAGCCCGGCACGATGCTCTACAGCGCGTCCGGGCCGATATCTCCATCACTGCCCGCCCACGATGAAGGTCGCTAGAAATGAGCCCTGTTTCCCCCGGCGTGACAGCCGATGCCTTGCAGATAACATCGCGCCGGATCGTATCGAGCGATCAGCTCGTGCTGGTTGCCGATGATCTCGGTCCCGAAGCGGCGCCTGCGGTGATCCTGCTGCACGGCGGCGGACAGACGCGCCACAGCTGGTCCGGCGCGGCGCGAGCTCTCGCCCAGCGTGGGTACCGGGTGATCAATTTCGATGCGCGCGGGCATGGTGAGAGTGACTGGTCGGAGACCGGTGCCTATTCGCTCGACGACCGTGTCGCCGATCTCGAGGCGATCGTGGCGGAGATCGACCAGCCCTTCGTGCTTGTCGGGGCGTCGCTCGGCGGGGCGACCTCGATCCACGCGGCGGCCCGGTCGCTCCAGCCGGCCGGGATCGTCCTCGTCGATATCGTGCCCCATCCGGAGAGCGAGGGGATCAGCCGCATCGTCACGTTCATGCGCGCCAACCCGGACGGCTTTGCGACGCTTGACGAGGCGGTAGACGCGGTGGCGGCCTACAACCCGGAGCGCCCCCGGCCGCGCGATCCGAGCGGCCTCCTGCGCAACTTGCGCCGGCGCGAAGATGGCAGGCTCTACTGGCACTGGGACCCCCGGATCGTCGCGTCGCGCCCACAGGATCTCCACGAACTGGTGCGCCAGTCTGCAACGAAACTGGCCGGGACCGGCCTTCCGGTGCTCCTCGTGCGCGGTCTCAAGAGCGATGTCGTGAGCGATGCCGGTGTCGCTCGTTTCCGCGAACTGGTCCCGGATCTTGAAGTCGTCGACGTCGGCGGCGCCGGGCACATGGTCGCCGGTGATCGCAATGATGCCTTCAACGACGCGGTGATGGCGTTCCTCGACCGGCATATGCCGATCGGCCAGACCAGGCTTTAGACCGCCTCGGGCCTGCGCCTCAGCGGCATTTCGCCATGGCTTCGCAGGCCAGCGCGGCGAGGCGCGGGAGGGCTTCGGCGCGCTCGCGTGCCTGCGCGTTGCTAGCGGTGCCGCGCAGCACGCGGCCCTTGATGCCGTGCATGATGGCAGCCAGCCGGAAGAAGTTGAACGCGAGGTAATAGTCCCAGTTGGGGATGCTTGTCCGGCCCGTCCGCGCGCAGTAGGACGCGATGTACTCTGCCTCGGTCGGCAGACCAAGCGGCACTGGGTCCGCGCCGCCAAGCCCCGCCACGATGTCGCCCGGCATGCGGTACATCATCGCGTGGTAGGAAAAGTCGGCGAGGGGATGGCCCAGCGTCGAAAGCTCCCAGTCGAGCACCGCGAGCACGCGCGGTTCGGTTGGGTGGAAGATCATGTTGTCGCAGCGGAAGTCGCCGTGGACGATTGATGTCTCATCACCCTCGGGGATGGCCGTCGGCAGCCATTCGACCAGCGCGTCCATGTCCGGCAGACGGCCGGCAAGCTCGTCGTCGAGGTACTGCTTGCTCCAGCGTGTGATCTGGCGTGCGAAGTAGTTGCCCGGCCGGCCATAATCCCCGAGGCCCACGGCCTCCACGTCCACCGAATGCAGCGCCGCGATCACGCGGTTCATCGCATCGAAGTAGGCCGCACGCTCGCCCTTGGGTACTTCGGTGAAGGCCGCATCCCAGAAGATCCGGCCCTCGACCATGTCCATCAGGTAGAACGCGCTGCCGATGACGCTCTCGTCCTCGCACACGGCGAAGATGCGGGCGACCGGCACGTCGGTGGAGGCCAAGGCCTGCTGCACGCGCGCTTCGCGCAGCACGTCGTGCGCGCCTTTCAGCAGCGGCCCCGGCGGCTTGCGGCGCAGCACATAGCGCTGGCCGGGCGTGGTCAGCCGATAGGTCGGGTTAGACTGCCCGCCGTTGAACTGCTCGACCTTGAGCGGCCCAGCAAAGCCTTCGACGTTTGCCGCCATCCACGCAGCCAGCGATGCCTCGTCAAACGCGACGCGGACCTTGCCCGCGCCGCTGTTGGCTGCCGCCAGGTCTGCGGTCATTGCGCCGCCTTCCAGTCACGGCGCAGCTTCTTGGCGAGGCTCCACTTGTGGACCTCGGTCGGGCCGTCATAGATGCGGAATGCGCGGACTTCGCGGAACATCGTCTCGACAATCGTCTTGTCGGTCACGCCCAGGCCGCCCATCACCTGCACGCACTTGTCAGCAATCCGCATCAAGGCTTCGGAGACCGCGACCTTGGTCATCGAGCTTTCGACGGTGCCGAGCGAGCCGGTATCGAGCACCGAGGCGCACCAGTCGATCATCAGCTCGCACTGCTTGATGTCGATCATGTTCTCGGCGAGCATGAAGCCCACGCCCTCGTGATCGATCAATGTCTTGCCGAAGGCCATGCGGAGGTTTGCATAGTCGGTCGCGATTTCCTGCGCGCGCATGCAGCCGCCCAGCCAGCGCATGCAGTGCGAGAGCCGCGCGGGGGAAAGACGGATCTGCGCATACTTGAAGCCTTCGCCCGCATCGCCCAGCATCTGGTCTGCGGGCACGCGCAAGTTGTCGATGGTGATTTCGGCATGGCTGCCGGGCATCGAGCTGTCGATCGTATTGGGCACGCCGGTGATCTGTATCGCCGGGTCCGGCAGGTCGACGAGGAACATGCAGGCGCCGCCCTTGCTGTCCGGATCTTCGGACTTCGCCATCACGATGCCGACTTTCGCGCCCTCGGCCCCGGTGATGAAGCACTTCTTGCCGTTCACCACCCAGTGATTGCCGTCCTTGCGGCAGGTCGTCAGCATCATCGAAGGGTCCGCGCCCGCGCCATTGAGCTCTGCGGGTTCGGTCATGAAGAAGGCCGAGCGCGCGCGGCCCTCGACAAGCGGCTTCAGGAAGCGTTCCTTCAGATCCGGGCTGCCGACATGGCCGATGAGGTACATGTTGCCCTCGTCCGGCGCCTGGGTGTTGCAGGCCAGCATGCCAAGCGGGGTGAGGCCCGACTTGATCAGGATCACCGCCGTCTCGCGCTGGTTGAAGTGGCTGCCGTCGGGTCGGATGTGCGGAGTGAGCACGCCCGCTGCGCGCGCCAGTTCGCGCATCTCCATGACGAGTTCATCCGTCGGCGCACCGTGGTGATCGCGGCGCGGGTCCTGCTCGTAGGGAAAGATCTTCTCCCGAACGAACGCCTCAACCTTAGCCGCCATCTCCAGCGCTTCGCTGCTGATCGTCATTGGGGGACCTTTCCGGGGAAATCGAAAGTGATGCGCGCTCCCCATGCGGGCCGCGCAGGCACGAATCAACTCCCCGGATTAGATAAGTGCGGGCGCTCCGATCTCAGGTAATCGACTGCCCGGTCTTGGCCCAGTCCGCAAGGAAGCCCTCGATGCCCTTTTCGGTCAGGACATGCTTGAACAGGCCCTTGATTACGGCGGGGGGCGCGGTGATCACGTCGGCGCCGATCTTGG
>NZ_JAIXZS010000063.1 GCF_027489515.1 Novosphingobium sp. | reverse complement strand
TCGTTGCCACCACGACCATCGAGCACATCGTCTCCCCCATTGCCTGACAGGAGATTGCCCCCGGCATTCCCGGTCAGGCTGTCGTTGCCAGCGCCGCCGATGGCATCTGCGATGTGGGTGACGGTTGCCGCAGAAATGCCGCTGGTGATGGCCGATACGATGTTCGAGCTGTCCGCCGAAAGCGTAACGACAGTGCCCCGGCCAAGTTGCGTGGCAAGATCCTGATACGTCGTCTCGAAGCCGCCTGCGATCGCGAAGATCGGAATGATGTTGGCCGCCTCAAGCACGGCACGGACCTGAACGATTTCCGGATAGTTTTCCAGAATACCGCCATCGTTGATCACGCCGTTGCCGTTGTTGGGCGTCAGAATGCCCGCAGCGGTGCCATCGGCAGCCGTGTGGAAATTGGCATCCGTGAAGACGACGACAAATCGGGCCGCATTCGATTGGTAGCCGACTTCGCCGCCTGCGCGGGCACCAAGTTGCAGAAGCGCCTCAAGCTGTGCCTCGGGTGCGTCGGCCCCGCCAGACGCAACAAAGCCTGCATAAGCATTGGTTAGATCTGTTGACGTCGCGCCGATGGACAGGCCCGTTGTGTAGGTCCAGTCTCCAGAATTGCCAAAACCGCCAAAGGCCTTGTCGCGGAACGTGGATACGCCAAATGCCGCACCGCCGCTCACCGCGTTCAGTGCGGTGACGATCTGCGGCACCAGGCTGCGCACGGTGACCACGTCATCGGCAAAGCTGCCCGTCAGATCCTGCAGGAACTGGACGTTGAGCGCGCCGGTTACCGAACCGCCACCGCCCAGATCGATGATCTGGTTTTCAATGTCGGTCTGCGTGTCGCCCGAAAGGTCGATATGGCTATCGCCCGTCGCCTGGCTTGCGTCGATCGTATCATGGCCCTGAAAATCTTCGATGCGTGCGGCACCACCATGTATCTTGTAGATATCATTGCCCGCACCGCCGGCAAGGACATCGGCGCCCGACCCGGAAATCAGTGTGTCATTGCCGTCTCCGCCCTGAAGCGTATCGTCGCCAGCGCCGCCATCGAGGGTATCGTTGCCAGTGTCGCCCTTGAGCACATTGTTGGCGGCGTTGCCCGTCAGTGTGTGGCCAGACCCGACCAGCGTTACGTTCTCGATATTGTTTGCGAGCTTCCAGTTGGTGCTGACGATCACCGTGTCGTTGCCGCCATTCACATCTTCGATGACCCGGTCGCCCGGATTCTCGATCCGGTACGTGTCATCGCCGAGACCGCCTTTCATGACGTCTGCGCCAGCGCCGCCATCAAGCGTGTCGTTGCCCGCACCGCCGGAAAGGACGTCGAGGCCCGCGCCCCCGGTGAGGACATTGTCACCGCTGTTTCCGGTCGCCCGACTGGCTGTGCCGGAGAGCGTCAGGTTCTCGACGTTGCTGCCTTCGGCCATGACGTAGTTGACCGACGAAACGATCGTATCGGTGCCGCCAGTGGCCGATTCGACAATGGTGTCGGTCCGGCTGTCCACGAGGTAGGTATCGTTGCCGTCGCCGCCGGCCAGCGTGTCATGACCGGCGCCGCCGTCCAGAACATCGTTGCCCGCCCCGCCGGTGAGCGCGTTATCGCCGCTGTTGCCGGTGGCGTGATGCGCCCCTCCGGTCAGGGTCAGGTTCTCGACATTGGTTCCGTCCGCCAAGGTGTAGTCGATAGAAGCCGCGATCGTATCGGTACCGCCGCCGGCATCTTCAACAACCACGTCTCCGACATTGTCGACGGCATATGTATCACTGCCGAGGCCACCGGTCATTGTATCCGCGCCAGCGGCGCCATCGAGCAGGTCGTTCCCGGCCGTACCAGTCAGGTGATTGTCGAGTGCATTGCCGGTTCCGCTCGACGCAGCGCCGGCCAGGACCAGGTTTTCAACATTGTCGGCAAGTGTGTAGCCGCTCACGGATGCCGTGACAGTGTCGCTGCCTTCACCAACCGCTTCGACAACGACATCTCCGAGGTTGTCCACCGAGTAGCTATCGTTGCCAACGCTGCCTGCCATGCGATCGGCTCCTGCCCCACCGTCGATGGAATTGTCTGCGGCATTGCCGGTGATCGCGTTGTCGGCAGTGTTGCCAAGGGCGCCAACCACGCCTGCCCCCAGCACGAGATTTTCAAGATTGCTGCCGAGGGTGTACCCTTCGATCAGGGCTGTGACGGTATCGGTTCCGCCATTGGCGCCTTCGACCACCAGATCGCCGTTGTTGTCGACGAAGTAGGCATCGTCGCCCAGCCCGCCATCCATCGTGTCGGCTCCAACGCCGCCGTTCAGGGTGTCATTCCCGGCGGTTCCGGTGATCGTGTTGTCGAGCGCGTTGCCAGTCCCTGTCAGCCCGGACGTGCTCAGAACCAGCTTTTCGACATTTGCAGCCAGCGTCACACTGGTGGACGCAATGACCGTATCGATGCCTTCACCGGCCTTTTCGATCACTTTGTCGCCGACATGGTCGACGTAGTAGGTGTCGTCGCCCGTGCCGCCGGTCATCCTGTCGGCACCGGTGCCACCATCGATGATATCGTTGCCGCCGCCCGTGCTGATGGTGTCCCGGCCGCCAAGCGCGTTGACGTTGTCCGCTGTGTCACCAACCTTGTGCACGCCGCCAAAGCCGAAGCCGATCACATCGGCGCTGTTGGTTCCGTAGATGTTGTTGTCAGGCTGCCAGCTTGCGTTCCCATTGATGCCATATGCTGACTCGCCCGAACCGGGGGCGCTGGCGAGCACATCGATATTGCCATCGCCGTTGAAATCGAAGTTGGCGGAAACCGCCGTTCCCAAGTGGCTTCCCGCTGCACCGGCGATCTTGGCGCCACCCATGCTCTGCGCAATGGCCGAAAGGTCGACCGTCGTGTTGCCGCCGCCCCAGATGATGTAGACAGCGCCGGCATGAATGCCGCCTTCCCTGTTGCCGGGCGCGCCGATGACGATGTCGTTGATGCCGTCGTGATTGAGATCGGTCCCTCCTGCCACGCTCATCTGGACAAAATCGCCGGGCCTTTCGGCATTGATCCTGAACCCGCCGATGCCGTTCGCAACATCGGAGAGGTTGACAGCCGCACCATCTGCCTTGCCATATACGACATAGCCATGACCGCTGCTGGCCGAGGTGACGAGGATGTCGCCACGTCCGTCGCCGTTGATATCGCCAAGCCCGGTGATCGCGGATCCGACAGCCTCGCCCGCGATGCCGTTGATCGCAAAGCCGCCGGTTCCAGCTGCCACAGCGGCAAGGTCAACCGTCGCCCCGCTGGACTTTCCGAAAACGACATAGGCGGCTCCTCCCGGGCCTGCCGCGGCATCCCCGATCAGGATTTCCGCCTTCCCGTCACCGTTCATGTCGCTGCTTGTTGCGATCACGCTGCCGATGGCGTCTCCTGCCGTCGCTCCCTTGATCTTGAAACCGCCCGTGCCCGCAGCAACGGTGCTCAAGTTCACCGCACTGGTCGTGCTCTTGCCCCAGCTGACATAGACGGCGCCAGCCTCGGCACCGCCCTGATCATTGCCCGTCGCGCCGATCAGGACATCGGCTTTGCCATCGCCATTGAGATCCCCGATAGCCGTGATGGCCTTGCCCGCGGCATCTCCGGCAGCCTCCCCCTTGAGCGCATAGCCGAACCCGCCCCCCGAATAGGGATCGGCGAGATCGATTCCTGCGATGTCCGCCTTGCCGAAGATCACAAAGCCCGCACCCGCGTCGGCCTTCATCCCCGGCGCGCCGATCAGGATCTCGCCCCGACCATCACCGTTGAGATCGGCGATCCCGCCAACTGCCGCACCGGCGTGATCGCCTGCGTTGACGCCGTCGATGATGAGCTGGGTCTTGGAATCCCCCATGCCGGTGGTTGATCCACCGATCACAGGCGCCAGTTCGATGAAGATTCGTCCGGCGCCTGCCGCCTTGTCGCTATCCTGCGGCGCACCGAAGATGATATCGGCGCGCCCGTCGCCGTTCATGTCAGTCGTTGCTGAGACGAGGGGCGGAACCGATGTGCCGGCCACAATCGGCTGGAAATCGCCTGCAGTGTTGGGTGTGAAGCGGACCGCAGCTCCAGACGCCAGAGCTCCACCAATCGAAAGCTTCGTGTTCGGCACCGGCATCGTCTTGTCCTCATCTGCGGCGAGGGCCCTGCTGATGCAAGACCAACCCATGCTTCGTGACCGGGTATCGTGCGGAACTGACAGAAAGCTGACGGCTGACCCCAGACCTCGGACAAGACACCCCCAGTGGCCTGCCGTGCGTGACAACGCCCAGCAACGATCACTATTCCGCATCGGGACCCAATAAATGACCGATCCGCAGAAGGCTGCGCCGGGCACGTCAGAAGGCGGTTCATATTTCCAAGATATCAGCGGGGGTCAGCACCGGAGAGCCCGAAAGCGTGGCGATCTGGTGCTGTCTTGATCGCCGACGAGCTTGGCAAGATCGATCAGCGTGCGATTGAAGTAATTGTGTCCGGAAGAGCGCACCAGCCAAGGATACGGGTGATCGGCTTCAACTACGTTTAGCACAGCGGCCCGCGTCGACGGGAAGACGCGCTCTACTTTCGAAGTCGCGCATGAGAAATATGCCTTTCTCAACAGCCACATCTTCGTCGGCAGCCTCACCCCCCGCGGCCGCACAGCTGTAACGATCGACGTTTTCGAAGTGACCTGACCACGCTGCATGCGCCGCTATCCCCCGCCAGCGGGGAGGACATGGCAAGGACGACACACACTATTGCGCTGCCCGGACAACGCTCCCGTGCCCCTGCCCTCCCCTGCCTTGATTGGAGCTGGAAAGTTTCTGGTCTGCATGCAAGCGCTTGCCTCCCTGCAGACGGTGGCGTGGAAATCCGGTCGTGGCGCCCCAACGGAGAGCAACGTGCTGGCAACCAATCAGCCATCTTGGACCGACCCCACATCTTTGCCGTGAAGCTGGCATTGGCCAAGGTTTGCCGGCTCGCCTGCGGGCAGCCCCCATTCATCTTCGGGCGAATGACGCCGTTGTGCCAGCGGATCGCGCAGCAACGAGACGACATTTGTCGGCCTAAGATTGTGCGGCTAGAGTTAACGCGCTGGAGAAGTGGGGGCCGGCGCGTGGCAAAGGCCCGGAAGCGAAAAGGCAAGCGGCATGCGTCAGAATTCGGAGAACGAGGATCATCTCGATCCGCGTCAACGCACTGCATTTACAGTTCGTACCCGCCGCATCCTCGCAGCCACCCGTGTCGTGGCCTATACTCTCGCCAGCCTGTTCATGCTGGTCATGATCGTACGCGGCGTGTGGCTGACCGAAGCGCAATTGCGCACCGAGGCAGACCGCTCGATTGCGGCGGCGCAAGGCGCATTGGCGGCGCTTGATCGCGGCGGGCCGCTGGATGAGCAGACCGCCGCCCCCATCCTGCGCAGTCTCGCCGCGACGGGGCTGACGCTGGCCATCGCGCCGCGATCAGCTCCGCTACCCGCCGCAAGCCCCGCAGGAGCGCAATTGCAGGTACACCCGATCAACGGAAGTGATTGGCAGCTGCTTGCAGCAGTGGATGGAGGCGCCATTGTCCGTGCGTCCTGGCACGCCAATTTCGGCTATATCGTGCTGGTAACTTTGCTCGGCATCCCGGTCATCGTAATCTTCCTGCAAATGGGCTGGCTGGTGAACCAGCCGGCGCTGCAACTCCTGTCCTATGCCCAGTCGGCGCGGGTCTCCAATGAACTGCCGCCGGAACTGCCCTGGCTCTGGGCCCCGGTCGTCGAGCGGCTGCGGCGGCTGCGCGAAAGCCAGGCGCAGATGCAGGCCTTTCTCAACAATGCGCCGATGCCGATGGCCTTCCTCGAACCGCAAGGGCTCACGATCAGCCGGATCAACCGCAGCGGCGCAGGCTATTTCGGGTTCGCGCCCGAGGAACTGGTCAATCAGGACCTGTCGCATGTCGACAAGCTCTTTCCGGATGATGGTCAGATTGTCGCAGATCAGCTGCGCGCCGTGCGGGAAAGCAAGGCTGCCGCAACGTTCGAAGCGGCCTTACGGTCGAGATCGGGGCAGGATCTGCAACTGCTGATGACGGCCTTTCCCGTGCTTGACGATGCAGGAGAGGTCCAGCTGGTCGGCTGGATCATGGTAGATGTGACCGAGGAGCGCCAGGCGCAGCAGGAACTGACCCGGTCCGCCGCCGCGCTGCACCAGTCGGAGAAGCTGGCCGCGCTCGGTTCCATGCTGGCGGGCGTCAGCCACGAACTCAACAATCCGCTGGCAGCCGTGATAGGTCAGGCCGCCATGCTGGCCGAGGATCTGCGCGAAACCCAGCATTTCGAGCGGATCACCCGCATTCGTAGGGCCGCAGACCGCTGTGCCCGGATCGTGCAGAGCTTCCTGGCCATGGCACGGCAAAGAGAGCCGGACTACCGCAGCGTCGACGTCAACGACCAGATCGGTGCCGCGATCGAACTCACCGAATACCAGATGCGCGCTGCCAATGTCCTGATTGAGACACGGCTCGCCACAGGCCTGCCCTCGATCGAAGCCGATCCTGATCAGCTCCACCAGGTTATCGTGAACCTGCTCACCAATGCGCGACAGGCACTGGAAGACTGGGATGGCGAGCGGCGGATCATCATCGAGACATCGCGCGCCGAGGGCATGGTGCGGATTGCCGTCACTGACAGCGGCAAAGGCATTCCGGACCCGATGCGCGACCGCATTTTTGATCCCTTCTTCACGACCAAGGCGCCCGGATCAGGCACCGGGATCGGCCTTTCTTATTCGCTCGGCATTGTCGCGGCACATGGCGGTACGCTTGCGATCGAGGACGTGCCGCAGGGGTCCTGTTTCGTCATCATGTTGCCGATCAGCGAAACCCAGAGCGTGGCCCCGGTAGCCCGCCCTTCGCAGAGCTTTGCCGCCAAGGGCCGCGTGCTGGTGATCGATGACGAAGTTGATGTCGCTGAAACGCTGGCCGATATGTTGAAGCGTAGCGGATTGGATGTCGAGATGGCGATTGGCGGGCGGGCCGCGCAGGACTTCCTCGCGCAAGGTACTGCGATCGATCTTGTGCTGTCCGACATCCGCATGCCCGAATGCGATGGTCCGACCATGCACACGTGGATCGGGCACCACCGGCCCGAATTGGCAGGACGTCTGGCGTTCGTCACCGGGGACACGCTGAGCGGCAAGGTGGCCGATTTCCTCGCGGAGGTCGATTGTCCGGTGCTGGAGAAGCCCTTTACACCTGCCGCCTTGCGCGAACTGATACAGAAGATGCTCGCGCCGTAACTGTTACAATCGTTACAAAGCAGGCCTCAAGGCGTGGCCGTGCTGTTACAGAGATATGCGATGCCGGGCTGTCGCAGTCGCCAAAGAAAGATTCATCACCATGCCGGTGCCCTCCGCCTCCGCTGATGGGACAAAGGCCCAGTTGTCAGCCCAATCGCTGGTCGGTGCGGTTATTGATGCCTCGCTTGACGCGGTCGTGATCGCTGACGATGCGGGCATGATCCTGCGAGTCAATCCCGCCGCTGGCGCGATCTTCGGCCATGCGCTGGAAGACATGATCGGCCAGTCGATCGGGGCGATGATCGTCCCGCCGCACATGCGCGCGGCGCATGAGCGCGGCATGGCCCGCCACGCGGCGACCGGGGAAGGTAGAGTGGTCGGCAAGCGACTTGAGCTCGATGCCTGGCACGCCGAGGGCCGGACGTTTCCGGTCGAGATCCAGATTGAGCAGATCGCGCTTGGCGAGCAGCAGGTCTACGCGGCCTTCATTCGCGATCTCACCGAACGCAAGGCGATGGAAGCCGAGATGGCGCGGCAGCGTGCCCAGCTGCACCAGCAGGAGAAGCTGACCGCGCTGGGCGCTCTGCTGGGCGGCGTGGCGCATGAACTCAACAATCCACTCGCTGTCGTGATCGGCCGCGCGGCCATTCTCGAGGACGCACTGGCGGGCACACCCGATGAGCGCGACATCGTCAAGCTGCGCGATGCTGCCAATCGCTGCCACCGCATCGTCCGCACCTTTCTTGCCATGGCGCGTGAGCCAAGGCCGATGCAGGGGCAGGTCAATCTCAACGAACTGCTGGCTGGAACTCTCGAGTTCTCGGGCTATGGCCTTCGCAATGCCGACATCGCGGTTGAAGTCGACTACGATCCCGCGGTCGTTGCGATTCCGGGAGATCATGACCGGCTGGTGCAGGCGTTCGTTGGCTTGATCACCAATGCGCAGCAGGCACTGGCGGACCATCCCGGGCCGCGCCGTCTGCGCGTCGCAACGGCGCTACACGACACACAGGTCCAGGTGACCATCGCCGACAACGGCCCCGGCATCGACGATGCCATCAAGGACCGGGTGTTCGAGCCCTTTTTCACCACGCGCGCCTTCGGAGAGGGCGGCGGGCATGGCCTCGCCATTGCGCGCGGCGTCGTTGAAAGCCATGGTGGCGCAATCGCCTTTGAGAGCAAGCGGGGACAGGGATGCGCCGTGCTGGTGCGGCTGCCGATCGACCCGGCCCCTGCGGGAGACGCTGCACGATGAATGTCCGCGCACGAATCATGGTCTGTGACGATGATGCCGACTTGCGCGACTTGCTGTTCGATCTCCTGAGCCGGGACGGCTATCAGGTCGAAACCGCCGAAGATGGCGTGGCCTTGCGCCGGCGGGTGCCAACCTTCCGCCCCGATCTTGTGATCTGCGACCTGATGATGCCGGGTGAGGACGGCCTGTCGCTCACTCGCTGGCTCCGGGCTGAAGGCCATTCCGCCGTACTGATGCTCACTGCAATGGGCAGTACGGTCGACCGCGTGGTCGGGCTGGAGATGGGCGCCGACGATTACCTCGCCAAACCGTTCGAGCCCGCCGAACTGCGCGCCCGGGTCAAGGCGGTTCTGCGCCGCACGATGTCAGCCGCGACTGCGGCGGGGCGGCCCGCCACGCGGGTCAAGGTTGGGCGCTGCGTGGTCGATACCGAACTCAAGGCGATGTTCGACGAAGACGGCGCGCGCGTCGACCTCACCGCAATGGAATACGATCTGCTCTACACGCTGATCACCCATGCCCGGCGACCGCTCTCGCGCGATCAGCTACTCGAACTTGCGCATCACAAGAAATGGGATCCCTTCGATCGCTCGATCGACATGCGGATCGCGCGACTGCGCAAGAAGATCGAGTTCGATCCCGCCAAGCCGGCGGTCCTCAAGACCGTGCGCAGCGAAGGCTACATGCTGGTCCCCGACGGCGAGTGACGGTTTGAACCCCACGGCAAAGCGGGGCCGCCGACCGGCGACCCCGCTGCAATGATCCTTCCGCTGCTGTCAGAGTACGAAGTCGGCAGCCGAAAGCGTCGTGGCACCGAAGACGTCGATCGACATGTCGGCAACCCCGTCGCCGTTGACGTCGCCATAGACCCGGATGAACTCCGCGCTGGTGGTGGTCGCGGCAAACTTCTGGCCCCAGAGATTGCCTTCCGCATTGGTGAACGGACGCGGATCCACACCCCGCCAGGTGAAGGCCTGGTTGTCGACCAGCGTGGCACTGGCATCGATCATTGAAAGGTCGATGCGATCGATCCCCGCCTCGAAATCCTTGATCTGGTCAATCCCGAAACCGGCACCGATCTTGCTGTGCGCGGTATTGTTGAAGACGAAGCGGTCAGCCCCAGCGCCGCCCCACAGGAAGTCGCTACCCTGTTCGCCATAGAGGCTGTCGTTCCCGGCGTTACCGTAGACATAGTCGTTGAGATCGCCGCCGCGCACCACGTCGTTCCCATCTTCGCCGTAGAGCCGGTCGTAGCCCAGCCCGCCGGTGATGTAGTCGTTACCCGCGCCGCCATAGACGATGTCGTTCCCGGCCTCGCCCGCGATCACGTCACTGCCAGCTGCGCCGCCGATCTCGTCATCGCCTGTGCCGCCGTACAGGATCTCGTCGGAGGTCCCCCCGTAGATGCGGTCATTGCCCGCATCACCGAACACCGTCGCACCGCCCCATTGCACTGTCAGGTAGTCGTCGCCGTCGCCGCCGCGCACGGTATTGTGGTCGCCCTGGACATTGATGCGGTCTGCACCACCTTCGCCGTAGAAAGCTGCGTCGTAGCCATATCCTTCGATGGTGTTGGCGAGCGCATTGCCGGTGATCAATTTATGGCCGGGGCTGTAGCTCTGTGTGAAGGGATTGGTGGTGTGATACGTCAGGTTCTCGACGTTGGCAGCCAGCGTGATCTGTGCGCCGGAAAACACGATCGTGTCGATGCCGCTATTGATGTCCTCGACGATGGTCGCCGATGAACCGACGACAAACATGTCATTGCCAAGCCCGCCGACCAGAGTGCCGGTACCCGACCCGGTGTAAAGCACATCGTTACCCGCACCGCCGGAAAGATAGTTGACCCCGGTACCGCCGTGGATCCAGTCGTCGCCGTCTTCGCCGTAAATGGTGTCGTCGCCATCGACGATCTGCCCGAATTTATCGCTTACGCCGCCATAGAGCTTGTCGTTGCCCGCGCCGCCGGTGATGTAGTCATTGCCGGCGCCGCCAGCGATGATGTCGTTACCTGCCTCGCCATAGGCTTTGTCAGCGCCGCCGCCCATGTAGACGGTATCATCGCCACCGCCCATCTTGGCCCAGTCCGCGCCGCCGCCCAGGTCGAGCTTGTTGGCGGAATCATTGCCCCAGACTTGGACATTGTTGCCGCCGACGCCGTTATAGGCCTCGATGTTCGTGCGCCAGTGGAAGGTTGAAAACTGCGCATCGATCCGGTCGTTGCCGCCGCCCGAATACTCATAGAGGCTGACCGCATATTCGCCGCTGACCTGGGTCAGATCGAAGATATCATCGCCGGTGCCGCCGTAGAGCTTGTTGCCGTCGACCGCCACCAGGGTGTCGTTGTTGGCGCCGCCATCGAGCAGGTCACCGCTGGCGAAGCCGGTCAGCTTGTCGTTCCCGGCTTCACCGTAGAATCTCGAGGCGCTGCTGTAGTCCAGAAACCCGTCTTCGTGGGAAATACGATCGTCGCCGGTACCGCCATAAACGGTGGCCGCACCTGAGCCGTAGATGGAGACAAGATCGTTTCCAGCACCGGTTTCGACATATTGCGTGCCACCAACCCACAAGGAAATCTGGTCGAAACCGTCGTAAGTATAAATGTTGTAGCTCTCCGAATCGTCCCAAATGGGCGACCCCTGGGAGATAGAGTCGTTGCCATCGGTGCCGTAGATGTTCTTCGCCATTGAAAATCTTCCCTGAAGTATGGCCGCGACTGCGCGGTGATGGGGATCTTCTGGCGGCTCAACGTAAGCGGCGTACCACGCGTGAAAGGGTTTACTGTCTCAATTGTAACTGGCGTGTCTCAAGCGCGAGACATAGCCGGAAGATTGTGGAACTCTGAAAGCTGAACCTCATTTTAGCGCCGGGGCGCCCTGCCGCTTCGTTCGGGAGACGCCCCGGATTGCCAAGTCGCATCCTCTCGGAGCGTTAACGCATCGAATTGGCCGAGATTCCCCCAGATTCCAGCGTTTTCTGCTTGTGCAAGGCTGGACGCAGCCTGCGCGGCGAGCTAACCGGCCCCTCCAACCGTTGGAGAATTGGGATCATGAATACTGCTGAACTCGCCGAAGCCGTTGCTGCCAGCGCTGGCCTCACCAAGGCCGATGCGAAGAAGCTGGTCGACACCGTGTTCGCGGCGATTGCCGATGCGGCTGCCAAGGGCGAGGAAGTTTCGCTGAGCGCCTTCGGGAAGTTCAAGGTCAAGGAAAGCCCGGCTCGCGAAGGCCGCAACCCCTCGACCGGCGCGACCATCCAGATCGCTGCTTCGCGCAAGCTGACCTTCGCTGCTGCCAAGTCGGTCAAGGACAAGCTGAACGGCTGAGCCATTCGGCAAGCTCCACCGGAGCTCGCCACGGTGCGGCGCGCGGGAAGCAGCCCTTCCCGCGCGCCGTTCGCGTTTCTGAAGGTGCTGAAGGAGGTCGGCGATGGGCTTCGATGATCTGATGCGACGCTATTTCGGCACGGCCGACCTTGCCGGCCTGAGCCCCGCCGAACTCGAAGCCGGCTCCGAACGGCTTGCGGTCGATTTCGGGCTCGAGACCGATCCCGCTCGGCGCTTCGCGCTCTGGGCGCTCATGCACATCCTCGGCTGTTCGCCTGATCTCGACGTGGCGTTCAAGAATCCGGCGGAACGGGATGCCGCGCGCAATTTCATGGATCTCTACGCGGGCATGTCGGAACCTCCGCAATAAGCAGAGGTGCATGGCCGCCCGCACCATGGTCAAAGCGGCCCGGTTTCTATAAGGACGTGGCCCATGACCGATCTCATTCTCGTCGATATTGCAGACGGTGTTGCCACCGTGACGCTCAACCGTCCCGAAGCAATGAACGCGCTGTCCAAGGCCCTGCGTGCGCGCCTGGCCGAAGTGATGACCGCGCTTGATGCCGATGACGCCGTACGCGCCGTCGTCCTGACCGGCGCCGGCACCCGCGCTTTCACCGCCGGGCTCGATCTCAAGGAACTGGGCTCCACCGCCGGCGCGCTCGGTGCCGCCAATGCGGAAGGCGCGTCCGAAAACCCGGTCAAGGCCATCGAGATTTGCCGCAAGCCTGTGGTCGGCGCGATCAACGGCGTCGCCATTACCGGCGGATTCGAAGTGGCGCTCGCCTGCGATGTGCTGATCGCCTCCACCACTGCCCGCTTTGCAGATACCCATGCGCGCGTCGGGGTCTATCCGGGCTGGGGCCTCTCGCAGAAGCTGCCGCGCCTCATCGGCATCAGCCGCGCCAAGGAACTCTCGTTCACCGGCAACTTCCTTGATGCCGCGACGGCCGAGCGCTGGGGCCTCGTCAACCGCGTGGTTACGCCCGAAGAATTGCTTCCCGCCGCGCAGCAGCTGGCGCGCGACATGGCCTCGATCGATCCCACCTTCCTGCGCAATTACAAGGCGCTGATCGATGACGGCTATGCCCTGCCCTTCGGCGAAGGCATGGCGCTAGAGGCGAGCCGCTCATCGGCCGCAAATTCTTCGGTCAAACCCGAGGAAGTCGAAGCGCGCCGGCTCGCTGTACAATCCCGCGGTCGAAGCCAGTAGCGGCGGGAGGCAGGCTCTAGACCGCTACCGCCAACTCGGTCGCCTGCAGGATCGCGCGCTTGGCATCGAGCTCAGCCGCCTCGAACGCCCCGCCGATCAGCTTCGGCTCCAGCCCCCGCGCGACCAGTTCGTCGTGGAGTTCGCGCGCCGGTTCCTGCCCGGCGCAGACGATCACCGTATCGACGGCGAGCAGCCGGGGCTCGCCCTCGATGCGGATGTGAAGACCTGCATCGTCGATCCGGTCATACTCCACCCCGCCCAGCATCTGCACGCCGCGCCGCTGCAGGGTGATCCGGTGCGTCCAGCCGGTGGTGCGGCCAAGCCCCTTGCCCACGGCGCTCGCCTTGCGCTGGAGCAGCCACACCTCGCGTCCGCTGGAGGCGACTTCGGGCACCACGCCCGTCACGCCGCCGCGCGGGTGGTTCTTGAAGTCGATGCCCCATTCCTTGGCGAAGACGTTCACATCGAGCGAACCCGGCGTGCCTGCGTGGGTAATGAGTTCGGCAACGTCGAAACCGATCCCGCCCGCGCCCATGATCGCCACTTTCTGGCCGACCTGCGCCTTGCCAGTAATCACATCGACATAGCGGACGGCCTTGGGGTGATCGATGCCATCGATATCGGGCTTGCGCGGCGTGATCCCGGTGGCGATCACGATCTCGTCGAACCCGCCCGCCGCCAGCATGTCGGCGTTGACGCGGGTGGCAAGCTTCAGTTCGATCCCGTTCACCTCGATCATCCGTCCGAAATAGCGGATCGTCTCGTCGAACTCTTCCTTGCCCGGGATCTTGCGCGCCAGATTGAACTGCCCGCCGATTTCCTCAGCCGCATCGAACAGGGTCACCTTGTGCCCGCGTCCGGACGCGATGGTGGCATAAGCGAGCCCCGCCGGCCCCGCGCCGACCACCGCAATGCGCCGCGCCGCCTTGGCCGGTTCCACCGTGATCTCCGTCTCGCGGCAGGCGCGCGCGTTGACGAGGCAGCTGGTGAGCTGGCCGGTGAAGGTGTGATCGAGGCAGGCCTGGTTGCAGGCGATGCAGGTGTTGATCTCGTCCTCGCGGCCTTCCCATGCCTTCTTCACGATGTCCGGGTCCGCAAGCATCGGCCGCGCCATCGAGATGAGATCGGCATCCCCGCGCGCCAGCACTTCCTCAGCCACATGCGGCATATTGATCCGGTTGCTAGTAATCAGCGGGATCGAGACGACATCCCGCAGCTTGCCCGTCAC
The DNA here is from genome assembly GCF_027489515.1 of Novosphingobium sp. GTDB lineage: Bacteria > Pseudomonadota > Alphaproteobacteria > Sphingomonadales > Sphingomonadaceae > Novosphingobium. Next base: position 22,440 of record NZ_JAIXZS010000063.1, on the reverse strand, counting down.
TTGCGCAAAGGCCGCACGGGGCACCATCGTCGCAATCGTCGGCACCTGGCTTTCGTGCCAGCAGAAGTGCGTGCTGATCACGTCCGCCCCGGCGGCCTCGAGCGCCTTCGCAAGGCTCGCCACTTCCTCCCATGCGAGGCCACCTTCCAGCATGTCCATCGCGGAAATGCGGAAGATCAGCATCTTGTCATCGCCCAGTGCCGCGCGCGCGCGCTTCACCACTTCCACCGGAAAGCGCATGCGGTTTTCCCACGAACCGCCCCAGCGATCGGTGCGCTGGTTGGTCTTCTCGACGAGGAAGGTGGAGATCAGATAACCCGCCGAGCCGATGATCTCGACCCCGTCGTAGCCCGCCTGCACGGCCAGCGCGGCGCAATTGGCAAAGGCGGCGATCTGCTCCTCGATCCCTGCCTCATCCAGTTCGACCGGCGGCACCTTGGCAAGGCGCGAACGCACCGGCGAAGGGCCGACCGGCTCGCGCACATTGGCGATCGAGCCCGAATGGAGGATCTGCATGCAGATCTTCACCTCGGGATCGGCGGCGTGGACCGCATCGGTCACCGCGCGGTGCATTGGCACTTCCGAAGGCTCGCTCAGCTTCGCGCCGCGCCCACCGCTCGAATGCGGGGTGATGCCGCCCGTGATGATCATGCCGACTCCGCCCTTCACGCGCTCGACGAAGTAGGCGGAAAGCCGCTCAGCAGCATTGGGCAGGTCTTCGAGGCCGGAATGCATCGAGCCCATGATGATGCGGTTCTTGAGCCGGTTGCCGCGGATCGTCAGCGGGGAGAACATGAGCGGATAGCGGGAATGAGTCATGGCAAAGGGTCCGTTCAATCTGGCCGTTCAGTCAGGCATGTAGTTGGGGCGGCGCTTCTCGAGGAAGGCGCGCATCCCTTCGGCGAAGTTGGGGCTGGCGGCGGTCATCAGCTGGTTTCGGTTCTCGATCGCCATGGCCGCCTCAAGGCTCGCCGCATCGACCGCGAGGTTGAGACCTTCCTTGGTCATGCGCAGGCCCATCGGCGAGGCCGCCAGCAGGTCGTCGACATAAGGCTGGGCTGCCGCCTCGAGCTGGTCATCGGGCACCACTTCGCTGACAAGGCCGGTGGCCAGCGCGCGCTGGGCATGGATGAAGCGTCCGGTAAGCATCAGCTCCGACGCGATTGAAGTGCCAACGAGGCGCGGCAGGAAGTAGCTCACCCCCATGTCGCACGAGGAGAGGCCGAGCTTGATGAAAGCGGCGTTCATCTTCGCGGTCTCGCCCGCCAGGCGGATGTCGGCTGCGAGCACGAAGGCAAAGCCCCCGCCACAGGCCGCACCTTGCACCAGTGCGATGATCGGCTGCGGGCAGCGCCGCATCTTCACGTAGACGTCCGCAAGATGGCCCTGAAAGCCGAAGCCACCGCCGAACGGATCGGGGCCATTCGCTGACTGGCGGTCCTTGATATCAAGCCCTGCGCAGAACGCCCGGCCTTCCCCGCGCATCACCACAACCCGCGTTTCGCGGTCGTTGAAGAGAGCGCCGAAATAGTGGGACAACTCGTCCACCATCTCGAGCGAGATGGCATTGAGCTGGTCAGGCCGGTTCAGCGTGAGCCAGTCCGCTGCACCGCGCTTCTCCACCGTGATCGTACGATAGGTCATGCCTCGCCCTCCCCTCCAGCATCCGTTTCTTCCACGTGTCGGCGCGGCGCAAACCTGCCCATAGTGACAGCGCCGCTCATGTCTCGAGACGCCGTTGGCCGATCCCGCCGATCAGCAGGTCAGCCACACGTTCCGCATAGGTGGCGATCATCGCGGCGCTCATCATCTCTCCCGGCGCGAGGCGGCCCGCGTGCGATTCCATCGCAGAGAGCAGCATGTCCGAAGCGAGCGCGGCGCTGACGCTATCGCGCAGTTCGCCGCGCGCGCGGGCGCGTCGCAGGATGGCGATTGCCTGCTCTGAGAGTGCAGCCAGCACCGGCCCGATCCTGGCGGCAAGCTCCGGATGGCCCGCCAGATCGCGCCGGACATGCCTTGCGACGCCACCACCCGTCTCCAGATAGCGGGTCAGCACCAACGTCCCGAATGCGACAAGATCCCCGCGCAGGTCGCCCGTGTCGATTTTCGCGATGTCTCGCCAGCGCTGCTCGATCATGGCGCAGAGCAGGTCCTCGCCGCTCGTCCAGCGCGCGTAGAGTGTCGACTTCCCGATCCCAGCAGCGCGCGCCACCGCATCGAGGCTAAAGCCTGCCCAGCCGCTTGCGCCATAGACCCGCGCCGCAGCCGCAAGAATGCGCGCCTCGATCTGCGGATCGCGCGGGCGTCCGCGGGTTCGTGGCAGCTCTGAATCGAGAGCAGGGCGTTGCATGACCCTTCTCTATCTTTTATGGACAGCATTCGTCCATTAATAAAACGAGGTGCCGGGATATGCAGCAGGATGCCGTTGACCGCCCGCTTTCCGGCCTCGTCGTGGCTGACCTCGTCGCCAGTCCGCTCTCTGGAATCGCCCGTATCCTGCGCGAACTCGGCGCCGAGGTGATCCGGCTCGAACCGGACGGTCGCGGTGCCTGCCCGGCGGGCGATCCCCGCGCGGAGTTGGCCTACTGGACCGCCAATCTCGGCAAGCGAATCGTGACTGCCGATGCCGTTGCGCTGCACGCTCACATCGCCCGCGCCGACCTCGTGATCGAAGACCTCTCCGCCGGGGACACCGCGCCCGTCGGCATCGACTGGGCCGCCCTTCGCGCCGCCAAGCCGGCGCTCGTACACATGACCGCCACCGGCTTCGGCCTCGGCAATGCGTTCTCGCGCTGGCAGTGGACCGACGGCGTACTCCAGGCGCTGACCAGCGAACTCTCGCGCTCGGGCATCAAGGGCCGGGCGCCACTCCTCCCGCCGGGCGAGATCGCAGTGCAATGCGCGGTCGCGCAAGGCGCCTTTGTGGCGATGGCGGCGCTTACGCAGGCGCGCGTCAGCGGCCACGGCGGCCATGTGGACTATGCAGCGCTCGATGGGGCGATGCAGGCGCTCGATCCCGCGTTCGGCATTTCCGGCAGCGCCACCAACGGCCGTCCCGCCGCCTCGCTCCCACCCGGCCGACCGCCCAAGGGCGTGCAATATCCGATCATTCCTGTGGCGGATGGCTATGTCCGCCTTTGCGTTCTCGCCCCGCGCCAGTGGCAGGGGATGCACCGGATGATGGGCGCTCCCGCCGAATTCGCCGGCCCCGAGTTCAACGACATCATGGTCCGCTTCAAGAGCAGGGAACTGCTCGCGGCGATGCAAGTCTTCCTCGCCGACAAGACCCGCGCCGAGATCGAGGCGCTGGGGCAGCAACACGGTGTCCCGCTCGCCGGGCTCAACACGCTTACCGATTGCCTTGCTGCCGATCACATCCGCGCGCGCGGCACCTTTGCCGAAGCCGCGCTTCCGGACGGCCGCCGCGTGCCGATGCCCGATGGCATGTTCGTGCTTGACGGTGCGCGCATGGGGCCGATCCACAGCGCCTTGCGCCCACCCGTCAGTTCGCCGCGCCCCGCCCCCGCCGCCAGCGCCAACTCCGGCCGCCCGCTTGAAGGGCTCAAGGTGCTCGATCTCGGCGTGATCGTGGTCGGTGCGGAAACCGGTCGGCTGCTGGCGGACCTCGGCGCGGAGGTGGTGAAAATCGAATCGTCCTCCTTCCCCGACGGCTCGCGCCAGACGTGGCTGAAGATCGGCCTTTCGAGCAGCTTCGGTGCGGGCCACCGCGGAAAGCGTAGCCTTGGGCTCAACCTCAAGTCCGAGGAAGGCAAGGCGCTGCTCCGCCGGATGGTGGCTGACGCCGACGTCATGCTGTCCAACTTCAAGCCCGGCACGCTCGAATCGCTCGGCCTTGGCTATGCCGAACTCGCGGCTATCAACCCCCGCCTCATAGCGGTCGAATCGAGCGCGTTCGGCGCCACTGGCCCGTGGTCGAAGCGCATGGGCTATGGCCCGCTGGTGAGATCCGCCGCCGGGCTCACCGCGATGTGGCGCTACCCCGATGATCCGGAGAGCTTCTCAGATTCGGTCACGATCTATCCCGATCATGTCTGCGCGCGGATCGGCGCGAGCGCGGTCATGGCGCTCCTCACCCGCCGCGAGCGCACCGGACGCGGCGGACATGTCGATGTCGCGCAAGCCGAAGTCATGCTCGCCCACCTCGCAATCGAGATCGCGGCGACCACGCTGGGCCTGCACGCACGCACCGACGCGTCCTCAAGCGTCTTCCCCTGCGCTGGCGAGGACGAATGGTGCGTCATCACCTTACGCGACGAGGCCGACCGCGCACGTATCGCCAGCGTGATCGGCAGCGAAGGCCTCGCCGCATGGTTGGTGAAGCGGACGCCCGAAGAGGCCGCAAAGACCCTGCAGGCCGCCGGTGTGCCGGCCGCCCCCATGCTCCGTGCCGCCAACCTCGTCGATCACCCCTATTACACGGCGCGCGGCCTTTTCCGGGAAGACCCCCACGACCTGCTGCCCGAGCCGATGATCGCCGAACGCCGCCCTGCGATCTGGGACCTGATCCCCGATGCCGATGCCCGCCCCGCGCCGCTCATGTGCCAGGACACCTATGCCGTGATGCAGGATTGGCTGGGCATGGACCAGGCCGAATGCGCCCGTCTCGAAAGCGAAGGCGTGCTTGAGACGACGCCTGCCAGGATCCGCGAGATGGTCGAAACCAAATCCTATCTGGAGACTGCATGATGAATGCGATGACAGACCCGGAACGTATCCCTGTGATCATCGGCGTTGGCCAGGTGAACGACCGACCGGACGACCCCGAGCTTGGCCTCGATCCGCCGGGGCTGATGGCCGCGGCACTGCGGCTGGCCGAAGCGGATGCGGGCGGGAACGTGCTCGCCGATCTCGACAGCCTCGCCATCGTCGACCAGATCAGCTTCCGACACCTCGGCAATCTGTGCGGGTCGCTGGCGCGCGCGATCGGTGCCGCGCCGCCGATCAACTACCAGTCCGAAGCGCCGCACGGCGACACGCCGATACGCCTCCTCAACGAAGCTGCCAACCGCATCGGCGAGGGCAAGGTGAGTGTCGCGGCTGTGGTCGGCGCCGAAGCGCTGCGAACGGCTGCTGGTCTCGCCAGGCTGGCCGCAGCGAGGGAAGGTGGCAAGGGCGAGGACAAGAGCTACAACGCGGTGCGCAATGTCTCTACCCGCCGCGATCCGACTTATGCGCAGGCGCATGGGCTGACGGCGCCGGTCGACGTCTACCCGATCTACGAGAACGCCGGCCGCGCCGCCTATGGCCAGACGTTGGCCGAGGCACAGGCCGAAAGCGGGGCGATCTGGGCAGGCATGAGCCGGGTCGCGGCGGCCAATGAAGGCGCATGGATCAGGAAGGCTGTGAGTGCGGAGGAAATCCTCACCGCCGGCCCCGCCAACCGCCCGCTGGCCTTTCCCTATACCAAGCTCACGGTGGCCAATTCCTCGGTCAATCAGGGCGCGGGTTTCATTGTCGCCAGCCTTGCCGAGGCGCGGCGGCGGGGCATTCCCGAAGAGCGCCTGATCTACGTCGGGATGGGCGCGGCGGCCAAGGAAGATCCCAGCATCCTGCGCCGTGACCGCTATGACCGCTCCTCCAGCATGGACACCGCAATCCGTCGGACGCTGGAGCTCAACAGGATGACCGGCGCGGACTTCGACCATGTCGAGCTCTACAGCTGCTTCCCCTGTGTGCCGAAGATGGCCCGGCGCGTGCTGGGCTGGCCGCTCGAGAAGCCTGCCACCGTGTTCGGCGGGCTGACCTTCGGCGGCGGGCCGATTGCCAACTACATGAGCCATGCAGTCGTTTCGATGGTGGAGCGGCTGCGGGGCGGGGATGGCAAGACGGGATTCCTGTTTGCCAATGGCGGCTATGCCACCGACAACCACTGCATCGTGATCTCGCGTGGGCCGATTGCTTCGGCGCAGTTCCCGCAGGACTTCGATTATCAGGCGGAGGCAGACGCGGCGCGGGGGCCGATCCCGGAGCTGGAGAAGGACTATTCGGGCCCTGCCACGGTGGAGAGCTACACCGTGTTTCATGGCCGCGATGGTGCGCCGTCTGCCGGTGTGGTGATCGCACGGACGCCGGAAGGCAAGCGGACGCTGTGCCATATCGATGTGGCGGACGCAGGCGCGCTGGCGTTCTTCATGGATGGCGCGGTGGAACCCGTCGGTACCGCTGGCGCGATTGCCGCGGTCGGCGAACGGCGGATCTGGCAGCGGTAATAATCCCTCCCCCCAGCCTCGTCATTGCGAGCGTAGCGAAGCAATCCAGAGCGTCACGCACGATTGCTTCGTCGCTTCGCTCCTCGCAATGACGAGGGGCGGGCAAAGGCAGTTAGGGCCGGCCCAAGCCAAAATGGCAGTAGGTCGCCGCCCAAGGGCGCTCTAGGATCGCGCCACGATATGAGGGAGAGCACAATGAGCGGACGGTTCGCAGGCAAAGTGGCGCTGATCACCGGGGGCACTTCGGGCATCGGTGCGGGCACGGTGCGGCGGCTTGCGAGCGAAGGCGCGAAGATCGTGTTCACCGGCTCCAAGGCCGAAGCCGCCGCTGCGCTCTGCGCCGAGACGGGCGCCGAGTTCGTTGCGCACCGGGTGGAAAATGCAGCCGCCTGGGACAGCCTGATGGCTGATATCAAGGCGAAGCATGGCCGGCTCGATGTCGTCTTTGCCAACGCGGGGATCGAGTCGGGTGACGGCAGCGTCGAGGAGATCACTCTCGACGGCTGGGAGCGCATCCTGGGCGTCAACCTGACGGGCGTGATGCTCACCATCCAGCACGCGATCCGCGCGATGCGGGCCAATCCGGAAGGCGCCGTGGGCTCGATCGTGGTGAACTCGTCGATGAGCGCCTACCGGCCGATGGGCAATTTCGTCGCCTATTCGACCAGCAAGGGCGCGCTGGTGGCGCTGACCAAGTCCGCCGCGCTCCACTGCGCGAACCAGAAGACAAGAGCGGTTTTCGATCAATCTGGATCATATCCGCATGAACTGAAGTAGTTGGCGCATTCATCTGGCTGGAAGATGTCGACGAGCCTTCCGATAAGGTCCCACAGGCCATTTACGGTGCGTTCGCCGATCTTTCGGAGCATGGCTTTGAGGCGCGAGAAGGCCTTTTCGATCGGGTTGAAGTCGGGACTGTAGGGCGGGAGGAACATCAGCCGTGCGCCTGCTGCTTCGATTCTTTCGCGCACCGAGGCGCGCTTGTGACTCGACAGATTGTCCATGATCACGACGTCGCCGGGCCGAAGCTCTGGTATCAGCACCTGCGTCACGTAGGCTTCGAACCAGTCGCCGTTGATCGGACCATCGAGCACCATCGGCGCGACCATTCCCGTCATGCGCAGCCCAGCCACCAGCGTGGTGGTTTTGCGGTGCCCGTGCGGATAGCCCATGCGCAGCCGCTCGCCTTTTTGGCAGCGTCCATGGCTGCGGGTCATGTTGGTCGCTGTCCACGTTTCGTCGATGAAGACGAGGCGCTCGGGTTCCAGATCGCCCTGGCTGTCGAACCAGTCATGGCGCTGTGTCAGGACATCGGGCCGGTCCTGCTCGATTGCATGGCCAGTCTTTTTTTGCGCGTCATGCCGCGGCGCACGAAGAAGCGGTAAAGCCCGGCCACCGAGACATGCAGGCCAACCTCGATCAGCGCCAAGCGCAGCTCTTCCAGCGAGATGTCCTTGCGTGCCTCCCAGATCGCGAGGATGTCGGCCTGCCGTTCCTCGACCCTGCGCGACCGCATATCTCCACCCTGAGCCTTGGGCGAGAAGTTGCCAGTCTCGCGGCGTTGCCGCTGCCAGCGGATCGCTGTCGATGGCGCGACGCCAAACCGAAGCGCCGCCGCACGGCAGCTCATCCCGTCTTCAATCGCCGCCAGAAGCCGCGAACGCAGATCCATCGATAAAGGCTGACCCATCCATGCTGGCCTCCTTCACCAGTACGGACTCTGAATCAGAGATCTACGACGATGGGAATCCCCAGCGATTCATAACGGTCGAAAACCGCTCAAGGATCCGCGTCAATTCGATCCACCCCGGCGTGGTCGAGACCGAAATGATCCGCAACGTCATCGAACGCAGCCCCGATGCAGCCGCCGCGCGCGCGCAGTTCGAAGGCATGGCCCCGATCGGTCGAATGGCGCAGGTCGAGGAAGTCGCTGCGCTGGTGGCGTTTCTTGCCTCGGACGAGGCGGGGTTCATCTCGGGTTCGGAATACGGGATCGACGGGGCCAGCACCGCGGGGATGATGGGGGTTTGATGTGAAAAGGGCCCGGGTTGCCCCGGGCCCTTTGCAAGGGTCCGACGTGCGCCGCGTTCAGGCAGCAGCCCCCAGATACCCAAGCTGCCCCGCCTTGAAGACGGCCTGACTGCGGTTCACCGCGTTGAGTTTCTCGCCCGCGCGCTGGATGTGGTAGCGCACCGTGGCGTGGCTCAGCGCGAGGATCAGGCTGATTTCCTTGTCGGTCTTGCCAATCGCGGCCCAGCGCAGGCATTCAACCTCGCGCTTGGACAGGCGGCAATCGCTCGGGATCCACTGCTGCGTGCGCATCGTGCTGACGTAGCTCGCGACGAAGCGGCGGGTGAGCGCGCCGAGGAAATCGCCGTGCTGGGCAAACACGTCCGAGAGGTCGTCGAGTGTCTTGTCCACCGGCACGAAGCTGGCCGCGGCGATCTGGCCGAACGAGAGGTGCGAGGGGATCACGATCATCGATCGCGCCTTGCTGAACTTGTGGAACTCGGAAAAATTGAGGTCTTCAAGGTAGTTGTTGCGCGCCACCGTGAAGGCGCCGTGCGCGTTGCACCAGAATGGCTCGCTTTCGTAGCGGCTCGCGCGCGGGAACGGCGAAGACAGCGCCAGCGTGCCGTTTTCCCACCAGCGCTCGCCATCGGCGGTCCAGCCGAAAATGTCGGCGTTGATGATCTTGCCATCGGCATCGAGCATCTGCTCCTTCGACGAAATGTCGGGGCAGACCGCGATGCGCAGGTCTAGCTTGAGTGCAATGTCTCTGATGGCGATTGCGGCCGGCCGCACGTCTTCAACGGCCCGAATCGTCACCTGCTCGAAGGTGGAGTTCGCCCAGTCCATGCTGCATCCTCTGACCGCTGCCAGTTGTTCCGGCATTCGGTTCGATTCGCATGCTAACCTAGTGCGTGCCGTAGCGGAAGCCCCATCCGGAATGGTTCGGAAGTGGGGCTTCCGGGCAACAGTCGTTTGCTGTTTCGGCCTGGCCGAAACAAGTCGGCGCCGGCCCGCTCCCCCGCCCGGCCACCCATTCAGGGTACTCTCGTGGGTGGCCCAAGTTTGAACAAGGGGGCGGGGGAGCGGGCCGGTGCCGCCTTCCGCGTTAGCGGATCAGATCAGAGCCCCAGCACCTGCTTGGCAATGATCGTCTTCTGCACTTCGTCCGAGCCGCCGAAGATCGTATAGGCGCGGCCATTGAGGTATGCGGGCAGCGAAAGCTGCGCGGCGCGGCTGCCAACGTATTCCGGCGCCTCGTTGCCATAGAGCGGGCGGGTGACGGGGAGCTGCAAGCCGTCGTAGCCGAACAGGTCCACCGCCAACTCGTCGATCTGCTGCCTGAGGTTCGAGCTCGTCAGCTTGACCAGCGAAGTCTGCGGACCGGCCGGGCGCCCCTTGGCGAGTTCGGCGAGGATGCGCAGCTCGGTCACTTCGAAGGCTTGCGCTTCGAGCCGCAGGCGGGCGAGGCGCTGCGAGATATTCGGATCGTGGATCATGCTGCCGTTGGTGCCCGAGGCTTCCTCGCGCGCCCAGCGTTCGATCCGGTCGAGCTTGGCGAGCAGCGCCGGCGCCGCGCAAGAGCCGCCGCGCTCGTTCTCGAGGAGGAACTTCGCGATGGTCCAGCCCTGGCCTTCCTCGCCGATGAGGTTGTCGGCGGAGGTTTCGGCATTGTCGAAGAAGGTCGCGTTGACTTCATGGTCGTTCGCCATCGTGACGATGGGCGAGACGCTGACACCCGGCTGCTCCATGGGCACGAGCAGGAAGCTGATGCCGCGCTGCTTCTGCACGGTAGGATCGGTGCGGACGAGCGCGAAGATCCAGTTGGCGTGATGCGCGTGGGTGGTCCAGATCTTGGAGCCGTTGACAATGTACTTGTCGCCGACGCGCTCGGCGCGGGTCTTCACTGCGGCGAGATCGGAGCCGGCGCCCGGTTCCGAATAGCCCTGGCACCAGTAGTCCTCGCCCGAGATGATGCGGGGGAGGAAGCGCGCCTTCTGTTCGGGCGTGCCGAAATGGCAGATGACGGGGCCGACGAGGCGCAGGCCGAGAATCGGCAGCGAAGGCGCGCCGGCAATCGCGCATTCCTTCTCGAAGATGTACTTCTGCGTCGGTGTCCAGCCGGGGCCGCCATCCTCGACCGGCCACGAGGTCGCGAGCCAGCCCTTTTCGGCGAGGATCGCCTGCCATTCGCGGGTGATGTCCGGTTCGGTGAACACGCTTGGCGTGCCTGCCGCACCTTCGCGCAGGCGAGCGTTGAGCTTATCATCGAGGAATGCGCGCACTTCCTTCTGGAAGGCGAGGTCCTCGGGGGCAAAATCCATATCCATCAGGCGATCTCACTCATGGCCCAGCGAATGCCGCGACGCAGTGTTTCGTAATAAACGGGATAGTTCCAACTGCAGCGTTCGGGATGTGTCCAAAAGGGCAGCAATTCAATTACATCGAAGTGGCTGCGGCAGTGGCCGAGGGTGTTGTAGAGCACTCCGCCCTTGCCGTGATCGCGCAAATAGAGGATCGGCACAACGACATTCGAATAGTTTGCCTCAGTAAACCCGGTCGCTTCGCCGTCGAAGCGCGTCTGCATCAGGACCTTGATCGGCGCCTTCTGCTTCATGATGTAGAGTTCGTCGATCACGTCGAAATCTTCGAGGCCCTGCGTGAGCGCATGGGTCTTGTCGACCACCTCGACGCGGAACGGCCCGATCGGCGGGTGCGCCTTGAACTGCGAGCCGAGCACTTCCATCACGTCGTCGCGCTCTTCAGGGCAATCGACCCCGCCTTCGACAAACTTCAGGATGGAATTGGTGCCGTGGAGCGCCAGCCAGCGCCCACCGCGATCAAGGAACTCCTTGATCTTCACCGTCTCTTCGGGCGTCGGCAACACGGTGCAGGTGTAGGTTACGAGGAACTGGCACTGCTCCAGCCGTTCGGTGTTGGAAAAGTCCATCGCGACGGTGGTGCGGATTTCGGGATGCTCGCCGAGCAGCTTGAGCACCTCGAGCCGGGCAAAATCGATATCATGGTATTTGCCGGCGGCCACGAAGTGGGCATCGATCCGCTTCATTTGCATGCACTCCATTCCCTGCCGACCTCAGGCCGCGCGGGCGTAATCCAGAATATCGCTGGCGGGATCGCCGAACAGCTTCGAGAGCAGCACCATCCGCTTGAGACCGTGTCCGATCCCCAGCTCGTCGCTCATGCCCATGCCGCCGTGGAGCTGCACTGCCTGATGGGCAACCCAGATCGCGTTTTCAGCAACATGCGCCTTGATCGCCGCCATCGGTGCGGCAGGCTGAAGCAGCGCACGCAGCAACGCCGATTGCACGCTTTCGACCCGCGCATAACAATCGACCATGCGGTGCTGGAGCACCTGGAACCGCCCGATGGGCTGACCGAACTGCTCGCGCGTCTTGATGTATTCGAGTGTGTCCGTAAAAAGGCGGCTGGCAACGCCGACCATTTCGGCCGCCGCCATCAGCCGCGCTTCATCAATCACCGCGCCGAGATCCGCCGCGAGCGGGCCTTCTGCTGCCGCATCGTGGAAGGTGACGATCGCCGCAACCCCGCCATCCGCCACCGGATAGGGCCGCACTTCGACTTCGGGGGCCTTGGCATCGACCACATAAAGCGCGGTCTTGCCATCTTCCTCGGCCGTCACGACGAAGATGTCCGCCGCGCCGCCGCCGAGGACGAACTGCTTGGTGCCCGAGAGCTTGCCGCCCCGCGCCTTCACACCTTGCGCTTCGAGCACGAAGCGCCGGCCCAGTTCGGCAAAGGCAAACGCGGCGATCTTCTCACCCGCAATCACGCCTTCAAGATGCGCCGAGCCTGCCAGCAGCCGCGCGGGGAGAAAGCCGCATTCGAGCCACGGTTCGACCGCCTGGGCCTGGCCCAGAGCCTGCGCCACCACGGCCAGATCGCCGTGCGAGCCCGCCATGCCCCCATCGGCTTCACCGGCAGCAAGGCCGATCAGCCCGAGCTCTGCCAGTTCCTTCCAGCGCGCCCGGTCGATCCCTCCCGGCAGTGCCCGCGCCGCGCGCCGTGCCGCCACGTCCTGTCCCTGGCAGAAGCGCTCGACCGCCGCCTTGAACAGCTCCTGGTTCTCGTCGAGATCGAAATTCATGCAGTGGCAGCTTTCTTGAACGTGATCGGCACCGAAACGAACCCGCGCAGCAGCAGGTTCGGCGAAACCTTGAGCTCAGCACCATCCTTGATGCGGATATCGTCGAGCCGGCGCAGCAGCTCGGTGAAGGCGACGGTCATTTCCTTGCGGCTGAGCATGTTGCCCACGCACATGTGGATGCCCTTGCCGAACGCGAGGTGCGTGCGCGCATTGTTGCGCTCGACATCGAACTTGTCGGGATCGGGGTACTTGGCCGGATCGCGGTTGGCCGCCGCATAGCGCAGCATGATCATCTCGCCCTGCTTGTAGGGCCGCCCGCCCAGTTCGGTATCGCGCATGACGAGCCGCCACATGCCCGCCGTCGGCGTATCGAGCCGCAGCACCTCCTCGATCATGTTGCCCACCAGCGCCGGATTGGCGCGGACCTTGGCCTGCTGATCGGGGTTCTGCGCGAGGTGGACAATGCCGCCCGCAAGCGCATGCGTGGTCGTCTCGTTGCCCGCCACCATCAGCTGCTGTGCGATCGAGAGAATCTCGGCATCGTTCAGCGGGGTCTCGCCGTCGAGCCGCGCGTTCACGACGTCGGACAGGAGGTCGTCGGTCGGCTTCTCGCGGCGCGCGTCGATCTTGACCTTGAGCTTGCGCTGGAAGTCGACGATCTCGTGCGCGCACTCGATCTCGCGCTCGCGCGGGATCATGTGGCCTAGGCGATCGGCAAAGGCATCGGACCAACGCTTGACATCTGCGCGCTCGGCTTCGGAAAAGCCGAGCTGCTCGCAGATGACCTGTACCGGCAGGCCGACGCTGAACGCGGTCACGAAGTCGCACTCGCCGTCTTCGATGAAGCCGTCGATCAGCTTGGTCACCTTGTCACGGATGCCGGCTTCCAGCGCGTTTACGCGCGGCATCGAGAAGGCGAGATTGACCAGCTTGCGAAAGCGCGTGTGGACCGGCGGATCGGCGGTCAGCAGCGTGTTCATCTGCGGCCAGCCTTCGGCAAGGATCGCGCTCACTTCCGGGTCCTCGGCCAGCGCGCCCGAAAGCACACCGCTGAAGTCGTTCGAGAAGTCTTCCGGACGCCCGGCCGCTTCCGAGCACATCTCGTAGCTCATCACGATCTTCATGCCGGTTTCGGGCAGTTCGATCACCGGCGCATTGGCATGGGCCCACTGATACAGCGGGAACGGGTTCTGCATCACCTCCGGATCGAGCAGGGACTTGGCGCTGGTCATTTCATTCATGGCAATTCCCATTCTTTTCAGCTTCGATGTGGCACCGTCATATGCCCCATGCCACGGGCGAAAATGCTAGGTTGGCCTGCCCCCTCGGGCAGGTCGGTCAACTGTGCACCATGACCCCGCCATCGACCATGATGCCCTGCCCGGTGATGAACCGCGCATCATCCGTGGCGAGGAACACCATGACATCAGCCACGTCTTCCGGCTGGCCCACGCGGCCCAGCGCCGAGCGGCCGGCGTAGTAGTCCTTCGCCCCCGGCGTATCCTCGAACAGGCTGCGGGTCATTCCCGTGGCGATGGCGCCCGGCTGTACGCAGTTTACGGTGATGCCTTGCGGCCCCAGCTCCATCGCCAGTGCGCGGGTGAGGCCGAGCACCCCGTGCTTGGAGGTGGTATAGGCAACAAGCCCGGCATCGCCATAGCGCGACATGATCGAGCCGACATTGACCACCCGGCCGCGCCCCGAGGCAGAGAGCTGCGGCAAGAGCGCGCGGGTGAGCTTCATCACCGCGGTGACGTTGATCGAAAGCGCGGCGTTCCAGTCTGCCTCGCTCATTTCGGTGAAGGGCCCATTGGCGCAGACGCCGGCGTTGTTGATGAGGATATCGCAGCCTCCGAGGAGGCTCTGCGCTGCTCCGGCAATCGTGGCGATGGCATCGGGGTCGGCGAGGTCCGCTACGAGCGTGTGGGTGCCAACGATGCCCTCACTCACCCGGTCGACGCCCAGCACCTGTACGCCTTCGGCAAGGAGCCGCGCCGCTGCCGCTGCGCCCATGCCCGAGGCCGCGCCGGTAACAACCGCGCGCCGGCCGCCGAGGTCTTTCCCGCGGGCGATCTCCGGAACACCAGCCATTCAGGCAAACTCCCGCTGGAATTCGCCCATGTCGAAGTAGTCGCGCCATTGGGTAATCTTGCCCTCGGCATTCACCTCGAACGTGCCGGAGACGCGAATGGCCCGCCAGCGTCCGGCGACGAGGAACTTGTCGGTCCGCTCGGTCAGCACCACGTTTCCGTTTGCGGCGATATGATGCGTGATCCATTCGCTGGCTTCGATGGGCGGAAACTGGCCCATCAGCGCCTGCACCCCGGCGAGGCCGACGGCGGGCTCCATCGGGATGTTATGCCAGACGATGTCCTCGGCCATCATGCCGAACGCGGCGGGGACATCACCCCGGTTCCATGCATCGATGAAGGCTTCGACCACTTCCTGCGGGCTCATTGCGGCTCTCCCTAAGTTCGCGCCGTCCATTCCAGCGCATTGGCGACGATCTGGCGGACGACCGGGTTGGCATAGGTGTGTGGCCCGTCGCCGAACTGGCAGTAGACGATGGGTGCCGGACCGATCTGTTTCGTCCAGGCGACGAGGTTGCTACCTGGCGGGTGCGGCCAATCGGAATTGTCGAACATGCGCCCGGCTACGGCGAGTGCGGCGGAATAGAAGTTCTCGGCCACATAGGCGTGCCGCGCGCGGATCAGCGGGGTGACATCCGCCTCGAACACTTCGCCGAGGTACAGTTCATCGTTGACCGGGAAAGTGGCGGGTATGCCTGCGAGCACCGGGTGCTCGGCGACCAGTTCCGCCGTGTAATCGACATCGTGGCGGTAGCCGGAATCGAGCTTCATTTCCCCGCGCACCGGGCCGGGCTGGTAGAGGAAGCGCCCGCCGACCCACTCGCTCCACTGCGGCCATTCGGCCCAGCCGGCGATGGCGTGGTGCATCATCACCGCGCCGCGCCCGCTGGCAAAGCGCCGCGTGAGCGCCGCCTTGAACGCTTCGGACGGAGGGGCGGTCTTCACAGTGCCATCGGCGAAGGTGTAGCCCGGCATGTCGTAGAACAGCATGGCATCTGCCGCATCGGCAGCGCCAGCGGCCACCCGCTCCTCGGCCTCAGGATGAACGAAATGCGTTACATCCCAGTCGCCCAGCCCTTCGAGGAAGGCCGCGAAAGGCGCCTCCTCGTAAGGATGGCCGCCGGAGAGGACGAGGAGGGTCTTGGCCATGGCGTCAGCTCAGCTTCAGGATCATCTTGCCGTCGTTCGAGCCGCTGAACAGCCGCAGGAACGCCGGCAGCGCATTGTCGATGCCTTCGTCGACATGCTCGTCGAACACCAGCTTGCCCGCGGTCACCCAGCCCGCCATCGCGGCAATGCCTTCGCCGAAGCGCGGCACGTAGTCCGCCACGAGCAGGCCGGTCAGCGAAGCGCGCTTCACGATCAGCTGCCACACATTGCGCGCGCCGGTCTTCTCGCCCGCATTGTTGTATTCGCTGATCAGGCCGCAGAGGCCGATCCGCGCATACATCGCAAGATTGTTGAGCCCGGCATCGAGGATATCGCCGCCGACGTTCTCGAAGATCACGTTGACGCCGTTCGGAGCGGCGGCGGCGATCTCGGCGGAGAGTTGGTCGACGCTCTTGCCGCGGTAATCGATCGCAACATCGAAGCCGTAGCGCTCGATCAGGCGCTTGCACTTCTCCGGCCCGCCCGCGATGCCGATGACCTTGCTCGCGCCCTTGATCTTGGCGATCTGGCCGACGAGCGAACCGACCGCACCTGCTGCGCCCGTGACCATGACGACATCGCCCGGCTGCGGCTTGCAGACTTCAAGGTAGCCGAAATAGGCGGTCATCCCGACTGCGCCGAGCACCGAGAGGAAGTTCGTCGGCGAGGGAACGATGGTCGGGTCGATGGGAGCGCTGAAGCCGCCGGCCTGCGAGACGGAGTATTCCTCGATGGCGTTGAGGCCCGAGACCCACTGGCCGACCGGGAAATCGGCGGTCTTGCTGGCGACGACTTCGCCCACTGTCGAGGCGCGGACCGGGGTGCCCAACGGGATCGGCGGCATGTAGCTCGGCGCATCATCCATCCAGCCGCGCATGGCGGGATCTAGCGAGGCATAGCGGTTGCGGATCAGGAACTGGCCGTCCGCCAGCTCTGGCAGGGCTTCGGAAACAAGCTTGAAGTCTTCGGCCACAGGCGCACCATTGGGGCGGCGGACCAGCAGGAAACGGCGGTTCTCGGTCACGGATAAAGCTCCTGGTTGAGGAATGCCTCAAAGCCGTAGAGCCTAGACCCGGGCGCCGCCAAGACGACTCTCATTTTTGCCCATTACCGGGGGGCCTCACTCCCCATTTTGGCAGGTGAATGCGCCCCCCTTCGCACCCACATTGCGGGGAAGGGCGCCACCCAGTGCGGCCTTAAAGGCATTCGGGAGGATATGCGGGCCATGGCAGAACCGTTCTTCGATCACCCCTACCTTTCCGGCCACCATGCGCCGATCCGGTTCGAGGCCGATGCGCCCGATCTGATCGTCGAGGGCAAGTTGCCCGACGACCTCGCCGGCATCTTCTATCGCAACGGACCCGATCCGCTCTATCCGCCGCGCGAGGGCGACTACCATTGGTTCGATGGCGACGGCATGGTCTTCGCGTTCGAGTTCGCGGATGGCCGCGTCTCGATGCGCAACCGGTGGGTGAAGACCGAGAAGTTCGAGCTGGAAAAGGCCGCCGGGCGGCGCCTGTTCGG
Source organism: Novosphingobium sp. (assembly GCF_027489515.1). Classification (GTDB taxonomy): domain Bacteria; phylum Pseudomonadota; class Alphaproteobacteria; order Sphingomonadales; family Sphingomonadaceae; genus Novosphingobium. The sequence continues at coordinate 5,311 of NZ_JAIXZS010000063.1, read as the reverse complement.
CATCTTCGGCAATCCGATGACCTCGGACCCGAGCGTGCAGGGCAAGCGCTACAACACCGGCAACACCAATATCATCCTGCATGGCGGCCAGCTCCTCGCGCTCATGGAAGGCGCGCCGCCCGTGGCGCTTGATCCGCGAAAGCTCGATACCTTGCACGAGGAGACGTACGGCGGCCTCGTCACCTCCAGCTTCTCCGCGCACCCCAAAGTCGATTACGCGACGGGCGAGATGTTCAACACCGGCGCTGCCATCCATGGCTACATGGCGGCCGCCGAGATGCGCTACGACGTGGTCGCGGCGGACGGGACGATCCGGAAGACCGAGATCATCCCGATGCCGCACTTCAGCCTGATGCACACCTTCCTGCTGACGGAGAACTGGGCGATCTTCCCGTTCATCCCGATCGACACCGACCTCAAGCGCTTCGCCGCCGGCGGGCCGATGACCGCCTGGGTCAACGACCGCCCGACCAAGTTCGCGGTGATGCCGCGCGAGGGTACCACCGATCAGATCCAGTGGTTCGAGTTCGAGCCGCGCCACATGTTTCACGAGCTCAACGTGTGGGAAGAGGACGGCAAGATCATAGCCGACGTTGCCGCCGCCAACGGCACGGCGCTTTTCCCGGACGAGACCGGCGCGCGGCGCACCCACCTCGATACCCAGCAGAGCCTGCGCCGCTGGACCATCGACCCCACCGGCAACACCGGCTGGATCAAGGAGGAAGTCCTCAACGGGCGCGACATCCAGTTCCCCCGGCCAGACGACCGCCTGATGACGCGCAAGAGCCGCCACAGCTTCGCCAACATCAACCTGAAGTCGCGCGATGGCCGCGTCGAGGGGATGGACGCCGTGCTGCGCTACGACACGCAGACCGGTGAGGAAGACATCTGGCACTTCGGCGCGGGCGCGGCTGCGGGCGAGCTCGTCTTCGCCCCGCGCCTGGGCAGCACGGACGAGGCGGACGGCTATGCCATGACGCTCGTCCACCCCGCGAACAGCGGCACCAGCGAACTGGCGATCTTCGCCGCAAAGGACATTGCCGCGGGGCCGATCGCCCGCGTGCTGATCCCGTTTCGCGTGCCGAGCGGCTTCCACTGCAACTTCTACGCCGAGGACAATCCGCTCTATCGGCAGACCCTGTCCAACTGACAAAGGCCTCCCATGACCAAGATCCCCGCGCACCTTGCGCAATATGCCGCCGATGGCAGCTGGACCAACATGACCATCGGCGATTACGCGCGCCGCTGGGCGGAAAGCGATCCGGACAAGGTCGTGTACCTCGGCGATCCCACGGCACCGACCTATGCCAAGCTCCTGGCGGACGGTGAGGCGCTGGCGCGCGCGCTGCGTGAGCTTGGTCTGAAGACCGGCGATGTCATCGGCTTCCAGGTGCCCAACTGGGTGGAGGCCTCGGTGATCAACCTCGCGGCCAATCTCGGCGGCTTTGTGATCGCGCCGATCGTGCCGATCTACCGCGATGCCGAAGTGATCCAGATGCTGGGTGATTGCGGGGCCAAGGCCTATTTCGTGGCGGAAAGCTTCCGGGGCTACGATTTCGCCAGGATGATGGACCGCGTGCGCCCGCATCTGCCGGAACTCAGCCACGTGATCTATGTGCGCCCGACCGAACGGACGCCGGATTATGCCGCTCTGGTGGAGCACGGGCGGGGCCTCAATACCCTGCTCGAAAAGGTCGATCCGAATGCGCTGAAGCTCGTGCTTTATACCTCGGGCACCACCGGCCGGGCCAAGGCGGTGCTCCATTCGCACAACACGCTGGACCGCGTCGCCCAGTTCGGGCGCCAGTACAGCGGCGTGCCGAACGACGTGACGCTGATGCCCTCGCCCGTCACGCATATCAGCGGGTTCTCAGGCGGGCTTGAAAAGCCTTTCGCATCCGGCTCGCAGGTCGTCCTCATGGAAGTGTGGAAGGCCAAGGAGGCGGTGGAACTGATCGACCGCTACGGGGTTACCTCGACTGTTGCCGCCACACCCTTCCTGCAGGAACTGTGCGATGCCGCGGAGGCTGCCGGGTCCAAGCTGCCGACGTTCCGCCGCTTTGCCTGTGGCGGCGCGGCGATCCCCTCGGAGCTGGTCTACACCGCCAACAAGCGCCTTGCGCACGCCTGCGCCTACCGCGTCTATGGCAGCAGCGAAGTGCCACTTGCGACGCCGGGTGTCCTGCCTGAAGAGAGCCTCGAACTGGCTGCTGAAACTGATGGCCGCCCGCTCGACTATGAGCTGCGCCTCGTCGACGATGACGGCAAGGAAGTGCCTCATGGCACCGACGGCGAGATCCTCGTGCGGGGCCCCGCCATGTTCCTCGGCTATGCGGACGAGGCGCAGACGCGCGAAGCGCTGACCGAAGACGGCTACTTCAAGACCGGCGATATCGGCAGGATCACGCCTTCGGGCTCGCTCGTAATCACGGGACGCAAAAAGGACCTCATCATCCGCGGCGGGGAAAACATCAGCGCCAAGGAAATCGAGGACGTGCTGCACCTCCACCCCGCGATCAAGGAAGCCGCCGTCGTCTCGATGCCGCATGCGCGTCTGGGCGAAGGGATCTGTGCCTACCTGATCCCCGAAGGTGTGGACCAGCCCGATCTTCCGACGCTCTCGGCTTTCGTCAGCGAGGCGGGCCTCGCCAAGCAGAAGTGCCCCGAGCGCATCGAATGGGTGGATGCCTTCCCCCGCACGGCCTCGGGCAAGATCCGCAAGGATGTGCTGCGGGGCATGATCAAGGCGCAGATGGAAGCGGAGAAGGCGGGGTAGCGCCGGCCGCCCTGCACATCCACATTTACCACCCTCACCCCGGGCCTGACCCGGGGTCAGGTTTCTATGGTCAAGCGCTGCGCCCCTCGCGGGTGATGAGGCGGACATTCGGAACGCAAAAAAGCCCCCTCGCCTTGCGGAGAGGGGGCCGTTGCGATCAGCCGATCGGCAGAGCGAAGTTCAGTTCCCCGCCGCCTGCATCGCCGCCATCGCCGCGCCGACCGCGGCCTGGATTTCGTGCGGGCGCGGGTTGCGGCGCAGGGTCAAGCCGCCGTTGATCTGCAGGTTCTGGCCCGACATGAAGCAATCATCGCTCACCACCCATAGCGCGGCCTTGGCGATGTCTTCCGAGGTGCCAACGCGGCCCAGCGGGTACTCCTTGACGAACGCATCGGCGAGACCGGGCACGGCGAACGACTGCTCGGTCATCGGGCTCAGCGTGAAGCCGGGTGAAAGCACATTGGCGCGGATGCCCTGCGGGCCATACTGGTTGGCAACGCAGCGGATCAGCGCCTCGGAGCCGGCCTTAGTCGCGATGTAAGCGGCATGATCATCGATCACGCACTGCGTGGTGGCCGACGAAATCTGGATCAGCGAACCGCCGAGCGGCATCGCGCGGACGAAGGCGCTCAGGAAATAGTGCACGCCCTTCAATTGCAGCGCGATGATCTGGTCGAGCTCCTCCTCGGTGATCTCATGAAGCCCTTTGAGGAGACCCCAGCCGGTCGCGTTGATCGCGATATCGACTTTGCCGTGACGCTCCAGCACCGTGCTGGCGAGCGCCTCGACATCGGCCTTCTTCGACAGATCGCACAGCGCCCAGTCGCCAGCGATGCAACCCGCAAAGGTGCGCAGTGGATCGGCCTTGCGCCCCGCCACCACGACCTTGGCCCCAGCATCGGCGAGGGTGCGCGCGATGTGCTGGCCCATATTGTCCTTGCCTGCCGCGCCGATGACGACGGCCACCTTGCCCGAAAGATTGGTCATCGCAGCTCAGTCCTTTGCGGTGAGGAACTTGGCGGTGGCGACGCCGTCCGGGCCGTAGACCGGCTCGACGATATCGCAGCGGTACTTGCGCGTGTTGGCGCCCAGAATGGTAAAGCCGGCGAGGTGCGCGCCCATCTTGAAATAGGATTCGGCAAGCAGGTGCACAGCGAGGTCTTCCTCGCTGTCCCACTCTTCGAACACGTGAATGCGGCCCGGATTGTGCGGATCGAGGCTCCACGCGTAGTGGCGGCAGCCCTTTTCCTCCAGCGCCATGTCGATCAGCGGCTTGGCATCCTTCAACGCCGCATCGCGGACTTCCGGCGCGAAATCGATCTCCCCAGCGACAACGACGATCATCACGAATACCCCTTCAGAACTGAAAAGCTGCGGCTCTGAAAGAGCCAGGTTCCGCCGCGCTTGACGTACGTGTCCTCGTAGCGGCCGATGCTGCGGCGCAGGTTGCCTTCGAGGTCCTCGAGCGTCTCGTTGGTGTAGACGCGGCCCGTCGCGGTATCGCCGTCGATGACGATCGCGGCGGTCTGCTGGAAGAAACCGACGAAGGCGAACGTGCCCATCGCGCCCTGCCACAGGCCGACGATCGATTCCTTCCCGTTCACTGTGGTGCCGGCAAGGTCCCAGACGGCATCGTCTGCCCAGAGCGCGCCCCAGTCGGCCGCGTCGCGCCGGAACACGGCATCGGCGTAGTTGTCATGCAGCGCGCGGATCGCGAGCTGATCCTCGATTGGTCCGGTGATAGCCATATTCTCTCCCAATTGCGGGGAGCCTAAGGCGATTCCGGCGAGCCAGAAACTATCAATTCCGCGCGCTGTCAGGCCCCTCGTTTTGGCTATTCTGCCGCCACAAAAAGCCCGGGTCTGCCGGGCGCAAATCATGGATGGAGCGTGCGATGGATCTGGGTCTGAAGGGCAAGAAAGTCATCATGAACGGCGGTGCGCGCGGCATCGGGCTCGAGATTCTCAAGATCCTCACCACCGAAGGCGCCGATGTCGCGTTCTTCTCGCGCGATCAGGCCAAGATCGATGCGGCGCTGGCCGAGCTCGCCGGCAACGAAGGCAAGGCCCACGGCGACGCGTTCGACATGACCGGCAACCTTGATGGCTACGTCGCGTGGCTGAACGGGGCGGTGGAGAAGCTCGGCGGATGCGACATCTTCATCAACATGGCGAGCGTCTCGGGCGCCGGCGCCACGCAGGACTGGCAGAAGTGCCTCGACGTGGACATCATGGCCGCGGTCAAGGGCATTGAAACGCTGACCCCGGCGCTCGAAGCCTCGGGCGCGGGATCGATCATCGTGATGTCGTCCACGGCTGCGGTCGAGACCTTCATCATGCCGCAGGCCTACAACGCGATCAAAGCCGCGCTGATCACCTATGCCTCTCAGCTCAGCCAGGCGCTCGCGCCCAAGGGCATCCGCGTCAACACCGTCTCGCCCGGCCCGATCGAGTTCCCCGGCGGCAGCTGGGAGATGATCCAGGGCGCGATGCCGGACTTCTACAAGAGCATCAAGGCGCAGATGCCGATGGGCCG
>NZ_JAIXZS010000017.1 GCF_027489515.1 Novosphingobium sp. | reverse complement strand
CGCCAGATCGGGCGGTCGGTCATCACATAGACGCTTTCCATGATGACCAGAATGAACGACAAGCCGAGCGTGAGCGGCACGAACAGGAAATGGTACAGCGCGGTCAATGCGAACTGCAGGCGGGAAAGCTCCACCACTGCCATATCCATCGCCTGTGCCCTTTCGCGGCCTGAGCGTGGCGGCGCATCCGAATCCGGCGCCGCCTTCCCGGACCCGATAAACGAATCCCGAACATGAGGATACCCAAAGCGGCAGGCCTGGCCTGGACTTCCGATGTGGCCGGTGCCGCCGTGTTCGCCTGGGGCGTGGCTCTGGCGCTGGATACGAGCCTTGGCGGAGGAGCGCCTCGCGGCGTGATCACGGGGGCCGTGCTCGTCGTGTTAGGCGGTCTGCTGCGGCTTGCCAGCCAGTACGGCGCGCAGATTCTCGGCTTTGATGAAGGGCGCGCGCTGGCGCAGGCCCGCCGGGCCTTGGTCTTTCCGCGCCTGCTCGGGATAACCGGCCCTTCCGCCCCTGCGCTCGGCGCCACTGCAACGCTGGGCATCGACCATATCGCGGCCGAGCAGGCGCGCGCCGCCCGGTTCGATCCGGTGCGCCAGTCCGCCACGCTGGCGCCGCTCGTCGTGGTGCTGGTGGTCGCCGTTCAGAGCAGGGTCGCGGCGCTGATCCTCTTCGCCACGCTGATCCCCTTCGTGATCGGCATGATCCTCGCCGGGGGGGCTGCCCGGCAGGCAGCGGACCGGCAGATGGCGGCCATCACCGCGCTCTCCGCGCTCTATGTCGACCGCATCCGCCACTTGCCGATCATCCGCCACTTCGGCGCTGAGGAGCGGATCGCCCGGCAGGCCGGCAGCGCTGCCGGGGATGTTGCCGAGCGGACGATCGCCGTGCTGCGCGCCGCCTTCCTTTCGAGCGCAGTGCTCGAATTCTTCGCCGCGCTCAGCGTCGCGCTGGTCGCGGTCTACTGCGGCTTCAGCTTGCTCGGCCTGCTGCCCTTCACCGCGCCCGAGCCGCTGGGCTATCGCGCCGCGTTCTTCGTGCTGGTGATGGCACCCGAGTTCTACCTGCCGATGCGCCGCATTGCTGCCGCCTACCACGAGAAGCAGCTGGGCGAGGCAGCCGAGAAGGCACTTGCCGTCGTGCCGGAACCGGCCGCCCGTCCCGCTGCATCGGACCGGGTCTTGCTGCGTGATGTCGTCGTCGTCTGGCCGGGGCACCGCATCGGGCCGGTAAGCTTCGAGCTTGGCGCGACGGGACTTGTCTGCGTGACCGGGCCAACCGGCAGCGGCAAGACCAGCCTGCTCGCGGCGATTGCCGGCCAGATCGGCCAAAGCGAAGGGACGCTCGAAACGCTACCCGCCGAGGGCATCGCCTGGGCCGGGCAAGTGCCGCTGCTGCTGCCGACGACGCTGGACGAGAACCTGCGCCTGGGGCGGCCTGATGCTGACGCAGTGGCGGTCAACGAGGCGGTCCGGGCGGTGGGACTCGATGCCCTGATCAGCCGCCGGACAGAAGGCCTCGGCACTGCCATCGACCATCACGGTGCCTGGCTTTCGGGCGGCGAACGGCGGCGCGTGGGCCTTGCCCGCGCGCTGATCGCGGACCGCGCCCTGCTTCTCGCGGATGAACCCACCGCCGAACTCGATGCGGCGAGCGCGGAACGGATCATCGCACTGCTGGCTCACGAAGCGAAGCACCGCGCGGTGATTGTGGCGACTCACGATGAACGGCTGGCTGCCGTTGCCGACAAGGTCATCGCGCTGTGATCGCGCGGCGCTTCCCCCTTCCGCTGCCAGCGCGCGTACGGGGCCGGATCACCATCGCCTTCCTCGCCGCGCTTGCCGCCGGGGTGGGCGGGCTGGCGCTGCTGGGCATCTCGGGCTGGTTTCTGACCGGCGCGGCGCTTGCAGGCGCGAGCGGCGCGGTGGCGGTCTTCAACTACCTGCTGCCGAGTGCGGCGATCCGCGGCCTTGCCGTGCTGCGCACCGCTGCGCGCTATGGCGAGCGGCTGTGGTCGCACGAGGCCGCGCTGCACGCGCTTGCCGGGCTGCGCAGCACGCTGTTCACGCGGCTCGCCCACGCCGACGGTCGCAGCGCGCCGGACTTCTCGGGCGGCGATGCCAGCGCAAGGCTGATCGGCGATATTGCCGCGCTGGAAGACCTTGTCGTGCGCCGTCCCGGCATCCCGGCGGCGCTCGGCACGGCGCTGGTCGGGCTTGGGGTGGTTCTCCTGGCGGGGTGGCTGGCCGCGCTGCTGCTGTTGGTGGTACTGGCGCTGCTGCTGGCCGTGCTTGCGCAGATGCCGCCGCGCCTGAGCGCCGCACCGGCAGCCGAAGCAGCGGCGGCGGTGTCCCGGCTGCGCCGCATGCTGGTGGACTACGCCGCAGCGCGCAGCGAGATCATCACCTATGGTCTGGCTGACCGCGTGACTTCACTGCTTTGCGCCGAGGCCGACAAGCTTGACGCGTCGCAGCGCCAGCTCACTCGCATCGAAGCGGCAAGCAGCGGCCTCCTGATCCTCGGCAGCGCTGTTGCAGCCGCAGCAACGCTCCTCGCCAGTACGGCCACCCCGCCGCTGACCGCGCTTGCCGTGCTCGCCGCGACCGCCAGCATCGAGGCTGTTGCGGCGATCGCGCGCTCCAGCGCGCGGGAGGCGGCGGTGGTCGAGGGCACTGCACGGCTGCGCAGCCTGCTCGCCCTTCCCGCCCCTGCGCCTGCCGCCGCCCCAGCTGCCGCGGACACCGCGAAGGCCTCACCGTCCATCACCTTGGGCGGAATGTGCTTTGCGCCGGGAAGCCGCATCGCGCTGATTGGCGCATCGGGATCGGGCAAGACGCAGGTCATCGAGGCACTGGCCGGCCTGCGCGCGCCGTTTCACGCACTGGCCCTCGGCGGCACGCCGCTTGCGGCGCTTTCCGCCGACGCCCTGCGGGCACACATCGCTCTCGCACCGCAGGAGCCGATGCTGATCGCGGGAACCGTTGAGGACAATCTGCGGCTTGCGCGCGGTGGTATCGATGCGGCAGCGATGGAAGAGGCACTCCGCACGGTCCAGCTCTGGCCGCGGATCGCGCGCATGCCGCATGGGCTCGATACGGTGCTCGGCGAAGATGGCGGCGTGCTTTCGGGCGGCGAGCGCAAACGCCTCTCGATCGCCCGCGCGCTCCTTGCCGGGCGGACTTGGCTTCTGCTCGACGAGCCCAGCGAAGGATTGGATTCTGCAACCGAAGCTGCGCTCGTGGCCGCGCTTGGGGCGTGGATCGACGCGCGCGGCACCGGGTTGATCATCGCATCCCATCGCCCCCGGCCGCTGACGCTGGCAAGCGAACAAATCTCGGCGGCCGCGATCCCGGCTGCGGCGACCTGACAGCACCGATCGCGTAATCTGCCACACCGCCGCCGGTCCCGTCTCTTCAGCGATACGGTTGGGCAGCCCGATTACATGCGTGCGAGCCTAGCCTATTCGCCAGCCGCGGCGGTGCGCAGCTTCGGCTAGACTTTGGGCCGCACCGACCGGCCGGGCCGGCGGCGGCCGGAACAAGGGAAGCGCCGATGTCCGTGACCATCCTCACCCTGCTCAAGCGCCGCCCCGGCATGAGCAAGGCCGATTTCATCGCCTACTATGAAACGCACCACCGCCTGATCGGCGAGAAGGTCCTTGGCCCCTGGGCGATCCGCTATGAACGCAAACATCTGCATCCGATGGATGGCAGCGATATCGAGCATGATTTCGATGTCGCGATGGAAATCGAGTTTCCGGACGAGACGGCCATGGCCGAATGCTTTGCCGCCATGGCTGATCCTGAAACCCGCCGCGAAATCACGGAAGACGAGGAGCGCCTGTTCGACCGTCCTCGCATGCGGGTCTACCGCGTGGAGCAGCACCGCTCCGTAATGCCGGTCTAGAGAACCTCAGACTACCATGTTGCCGGCATAGATCAGCCGCAGCACTTCGATCGAAAGCCGCTGCGCGCGGAGCGTGCGCGCTTCGCCGAACACCGGCTGCTGCAGCAGCAGACCCATGTGCAGCACGTTGACGAAATCGCTCGCGAGCTTCATCCGCTCCCACTGGTCGCGCCAGTGCGGGAACGCCTCGATCATCTCGGTGATCCAGACTTCGTCATAGCGCCGCGCGACAGGGCCGAAGAACTGATCGAGCTCCGCATCGGTCCGCGCGGCGACCGCGAGCTCGAGGTAGGCGGCATATTCGCGCGTCTGCACGCTGCGCCAGTGTGCCGCCGTCGCGATCTCAAGCCGGTCGGCTTCCGCGGCGTCCTTCATCTCCGCAAGATAGTCTTCGAGAAACAGGCGCATGCGTTCATAGAACACGTGCTCAACCACAGCCCCGACGACGTCCATCCGCGTCGGGAAATGGTGGTGCAAGGCCCCGCGCGAGACACCGGTGCGCTCTACCACCGCCTGCGTGGTGAGGCCGGAATAGCCGGTTCCAACGAGGCAATCGATCGCCGCCTCAATGATGCGCAGCCGCGTGCGAGCACTTTTCTTCTGCTGCCACCGCGCCGGCTGCGCATCATGCCCGGCCGGAAGCAAGGCATGCAGAACGCGCGTCTTCGTTGTCGATCCGGTCACCTGAGCTGCCCCTGCCCTGCTGGCGGCAAGGCTGCACAAAAGCCCGAACCGCAAAGCGACATTAACCGTTCGCGCTCTTCCCAGCCAGCAGCATCTTCGGTGCCTGACGGGTCACTTGCGGCCCAGTCCGTTGATCCGCACGGCTGCTGTTCGAGGTCTAGTCCTTTCGGCTCGCTCGCGCCTCGCGCTTGATGATCTCCAGACCTTCCGGATTCACCAACTGGCCGTGCAGCGCGAAGTTGTTGGCATGGCCGAACTGGTGGAGGTTGAACGCGGACTGGACCGCATTCCACATCCCCTGCGCGTCCATCGACTGGTTCACGCTCATCTTCGCGGTCTTGAGCCCGATGGCCGGGCGAGAGGCGATCTTCTCGGCCATCGCGAGGGTGAAGCTTTCCAGCTCCGCGCGAGGTACGACTTCGTTGACCATGCCGAGCGTCTTGGCTTCCGCCGCACAGATCGGCTCGCCGGTGAACAGCATCTGCTTGGCCTTGCGGTGGCCCAGCTCGAACGCGTGGACGAAGAATTCGTGTCCGTTCATGCCGAAGGCGACCACCGGATCGGAAAACTCGGTATCGTCGGAGGCGATGATCAGGTCGAACGGCCAGATCAGCATCAGTCCGCCCGCAATCGCCTTGCCCTGCACCTGTACGATGATCGGCTTTGGCAGATTGCGCCAGCGCCAGCAGAAGCCGAGATAGACTTCCTGCTCGCGCGACATGTGCCCCTGCGGCCCGGCATGCCGATACCCGCCAAAGCCGAGGATCGGCGGACGCAGATCACCAATGCGGACGCGGTCGGAGAGATCGTGGCCAGAGGAGAAGTTCTTGCCGTCCGCCGCGAAGATCACGACGTTAATCTCGTCATCCTCCATCGCGATGTCGAGCGCGTCGTTGATCTCGTAGAGCATGCGCAGCGATTGCGCGTTGTGCTTGTCGGGCCGGGCCAGCGTGATCCGGGCCACCCGCGCGGCGGGCCTGTCGTAGCGGATGTCCTCGAACTCCGGCACTTCACTCATCGTTGCGTTCCTCTATTCGCCCCATCAGGCCAAGGTAATGCACCGACGGCGCCAGCCTGTCCGCCAGCAGAATCGCCAGTATACGCAAACGGCGCAAGACGGGATGGCTGGCGCATCACGGAAGAGGATCTGGCGATGGATCTCAAGATTGCAGGGCGCAAGGCGCTGGTGAACGGCGGCAGCGCGGGCATGGGGCGCGGCGCTGCACTGGCCTTGGCACGCGAGGGCGCCGAAGTGTTCATCTCCGCGCGCGGCAAGGAACGACTGGACGCGACCTGCGCCGCGATTGCCGCCGAAACGGGCGCCAAGGTCCACGCCATCGAAGCCGATCATGCCAGCGACGAAGGCCGCGCCGCCATCCTTGCCGCCTGTCCCGATCCCGATATCTTCGTCGCGACCTGCGCGCCGCCGCCCTTCACCGGCGATTTCCGTGACGTCTCGCGCGAGGAATTCGAACGCTCGGTGGCGACCGCGCTCCTCAGCCCGATCGACTATATCAAGGCAGTGAGCGGGCCAATGATGGAACGGCGCTGGGGCCGCATCGTCAATATCAGCACCGGCGCCGCCAAGTATCCCGCAGCGATGCGCGTGCTTTCAGGCCCGCCGCGCGCCGCGCTCGCCAACTATTGCCACGCGATTTCCAAGGAGCTCGCCCGGTTCAACGTCACCGTGAATTCGGTTCTGCCCGGAATGCACCACACGCCGGGGATCGAGGAGATGATGAACCCGCGCGCCGCCGCCAATGGCCGCACCTACGACGAGGAAGTCGCCGCCTTCGTCAAAGCCGTGCGCATTCCCGCCGGGCGCTTCGGCGATGCCGAGGATCTGGGCGCGCTGGTCGCAATGCTGTGCAGCGCGCAGGCTAGTTTCGTGACCGGCCAGTCGCTGGTGGTCGATGGCGGAATGGGGACTTCGATCTTCTAGGCGGCGGACCGGTATCCGGCCCCGCGGATCAACTTGCCCGGCCGCGCGCCGGTCGATTGATCAAAACGCCGGATCACCTCGCCGGCGACGATCGTGGCCTCGTAGCCGCTCGCGCGCTGGTGCAGTCGCCGTCCGCCGGCGGGCAGATCGCGCACCACTTCGGGCAAGTGCAGCGAGAGACCGTCGAGGTCGATCACGTTGAGGTCGGCTCGCGCGCCAACCTTCAGCAGGCCGCGATCATTCAGCCCGACCGCCCGTGCGGCCTTCTGGCTCAGCAAATGCACCGCTTCGGCCAGATCGAGCTTCAGCGGCCCCTCACCCTTGACGAACTGGGTGAGCAGATAGGTCGAATAGCTCGCATCGCAGATCGCGCCGTAATGCGCGCCGCCATCGCCGAGGCCGGGCACGCAATAGGGGTGCTTCAGCATCTCGTGTGCACTGTCGAGCGTCGCGTTCTCGTAGTTCCCCAGCGCGGCCAGGAACAGCCCGCGCCCATCCGTCTCCAGAATCCGGTCGTAGGCGATCTCCTGCGGCGTGCAGCCACGTGCGGCGGCCTGGCCCGCCATGCTCATGTGCGCAGGCGGCGCGTAATCCGGCGGATTGTCGAGCGGGAACAGCCAGCGCCAGTTGCGCGCGAGGGCATTGAAGGGATGCCCGGGTTCGAAATCCTCCGTCAGCAGCGCCTCCCGCAGCGCCGGATCGCGCATCGCGGCGACTTGTTCGGGGATCGCAAGGTGCGCGATCTTGCTCCAGCTCGGGCAGAGCACGAAGGGATGGACCGTGAGTTCCAGCCCCGCGATGAGGCCAATCGGGCGCGGCATGACCTGCGCGTGCGCAACCCCGCCCGCAGCATTGGTCGCCTCCAGCTTTTCGAGCACCCGCCGCCAGCGCGGCGGCGCATCGTTGCCCGAAGCCAACGTGAAGGTGGCCGGGCGTCCGCTCGCGGCGATCACGCGCTCGATCACGCGGTATTCCTTGTCCCACCCGACAAAGGCATCGAGCACAACCTGGAAGGTGCCTGCACCCACGTCGCCCATGCCGCGCGTAATTGCTTCAAGCTCGGCGATATCGGCATCGAACGTTGGGATCGCGCCGCCATCGGCGGTCTTGTGGATCGAAAGCCGCGAGGTGGCAAAGCCGATTGCGCCCGCGCGGATCGCTTCGGCAGTGAGATGCCGCATCAGCGCGAGGTCCGCCTCGGTCGCAGGTTCACGCGCAGCACCGCGCTCACCCATGGCATAGACACGCAAGGGCGAGTGCGGGAGGTACGCGGCCACGTCGATATCGCGCTTTTGGGCAGCAACCTTGTCGAGGTATTCGGGGAAGGTCTCCCAATCCCAGGAAAGCCCCTCGGTCATCACCACGCCGGGAATATCCTCCACGCCTTCCATCACGTTGATCAGCATGTCGTGATCGGCCTTGCGGCAAGGCGCGAAGCCGACGCCGCAATTGCCCATGACTGCTGCCGTTACCCCGTGCGCCGAGGAGGGGGACAGTTCCTCCGCCCAGATGCACTGGCCGTCGTAATGGGTGTGGACATCGATGAAGCCGGGGGTGACGATGCGTCCTTTGGCGTCGATTTCCTCAGCGCCGCGCCCGCTGAACGCGCCGATGGCGGCGATGCGTCCGCCCGCAATGGCGAGATCGCCCGCGATCAGATCGCCGCCGCTGCCATCGGCGATCGTGCCGCCGCGGATCACGAGGTCATAATCGGCCATGCCTCAGGCTCCTTGTATCACGCGAACGATCCCGCCGATCAGCGAGCCGAGCACGAAGGTGTAGATCGGCGGCATCGAAATATAGAGCGGAATCAGCCGCTTCTCCGCCGCCCGGTGATAGCCGCGCGCATAGAGCACCCGCATGAACGGCCAGATCGCGCCAATCCCGGCAGCCCAGTACGGGCTTACCACATAGGCAAAGAGCCACATCCCCGGCAGGAACAGCACCAGATGCTCCAGCGTGTTCTGGTGCGCGCGAACATAGCGCTCGTATTCCTCCGGCCCGCTGTGCGAGGGCACCGGGATCTTGAACCGGCCGCGCGCCAACCCAGCCATCAGCAGCGTGAAGTAATAGGCGAGCAGCGCCAGCGCGCTGACGATCACGACATAGACGTATGGATCGATCATGGATGCCGGCCCGCCTCTTCCCTTGTGCTTTGCGCCAAGGCTGACGACGGGCGAGCACTCCGGCAACTCGCATTTTTGGGACAGGACCGGTCAGGCCCCTCCGGCAGCCTCACGGGCGCGCAGTTCTTCCTTGAGCGCGGCCTTCGATATCTTGTTCGCGCCGCTCAGCGGCATGGGCTGGTCCCGGATCTCCAGCGTGCGCGGGCACTTGTAGTGTGCAAGGATTGCCCGGCAATGCGCGATGAGCTCATGCGTCGTCGTCGCCATGCCAGGCTTGAGGGTGGCGACGGCATGCACGGCCTCACCCCAGTGCTCGTGTGGGCGGCCGAACACGGCGCACTGCGAAACCGCCGGGTGCGCGGACAGCGCGTTTTCCACCTCAAGCGAGTAGACGTTCTCGCCCCCGGAAATGATCATGTCCTTGAGCCGGTCGATCACGAAGAGATAGCCCGCATCGTCGAAGTAGCCGATGTCGCCGGTGTGCATCCAGCCGCCGCGCAGCGCCTCTGCGGTCAAGTCAGGCCGGTTCCAGTAACCCAACATCACATTCGGCCCGCGCGCGACGATCTCGCCCGCCTCGCCGGGTGGCAGCGGGCGGTCCTGCGCATCGACCACGCCAAGTTCGGCAAAGAGAACCGGCTTTCCCGCCGAGCGCAGTCGGCCGCTCGCCCAGTTTTCCGGCAGGTGATCCCGGGCATTGAGGATCGTCACGACGGGTGACAACTCGGTCATGCCGTAGGACTGCAGGAACCCCGCACCGGGCAGGGCTGTCATGATCTCCCGCAGCAGTGGCTCGGGCATGGGAGCCGAACCATAGGACAGCACCCGCAGCGACGAGAGGTCCGCGCTCGCGAGTGCCGGATCATCGAGCATCGCGCGCAGCATCGTGGGAACAAACGTGGCGTGCGTGACCCTGGTGCGTTCTATCTCGGCGATGACTTCACCCGCTACGAAACGCGGAAGCAGCACGTGCGTGCCCGCCGCATGGGTCACCGAGAACACCCGCGCGGCGGCCGCGACGTGGAAGAGCGGGCCATGATGCAAGTGAACGATATCGGGCCCGAAGCCGAGTTCGCCATAGGTGTTGGCGGTATTGGCGACGAAGTTGGCGTGGCTGAGCATGACGCCCTTGGCCGCACTCGTGGTGCCGCTGGTGTACATCAGGACCGCAAGATCATCACCGCAGCGCCCCTGATCGGGCAGCGGATCGGTCCCCTCGATCAGGCCATCGAGACTGCGCATTCCGGCGGGCGCTTCGCCATCTCCTGCATGGAGAAGCGGCACCGCGCCGCCCGCCGCCGCCAGCAGATCGCCGCGAAGCTCGCTGAAGCCTTCACCCAGCACGATCACGTCCGGCTTGCAGTCCGCCACCTGATCGCACAGTTCGCCCAGCGCCAGCCGGTGGTTGAGCGGGGTGATGGCCCCGCCCGCATGGATCGCGGCAAAGAAGCATTCGAGCGAATGGTGGCTGTTGAGCGAAAGCAGGACGACCCGGCCGCCATGCGACAGCCCCATCGCGGAGAAGACCCCCGCCAGACGCGCAACCCGATCGGAAAAAGCCTTCCAGGTAAACGTCTTGGTCCCGTCGATGACCGCCACCCCGTCGCCGCGCAAATGCACGGCACGGCGCAGGGCCTGTCCCAGACTGACCGCCTTGTTCACCCGCGAATCTCCCTCTTTCGTGTCGCTCTACGAGTTTCGCTCCCGTGGCAGGAGCTGTTCAATGTGGCAGCGCACCGTTTTCACCGCATAAGGCCATGTCGGGGTCTTGCCCCGCCGCGCGCAAACAGGCCATGCGGCGCGGGATGACACTCAAGGTAGACATGGGATTCGACGGCGCCGGGGGTGCGGCCTTGGTCGATCTGGAGGAGCTTCTCGCCACGCGTCTGCTCGTCCAGGGCAATTCCGGCTCGGGCAAGTCGCATCTCCTGCGCCGCCTGCTCGAGAAGAGCGCGGGGGAAGTCCAGCAGGTCATCATCGATCCCGAGGGCGATTTCGTTACTCTTTCCGGCCCCTACGGCCATGTTTCGATCGAGGCGATCGACTATTCCGTTGCCGAGATCACGCACTTCGCGCGGCGCTGCCGCGAGCATCGCACCTCAGTCGTGCTCAGCCTTGAGGGGCTGGAAATGGAAGGCCAGATGCGCTGCGCTGCGGCGTTTCTCATGGGCCTGTTCGATGCCCCGCGCGAGCACTGGTTCCCCGCGCTCGTGGTGGTTGATGAAGCGCAGATCTTCGCGCCCGCCGCCGGGGCCGAGGTGAGCGAGGATGTGCGCCGCGCCTCCCTGGGCGCGATGACCAACCTCATGTCGCGCGGGCGCAAACGCGGGCTTGCAGGGATCATCGCGACCCAGCGCCTCGCCAAGCTTTCCAAGAACGTTGCTGCAGAGGCCAGCAACTTCCTGATGGGCCGTACCTTCCTCGATATCGACATGGCGCGCGCCGCCGATCTGCTCGGGATGGAGCGGCGGCAGGCCGAATCCATCCGCGATCTGGCGCGCGGCACTTTCCTCGGGCTCGGCCCCGCCATCGCGCGGCGCCCTGTCATGCTGAAGATCGGACCCGTAGAGACCTCGGCGCGCAGCAGCAGCCCGGTGCTGGTGCCGCTGCCGAGCGCGCCCTCGCTCGACATGCGCGAGTTCCTGCTCGCTGGCCAGGCCGAGGCCCCCCTGCCCCCGCCTGTCCCGACCCCGCGTCCGCAGCCGGCCACGCTCGTCCTCGAGGAGCTTGCGCGGCTGCCGCTGGAGCCTGTCGCCGAGGACCCGCCCGAGCCGGTCGATCCGGAGCCAGTCATGGTCGCTGCCTTGCGCGCCATTGTCGCGGACGAGGAAGCGACCGGCAAGACGACCGCAGTGCTCTTCCAGGATTTCCAGGTCCGCTGCCGGATGCACGGTCTACGTCACGCGCCGCTTGATCTGGCCGGCTTCACCCGCCGCCTCGCCGCCGCCCGCGCCGGTATCTTCGAGGGCCTCGAGGATGAATGGGCCCCCGCGCTCGAGGCCGGACGCCGCGTGCCGGACGACATGCTCGGTGCCTTCCTCCTCATCGCACGCGCCGCCAGCGAGAGCCGCCCCTGCCCGAGCGATCAGGAACTCGCGCTGGTATATGGCACCAGCTCGCTCGGCCGGGCGCGGCGTGTGCTCAGCTACATGGAAGAGCGCGACATCATCGTCGCCCGCACGGATCTTTCGGGTCGCCGTTCGATCACCATCCCCGCGCTGGGCTGGACGACATCACCGACGGAGCCCTGAGGCACACGACCGGAAGGCGGCAGGCTCAGCTTATCGGACCGCTGTCATGATCGCCCTTCTGCTGTGCCTGGCCCGTCAGGCAGCGGAGCAGACCGGAGACCCACAGGTCCTTCATCCAGACTTCTGCATTGGCGATGTCGAACCGCATCAGCAGCGCCTCGTCCGATGCTTTGTCGCCCACGAACCAGGCTGCGACCTCTTCGGTAAAGAACCTGTCGAACACGGCCGGATCAACTTCCTCGACAAGCTCTCCTTCCAGCACCGCGAAAACATCGTGGCCAGTGGCCGAAAAATCGGCCTGCGCCGGACCGCCTGCGGCCAAAGCGCTGTCGCGGCTCATGAAGAACCAGACGCAGCCGGCAGCATTGCTGTCGATCTGCGCGGTCATCGGATTTGCGAGCGCGTGCTCTGTGCGTTCACCTGCTCCTGCCAGCCGGAGCATCACGATAGGGCTTCGTGCCAGGGCCTGCCAGAATGCATCGCGGATCTCGGGTTTCATGGCGTTTGCTCTCCTGCGCGGCTTGTATGCCCCGCGCCGACAGAAACGTTGGCACGGCCAAACGGTTCCCTGCTGCGGCGTAGGAACCGCGCCGGAGGAACCACAAGCGAAGCCACGCGTTTGAGGATCGATCGCGCAACGCCAGCAGCGTTCCGCAACGTCATGAGACCTCACACACAGGAAAGACCAGCTTCATGAACCAGGAAACCAACATCAGCGAGACCATCCGCAGTGCTCTTGAAACGCCGTTTGCCGAACGGATTGGCGACGTGTTCGAGAACAGCCCCCTGCTGGCCTCCGTCGCCGCCTTTGCGACGACGCGGATCGCGCTTCGTTCGCTGTCCGGGCTCGTGGCGGTGGGACTGATCGCAGGCGGGCTGCTCTACATCCAGCGCAGCCGCGCCACCGGCCTCGATGAGGCGCGCCGCATTGCGCGCAAGGCGGCGAAAAAGGCCGCCAAAGAAGTGCGCAAGGTGGCCGACGCCGTCACAGCCTGAACCGCGCCGCGCGCCTGCCGTCGGAAGGCTGCCAGCAGGCGCGTCTGCGGCGCGATGATTTATTTGCGATGATCCGCCGGGTGGCGGAACCTTCCGACTGTCTATACGTTTATGCTTCGGGAGGCATCGTGGATAACCATAAGGATAAGCGATGGCTGACGTTCTGGATTCCGGGGGCGAGCGCGCTGCCCCGCGCAGCGCGTGTCTTTCGGACAGTGCCTTTCGCGTGGAGATCAACGGATCTATCCGGCATCTGCGCGCCTTCGCGAGATCGCTGTGCGGCAATCGTGACACGGCGGACGATCTGACGCAGGAGACCCTTCTGCGCGCCTGGGGTGCGCGCGCGCGGTTTGCGGCTGGCACCAGTTTCAAAGCGTGGACCTTTACGATCCTGCGCAATGTCTATTTCGGCCAGATCCGGCGCCTGCGTTTTGTGGGTGAATACAACGAGATCGAGGCTGAGCGGATTCTCAGCACGCCTGCCACACAGCAAGTCGGCATCGAGGCCAGCGATGTCCTGCGCGCAATGGCGCTGCTCCCCCCGGCCCAGCGCGAGGTCCTGATCCTCGCCGGAGTGGGCCACATCAGCTACAGCGAGATGGCCGAGATCTGCGGCGTCGCGGTCGGCACGATCAAGAGCCGTATCGCACGCGCGCGTGCCAGCCTTTCCGCTACCATCGAGAGCGGTATCCTGCCGGATTTCCGGCACAATTTCGTCCTCAAAGGGGAAGTGCTGGATACCTTCCTGGCAGAACTCACGCGCATCGCGCCCCAGCATGGCGCAAGCCGGCACTCGGCCTGATCATGTCCGAGCGCCTCCGGAACTCGGCTATCCGGCCGGCTTCCAGAGATGTGAGCACGCGATGTGGCATCCGTTGCGGGAAGGTTTGAAAAAACTCCCGAGAAACGAAACACTATCGAGCGAAAGAAGGTCTTCACGGGTGCGCGGCAGGATCGGGCAAGTTGCGGCCCGAGCCAGTCATTCCTCCATGCCATTGTGGACGTCCGCTTGTGGCAGAGCCTGCCGCTTGGCTCATCACGGCAGGGGTGTCGTTCTGTCGCAGACCTGGTTCTGCGCGGAGCATTGCACTGTGGCCCGCATTCCTGACACTATGATACGGCGCGACGTCTTCGCCATGACGGGACTAACGCTTTTGCCGTACATCGCGTCCGCGTTGTCCGAGGGCCGAAGAGCCCACAGCCGAGGCTAGTCAGCTGCGGGCCAAAGGTTCGTTGCCCCGTCGCTCAGGGCATGAGTACCGTATCAACGACATGGATGACGCCGTTCGATTGCATGACATTGGCAATCGTAACCATTGCTTGGCCACCTTTCGCATCGGTCAGCACAAGCATCTTGCCGCGCATGGTTGCCGTCAGGGGTTCGCCCTGCACGGTGGTCAGTGTCGCGCGACCGTGGCCGGCCTTGATCGCATTCGCAATGTCGCCGCTCGTCATCCGGCCCGCCACTACGTGATAGGTGAGCACAGACGTCAGCGTGCCCTTGTTTTCCGGCTTGAGCAGCGTCTCGACCGTGCCTGCGGGCAGCTTGGCGAACGCGGCATTGGTGGGTGCGAATACCGTGATCGGCCCCGGACTGGAGAGCGTATCAACGAGGCCTGCCGCCTTGACTGCGGCGACCAGCGTTGTGTGGTCCTTCGAGTTGACGGCGTTATCGACGATGGTCCTGGTGCTGTACATCGCTGCACCGCCAACCATGGGATTGGCCAGCGCGTGGCCGGCAAGCGCTGTCAGTGGGGCAATGGCCAGCGCCGTAACCGCGGCGATCGTGTGAAACCTGCGCATACGCAGAATATCTCCTGTCTCGTGGCCACCCCTCCATCAGGGTGGCAAAGGAGATACGACGCAATGCCGCGCACGGATGCGCTCCGGCTTCAGCTTCCGCTGATTTTTCCGGTTCCGAGGATCGGGCCGGTAGGCAGGCCCGTGGGCGAACCGCCACGAGGCTCAAGCGAGATCGCGAATGTTGCTCCCTGCGCGATCAGACGGCGGAGGTTGGCGCGCGCGGGGCGCGTGGCTGCCAGGACGGGATCGATCGTGCCGAGCGAGCGCGGCGTGCCATCGGCCGGAATGATCCACAATTCGGCATCGCGCTTGCCGGCATTGAGCTTGCCGGGGGCAATCGTGAGATCGCCGGCAGTCTGATTGTAGGCGATCGTCGCAACAACTCCGCCTTCGCCGGCAATGCTGGCGAGGAGCACAGGGGCCGGCGCGGCTGCCGTTGGCGCTTCCGGTGGCACCGGCGCTGGACGCAGCACCAGTGCCGTGCCCAGCAGCCCCGCGACGAGCGTGGCAGCCAGGGCCGCAGCGCGCCAACGCCGCGCCTCGATCAGTGCCGTGTTGTCGTTGCCGGGCAGCATGGACTCAATGCGCTGCCACAGGCCCTCGCTTGGCTCTATGCTGTCGCTAGCCGAAAGTGGCTCGAAGCGCTCGCGCCACCAGTCAACCCGCTCCGCCAGTGCGGCATCGCTGCCTAGGCGCCGAACCGCAGCCTCGCGCTCCGGTCCATCAAGCAGACCCAGCGCAATCTCGCCGGCCAGCACATCGTCCTCATCGCTCATGACAGGCACGCCTTCAACTTGATCAGCGCGCGTCTGATCCGGCTTTTGACCGTGCCGAGAGGCATGCCGGAGCGCGTCGCGAGTTCGGCATAGGTTGCCTGCTGGAAGAAAGCTGTGCGCACCAGCACAGCATCGCCATTTGCCAGTTCCTCGATGCAAACCGTGATGTCGTGCTCGCTTTCCGCTTCGAGCAACTGCTCAAGTGCGCCCGCGCTCTCGTCGGCGGGTTCGTCGATGCTTTCGATCGGGGTGGTGATCCGCCGCCCGTTAGCGCGCAGACGATCGATCGCGCGATTGCGTGCCAGAGTAGCAAGCCATGTGATCGGACTGGCGCGCGACGGATCGAACATTGCCGCCTTCTGCCAGACTGTAACGTAGACTTCCTGCAAAACGTCCTCCGCTTCCTGACGGTCGGCGGTGACGCGCAGACAGACGCCAAGAAGCCTCGCGCAGGTTCTGCGATAGAGCTCGCGGAAGGCAAGCTTGTCGCCGCCAGCAACGCGCTGGAGCGCGGCGATCAGGAAGGACTGCTCTGGATCAACGGAAAGGGCAGTCATCGTACGAGAATTAGCATCGCTATCCCTTTGTCACAACGCGGGTGCGGTTGGATCATTCTGTTAACGCGCATTGCTCAACCTGGCTGATCAGTTGCTTGGGCTTGCACCGCCGCAGAGATGTTTCATTTGCCCGAAGCCGCGCAAAGGTAAGCGATGATCGCCGCACGATCACTTGCGCTGGGCACCACGAAGTACATCTTCGAGCCCTTGACCAGCTTTTGCGGGCCTTGCAGCCATTGATCGAGATTTGCAGCATTCCAGATGATGCCTGACGATTTGAGCGCGGGCGAATAGCTGTACCCGGGGGCGGTGCCTGCCGCTCTATCGAAAACCCCGCGATGCGCCGGTCCGATCCTGTTGGCATCGAGGCTGTGGCAAGTGCCGCACCGCGCTTGATAGAGCCTCGCCCCGGGCAGGGTATCGGCAGGTTCTGCCCTGGCGCTGGTGGCCAGCGCCATCGCGCTGGCCACCATGAATGACAGGATCGGGAGACGTAGCGCAATCATTTGTCGATGATGTCGCGGTGCATCGGCGCGAGTGCGGCAATCAGCCGATTCTGTGCGCGGAAAGGAATATGGCGCTTGTTCATTGCCACCTGCAGTTCCTCCACGAGGCCGTAGAAGTTGCCCTCCTTCACGTTCATGCCGCGATGCGCCTCGGCCATCGTGCGGCCCGAGTATGTGCAGGGGCCGTGCATGATCACGCAGAACTGCTCGACCAGCAGCGCCTTGATCTTTGTCTGATCTGCATTCTCGAAAAACGGGCGCGTCCTGGGGTTCTTGAGCCAACGCGCCATGGCATCGTCCATCAGCGCGGTGAGGCCCTCCCGGCCACCGAAGGTCTCGTAGAGATGCTCGTCATCGGTGATGACCGGAACGGTGGGAGCCTTGGGCTTGATCGACGGATCGCTCACCGCCGGCTCAGTGACATTGTAGTTCGGGGCGAGGTTCTCCTGCGCAAACGCGGTGGCCGGGACGCCGAGCAGCAGCGCCAGCGAAAGGGTGGTCTTCAACATGGCAGTGTCCTTGATGAAAGCTGATCAGAAGCCGAGCTGGAGCGAGACATAGGCTCCGTTCTGGCGGGCGAGCGCGATCTGCCCGAGCCGTGCGTAGGCGGCGGTGATCGAGATGTTGCGGGTGGGTGCGTAAGCCACGAAGAAATCGTAGGCGTTCTCTTCGCGGAACGACGTACCGCCCAGCGCGCCTTCGAGACGGTTCGATTTGGTGCGGTATTCACCGCCGATGGCGAGCTTGCGGGTCAGCAGAAGCGCTGCCGAACCCTCGAACTGCGGCTTGTAGGCCTGATCCTTGCCGCCGAGCCCGCCAAACCCGAGAATGCCGAACTGGTTGGCCTTGGTCAGGCGCAAGGTGGCGTTGAGCAGCAGGCTTTGCGACAGGATGATCTTTGTCGCCGAAGCGTAGATATCGACGCCCTTGCGCTTCAACCCGAGTGCACCGCCCACGACCGTCCTGTCGTCATTGATCTTGTACTGCACGCCAACTGCGACTTGCGGCAGGAGCGTATCCTGATCGAGCACAGCATCACCAAACAGCCGCAGTTTGGCACCGATGATGGTCTGGCTGACCGTGTAGCGATTGCCGAGCCCGATCGCGGCGCCGACTTCACGCAAGTTGAAGTTCTGCCGCGCGACCGATAGCTCAAGCCGGTTGTAGAAGCTCACCGCGCCGCCGTAGGAGGCCAAAGTGAAGTCCTGCGTGTCGACGCCCGTCACAAAGGCGCTTGCGCCAATCTGGTTGCGCGTGGCGTAGCTGCCGATCAGCGCCCAGGGGACAATCCCGCCGCCCCCGGCGCCTTCGATTGTCGATACACCGCCGGTCAGCAGCAGGCGTCCACCCTGCGGAAGAACCGATTGGCGCGTTTCCGGCGCGAGCGGTTCGCTCGCAGGGCCATTGGAGTCAACGCCATCAGCCGCAGCCATGGCCGGGGATTCCGTGTCAGCCGCAGGTGCCTCGGCGGCATGTGCGGCGGCAAACGGGATGGCGCAAAGCGCGATCCCGGCGGAGATCGCAATGGCGATCTTCGTCTGAACAGACAACATGATGAGGTACGCTCCCTTGATCGGCCGGGTCGACGATTTCCGGCTTTCGCAAGGGGATACGAAGGCAGCCTGCCAGCGGATGCATTTGGCGAAGAATTTTTTCTCTGGGGTGCAAGCATGCGCGCGAGAAGCTTCACGCTCGAGAAGCTCTTTGCTAGCTCGTCACCTGCGGATCGGAGCCTCCCGCCCAGGCCATGAGTGGCCATCGAGGTGTCAGCCCGATATAAAGCGGCCTCCACCAGCCTCACCGCGCCGCGGCTCAGGCAACGAGGTTCTGCCACTCGGCCAATGCGGCCGCGCGGCGAAGCTTCTATGTCTCTCGGTCGACGAGATGGCGTTCCTGGGAGAAGTGGTTATGGATCGAGGCATGCACGGAGGCGAACTTCTGTAGGGACCTCAGTGGTGCAGTCCTTTTGAGACTACCTTCCCGTTCAACATCAATCCGTGACATAGGCCGCCACACGGCGTAGGGGCCGCCATGTCGGTGCAGCTACGCCGCCACGCTGGTCGAGATCTCAGGCGTGGGCAATGCTCGCCACCGGATGCATCCTGGCGGATTGCGATCCCATCGCAGGGAAAAGCAATTGCCCCCCTTCGGAGAAAACCCCGTTTATGGCAGGCTACAAGGAACCCGGGTTCGAGGCCCGGCGCGCGGCGGCAGCGTCTGCGCGAGACAAGGCACTCGCAAAGCTCAAGGCACAAGCCCCGCTGGATCCCGCAGTGCTGGCCGAGCGCTTGGCCGCGGCTGAGGCGCGTGAGAAAATGCAGGCCGAAAAGCGCGCATTGCTGAGCGCAAAAAAGGCGCAGGAACTTGCCGAAAAGGCTGAGCGCGCTGCCAAGATAGCGCCTGCTCTTACCGACGCGGAGCGCAAGGCGGTTCGGGACGCAAAGTATGCGGCCCGCAAGGCACGCAAGAAGTAGCCCTTGCAGCATCCTGCCAATGCGGGCGGCATCTCCGCCTTGAATGCGGGCGAGCACCTCGTCGACACCGCTTTCGTTCCGGAAGGGAGCAGGCTCCGCCTCATCCAGAGTGGTTCTGATTTCGCGATCCTTCTCGACAACAACGAACTGATGAGCACAGACCTTTCAGCCTCGGAAGGTGTGCTCGCCAGCGCGGTGTGCGCAGAACTGGGCCGTCGCACCCCGGTTCACATGCTTATCGGCGGCTATGGCATGGGTTACACGCTGAGATCCGCTCTCCGGGCGCTCGGAAGCGATGCTGAAGTGACGGTTGCTGAAATCGTGCCGAAGATCGTTGAGTGGGCGAAAGGGCCCATGGCGCGCATCACCGATGGGTGTCTCGATGACCCGCGCGTGCAACTGGTGCAGAATGACGTTGCCTTTCTGATTGAATCCGCGGTGCAAGGTTACGATTGCATCCTGCTCGACGTCGACAACGGACCGGAAGGCCTTACGCGCCAGGCGAACGATTGGCTCTATTCCCGAGACGGGGTCGCAGCCGCGTGGTCTGCTTTGAAAGAGGGCGGAATACTTGGCGTCTGGTCTGCGTCTCACGACGACAGATTTGCTGGAACACTCGCCCGCAGTGGCTTCGCGGTCACGGTGATCGAGACCGATCGGGGCCCGGGGTCATCCACGACCGAGCAATGCGAACAGCATGCGATCATAATGGCAGTAAAGCGTGGGTGAGGAGGTGCGGCGGACGCTCTCGTGCGCGGCAGAATAGTCGCGCGCGACGTGCGGCGACATCGCCCGCATCAACACGGTGCCGGATCCGCTTGACCGTTTCGATCGAGCCGCAGCGCTCGACCTTGAGCAGCAGGTCGACAACGCCGCCTGCCTCGCGCGCGCCACTCGCGGGCGTCTGCGAGGAGAGCGCCGGGATAGGAGCCGAGCGCGAGCAGCTTTTCCTCGCGGGGGAGCTATCAGTCGGATGCAAAACGGTCTCTGCGGGTAAGGCGTCCCCTGCCCCGACCAGTCTTCAGCTCGCAAGCGACTGCCACTCGGCCAAGGCGGCCAAGCGGCGACGCTTGTAAGTCTGTCGGTCGACGAGGTGGCGTTCTTGGGAGAAGTGGTTGTGGATCGAGGCGTGGACTGAGGCGAACTTTTGTAGCGACTTCATTTGTCTGAAGCGGAGCATGGCACGCTCTCGTCGCCGGAATGGCAGATGCGAATTTTCGACGCGATTGTTGGCGTGCCTCCCCATCTCACGACGCTGCTCGTTGCCGAGTTCGCGCATTGCTGCTGGGTACGACCTGAGCCCGTCCGTCACGATGACTTCGGCCCGCCCATGGCGCTTCAGCGCCCTTTTCAGAAACCGAAGAGCCGCGGCTTTGTTACGTTTCCTGGTGACATAGCTCTCCAGAATTTCGCCCTCTTGGTCGACGGCACGCCAGAGGTAATGCATCTCGCCGTTTATCTTCACGTAGACCTCGTCCACGTGCCACCGCCAGTGCCGGAAGCCTCGCATCCGGCTGACCCGCTGCCGCCGAATGTCAGCCGCAAACATCGGACCGAACCTGTTCCACCAAAGCCGGACCGTCTCGTGACAGATGTCGATCCCCCGCTCGAACAACAGGTCTTCGACGTTCCGCAACGACAGCGGAAAGCGGACGTACATCATCACTACGAGCCGGATCACCTCCGGCGAGGAGTGGAAATAACGGAACGGATTAGCTGGTTTGCGAGGGCGAGGCATGCCCCGGCCCTAGCTCCGACAATGCCTCATCGCCATACAGTGCAATTCCTTTGACAGCGCCCTGCCTTTTGATCGGTGCCTCTTGGCGCGCGTAGCCGCCCTCCGCCGGCATGGATTGCGGTTCTGCCGGATCGCCCGGCGCGCGCCATTCGAGCGGCAATTTCCAGTGCGGTCCAGCCGCAAGCGAGCGATCTATTGTGGAGCCTTTATGGGAACCCTCGCCCTTTGGCTGAAAAAGTTTCAACAAATCAAACGGAAATGGCGGAGCGGGAGGGATTCGAACCCTCGATACGCTTTTGGCGTATACTCACTTTCCAGGCGAGCGCCTTCGACCACTCGGCCACCGCTCCGCATGCACTGGAAGGCGCGGCCCTAACCGCATGGAAGCGCTTTCGCAAGCGCGCGAAGGCTGGCACAGTCGGTTTCATGAAACAGTCGCTTCTGATGTGTGCCGCCCTGCTCGCAAGTTGCTCTGCCGCGCCAGCGCCAGCGCCCACGCAAGGTCCGGCTCTTGCGCCTTCCGAGATTATCGCTGCAGCTCCGGGTGCGGATTGGGCGCCCATCGCTCCGTCCGAACTGCTGGTGATGGACTTGGCACCCGATGCCAAGGGCGCGGCGAGGCGGGTGGTAATCCAGTTGCTGCCAGCGCCGTTTTCGCAAGGGTGGATCGGCAATATCCGCGCGCTCGCTGCCGCAAAGTGGTGGGACGGCACGAGCGTGAACCGCGTGCAGGACGGCTATGTCGTGCAATGGGGCGATCCGGACGGCGAGGACAAGGCCAAGGCCAAGGCGCTGCCAGCGGGGCTGAAGGTGATGCCGGCAGAGGATTACGCAGCGACTGCAGGTTCACCTGAAGTCAAGGCGTTCCTTGACAAGAGCCGAGGAGGCACGATCGCCGGGCTGTCGAAGGATGCTTATGCCGAAAGCGTCGAGTTTCGCAGTGGTTGGCCGCTCGGTTCCGATGCCAAGGCGATGTGGCCCATCCACTGCTACGGTACCGTCGGCGTCGGCCGCGATTATCCGCCCGATACCGGCTCGGGCGCGGAGCTCTATGCCGTCATCGGACAAGCCCCGCGCCAGCTCGATCGCAATATCGCCGTCGTCGGCCGGGTGATCGAGGGGATGGAGCACCTTGCCAGCCTGCCGCGCGGCACCGGCGATATCGGCTTCTACAAGACGGCTCAGGAGCGCACACCGATCCTCTCGATCCGCATCGGCAGCGATGTGCCTGGCCTGCCGCGCTACGAGTATCTCTCGACCGAGAGCAAGAGCTTCGCCGCCTATGCCGATGCACGTGCCAATCGGCGCGATTCCTTTTACATCCGGCCGGCGGGCGGGGTCGATATCTGCAACGTGCCGGTGCCGGTGCGGCGGGTGCCCTGAAATCTGCTCCGTCCTGCTACCCTCCCCGGTGGGGAGGGGCTTTTCACGGGTTTGCCCTCAACCCAGGCCCAGCGGCTTGTAGGCGCCGAAGATAAGCTGCTCGAACACGCCCGTGCCCACCTCGCCTGCACTCGTCGTTACGCGGCTCACGATCTGGACGTGGAAGTTGTCCATCCGCTTGGGGTCGATGTCCGCCAGCACGATATCCTCGCGCTCCACTTCCAGCGCGCCGTGGTACAGGCCGTGGCCCCATGTGGGCGAGGTATAGCCGAGCCCGCGCATCTGGAAGCGCTGCAAGGGTTCGAACGTCAGCGTCAGCGGCTCATCCCCTCCGCCGATCACCAGCTCGCCGCCTGCGGGCCACAGCGTACCCGGCTGCAGCGGCGCGTCCAGCTTGGCTGAAGGTGTTTCGAAGAACCCGTCATGCCCCGCCCCGTCAGGTGCGAGAACCGCGCGCGTGTTCCACGGCGCGCCGTTCGCGTCGGCGTTGATATGGAAGAAAACGCTGCTGGTGGGCAGGTTGATCGGCGTCCACTGCCAGAAGAACTGCGGCACGACGCCGTGCCCATGCGGCTGCGTGTCGCTGGTGCCGACGGGCCGGACGCCCCAGCTGCGGTCGCGCGTGCCGACGGTCCCCGGCTTCAGCGCGATGCGCACGCCGTCGATCTCGACCCAGCCGGTGTAATGCCCGTTCTGCGTCAGCCGCGTATAGTCCATGAAGGTGCGAGGGCCGATACGGTGGATGAAGCGCGGTTCCTCGATCGGAAAGGCGCGCCCCATGAACACGATCTCGGCGCGGATACCCTCGCCCTCCACGCTGATCGCAAGGCGCTTCAAAGGTTCCTCCACGCGGATCGCGATGGGGCCGCAGGTGAGGTCCAGCCGCTCCATCTTGAGCTCGCGCGAGGCATGGAGCGAATGCTGCACCCCATCCTTGATGAAGCAGAAATGCGCGTCCGCCACGTTGAGGTGCGGATAGATGCCGAAGGCCGCCGCGAAGAAGTCACTGCCATCGGGCGCATAGCCGTTGAAGAAATAGCGGTCGTAGAAATTGCGGTCCGTGCCGGAGTAGGCAATCGGCTCGGGCGTCTGGTGCAGCGGGAAGTCATCGCCGTTTGTCAGCATTGTCCGGTCTCCATCATGGCGTCCAGCGCGCCGATGCTGTCATGGTCGAGCGCGAGTTCGGCTGCGCCGCGCGCCATCGAAAGGAAGTTGGCATCGCCTCGCTCGGTGCGCACCACGAAGGCCGCGCTGAAGACGGCGGTGAACAGCCCGTGCAACGCCCCGATCCGGTAGCGCCGCATCATGACATCCTGCGCAATCGGTGCCCCATGCCGTGCCATTTCCTCGGCATAGAGCGCCAGCAGTGCCGCCTCGTTGGGCCGCCGGAGCGCGCTGCCGATCCCGCAGCCCATGAAGTAGCCGACGTCCGTCATTCCGCAGCCGATGGCGCAAGTCTGCCAATCGACAATCGCGATGGGTTCTGCCCCTCCCCCCACGCCGAAGAGCATGTTGTCGAGCCGGAAGTCGCCATGGATCAGGCAGGGCTCCTCGGGCTCGCGCCCCAGCCAGCGCTCCACGCGTTTGTCGAGCTCGTCGCAAAGCGCCAGCGCATCCGCCGCCAGCTGGCCATCATAACGCTCCCTGAAGATCGCATGGGCCTGGTGGTAAAGCCGCCCGATCTCGGCGAGCAGCCCATCGCGCCCATGGAGCCATTGCGCATTCAGCACTTTGGGATCGCCGATGGTCGCACTGTGGAGCGCCGCCGCCTGCCGGATTGCCGCTTCGGCATCGGCAAGGTCGCAGCCCTCCAGCTGGTTGCCGCCGCGCTCGGGTGCCAGATCCTCGAACAGCAGCACGAAATCGGTGCCTTCCGCATTGATCTCGGCGGCGTAGACGCGCGGTGTGCGGACAGCGATCCCGGCGGCAAAGGTCCGGTAGAAGCCCACTTCCTTGACATAGAGCATCATCGCCGCTGCCGTGCCGCGGCTGGTTGGATCCGCCGAAGCGAACTTGCCCGCCAAAGTCGCAGGCGCGGCGGTGGGCCGGTCGTAGGTCAACGTGAAGCGCGCGGTGTCGCCCACCTGTCCGGTGCCGATGGCCTTCCATTCCAGCCCGGTAATCCGCGCATCACCCAGCAGGCCGGCGCGCGTCAGCTGCGCTTTGATCCAGCCCGGCGTAACCGCCGCAGCCGTCGTCGGAAATTCATCCATGCATCACTCTCCGCCAGCAAGGCTGGCAGAGAGCGGCACGGATGTGAAGTGTTTTTAAGCGCCCGCTTAAATCAGGCGAGACGGCCAAACGCCGCGCCGCCGGCGTAACGCGCCGACTGGCCCAGCTCTTCCTCGATGCGGATGAGCTGGTTGTACTTGGCGAGCCGGTCCGACCGCGCAAGGCTACCGGTCTTGATCTGGCCGCAGTTGGTGGCGACCGCGAGGTCGGCAATCGTCGCGTCCTCGGTCTCCCCCGAACGGTGCGACATGACCGCGGTATAGCCATTGCGCTGCGCGATGCTCACAGCTTCCAGCGTCTCGGTCAGCGTGCCGATCTGGTTGACTTTCACCAGCAGCGAATTGGCGAGGCCCTTGGCGATGCCCATCGTCAGGCGCTTGGGGTTGGTAACGAAGAGATCGTCGCCCACCAGCTGCACTTTCTTGCCGATCTTGCTCGTCAGCGCGGCCCAGCCTTCGAAATCGTCCTCGCTCATGCCGTCCTCGATCGAGCGGATCGGGTAGGCATCGGTAAGCGCGGCGAGGTAATCTGCCATCGCCTCCGGCGAGAGCGAGAGCCCCTCGCCGCTGATCTCGTACTTGCCGTTCTTGAAGAACTCGGTCGCCGCGCAATCGAGCGCAAGCACGATATCGGTGCCCGGCTTGAACCCGGCCTGCTCGATCGAGGCCATCACGAAATCGAGCGCATCGCGCGTGCTGGCGATGTTCGGCGCAAAGCCGCCCTCGTCACCCACGCCGGTGGCAAGACCCTTCTGGTGCAGCGCCTTCTTCAGCGTGTGGAACACTTCTGCGCCCCAGCGCACGGCTTCGGCCAGCGTCGGCGCGCCGACCGGCATGATCATGAATTCCTGGAAGTCGATCGGGTTGTCGGCATGCTCGCCGCCATTGATGATGTTCATCATCGGCACCGGCAGCAGGTGCGCCGAAACCCCGCCGACGTAGCTGTAGAGCGGCAGGCCGCGCGCATCCGCCGCAGCCTTGGCCACTGCCAGGCTGGTGCCGAGGATCGCATTCGCGCCGAGGCGGCCCTTGTTCTCTGTGCCGTCGAGCGCGATCATCGCCTGATCGATATCGCGCTGGTCTTCGGCGTCCATGTCCACCAGCGCCCCGGCAATCTCGCCGTTCACCGCGCCGACGGCCTGCAGCACGCCCTTGCCGAGGAACCGCCCCTTGTCGCCGTCACGCAGCTCCACCGCCTCGTGCGCGCCGGTCGAAGCACCCGATGGCACCGCAGCGCGGCCGAACGAGCCGTCCTCAAGCAGCACATCGACTTCGACCGTCGGGTTACCCCGGCTGTCGAGGATCTCGCGGGCGTGAATGTCGATGATCGCGGTCATGGGCGCTTCCTCGTGTGGTAAGATGTTCTGCGCGCCCCTATCTGCGCTTGGCCGGAGTGACAAGGTCAAGCTTGGAACCGTCACGCCGTTGCGCAGTTATGGAAGGCGAGCGGCAATTCCGACCGGGCAGCCGCGCCCACCAGTCTCTGGCACACGCTAAATCCGGGTGCGCGCGCCTTTCGCACTTGCGGCAATTGGTCTAGGACTGTTCACCAATCCAGAATCGCCACCGCGAAAGGACCCGCACGATGACCGATACCCCCGAGAACGCGGCTCCCGAAGCCGCCGCCAAGCCTGCCAAGAGCCGCAAGAAGGCCGCGCTCAAGGTGGTCGAAACCGCCATCGAAACTGTCGCCGATGCCGTGCCTGAAGCCGTGCCCGCCGAAATCGCGCAGATCGAGGAAGCCGCAAGCGAAACAGCCACGGCCGTCACCACCCGCTTCGGCAAGGCGATCGAGGATGCCAAGGCCGGCGCCGCGAACCTGACCGGCGAAGCGCGCGAGCGCACCGCCGCGATCACCGAAACGGTCGCCGCCACCGCCAGCGAGTATACCGAGAAGGCTGGCGAATATGCCGAGCAGGCCAAGGTCGTTGCGCTCGATCTAGCGCGTCAGGGCAAGGGCAAGGCCACAGCCGCGCTCTCCACGCTTGGCGAAACGATCGAAAGCAATGCCGGCGTGATCGACGAGAAGCTGGGTGTCCAATACGGCGACTATGCCCGCGGCGCTGCGCATACCTTGCAGTCGACCGCCGCCACGCTCGAGGCCAAGGACATTCCCGAGATCGGCGAAGAGATCGTGACCTTCGTGAAGAAGAGCCCGGTCAAGGCGATCGGCATTGCAGCAGTCGCCGGCTTCGTGCTCTCGCGCTTTCTGCGCCGCAAGCCCGCGCCGGCGGACAGCGCCGAAACCACGGAAGCCTGATCCACCGGCGTGACCGAAGACGAGACCAGGACCGACGAGCCGGCGGCAGACGAAAGCCTGCTCGACGAAGCGCGCGCCCTGCTGGAAGACGGCCAGAAGCTGCTTTCGGCCGAGATCGCCTTCCAGAAGGCGCGCGTTGGTTTCGTCCTGGGCCGGGCGAAGGGCATTCTCGTGCTCGCCGGGTTGGCACTTGCGCTGTTGTTCTTCGCGCTGATGGCGATGGTCGTGGGCCTTCTGCTCGCGCTGAGCCCGCTGATCGGCCCATGGGGCGCGCTCGCTGTGGTGTTCGTCGGCCTGCTGGTGCTGACCGGCCTTAGCGTGCTCGGCGTTGTCCGCCGCGTCGGCGCGATTACCCGCGTGCTCAAGCGCGGGAGTGACCCGTCATGAGCGAGGAGACCTTGCGGGAAGCGCGCGCGGAGCGTGATGCCGCCTTGGCGCGTTTCAACGGCCGGAAGGACGCGCTGCGCACCGGCCTTGCGGCAAAGTCGATCCCCTCCCACATCAAGGACGCGGCGATGGACCGGGTGATCGACACCGTCGATGAGGCCAAGGCGGTCGCGAAGGACAATATCCCGGTGATCGGCGGCACCCTCGCGCTGCTTGCCGCGTGGTTCTTCCGCCGCCCATTGATCCATCTGATCAGGACCCGCATCGCACCCAACGAAGCGGACGAGGACGTGACATGACCGACAGCGAAACCCCCAAGTCCGAGGCAGAAACCGAAGCCGATGCCGGGGGCGCCAAGCCCACCGATCCGCTCGGCAAGGTCAAAGGCTTCGTCGAGGAACATCCGGTTGCCATGGTCGCCGGTGGCATAGTTCTTGGCGCGCTGGTAGCCGGGGCGCTCTCACGCGCAGGGAGCGGCGTCACTGGTGACAAAGCAACCCGCAAGGGCAGCCTCTCGCGCATGTCACTGCCGCGCCGCGCAGCCGATCTTGCCGCAGCGGGCCTCGAACTCGCAGCCGCCTATGTCGCGGGTGCAGTGGGTGAGAAGGCAGCTGCCGCTGGCAGCGAGACCGAGGCCGCAACGCCTGCCAAGCCGGACAAGCCTCGCCTGCCCGATCTTGCCGGCAAGGCCCTGCGCACACTCGCACCAGTGATCGCGCGCCGCCTGCCCGGCAAGAAGGCCGATTAGCAGCGCTTTCCGTAGCGCCCGGGGCTTGCGCGCCCCTCTTCATTTTGCCAGTGGCAGGTCTCGCCTCCTCCCCAAGCAAGCGGACCAACCAACCATGCAGAAACTGCATCTCGTCATGGGCGGCCGGGTCAAGGACCCGCAGCACCTTGAATTTACCGATCTCAGCGCGATCGACCTCGTCGGCGTCTATCCCGACTATGCCAGTGCCGAAGACGCCTGGCGCAGCTGCGCCCAGCGCACCGTGGACGATGCCGAAATGCGCTACGTTGTGGTTCATCTCCACCGGCTGCTCGAGCCAGACCTCCACAAGCCGGCATAACGGAATGAAGAAAGGCCGGGGAACATGCCCCGGCCTTCCTGTTTCAGCTCTGTCCGATGCGCAACTGCCTCAGATGAACTCGATCTTCTCGACGACGTAGAAGCGGTCGCCCGAGGGCACCGTCACTTCGATCTCGTCCTCGACACGGCGGCCGATCAGCGCCCGGCCCAGCGGCGAATTGTAGCTGATCCGGCCGCGCTTGGCGTCCGCCTCGGCCTGGCCAACAATCTGGTAGCGCACCGGCTTGTCGGCATCGTCGAGCAGCGTGACAGTCGCGCCGAACACAATGCGGTCGCCGGAAAGCGTGGTCGGGTCAATGATCTGCGCGCGGCTCAGCTTGTCTTCCAGATCGCTGATCGAAGCCTCGACCTGGCCCTGGCGCTCTTTGGCGGCGTGATACTCGGCATTCTCGGAAAGATCGCCGTGCGCGCGGGCTTCCTCGATCGCATCGACGATCAGGGGACGCTCTTCGCGCAGCGCCTTCAGCTCGGCCATCAGCTTCTCGTAGCCTTCAGCCAGCATCGGCAGCTTTTCAACACTTGCCATCCTTGATCCTTTTACCTTTCAATCCCTTGCCACGCCGGACAAGAGGAAAACCGTTCCACCCCAGCCAGCACCAAGCCGAACCGGGCCCCAATCGCCGCAATGCTGGAGATCATGTGGAGGGTTGATAATAATCCTGCAAGGAGCGTACCGCAAGTTCGGCGCTACGCAGAGCCTCGATTGCCCCCGCCGCCGCGACTGAAGCCGCCGCTGTGGTGAAATACGGGACCTTGCCATAGAGCGCTGAAGCGCGGATCGATTGCGAGTCCTTGTGGCTTTGCCAGCCTTCGGTGGTGTTGAAGATCAGCGCGATCTCGCCGTCAATGATCCGGTCGACGATGTGCGGCCGCCCCTCCGCCACCTTGTTGACCCGCTCGACTTTCACGCCCGCCGCAGTGAGGAACGTCGCCGTCCCGCCCGTCGCCACGATGCGGAAGCCAAGGGCATCAAGCTTCTGCACCGCCGGCAGGATCACAGGCTTGTCGCTGTCCTTGACCGAGACGAACACCGTGCCGCCCGCCGGCAGCACCATGCCGGCACCCAGCTGCGCCTTGGCGAAGGCCACAGGGAAACCGCTGTCGATGCCCATCACCTCGCCGGTCGATTTCATCTCGGGCGAAAGCACCGGATCGACGCCGGGGAAGCGCGCAAAAGGGAACACCGCTTCCTTGACCGCCATATAGGGCACGTCGCGCTTGATCGGCGGCAGATCCTTGAGCTTCTCGCCCGCCATGATCCGCGCGGCATACTTGGCAATCGGCTGGCCGATCGCCTTGGCCACAAACGGCACCGTGCGGCTCGCGCGCGGGTTCACCTCAATGAGGTAAACGAGGCCGTCCTTCACGGCGAACTGGATGTTCATCAGGCCCTTCACGTTCAGCGCCTTGGCGAGCAGCACCGCCTGCCGCTCCATCTCGGCGATGATCTCGGCCGGAAGGCTGTAGGGCGGCAGGGTGCAGGCGCTGTCGCCCGAATGGATGCCCGCTTCCTCGATATGCTGCATTACGCCAGCGACGACGACATCTTCGCCATCGGCCAGAGCATCGACGTCGCACTCGATCGCATCGCGCAAGTACTGGTCGATCAGCACCGGGCTCTCGCCCGAAACCTTCACCGCGGTCGCGATGTAGTCATCGAGCTGCGCCTGGCTGTCGACGATCTCCATCGCGCGCCCGCCCAGCACATAGCTCGGCCGGATCAGCACCGGATAGCCGATGCGTGCCGCCACCGCGACCGCCTCGTCACGGCTGCGCGCGGTGCTGCCCGCCGGCTGAAGCAGCCCCAGCTTCTCGACCAGCCGGTTGAACCGCTCGCGGTCCTCGGCCAGATCGATGGCATCAGGCGAAGTGCCGAGGATCGGGATGCCCGCATCTTCCAGCGCCTGCGCGAGCTTAAGCGGCGTCTGCCCGCCGAACTGCACGATCACGCCCACCAGCGTGCCATTCGCCTTCTCGGCCTCCAGCACTTCGAGCACGTCCTCGGCGGTCAGTGGCTCGAAATAGAGCCGGTCCGAGGTGTCGTAGTCGGTCGAGACGGTCTCGGGGTTGCAGTTGATCATGATCGTTTCGAAGCCCGCACCGGCTTCGCCGCTCGCGGGGTCCGTCTCACCCAGCGCGAAGCAGGCGTGGCAGCAGCAGTAGTCGAACTCGATGCCCTGCCCTATGCGATTGGGCCCGCCGCCGAGGATCACGATCTTCTTCCTGTCGGTCGGCGCCGCCTCGCTTTCCGGCGCTCCGAAAAGGCCGCTTTCATAGGTCGAGTACATGTAGGGCGTCACTGCCTCGAACTCGGCCGCGCAGCTGTCGATCCGCTTGAACACCGGACGCACGCCCAGCTTGTGCCGCAGCGCGCGCACTTCTTCCTCGCTCGTCGCTCCAGCCATCGCGTTCAGCACATCGTGCAGCAGCCCGGAACGGCGTGCGGTAGTCTCGGCCATGCCCCCCGCCACGCCGACCGAACGCACCGCCAGCGTTGCCAGCCGCTTGTCCGAAAAGCCCATGGCCTTGAGCCTCCGCAGCCCAGCTGCATCAATCGGCAGGCCCTCGTCACCAATGCGCTTCTCTTCGGCAATGATCGCCTCGATCTGGCGCAGGAACCACGGCTCGTACTTGGTAACGGCGTGGATCTCGTCGACGCTCAGCCCCTCGCGGAAGGCCTGCCCGATCACCAGCAGCCGCTCCGGCGTCGCCCGGCTCAGCGCCGCGACGATCTGATCGCGCGTCGCGCCTTCCAGTTCGACCACGCGGTTGAACCCGTCGAGGCCGGTTTCAAGCCCGCGCAGTGCCTTCTGCATCGATTCCTGGAAATTGCGCCCAATTGCCATGACTTCGCCGACGGACTTCATGGCCGTTCCCAGGAGCGGCTCAGCACCCTTGAACTTCTCGAAGGCAAAGCGCGGGATCTTGGTGACCACATAATCCAGCGTTGGCTCGAACGCCGCCGGGGTCGCGCCGGTAATGTCGTTCATGATCTCGTCGAGCGTGTAGCCCACGGCGAGCTTGGCCGCGACTTTGGCAATCGGGAAGCCGGTCGCCTTCGATGCCAGCGCGGACGAGCGCGAAACGCGCGGGTTCATCTCGATCACGATCAGGCGCCCGTCCTTCGGGTTGACCGCGAACTGCACGTTGGAACCACCTGTTTCGACGCCGATTTCGCGGAGCACCGCGATCGATGCATTGCGCATGATCTGGTATTCCTTGTCGGTCAGCGTCAGCGCCGGGGCGACAGTGATGGAGTCGCCCGTGTGGACGCCCATCGGATCGACGTTTTCGATCGAGCAGATGATGATGGCGTTGTCGTTCCGGTCGCGGACGACTTCCATCTCGTACTCTTTCCAGCCGAGCAGCGATTCCTCGATCAGCACTTCGGTGGTCGGCGAGGCCTCTAACCCGCCGCGCACGATCTTGACGAATTCGTCCTTGTTGTAGGCGATCCCGCCGCCGGTGCCGCCCATCGTGAAGCTGGGCCTGATGATCGAAGGCAGCCCGGTGCGCTCCAGCACCGCCAGCGCTTCTTCCACCGTATGCGCGATGCCGGAACGCGCGGATTCCAGCCCGATCTTGTCCATCGCATCGCGGAACTTCATGCGATCCTCGGCCTTGTCGATGGCCTCGGCGTCCGCGCCGATCATGATGCAGCCGTACTTCTCCAGCGTCCCGTCGTTCGCCAGCGCCAGCGCGGTGTTGAGCGCGGTCTGCCCGCCCATCGTCGGCAGCACCGCATCGGGGCGCTCCTTCTCGATGATCTTGGCCACGATCGCGGGCGTGATCGGCTCGACATAGGTCGCGTCCGCCATGTCCGGATCGGTCATGATCGTGGCGGGGTTCGAATTGACGAGGACCACGCGGTAGCCCTCCTCCTTCAGCGCCTTGACCGCCTGCGTGCCCGAATAATCGAACTCGCAAGCCTGGCCGATGACGATCGGCCCGGCGCCGATGATCAGGATCGAGGAGATGTCAGTGCGTTTGGGCATGGACCGGCCTTAGTGTACTAAAGCCCTCCCCCGGTCGGGGGAGGGTTGGGTGGGGGTGCGCGACGCATGAGCGATAAACGCCTGACGCCGGTGGCGCGCAAACTGCGCAAGAATCCTACGGAAGCGGAACAGCGGCTGTGGTCGCGGCTGAGAGGCGAGCAACTCGGCGCGCGCTTTACGCGGCAATATCCCATCGGCAATGCCGTGGTCGATTTCGCCTGCCGCACTCTGCGCCTCGCCATCGAACTCGACGGCGGCCAGCATGCGGATAGCGAGGCCGACCTCGCCCGCACGCGCCTGATCGAAGCGCAAGGCTACAGCGTCATCCGCTTCTGGAACAACGATGTGCTCGCAAACACGGATGGCGTCTTGACGGCGATTGCCCACGAACTGGCGCTTGCCCGAAACCGGATAGACCCATTCGAGAGCTGAGCACCCCCACCCAGCCTCCCCCGACCGGGGGAGGAGCGGGTTGCGCGATGCCCCAGTGCCCCACCCAGCACAAAAAGCCCTCCCCCGCTCGGGGGAGGGTTGGGTGGGGGCAACCGAGCTATCAGATTGCCAAGTCACCCCAGCATCCCCACAAACTTCTCGAACAGATAGAAGCTGTCCTGCGGTCCAGGCGACGCCTCAGGGTGATACTGCACCCCGAACGCGCGCTTGCCGACAATCGAAATCCCGCAGTTCGAACCGTCGAACAGCGAGACATGCGTCTCCTCCACGCCCTCGGGCAGCGACGCATTATCCACTGCAAAGCCGTGGTTCATCGAGGTGATCTCGACCACGCCGTCGGCATGGCGCTTCACTGGGTGGTTCGCGCCGCGGTGGCCCTGGTGCATCTTGATGGTCTTCGCGCCCGCCGCGAGGCCGAGCATCTGGTGGCCAAGGCAGATGCCGAAGACCGGAATGTCGCGCTCCAGCAGTCCCTGGATCACCGGCACCGCGTAAGCACCCGTCGCCGCAGGATCGCCCGGCCCGTTGGAGAGGAACACGCCCGCTGGCGAGAGCGCCAGCACCGTTTCCAGCGAAGTCTCCGCCGGCACCACCGTCACCTGCGCCCCGGCCCTGACCAGATTGCGAAAGATATTGTCCTTCGCGCCATAATCGATCGCCACGACGTGCGGCCGCGGATCATGCGGTGAGCGGGCATAGCCCTGCCCCAGCCGCCACACGCCGCCTTCCCACTCGTCCTGCTCCTCGCGGCTCACCACGCGGGCGAGGTCCATGCCTTCAAGGCCGGGCCAGGCCTGTGCCTCGGCGAGCAGCGCCGGAATGTCGAAATCGCCATCGGGATCATGCGCGATCACCGCGTTGGGCGCGCCGCCAAGGCGGATGCGCCGCGTCAGCGCGCGGGTGTCGATGCCGGAAAGGCCGATCTTGCCTCGCGCCGCAAGCCAGGCCTGCAGTGGCTCCACGCTGCGGAAGTTGGCCGGATCGGTCACGTCCTCGCGCACCACAAGGCCGATGGCGCCTGGCACGTCGTGGCTTTCCATGTCTTCGGGATTGGTGCCGACATTGCCGATATGCGGGAACGTGAAGGTCACCACCTGCCCCGCATAGGAGGGGTCCGTCAGCACTTCCTGATAGCCCGTCATCGCGGTGTTGAAGCACACTTCGCCCACCGCCTTGCCCGCCGCACCAAAGCCGCGGCCCCATGCCACACTGCCATCGGAAAGGACTAGAACGCCGGTGGCGCCGGCCGGTTTCGGCGCATGCGTGTGGGCGGGGTCGGCCATGATAGGGGGCGCTCCGTTGGCAAGGGTCTGGCGATGTCGCTAAGGCTCGGTCGCTAGGCCCCTCGCCCCCGTCCGTCAACCTAGCGAAGGCAGAAACTTTCGCCTAAGTCACAGGGTCTCGCGCCTGATGACGGCGCTCCATCCACAGGAATACGTACTCTCATGATCCGCGATACGATCAAGGCCGCCCAGATCAGTGCCATGAAATCCGGCGACAAGCCCCGCCTTGCCGCGGTGCGCCTCATCCTCGCCAAGCTGAAGGACAAGGACATCGAGCTGCGCACGGCCTCCAGCGTGCCCGATGACGACGTGATCGTGGTCGATGTTCTGCAAAAGATGGCCAAGCAGCGCCGCGAATCGATCACGCTTTATCTCGAAGGCGGCCGCCAGGAACTCGCCGATATCGAACAGGCCGAGCTCGCCGTGATCGAGGAGTTCCTCCCCGCCCAGATGAGCGAGGAGGACACCAAGGCCGCGATCGAGGCAATCAAGGCCGAACTCGGCGCGACCTCGATGAAGGACATGGGCAAGGTCGTCGCCGCGCTGAAGGCCCGCCACGGCAGCCAGCTTGACATGGGCAAGGCCAGCGGCCTCGTGAAGGCGGCGCTGGGCTGACATGGCCCTCGCTGCCGCGATCGGTGCCTTGCTAGGACTGGGGGTCTATCTCTTCGGACGCTGGGTTGCCTTCGATCGTGACCGCTCCTTCTACCCGACCG
The DNA here is from genome assembly GCF_027489515.1 of Novosphingobium sp. Taxonomy (GTDB): domain Bacteria; phylum Pseudomonadota; class Alphaproteobacteria; order Sphingomonadales; family Sphingomonadaceae; genus Novosphingobium. The sequence continues at coordinate 3,013 of NZ_JAIXZS010000017.1, read as the reverse complement.
TCCTGATAGTGATCGCCAGCTACTACGTGCTCTTTGCGGTCTTGGCGGGCTCGGCACAGGGCATTGCCATCGAACTAGCCTTCGCTGCGGTCTTTGCCACCGTTGCCCTCGCCAGCCTGAGCTGGGGCGCCTGGCTCGCTGCGCTCGGCATCTTCACCCATGGTCTTTTCGATGCCCTGCGCGGCCAGTTCGGCCTTGATGATGGTGCGCCCATGTGGTGGCCGGCATTCTGCGGCGCGGTCGACGTTGTGCTGGGCCTGCTGCTCCTCGCCCGGGTGCGTCGCAACAACGGATCGCCATCCTAGTGTCCCTGACCCCACAATGGCTTGATGAATTGCGCGCGCGGGTTTCGCTCTCCGCGCTCATCGGGCGCAGCGTGCGTGTCCAGAAGGCGGGCCGCGAATTCAAGGCCTGCTGCCCGTTCCACAACGAGAAGACGCCGAGCTTCACGATCAACGACGAGAAAGGCTTCTACCACTGCTTCGGCTGCGGCGCGCATGGCGATGCCATCCGCTGGATGACCGACCATCAGGGCCTGCCGTTCCTTGATGCCGTGAAGGAACTTGCCGCCAGCGCAGGGATGGAAGTCCCCGCGCCCGATCCCCGCGCGGCGAAGCGCGCCGAGGAGCAGAAGTCGCTGCACGATGTGATGGCGGCTGCGCAGGCCTTCTTCGTGAAGAGCCTCGCCGAGGATCAGGGCGCACAGGCCCGCGCCTATCTCGCCTCGCGCGGCTTTCCGGCAAATATCGTCAAGGAGTTCGGCTTCGGCTACGCACCCGACAGCCGCACCGCGCTGAAGGAAGCCCTCTCGCAGTTCCCGGAGGCCATGCTGATCGAGGCGGGCCTCAGGATCGTCGTCGAAGGCCGCGATCCGTACGACCGGTTCCGCGGTCGCCTCATGCTCCCCATCTGCGATCCGCGCGGGCGCGTGATCGCATTCGGTGGGCGCATCCTCGACAAGACCAAGACGGATGCGCCCAAGTACCTGAACTCCCCCGACACACCGCTCTTCGACAAGGGCCGTACGGTCTACAACCTCCACCGCGCTTCCCCTGCCAGCCGGCAATCAGGCCGCGTCGTCGTGGTCGAAGGCTATATGGACGTCGTCGCGTTGGCCGCTGCCGGGATCGGAGAGGCGGTCGCCCCCTTGGGTACTGCGCTGACCGAGGACCAGATCGAGCGGCTCTGGCGCATGGTGGAAACGCCGGTCCTCTGCTTCGATGGCGACGCCGCCGGCCAGCGTGCCGCCGCGCGCGCCATTGTCCGCGCGCTGCCGCTGCTGCGCCCCGGCCATTCGCTTCGCATCGCCGTCCTCCCCGCCGGGCTCGATCCCGATGACCTCATCAAGCAGCGCGGCGCCCCCGCGATGGAAGACGTGCTCACCGCCGCGCGGCCGATGGTCGAAGTGCTCTGGGATATCGAGCGCCAGGCCGCCCCCTTTGCCACGCCTGAGGACAAGGCCGGCCTCAAGGCCCGCCTCATGGCCCATGTCGAGACGATCGGCGATGGCGACATCAAGGCGCTCTATCGCCGCGATCTGCTCGACCGGTTCGGCGCACTCGCCTACCCCCAGCGCGAACGTCCCGCATTCCAGCCTTCGCAGCGCGGCTCAGCGGCCGGTCGCAAGGGCCCCTGGCAGCCTGCCCCGCCGCCGCTTTCCGCAGCCGTCACCGCGCGGATGCAGGCTGTCGGCGAAGGCCGGCCGCTCCTCGCCGCGGTTCTTTCCGGCCTGATCGCGCAGCCGCAGCAGATCGCGCGCCACGCCGAAACGCTTGCCCGGCTCGAGGTTCCCGACGCCGGGCTCGCCGCGCTGCTCGATGCCCTCATCGATCTCGTCCAAAGCGGCGTCCAAAGTCCCGGGCAACCGCTTGAAAGCAGCGACGTGCTTACCATATTGGCAAAGCGGGGCCTCCGGGCTCCACTGGCGGATGATTACGCCGGAATGCGATTCGGTTTTCTGGACGGCAAGGCACCCGATGCGGCGGAAGAACTCGCCGAAGCGGTCGATCTGCTTACCGGATTGCCGGCCGTCGAAGCCGCGCTGGCAGAAGCCACGCGACGGCATGAGGCGGAGTTTTCCGACGAAACATTCGCCGAACAGCAACGTTTGCTGCAACGAAGGCTGGCGCTGCTGGCCCGGTTGGGGCAAATGGGCCGCACCCGCGCCGGGATATGACAGGGGAGTCATGGTCCGTGCGCGCACAGATGGTACCGGGAATAGATGGCTTCCAACGACACGACTGACACCGGCGACGCTCCGCTGATCGATCTCAACGATGCTTCCATCCGGAAGCTTATCGCCCGCGCGAAGCGGCGCGGGATCATCACCGTGGACGAGCTCAACGAGGCCCTGCCGCAGGACCAGATGTCCGCCGACCAGATCGAGGACATCATGGCCGCGATCTCGGAGATGGGCGTCAACATCGTCGAGAGCGATGAGGACGCCGTCGATCCCGAGGACAAGGGCGCGGATGACGAGGTCGAGGATCAGGATCCGGTCGACGAACGTCCGGACCTCGTCTCCAAGCGCAAGGAAACCATCGAACGCACCGATGATCCGGTGCGCATGTACCTGCGCGAGATGGGCGCGGTCGAGCTGCTAAGCCGCGAAGGCGAAATCGCCATCGCCAAGCGCATCGAGGCGGGCCGCGACACCATGATCCTGGGCCTGTGCGAAAGCCCGATCACCTTCCACGCGATCATCCAGTGGTCCGAGGCGCTCAACGCCGGCGAGATGCAGCTGCGCGAGATCCTTGATCTCGATGCCATGCTCTCGAAGGAGCCGCAGCCCGAAAACCTCTCCGAAGACGGCGAGGAAGGCGACGGCGAAATCAGCGAAGCCACCGCCGGCCCTTCCTTCAAGGAGGAAGAGGACGTCGAGGAGGAAGAGCAGCCCGAGGACGAGGACGACGAGCTCACCGAACGCCGCGCCAAGCGCCCGGCCGAGGAAGAGGAAGAGGACAACACCCTCAGCCTCGCGCAGATGGAAGCGCAGCTCAAGCCCGAGGCTCTG
>NZ_JAIXZS010000064.1 GCF_027489515.1 Novosphingobium sp. | reverse complement strand
CCGGCGCATCTGCGCCTCTGACAACCAGATCAAATCGCTCATGACAACGCCTCCTCAGCGCCGTCATTGAATCAACTGATCGCACGCTACGCAAGCATTTTAATAGGTCCTGAGCCTAAGCAATGTGCTTTTTGACTGCTGTGTGGTCGTCTCCGCAAAGCAGGCTGTGGTCGTCGCAAGGTCGGAAGCTGGCACTGTTGATTGTTCGGGTGTGCTGACGCTGTGGCGCAGGCACCCGTTTCTCCGCTGTGATCAATTCAAGGAAGCGGGCCCCCGGATCAAGTCCGGGGCGACGAGAAGAAGGTGCTAGGGTGTTACCCCGCCGACCCGCGTTGTGGCGGGCCTTCTCCCCATAAAATTGGGAAGGATGAGAGGATGGGATTCTCCCTTTCTCCTAGCCTCTGTTCGCCTGCAATTGCTGAAACACGCCAAGGCGGTCGGCGATCTGCCAGTGGCCGGTGAGTCGGTCATCACTGTCGAAGCCGTATGCCGTGGCGCCCGACATGCGGATCACCTTGCCGCTGGCGGGGAAGCCGGGGAAATCGCTGAGATGCGTGGCTTCCCACGTCCACGTCATGATCACCGCATCCGTATCTTCGGCCATGCGCAGCACGGTGAAGCGCTGATCGGGAAAAGGCGCGCGGGACTGGATCAGGCGCTCGGCAAAACCGGGAGGGTCGAGCGTGCGGCCTTCCCACGGATCGCCGGGATCGTGGTGAATGGTGTAGGCCGGAGCGAGATAGTCGATCACGGATGTGGCTTCGCCCCGGTTCCAGACGGCCTCGATGAAGGCCGTCAGGCGGGCTTTGCGGCAGCTCACCTTACTCGAACTCCCAGGCGCGTTCGCCGTGGCTGGTGAGGTCGAGGCCTTCGCGTTCCTCGTCCTCGGTCACGCGCATCGGGATGACCATGGCGACGGCGAGGGCGCAGATCACGGTGCCGAGCGCGCTCCAGCCGGCGACCACGCCGACACCGGCGGCTTGCGCGAAGAGCTGGCGGATGAGGCCCATGCCTTCGTTGTAGCCGACACCGCCGAGAGCGGGTTCGAGGAACACGGCGAGGAGCAGCGAGCCGACAATCCCGCCCATGCCGTGGACGGCAAAGACATCGAGTGAATCGTCGATTTCGAGGCGGCGCTTGACCAGCAGGATCATCGGATAGCAGACCAGCGCGGCGGCGATGCCGAAGAGGATCGCGGCGCCCGGCGCGATGAAGCCGGCGGCGGGTGTCACCGTGGCGAGGCCCGCGATGGCGCCGGTCGCGAAGCCCACCGAGGTTGGCTTGCCGATGCTGATCTTTTCGATGGCGAGCCACGCGAGCGCGGCGGCGCAGGCGGCGGCGTGGGTGTTGATGATGGCGGAGGCTGCATCGTCCGTGGCGGTGAGCGCCGAGCCGCCGTTGAAGCCGAACCAGCCGACCCACAGCATGGCCGCGCCGATCATGGTAAGCGCGGGCGAATGCGGGAGCATCTGTGTGCGCGGAAAGCCGGTGCGCTTGCCGAGCAGCAGCGCGGCGACGAGCGCGGAGACGCCCGCGGTGGTGTGAACGACGATGCCGCCTGCGAAATCCATCGTACCGAGGCGGCTTGCCAGCCAGCCGCCGCCCCAGATCCAGTGGGCAGCCGGGGCGTAGACGATGAGGCTCCACAGTGCGGAGAAGGCGACGACCCAGCCGAAGCGGGCGCGGTCCACCCATGCGCCGACCATGAGGGCGGGGGTGATCGCGGCGAACATCATCTGGAACAGCGCGTAGGCGCTTTCGGGCACGAGCGTGCCTTCGCGCACATTGCCGAGCTGGGTGAGCATCCAGGCCGAACCGCCGCCGAGCCAGCCGTTCGACACGGGACCGAAGGCCAGCGTGTAGCCGACCACGATCCACAGTAGCGATGTGATCGCGGCGATGGCGCCGATCTGGATCGCGACGGCAAGGAAGCCCTTGGCGCGGACGAGGCCGCCATAAAACAGCGTAAGCCCGGGGAGCGTCATCAGGAAGACGAGCCCGCAGGAGGCGAGGACCCAGGCGGTATCGCCGCTGTCGGCCGCATCGAGCGCTTCGACAGGCTGGGCATGGCCAAGCGCGGGCAGCGCAAGGACGCAGACGGCAAGCGCCGCTGCGATGATTTTCTTCATTGGCTTGTCTCCCCCACGCGGCCCGTTGTGTTCTATGCCCAGCCTTCGAGTACCTGATCGGGCGGGCGGTGGCCATCAGCCCAAAAGCGGATGTTGGCAATGATCTTGTCGCCGGAGGCGGTGCGCCCCTCGAACGTGGCGCTGCCCATGTGCGGCAGCAGCGAAACGTTGCTCAGCGCGAGCAGGCGCGGATCGATCTTCGGCTCGTGCAGGAAGACATCGAGCCCGGCGCCGCCGATGCGGCCTTCCTGCAGCGCCTCGATCAGCGCGTTCTCGTCGACCACGTCGCCGCGCGCGGTGTTCACCAGGTAGGCATCGGGCTTCATCAGCGCGATGCGTCGCGCGTCCATTAGGAAGTGCGTCTCAGGCGTGGAGGGGCAGTGGAGGGTGACGATATCCGCCTCGCGCACCAGCGCATCGATATCGGGTTCGTAGCGCGCGCCGACCATGCGCTCGAACGCTTCGGGGAGGCGCTGGCGGTTGTGGTAGACGACCTCGAGCCCGAAGGCGCGCGCGCGGTGGGCGACGGCCTGGCCGATGCGCCCCATGCCGATGATGCCGAGGCGCTTGCCTGATATGCGGTGGCCCAGCAGTGTGGATGGCGCCCAGCCGGCCCAATCGCCCGAACGGATCACGCGGCCGCCTTCGGCGAGGCGGCGCGAGACCGCGATGATGAGGCCCATCGTCATGTCCGCCGTATCATCGGTGAACACGCCGGGGGTGTTGGTGACGAGGATCTTGCGCGCGCGGGCGGCGGCGAGGTCGATATGATCGGTGCCGGCGCCGAAGCTGGCGATGAGACCGAGTTGCGGGCCGGCAGCGGCGATGAGTTCGGCATCGATGCGGTCGGTGACGGTGGGGACGAGAACGTGCGCCGTCTGCATCGCGGCGCGGATCTCGTCCTGCGTAAGCGGGCGGTCATCGGGATTGAGCGTGACGTCAAAGAGTTCGGCCATCCGCGCCTCGGTTTCGGGCAGCAGGCGGCGGGTGACGAAGACGCGGGGGCGGCCTTCGATCCGGCGGGTGGGCCGGTAAGCGGTGCTGGGCGAAGAGGAGGTTGCGGACATGGCGTATCGCTATGCCGCCTCGCGCCCTGCGGTCAAGCATCCGGTTGCCCGAAGCCGCGAATGCTGTATCGCGGGAGGGGCGGCGAGCATGGAGGATAGTTGATCGTGAGGCGTGGCGGACCCCGGTTTGCATTCTTGCTTGTGCTGGGCCTGTTCGTACTGGGCCTGACGATGGCGGCGCCCTTGCGCGCGGCGGACGGCGAAAATGGCCCCTACTGGGCCTCGCTGCGCGACCAGCCTGCCAATCTGCGCGTCGGGCCGGGGCGCGAATATCGCATCAGCTGGGTCTATGTGCGCGCGGGGCTGCCACTGAAGGTGCTGCGCATGATCGGCGGATGGCGACTGGTCGAGGATATCGATGGCGCGCGCGGATGGATGCTGGCGCAGTTCCTGACGCGCAATCGCACGGCGACAGTGAAAGGCGCGATTGCCGAGATCCGCGAAAATTCCGATGGCAGCGGCCGCCTGCTCTGGCGCGCCGAGCCGGGCGTGACGGGCAAGCTGGGCGAGTGCGGCCCGGCCTGGTGCAAGTTCGATATCGATGGTCGGCGCGGGTTCGTGGCCAAGGCTGCCGTCTGGGGCGCCGAATAGGGGCCCGCCGAAGCAGGCCCCTCGGGATTCTTGCTTAGACCAGTTCGATGGCGACCGCGGTGGCCTCGCCGCCGCCGATGCACAGGCTGGCGACGCCCCGCTTCTTGCCGTGACGCTGGAGCGCCCCGATCAGCGTGGTGACGATGCGCGCGCCCGAGGCGCCGATGGGGTGGCCGAGCGCAGTGGCGCCGCCGTGGACGTTGATCTTTTCATGGGGGATGCCGAGATCGTGCATCGCGAACATCGCGACGCAGGCGAAGGCTTCGTTGACTTCGAAGAGGTCGACATCGGCCACGCTCCACCCGGCGCGGTCGAGCAGCTTGGTGATCGCGCCGACGGGAGCGGTGGTGAAGTCCTTCGGCGCCTGCGCATGCGCGGCCATGGCAACGACGCGGGCAACGGGGGTGAGGCCATCGGCGGCGGCGACGCTTGTCCGAGTGAGGACCAGCGCGGCGGCGCCGTCGGAGATCGAGGACGAGGTGGCGGCGGTGATCGTGCCGTCCTTGGAGAAGGCCGGCTTGAGGGCCGGGATCTTGTCCGGCTTGCCCTTGCCCGGGGCCTCATCGGTATCGACCACGGTTTCGCCGTTGCGGCTGACAACCTTTACCGGCGCGATCTCTGCGGTGAAGGCGCCCTCGGCGATCGCGGCCTGCGCGCGGCGGAGCGATTCGATGGCGTAGGCATCCTGCTGCTCGCGGGTCAGCTGGTATTCGTTGGCGGTGTCCTGCGCGAAGGTGCCCATGGCACGGCCGGGCTCGTAAGCGTCTTCGAGGCCATCGAGGAACATGTGATCGTAAGCGGTATCGTGGCCGATGCGCGCGCCCGAGCGGTGCTTCTTGAGCAGATAGGGTGCGTTCGTCATGCTTTCCATGCCGCCCGCGACGACCATGTCGATGCTGCCCGAGGCGAGCGCCTCGGCGCCCATAATCATGGCCTGCATGCCCGAGCCGCAGACCTTGTTGACGGTGGTCGCCTGCACCGAGGTCGGCAGGCCGGCATGGATCGCGGCCTGCCGCGCAGGGGCCTGGCCCAGCCCGGCGGGGAGCACGCAGCCCATGTAGATGCGCTCGACCTTCTCAGCGGCAATCCCGGCGCGCTCGACCGCGGCCTTCACGGCGGTGGCGCCGAGCTGGGTTGCGGGAACATCGGCGAGCGAGCCCTGCATGGCGCCCATCGGGGTGCGGGCGAAGGAGAGGATCACGACGGGATCGGCTGCGGAGAATTGGGCCATTGGAAACCATTCCTGTGCTAAGGGACCGCGCCAGGCCCCGGGGATACGGTTGATGTAGCCGCCGGGGGTGATGATTTCAATTCGCGCGCAGGACACAAAGGTATGCGGGGACCGGCGGCTTGACAGTGGTGTTCATCCTGGCCGGTCTGGTGCTGGGCGCGGTGGTCGGCAGCTTCATGGGTGTGGTGCTGATCCGCCTGCCCGATGGACGCCCGCTGGTCATGGCGCGTTCGGCCTGTGATACCTGTGACAAGGAACTGGAGCCCTTCGAGCTTGTGCCGATCCTTTCGTGGGCGGTGCAGGGCGGGAAGTGCCGCGAGTGCGGCTCGGCGATCGACTGCTGGCAACTGGCGGCGGAGCTGGGCGGTGCGGCCATCGGCGCGCTCGCCGTGATGCTCGGCACCTTTCCGGTCTGGGCGATGCTGCTGGGCTGGCAGCTGCTGCTGCTCGCCATGCTCGACCTCAGGCACATGTGGCTGCCGCGCCAGCTTTCGGCGCTGCTGGGCGCGAGCGGCGCGCTCTTTGCGCTGGTGATGGGCTATTGGGCCGATGACATGATGGGCATCGCGCTGTCGCTGGTGGGCGGGGCGTTCGGGTTTGCCGCGCTGTGGATGCTGGGGCAGGGCTATCAGATGTGGCGCGGTCAGGAAGGGCTGGGCGGAGGCGACCCGCCGCTGCTCGGCGCGATCGGGCTGTGGCTGGGGCCACTCGGGGTGATCCATACCTTGCTCGCGGCAAGCCTGCTGGGGCTGGCGGTGGCGTTCGTGTTGTGGCGGGCGGGGCAGAAGATCACGTCGGACACGATGCTGCCATTGGGGACCTTGCTGGCCGTGGCTGCCTGGCCCGTGTTTCTCTGGCAAGGTTTCTAGCGGGCGGTGTCTGGCCTTCCGCGCCCATCCGGTCGGAAGTCCATGCTGAACATGGTAGAGCCGCTCGAGAGCAACGGAACGGGGGATGGAAGCGCGACCACGGATCAAGTCCGGGGTAACAGAACCTACGCGTCGCGTGGTTTCTGATACTGCAAATCAGTAGCATTCAGCAATCATTCGTATGCAGTGCCAAAGGGCGCGGAAAACTGCGGAAAGCAGGGTCATCCACAGACAAAAGCTAGGATTTTGAGCCTCATCGGGTCATGCCGCACTTGCACATGGTGCCTCCCGGGACTAGGGCGCGGGGCGACATAGAAACAGGCGAGTCAATCCCTTGGCCGAGCAAATGCCCTATCTCGCGCAATATCTGCCGATCCTGATCTTCCTCGGCATCGCACTCGCGCTTTCGTGCGTGTTCGTGTTCCTGCCGATGGGCGTTTCGCGGCTCACCGGTGCACACAACCCCAATGCCGAGAAGCTCAGCGAGTATGAATGCGGCTTCCCTGCGTTCGAGGATCCGCGCAGCCAGTTCGACGTGCGCTTCTACCTTGTGGCGATCCTGTTCATCATCTTCGACCTCGAAGCGGCGTTCCTGTTTCCCTGGGCGGTGAGCCTCAAGGAAAGCGGCTGGGCCGGTTGGGGCACGATGATGGTGTTCCTGTTCGAGCTGATCATCGGCTTCATATACGCCTGGAAGAAGGGCGCGCTGGATTGGGAATGAGCACCATGACGACCTCATCGATCATCCCGGCAACTGCGGCCGACCTGCCTGCGGCGCCTGATGCCGCCTTCTTCGACAGCCTGAATGCCGAAGTTTCGGACAAGGGCTTCCTCGTGACTTCGACCGAGGAGCTGTTCCAGTGGGCGCGTACCGGCTCGCTGTGGTGGATGACCTTCGGCCTTGCCTGCTGCGCGGTCGAGATGATCCACGTGAACATGCCGCGTTATGACATGGAGCGCTTCGGCGTCGCCCCGCGCGCTTCGCCGCGCCAGTCGGACGTGATGATCGTGGCCGGCACGCTGTGCAACAAGATGGCCCCGGCGCTGCGCAAGGTCTACGATCAGATGTCGGACCCCAAGTACGTCATCTCGATGGGCAGCTGTGCCAATGGCGGCGGCTATTATCACTACAGCTATTCGGTGGTGCGTGGCTGCGACCGCATCGTGCCGGTCGACATCTATGTACCCGGCTGCCCGCCGACTGCCGAAGCACTGCTCTATGGCGTGATGCAGCTGCAGCGGAAGATCCGCCGCGCCGGCACGATCGAGCGCTGAGAGGGCTGCTGAGATGACCGTCCTTCATTCCGCCCCGCGCTACGCCCCGTTTGATGGCGTGCTGGAAACGCTGTCCGCCGCGCTGGGCGACATGATCGTCTCCGCGCGCGAACAGCATGGCGAGATCGTGATCCATGTGGTGCGCGAGCGCATCGTTGAGGCGCTGCGCGCGCTGCGCGATACGCATGAGTACCAGCAGTTGATGGACATCGCGGGCGCCGACTACCCCTCGCGGCCTGAGCGGTTCGAGGTGGTCTACTGCCTGCTTTCGCTGACGAAGAACCACCGCCTGATCGTCAAGGTCGCGACCGACGAGGCGACGCCGGTGCCGACCGCGACGGTGCTCTGGCCCAATGCCGGCTGGTATGAGCGCGAAGTCTACGACATGTATGGCGTGCTGTTTGCCGGGCACCCGGACCTGCGCCGCATCCTCACCGACTACGGTTTCCAGGGCCATCCGTTCCGCAAGGACTTCCCGCTGACGGGCTATGTCGAGCTGCGCTATTCGGAAGAGGACAAGCGCGTTGTCTACGAGAAGGTCGAGCTCGCGCAGGATCTGCGCCAGTTCGATTTCATGAGCCCGTGGGAAGGCGCGGACTACGTACTACCGGGTGACGAGAAGGGTGCGCCCGTTCCGCCCGCGCCGGCACCGGTTGCCACCGCGCCGGACACCAAGGGTGAGGCCAAGGCCGACGTGCCCAAGACGACCGACAAGCCCGCCGACACTGGTGCTGGCGAGAAGGCCAATGCCGAGGCCGCGAAGCCGGTTTCGCCGGGGGCGCCCGTTGCCACCGCGACGCCGGAACCGGGCGCCCCTGATCCGACCGAGGACCGGCCCGCGCGCAAGCCCCGCGCGAAGAAGGAACCGACGGTTCCTGCCGAGGGTGAGGCCGAGAAGCCCAAGCGTACCCGCAAGAAGAAGACCGAGGGAGAAGGCGCATGAGCCTCAGCCTTGAACAGTCGCCCACTACCGGCGACGAGGTCATTTCGAACTACACCATCAACTTCGGCCCGCAGCACCCGGCGGCGCACGGCGTGCTGCGCATGGTGATGGAGCTCGACGGCGAGATTATCGAGCGCATCGATCCGCATGTCGGCCTGCTCCACCGCGGCACGGAAAAGCTGATCGAGCACAAGACCTATCTGCAGGCGCTGCCCTACTTCGACCGGCTGGATTACTGCTCGCCGCTCGCGATGGAGCACTCCTATGTGCTGGCGATCGAGAAGTTGCTCAACATCGAGGTGCCGCTGCGCGCGCAGTATCTGCGGGTGCTGTTTGCCGAGCTGACGCGCATCTGCAACCACATGCTGAACCTGGGTTCGCACGTCATGGACGTCGGCGCGATGACGCCGAACCTGTGGCTGTTCGAGATCCGCGAGGATTGCCTCAACTTCTTCGAACGCGCTTCGGGCGCGCGGATGCATGCGGCGTGGTTCCGCCCCGGCGGCGTGCATCAGGACGTGCCGCTCAAGCTGCTGACCGACATTGCGGATTGGCTCGATACGCGCCTGCCGCAGCTTTTCGAGGACGCGATGAGCCTCGTCGTCGACAACCGCATCTTCAAGCAGCGCAATGTCGATATCGCGGTGGTGAGCCGCGATGATGCGATTGCCTGGGGCTTTTCCGGCCCGATGATCCGCGCGGCGGGCATTCCGTGGGACCTCAGGAAGAGCCAGCCCTACGACGTCTATGACCGCATGGACTTCGAGATTCCAGTGGGCACGCGTTCGGATTGCTACGACCGGTTCATGGTGCGTGTGGAAGAGGTCCGCCAGTCCGCGCGGATCATGAAGCAGTGCCTCGCTGAAATGCCCGAAGGCCCGGTTTCGAGCAGTGACCGCAAGGTGGTGCCGCCCAAGCGCGGCGAGATGAAGCAATCGATGGAAGCGCTGATCCATCACTTCAAGCTCTACACCGAAGGCTTCCACGTGCCGGCGGGCGAAGTCTACGTCGCGACCGAAAGCCCCAAAGGCGAGTTCGGCGTCTATCTGGTGTCGGACGGTTCGAACAAACCCTACCGCTGCAAGATCCGCCCGACCGCGTTTTCGCACCTGCAGGCGATGGACTTCATGTCGAAGGGCCACATGCTGCCCGACGCGACCGCCATTCTGGGCGCGATCGATGTGGTGTTCGGGGAGTGCGACCGGTGAGCAAGCTCGCCACCGCAACGGCCATGATCGAGGCCTACAACGCGCAGGATGCGGACCTCTACGTGTCCTACATGACCGACGATGCCTGCGAGGCGGGCTATCGCGGGACGGTGGTGCGTGAAGGCAAGGAAGGCACGCGCGAAGGTCTCAAGAAGATGTTCGCTGAGTTCCCGGAGAACCGCGCCGAGATCGTCAAGGCCTATGCGCTGGGCGAATACGTCGTGCTGCATGAACTGGTGCGGCGTTCGGCGGCGGCGGAGCCGTTCGAGGTGCTCACGATCTACAGTTTCGAGGGCGACAAGTGCGCCCGCGTGGAGTTCATTCGCTGATGGCTGACCGTCATATCGAACCCGATACCCCCGAGCTTCGGGCGCGTTGGGGCAGCTTTGCCTGGACGGCGGAAAACGCTGAAAAGGCGAAGGAAATCATCGCACGCTATCCAGCGGGGCGGCAGCGCTCGGCGGTGATGCCGCTGCTTGATCTCGCGCAGCGCCAGGTCGGCGCGGAAGAGAACACGCAAGGCTGGCTGCCGATTCCGGTGATGGAATATGTGGCCAAGCAGCTCGACATGCCGATCATCCGCGTGGTCGAGGTCGCGACGTTCTACACGATGTACAACATCGCGCCGATCGGCCGGTTCCACGTGCAGGTCTGCGGGACGACGCCGTGCATGCTGCGCGGGTCTGACGACATCATGGCGGCGTGCAAGGCGCGCGGGCTCAAGAAGGGCCACACGACGGACGACGGCGTGTTCACGCTGACCGAAGTGGAATGCATGGGCAACTGCGCCTCCGCGCCGATGGTCCAGATAAACGATGACAACTACGAGGATCTGACCGCGGCGGACATGACGCGCATCCTCGATGAGCTGGCAGCGGGCAAGCAGCCGAAGACGGGTACGCAGCTGCCGGGCCGCCACACCGTCGAGCCGATCGGCGGGCCGACGAGCCTGACCGCGATGGTTGGTGCGAACCATGATTACCGGGGGGAATGGTGATGGCGCGCGCGAAAGGGCTCTTGGCGGTCGGCATTGCATTCATGGTGATCGGTATGGTCGATCTGGCGCGTGACGGGTCAATCGGGTCCGCCTTCATTGCGCTTGGCGCGGTGTTCATTGCGCTCAGCACGCGCGGCGATGCGCCGAAGAACAACGGAGCGAATGATGCTCGCTGACAAGGACCGCATTTTCACCAACCTCTACGGCTATCAGCCGTGGAACCTGAAGGCGGCGAGAGGCCGCGGGGATTGGGACAATACCAAGGCCCTGATGGAGCGCGGGCAGGACGCGATCATCGAGGAAATCAAGGCTTCGGGCCTGCGTGGGCGCGGCGGGGCGGGTTTCCCGACCGGCATGAAGTGGTCGTTCATGCCCAAGGAGAGCAAGGATGGCCGTCCAAGCTTCCTCGTCATCAATGCCGACGAGTCCGAACCCGGTTCGTGCAAGGACCGCGAGATCATCCGCCACGATCCGCACAAGCTGATCGAAGGCGCGCTCGTCGCGGGCTATGCGATGCGCGCGCGGGCCGCCTATATCTACATTCGCGGTGAGTACATCCGCGAGGCGGAGACGCTGTTTGCCGCCGTGGCCGAAGCCTATGAGGCGGGTCTCCTGGGCAAGAACGCCTGCGGTTCGGGCTATGACTTCGACGTCTTCGTCCACCGCGGTGCGGGCGCCTACATCTGCGGCGAAGAAACCGCGATGATCGAGAGCCTCGAGGGCAAGAAGGGCCAGCCGCGCCTCAAGCCGCCGTTCCCGGCAGGCGCAGGTCTTTATGGCTGCCCGACGACGGTGAACAATGTCGAGAGCATCGCGGTTGCGCCGACGATCCTGCGGCGCGGCGCGGCGTGGTTCTCGAGCTTCGGGCGCGACAACAACAAGGGCACCAAGCTCTTCCAGATCAGCGGGCATGTGAACAAGCCCTGCGTGGTGGAAGAGGCGATGAGCATCCCGTTCAGCGAGCTGATCGAGAAGCACTGCGGCGGCATTCGCGGCGGGCGCGACAACCTCCTCGCGGTGATCCCCGGCGGGTCTTCGGTGCCGCTGGTGCCGGCGGCGGAGATCTGGGACGCGCCGATGGACTTCGACGGCCTCCGCGCTGTCGGTTCGGGCCTCGGCACGGCGGCGGTGATCGTGATGGACAAGTCCACCGACATCGTCCGCGCGATCAGCCGGCTTTCCTACTTCTACAAGCACGAAAGCTGCGGCCAGTGCACCCCGTGCCGCGAAGGCACTGGCTGGATGTGGCGCGTGATGGAGCGCCTGCGCACCGGCGACGCCGCGGTCGAGGAAATCGACATGCTGCAGCAGGTGACCAAGCAGGTCGAAGGCCACACGATCTGCGCGCTGGGCGACGCGGCGGCCTGGCCGATCCAGGGCTTGATCCGCCACTTCCGGCCCGAGATCGAGCGCCGGATTGCGGAGAACCAGCGGGAGGCGGCGGAGTGAGGTTGGCTGTTACTCCAGAACGCATTGAGGCCGAATACCGCCGACTGGGGTACCAGATCGGTTGGCGGTTCATGACTTGCCCTGCACGGCAGTTTGACGACCCGGAAGTCTTGCTCGTGTCATTGAATCCGAGTGGACGTGTCGAGCATGGCCCGAGTTGGTCCCAAGAAGGTGGCAGCGCATATGTGGACGAAAGCTGGGACGGACAAGCGGTAGGCAAAGACACGCTTCAGATCCAAATTCAGAGACTTGTCGCCCACCTCGGGGTTTCGTTTGATAAGGTCGCTTCGGCTCATTTCGTCCCATTTCGCAGTGAACGATGGGCTGATTTAATGCGATCGAGTGAAGCAGTGGCCTTTTCCAAAACTTTGTGGGCCGATTTCATCTCGGGAATGACGCCTAAGTACGTGGTTTGCCTCGGGACGAAGGTTGGTGAGTACATTCCCGCACTTTTTGGCGTGAAGCGAATGGTAAAGAAGATGACGGGTTGGGGTAACATCACTCTATCCGTCGGCGAGACATCTTATGGTGGTCAGATCATAGTATTACCGCATCTCGGGACGTTTAAATTGTTCTCTCGTGCTGAATGCGCACCGTATCTCAAGTCAGCAATTGGGCCGGGAATTTTTGCTAATGCCTAAACTCAAAGTCGACGGCGTAGAGCTCGAAGTCCCCGCAGGCGCGACGGTGCTGCAGGCGTGCGAGCTCGCCGGCAAGGAAATCCCCCGGTTCTGCTATCACGAGCGGCTCAGCATCGCGGGCAACTGCCGCATGTGTCTGGTCGAAGTGAAGCCCGGGCCGCCCAAGCCGCAGGCTTCGTGTGCGCTTCCGGCCTCGGAAGGCCAGGAAATCCGCACCGACAGCGAGATGGTCAAGAAGGCGCGGGAAGGGGTGATGGAGTTCCTCCTCATCAACCACCCGCTCGATTGCCCGATCTGCGATCAGGGCGGCGAGTGCGACCTGCAGGACCAGTCGGTAGCCTATGGCCGCGGCGCCTCGCGCTATGACGAGAACAAGCGCGCGGTGACCGACAAGTACATGGGCCCGCTGATCAAGACGACGATGACACGGTGCATCCACTGCACCCGCTGCGTGCGCTTCTCGGAAGAGATCGCGGGCGTGGACGAGATCGGCGCGCTCTATCGCGGCGAGGTGATGCAGATTTCGACGTACCTTGAAGGCGCGGCGAAGCATGAGCTTTCGGCGAACGTGATCGACCTGTGTCCGGTCGGCGCGCTGACGTCCAAGCCTTATGCGTTCGAGGCGCGGCCGTGGGAGCTGAAGAAGACGCTGGGCATCGACGTTTCGGACGCGGTCGGCTCTAACATCCGCATCGACAGCCGCGGGCGCGAGGTGCTGCGCATCCTCCCGCGCGTCAACGATGACGTGAACGAGGAATGGCTTTCCGACCGTGCGCGTTACGTGGTCGACGGCCTGACGCGCCGCCGCTTGGACAAGCCGTGGCTGCGCAAGGACGGCAAGCTGACGGCGGCGAGCTGGGCTGAGGCGTTTGATGCGGTCGCCAAAATCAATCCGGGCGCTTCGGTGGCGGTGATCTCCGGCGATCAGGTCGATTGTGAGACGATGTTTGCGGCCAAGGCCTTGGCGCGCGCGCTGGGTTCGAGCCTGCTCGAAGGCCGGCAGACGGGCCTTGCCTATACCGCGACCAACATGGCCGCGGTGGCGTTCAACTCGACCTTCGCTGGTATCGAAGAGGCCGACGCGATCGTGATCGTGGGCAGCCACGTGCGCGACGAAGCGCCGCTGGTGAACACGCGGCTGCGCAAGGCGGCCAAGAAGGGCGCGAAGGTCTTCGTGCTCGGCGCGGCGTGGGAGCCGACGTATCCGGCGACCTTCCTTGGCGAAGATGCGGGCCTTCTCAATGACGTGCCGGCCGAAGTTGTCGCCGCGTTCGAGGGTGCCAAGAAGCCTGCGATCATCATTGGCGGCGCTGGCCTTGCCAAGGGCGCGCTGGAGGCCGGTCTCGCCTTTGCCGAGCGCTTCAAGCTGGTGACGGACGAATGGAACGGCTTCAACGTGCTGCATATGGCGGCTAGCCGCATGGGCGGGCTGATGCTGGGCTATGCGCAGCCGGGCGGGCTGGGTGATCTGGTGGCCGCCAAGCCGAAGATGGTGATTTCGCTGGGCGCGGACGAGGTGGATTACACCAGGTTTGCAGGCTCGATGATCGTGCATATCGGCCATCACGGCGACAAGGCGGCGCATGCGGCAGACGTGATCCTGCCCGCGGCGGCGTTTACCGAGAAGGACGGCACTTACGTCAATACCGAGGGCCGGGTGCAGTATTCGGAGCGTGCGGTCTATGCGCCCGGAGACGCGCGGGAGGACTGGACGATCCTGCGCGCGATGGCGGATGCGCTGGGCGTTTCGGTCGGGTTCGACAGCTTCGAGCAATTGCGCGCGGCGATGATTGCCGAGGTGCCGGCTTTGGGCGTTGAAGGGCTGGCCGATTATGGCGCGCTGCCGGCGGCTCCGAAGGGGGCAAAGGCGGAAGGGCTGATTGCAGGGTACCCGATCAAGGATCACTACCTGACGAACGCCATCGCGCGGTCTAGCCCGACTTTGCAGCGCTGTTCGGCGGAATTGCTCCACGGTGAAAGCTTTGCGGAGGCCGCGGAATGATCCCGTTTTTTGAAGCGCGGGGCCTCTCGTTCGAGGCGGCTTGGACCGTCTCGACGATTGCGGAAATCCTGCTGATCGCCTTGCCGGTGATGCTGGCGGTGGCGCTCGTCATCTATGCCGACCGCAAGATCTGGGCTTCGATGGCGCTGCGGCGCGGGCCGAATGTGGTGGGGCCGTTCGGCATCCTCCAGTCGTTCGCGGACGGCCTCAAGGTCTTCCTGCAGGAAACCATCATCCCTTCGGCGGCGAACAAGGGCCTGTTCCTGATCGCGCCGATCATCACGTTCACGGTCGCGCTGATGGCCTGGGCGGTGATCCCGTTCAATTCGGGCGCGGTGCTGGCGGATATCAATGTCGGCCTGCTCTATGTCCTCGCGATATCGTCGCTGGGGGTTTACGGGGTGGTGATCGCGGGTTGGTCGTCGAACTCGAAATACCCGTTTTTCAGTGCGATGCGCGCCTCGGCTCAGATGATTTCCTATGAAGTCTCGATCGGCTTCATCCTCATCTGCGTGGTGCTGTGGGCGGGCTCGTTCAACTTGAACGAGATCGTCAAGGCGCAGAAGGACCACGTCTGGATCATCAACGGCTTCGTGGCGAACCCGCTGCTGTTCCCGGTCTGGGTGATGTTCCTGATCTCGGGCATGGCCGAAACCGCGCGCGCGCCGTTCGACCTGACCGAGGCGGAAAGCGAGCTCGTGGCGGGCTATCAGACCGAATACTCGTCGATGGCCTTCGCGCTCTACTGGCTGGGCGAATATGCCAACGTGCTGCTGATGTGCGCGCTCAACGCCACGCTGTTCTGGGGCGGATGGCTGCCGCCGCTCGACATTCCGGTGCTCTATCTGGTGCCCGGCCTTGTCTGGCTGCTGCTCAAGATCCTGTTTTTCTTCTTCATCTTCAGCTGGGTCAAGGCGACGGTGCCGCGCTACCGCTATGACCAGCTGATGCGGCTGGGCTGGAAGATCTTCCTGCCGCTCTCGCTGTTCTTCGTGTTCGCGATCAGCGGATACCTCATGGCCACCGGACATTTCGCATGACCGTCTCGCAGATCATCAAGAGCTTCACGCTGTGGGAGTTCGTCAAGGCGCACTGGCTGACCTTGAAGTACCTCTTCAAGCCCAAGGCGACGATCAACTACCCGTTCGAGAAGAACCCGCTCTCCCCGCGCTTTCGCGGCGAACACGCGCTGCGCCGTTATCCCAACGGCGAAGAGCGCTGCATCGCGTGCAAGCTGTGCGAGGCGGTGTGCCCGGCGCAGGCGATCACCATCGAGGCGGAGCCCCGCGAGGACGGCAGCCGCCGCACCACGCGCTATGACATCGACATGACCAAGTGCATCTTCTGCGGCTTCTGCCAGGAAGCCTGCCCGGTCGATGCCATCGTCGAGGGTCCGAACTTCGAATACGCCACCGAAACGCGCGAGGAGCTCTTGTACGACAAGGCCAAGCTGCTCGCCAACGGGGACAAGTGGGAGCGGGCACTGGCCGCGAACCTTGAAGCCGATGCACCGTACCGCTAGGGGCCCCGCAACATGATCCAGGCCTTTGCCTTTTATCTGTTTACGGCGATCATGCTGTTCAGCGCGGTTTCCGTGATCTTCGCCCGCAATCCGGTCCATTCGGTGCTCTGGCTGATCCTCGCGTTCTTCAACGCGGCGGGGCTGATGGTGCTGGTCGGCGCGGAATTCATCGCGATGCTGCTGGTCATCGTCTACGTTGGCGCGGTCGCGGTGCTGTTCCTGTTCGTCGTGATGATGCTCGACATCGACTTTTCGGAAATGCGCGCGGGTTTCATCAGGAATGCGCCGCTGGGGCTGCTGATTGCGGTGGTCTTGCTGGCCGAGCTTGGCATGGGCCTTGGCGCGTGGAAGACCGGCGCGCTGCAGCTGGGCACCGCGAGCGGCGCTGCGGCGACGCCGGACGGGCTTTCCAATACGGCCGCGATCGGCGCGCTGCTCTACACGCGCTACCTGTTCCTGTTCGAGGCGGCGGGGATCATTCTGCTCGTCGCGATGATTGGCGCCATCGTGCTGACGCACCGCCAGCGCAGCGACACGCGCGGGCAGAACGTGGGCCGGCAGGTCGCGCGGCGTCCCGAGGACGCGACGGTCAACGTCAAGCCCGCCGTGGGCCAAGGGGTGACGCTGTGATTGGCATTGAACATTATGTCGCGGTGAGCTCGATCCTGTTCGTGCTCGGCGTGCTGGGGATCTTCCTCAACCGCAAGAACGTGATCGTCATCCTCATGGCGATCGAGCTGATCCTGCTCGCGGTGAACATCAATTTCGTCGCGTTCAGCGCGTTCCTGCACGACCTTGTCGGCCAGATCTTCGCGATGTTCGTGCTGACGGTGGCGGCGGGCGAGGCGGCGATTGGCCTTGCCATCCTCGTCATCTTCTTCCGCGGCCGCGGCACGATCGCAGTCGATGACGTCAATCGGATGAAGGGGTAAGCGGACCGTGCATCCGATCCAACTTATCGTTTTCCTGCCGCTGCTGGCAGCGTTGGTCGCAGGGCTGGGCGCCCGGCTGATCGGCAAGGTGCCGGCCAAGCTCGTGACGACGGGGGCGTTGTTCGCATCCTGCGCGCTGTCGTGGCCGATCTTCCTTTCGTTCCTGTCTGGCAGCGCCGAGGCTTCGGTCGTGCCGGTGCTGCAGTGGGTGCGTTCGGGCGATCTCGACTTTGCATGGGCGCTGCGGGTCGACACGCTGACCGCGATCATGCTGGTGGTTATCACCAGCGTCTCGGCGCTCGTCCACCTGTACTCTTGGGGCTACATGGACGAGGACCCGGATCAGCCGCGGTTCTTCGCCTACCTTTCGCTGTTCACCTTCGCGATGCTGCTGCTGGTGACGGCAGACAACCTCGTGCAGATGTTCTTCGGCTGGGAAGGGGTGGGCCTCGCCTCGTACCTCCTGATCGGGTTCTGGTTCAGGAAGCCCTCGGCCAACGCCGCCGCGATGAAGGCCTTCGTGGTCAACCGCGTGGGTGACCTTGGCTTCATGATGGGCATTTTCGGCACGTTCCTGGTGTTCGGCACCGTTTCGATCCCGGCGATCCTGGCAGCAGCGCCGGGCATGGCGGGCAGCACGATCGGGTTCCTCGGCCACCGGTTCGACACGATGACGGTGCTCTGCATCCTTCTGTTCATCGGCGCGATGGGCAAGTCGGCGCAGCTGGGCCTCCACACCTGGCTGCCGGACGCGATGGAAGGCCCGACCCCGGTTTCGGCGCTGATCCACGCCGCGACCATGGTGACTGCGGGGGTGTTCATGGTCTGCCGTCTTTCGCCGATGTTCCAGGCGAGCGAAACCGCGATGCATGTGGTGACTTATGTCGGCGCGGCGACGCTGTTTTTCGCGGCGACCATCGGCACGACGCAATGGGATATCAAGCGCGTCATCGCCTATTCGACCTGCTCGCAGCTCGGCTACATGTTCGTGGCGGCGGGCGTGGGCGCGCCGGGAGCGGCGATGTTCCACCTCTTCACCCACGCGTTCTTCAAGGCGCTACTGTTCCTTGGCGCGGGCTCGGTGATCCATGCGATGCACCACGAGCAGGACATGCGGTACTACGGCGGCCTGCGGAAGCACATCCCGCTCACGTTCTGGGCAATGATGATGGGCACGCTGGCGATCACCGGGGTCGGCATTGTCGATGTGTTCGGGTTCGCGGGCTTCTATTCGAAGGACTCGATCCTCGAGGCGGCCTACGGCGCTGGCACGGCCAGCGGCCACTTCGGCTTCTGGATGGGGATCACCGCTGCGCTGCTGACGAGCTTCTATTCATGGCGCCTGATGTTCCTGACCTTCTGGGGCAAGCCGCGCTGGGAGCAGTCCGAGCATATCCAGCATGCCGTGCATGATGCGCACGGGCATGGGCATGACGATCACGCGCATGGCCATGATGATCATGCGCACAGCCACGCCCATAGCCACGACGGCACGGCGGGCTATCACCCGCACGAGAGCCCGCTTTCGATGCTGTTGCCACTGGCGCTGCTGTCGGTCGGCGCGGTGCTGGCTGGCTTCGTGTTCCACCACGCCTTCATCAGCGAGGGCGGCGGGGAGTTCTGGAAGGGCAGCGTCGCGTTCAGCGAGCACCTGATCCACGCGATGCATGAAGTGCCGGAGTGGGTGAAGTGGGCGCCGTTCGCGGTCATGGCCACCGGCCTTCTCGCGGCCTATGTCGCCTATATCGCCAATCCGGGCCTGCCTGCTGCGTTTGCGGGCGCCATCGGGCCGCTGTACCGCTTCGTGCTGAACAAGTGGTACTTCGACGAACTCTACAACGCGGTCTTCGTGAAGCCTGCGATGGTGCTCGGCCGCCTGTTCTGGAAGCAGGGTGATATCGGGATCATCGACCGCTTCGGCCCCAATGGCGCGGCCGCGCTGGTCGCCCGCAGCAGCCGGATCGCGGTGCGCCTGCAGTCCGGATACCTTAACAGCTATGCGCTGGTCATGCTCGTCGGCCTTGTCGGCGCGGTCAGCTGGGTGATTGCGAAATGAGCGGCTTTCCTATCCTGAGCCTCATGCTTCTCGTGCCGCTGGTCGGCGCGGTGGCCTGCCTCATGGCAGGGCGCGAGCAGGCGCGCATGATCGCGCTGGTGGCGACGCTGATCGATCTGGTGCTCGGCGCGGTGCTGTGGTCGCACTACCAGATCGGCGGCCCGCAGTGGCAGTTCCAGGAACACGCCTCGGTGTTCGCCGGCTTCGAGTGGAAGCTTGGCATCGATGGGATCGCGCTGCTGCTGATTGCACTCACCGTGTTCCTCATGCCTATTTGCATCGGCGCGAGCTGGAACGCGATCGAGAAGCGCGCGGGCGAGTATTATGCCAACTTCCTGATCATGGAGACGCTGATGATCGGCGTCTTCGCAGCGCAGGACCTGTTCCTGTTCTACATCATGTTCGAGGCTGGCCTGATCCCGATGTATCTGATCATCGGCATCTGGGGCGGGGCAGACCGCATCTACGCCAGCTACAAGTTCTTCCTCTACACGCTGCTCGGCTCGGTGCTGATGCTGATCGCGATGATGTGGATGGCGAACGAGGCGGGCACGACCGATATCCCGACGCTGATGTCGTACAACTTTCCGCCGCACGCGCAGACCTGGCTGTGGCTGGCATTCTTCGCCAGCTTTGCGGTGAAGATGCCGATGTGGCCGACGCATACCTGGCTGCCCGACGCACACGTGCAGGCGCCAACCGCAGGCTCGGTGATCCTTGCGGGCGTGCTGCTCAAGATGGGCGGCTACGGCTTCATCCGCTTCTCGCTGCCGATGTTCCCAGAGGCCTCCGCGCAGTTCGCGCCGCTGATCTATGGGCTTTCGATGGCGGCAGTCGTCATCACCTCGCTGATCGCGCTGGTGCAGCACGACATGAAGAAGCTGATAGCCTATTCTTCGGTTGCGCACATGGCGATCGTGACAGTGGGGCTGTTCGCCTTCAACCGGCAGGGGCTGGAAGGCTCGATGATCGTGATGCTGAGCCATGGCATTGTCTCGGGCGCGCTGTTCCTTGCCGTCGGGGTGATCTACGACCGGCTGCACACCCGTGAGATCGACCGTTACGGCGGCCTTGCGATCAACATGCCAGCCTATGCGCTGTTCTTCATGCTGTTCACGATGGCCTCGGTCGGCCTGCCGGGCACGAGCGGCTTCGTCGGCGAGTTCCTCTCGCTCATGGGCATCTACGCGCAATCGAGCTGGGTGGCACTGGTGTGCACCACTGGTATCATCCTTGGCGCGGCCTACATGCTCTACCTTTATCGCCGCGTGGTGTTCGGGGTGCAGAAGAACGCGGACGCGGCGGCGATGCCCGATCTCGATGCGCGCGAATGGGCCATGATGATCCCGCTTGGGCTCGCGGTGCTGTGGATGGGCGTCTATCCGGAAACCTTCCTCGCGCCGATGCGCAAGGATATCGCAGGCCTTGAAGCGCGGCTCGCGCAGGCGCGGCCCAAGGGCGACGCCGATGTGCAGCTGGCGGCGATCCCGCCGGCCGCGGCGACACATGAACATGGGGATGCAATGGAACACGGCGCCAAGGCCGAGGCTCAGGCCGTTCACGAGGGAGCACGCTGATGGAACTGCTGCGCTCTCTGGCGATCACCGGGACCGAGGAAGTCCTCAGCATCTCGGGTCTGATCCTGCTGCTTGCCGCCGCATGGGGCGGTGACAAGGCGAGCCGCGCGATTTCGATTGCGGCGGTGGCCGCGCTGACCGTCTGCGCCGTGCTCACCGTGCCGGCGCTGAGCGGGGCTGCGATGGGCCCCGCCGTCAGTGCGTGGAACGGGCAGTTCAGCGGCGATGCCTTTGCTGCCTTCGGCAAGCTGCTGATCTATGTCGGTGCTGCTGTCACGCTGATCGTCGCACCCGCCTTCTTCGAGCGCGAGAATGCGATGCGCGCCGAATTCCCGCTGCTCGTGCTGCTCGCTTCGATGGGCATGGGCATGATGGTTTCGGCGACCGACACGCTTGCGCTCTATATCGGGCTCGAGCTCAACAGCCTTGCCGCCTACGTCATGGCTTCGTTCCTTCGCAGCGACGAGCGCTCGGCAGAAGCGGGCCTCAAGTACTTCGTGCTGGGATCGCTCGCTTCGGGCATTCTGCTTTACGGCATCAGCCTGACCTATGGCTTCACCGGCGCCACGAGCTTTGGCGGCATCCACGCCGCGCTGGCCGGGCCGCTTTCGATGGGAGCGACCTTCGGGATCGTGTTCGTGCTCGCGGGCCTTGCTTTCAAGGTGAGCGCCGCGCCGTTCCACATGTGGACACCCGACGTCTATGAAGGCGCGCCGACCCCGGTGACGACCTTCTTCGCGACCGCACCCAAGGTGGCCGCGCTCGCGCTGCTGATGCGCGTGAGCTTGTTTGCTTTCGGCGCGCAGCCAGGGGCGTGGCAGCAGATCGTCATCTTCGTGGCGCTGCTCTCGATCGTGATCGGTGCACTCGGCGCGATCGGGCAGGACAACATCAAGCGTCTGCTGGCCTATTCGTCGATCAACAACGTCGGCTTCATGCTGATCGGCCTTGCTTGCGCCAATCAGGCGGGCGCAGCGGCGATGCTGGTCTACCTTGCGATCTATGTCGCGATGTCGGTCGCCGGCTTCGTCGCGGTGCTGATGCTGCGCGATGCGGACGGCGCGCCGGTGGAATCGATCGCGGCGATGGCAGGCCTTTCCAAGACCCGGCCGATGCTGGCGCTCGCGCTGGCGGCGGTCATGTTCAGCCTTGCGGGTATTCCGCCGCTGTTCGGGTTCTGGGGCAAGTTCGTGGTGTTCCAGGCGGCGGTGCAGGCGAACCTGCTTTCACTCGCGGCCATCGGTATTGCGGCTTCAGTGATCGGCGCTTTCTACTACATCAAGGTCGTCAAGGTGATGTACTTCGACGAGGCCGCTGAAGTGGTGACGGGCCAGAGTGACATGGCGCAGCGCGTGCTGCTGTTCGTGTCGGTCGTTGCAATCTCGCCGCTGGGCTACCTGCTGACGAAGTCGCTGGGCGTGCTGGCCGGCCATGCCGCCGCCGCGCTGTTCCACATTGCATGATGTGCTGAGCGGGCTGTGCCGGACCCGCTGATCAAGGTCGTCGCGGAGATTGCCTCGACCAACACCGCCCTGCTGGCCCGGCTGGCTGAAGGCGAGGCTCCGGCGGAAGGGCACTGGCTGGTCGCCGACCGGCAGACCGCTGGGCGGGGGCGCGCCGGGCGCGCCTGGTCCGACGGCTTCGGCAACTTCATGGGCTCGACTGCGGTTGCCCTGCGCGACAGCGAGACTCTGCCGCAGACGCTGGCGCTGGTGGCCGGGGTGAGCGTGCACCGCGCGCTGATGCAGGTCGTGCCGGCGCTTTCGGGCCTTGCGCTGAAGTGGCCCAACGACCTGCTGGTGGGTGAGGCCAAGCTGGGCGGCATTCTGCTCGAGCGGCAGCGCGACGCGGTGATTGTCGGCATCGGGGTCAATCTGGCGGGGGCGCCGGAGGTGGCGGGGCGCAAGACGGTCTCGCTTGCTGCGCTGGGGTATTCGGTCAGCCGCGATGCATTTGCCTCGGCATTGGCGGCGACGTGGGCCGAGGATCTCACCGCGTGGCACGCCGGGTCCTGGCCGATACTGCGCGAGGACTGGCTGGCGCGCACGCTGCCGAAGGGCACGCTGCTGGGGGTTAACCTCACCGAGGAAGGCCACGTGATCGGCGGTTTCGCCGGGCTCGAGCCCGATGGCGCGGTGCTTCTGCGCTTGGCGGACGGCACGGTCCGTGCCATCCACGCCGGCGATGTCGAACTGATCGGCGCAAGTGGAGAGAGCGATGCTTCTGGCGGTTGACGTCGGCAACACCAATGTCGTGTTCGCGCTGTTCGATGGCCGCGAAATCCGCTCGCGTTGGCGGGTGGCGACCGATCCGCGGCGCACGGCGGATGAATATGCGGTCTGGCTGCTCCAGTTGATGAAGCTGCAGGGCTTCGATCCCGAACGCGTGCGGCAGATCCTGATTTCCACCGTGGTGCCGCGCGCGCTGCACAACTTGCAGGTGCTGGGGCAGAAGTACTTTGGCATCGATCCGCTGATCGCCGGTCAGCCGCCGGTGGAGTGGGGCTTTGTCGCCGATGTCGAGCAGCCGCGCTCGCTGGGGGCAGACCGTGCGGTCAATACCGTGGCGGCGCATGCGAAGTATGAGGGCGATCTGATCGTCGTCGATTTCGGGACGGCGACGACCTTCGACGTTGTCGACGCAGACGGGTCCTACAAGGGCGGGATCATCGCGCCGGGCATCAATCTTTCGCTCGATGCTCTGGTGACGGCGGCGGCCAAGCTGCCGCGCATCGCCATCGCGCCGCCGCAGGGCAACAATCGCAGTGTGATCGGCCGTAACACCGAAGATCAGATGCAGATCGGGGTGTTCTGGGGCTATGTGGCGATGATGGAAGGCCTGATATCCCGACTGCGCGCCGAAATCGGCCGACCCGCCAAGGTGGTTGCCACCGGCGGGCTCGCCGTCCTGTTCGACGAGCACACGACGATCTTCGATCACGTCGACACCGACCTGACGCTGGACGGCATTGCCATTCTGGCCGAGCGCGTCGGCAAGTCCTGATTTTTCGGGCTCGAGGGCCCCAAGTGAACTGGAATCTGTGTGAAACCCGGTAAGGAATTGCTGTTTCTCGCGCTCGGCGGATCGGGCGAGATCGGCATGAACGTCAATCTCTACGGCTGCAATGGCAAGTGGCTGATGGTCGATCTCGGCATGACATTCGCCGACCCGTACTATCCGGGGGTCGACCTCGTGTTTGCGGACCTCAGTTTCATCGAGGAGCGGCTCGACGATCTGGTGGGCGTGGTGCTGACGCATGCGCACGAGGACCATATCGGCGCGGTGCCCTATTTCGCGCTCGATCTGGGCGTGCCGCTCTATGCGACGCCGTTCACCGCGCGGCTGGTGGCCGAGAAGCTGGCCGAGGCGGGCATCTCGAAGCAGGTGACGCTCAATACCATTCCCAACGATTCGTCGCTGAGCCTCGGGCCGTTCGACGTGCGCTACGTGCCGCTGGCGCACTCGATTGCCGAGGGCAACGCGCTGGTGATCGAGACGCCGCACGGGCGCGTGTTCCACACCGGCGACTGGAAGCTGGATGACGAACCGCTGATCGGCGTGCCGGCAACCGAGGGCGAATTGAGGGCACTGGGCGACGAGGGCGTGCTGGCGCTCGTTTGCGATTCGACCAACGTGTTCAATTCCAAGCCCTCCGGCTCCGAAGGCGCGGTGCGCGCCGGGCTGATGGAGATGGTCGCTGGTCTCAACGGCAAGCGGGTGGTCGTCACCACTTTTGCCTCCAACGTGGCGCGGCTGCAGACGCTGGGCGAAGTGGCACTCGCGACCGGGCGCAAGCTCTGCGTGGCGGGGCGCTCGCTCGACCGGATCATCGGCGTGGCGCAGGCGAGCGGATACCTGAAGGACTTTCCCGACACGGTGAGCATGGACGAGGCGATGGATCTGCCGCGCGGGCAGGTGCTGGTGCTGGCGACCGGCGGGCAGGGCGAAGCGCGTGCGGCACTGGCGCGGATCGCTTCGGATTCGCATCCCGTGCGGCTCGAGAAGGGCGATGCGGTGATCTTTTCGAGCCGCCAGATCCCCGGCAACGAGCTGGCGATCGGGCGCGTGCAGAACCAGCTGGCGGCAAAGGGGGTCGAGCTCCTGACGGACCGGCAGGGCATGATCCACGTTTCAGGCCATCCGGGGCGGCCGGAGCTGGAGGCGCTCTACAGCTGGATCCGGCCCGAAATCCTGGTGCCGGTGCACGGCGAGATGCGCCACATGGCCGAGCAGGCGCGGCTGGGCAAGGCGAGCGGCATCCCGCGCACCATCGTCCAGAAGAACGGTGATGTGGTGCGGCTGGCACCGGACGGGCCGGCCAAGCTTTCGGAAGTGCGCAATGGCCGGCTGGTCCTCGACGGCGATATCATCGCGCCCGCTGACGGCAGCGCAATGGGGCAGCGGCGCAAGCTTGCCGAAAGCGGACTGGTGGTCGCCGCGCTGGCGGTTTCGGCCGCGGGCAAGCTCACCTCGGCGGTGGAGATCGCTGCGGTCGGCCTGCCGCTCGAGGAGGACATGGACGAGTTCATCGCCGAGGCGCAGGGCGACGTCGAAAAGGCCGTGGCCGCGATCAAGGGCGACAAGAAGCGCGACCGGGCAGCGATATCCGAGACTGTACGGCTGACAGTGCGACGCGCGGCGCAGCGCTGGTCGGGCAAGAAGCCGGTCGTCCAGGTCATGCTGCGGGAAGGCTGAGGCGATGAAGTGGACATCGATCGCCGCGATCTGGGCGCTGTTCTGGGTGCTTTCGGCGTTCCTCGTCATGCCCTTCGGCGTGCGCACGGCGGATGAGCTTGGCGTGGACAAGGTGCCGGGACAGGCGCCGAGCGCACCGGCGAACTTCAACCCGCGCCGCATTCTGCTGCGCGCGACGGTGCTCTCGACAGTACTGTTCTGGCTCTACTACGCGAACTACGTGAACCGCTGGATCACGATTCAGGACCTTGATATCGCGCCCCTGCTGGGGATTTGAGTGGCAGCCTCAGAGGATGAAGTCTGCTGCGGTTGGCGCAAGTCCAGTTGGATTTGCAAGCGTCGATGGTGTGACAACAATGAGCACCACTTCAGCTGAAGCGTCATTGTCGGTGTTCAATCGCACCACAAAAATGTTGCTGGCGAAGGTTTCGACCAGCACTGTTCCGGGCGCGTTTTCCGTGAAAGCGGTACCGTCGATCAACTGGAAGGCCTGATTGCCGTCACGCGTTGCATCGGCGTCGATCCGCTGCAGGTCGATCAAGTCGCCCTGCGCGTGGTTGAAATCGCGGATGATGTCAAACGAGATGGCTGCCTTCGGGTTGTACGGAGCAAAATCAGCCAAGGAATTGAAAACGAAGGTATCGGCGCCCTGGCCGCCATAGACGTTATCGAGCCCCTTGCTGCCGATAATGCGATCATCTCCGGCGCCGCCCAGAATGCGGTCGTTTCCGCCGCCACCGTCGAGGCTGTCATTTCCGGCACCACCGTAGAGCCGATCATCGCCGAAACTGCCGAACAGACGATCTGCGCCGTCATCGCCATAGATCTTGTCGTTGCCCGCGCCGCCGAAGATGTAATCGTTTCCGGCAAAGCCGCGCAATTCATCGTTGCTCGCGCCGCCGGTGATCTTGTCGTTTCCGGCCCAGATCAGATCATTGAGTGCGCCGACATCACCATTGCCAGCGGCAATGCCCAAATCGCGAAAAGCGATATTGAGCCCTTCAACGGTATAGAACGGGTTGGAAACGCCGATTACTGTGCCGGTAAGCGTGAAGAGATTGAGGCCATCAAGGGACTTGAAAGTCAGGTAGTCCGAATTGAGTGTATAGGTGACACTCAGGTTGTCAGGACTGAAGGTCGGATTAGAGGACTGATCATAAAGGAGAATCTGCAGCGTTGAATCGGTGAAGAAGTTGCTCGCCGAAGTACCGGCAAGTCCTTTGATAGTGGCTGTAGCCATCGAAACCGTCCCCCCAATTCTTCTGTTCAGAAGGGGAGTGTATACTTTAAGCCGGATTAAGCAAGGCCGCCAAGCAAAGCCTGACGAGGCGACGGATTACACGCCTTCGAGCGCATACCCCGCCGAGCGGACGGTGCGGACCGGATCGGCGGCACCGGGGATCGCGATGGCCTGACGCAGGCGGCGAATGTGGACGTCGACCGTGCGCAGTTCGATATCGCTGCCGCTGCCCCAGACAGCATCGAGCAGCTGCCCGCGCGAGAAGACGCGGCCCGGATGCTCCATGAAATGGCGCAGCAGGCGGAACTCGGTCGGCCCGATCTTGATCGCCTGCCCGCGGCGGGTGACGCGGTGCGCGGTCGGATCGAGCGAAAGGTCGCCCACGGTGATCGTCTCACCAGCAAGGGCGGGGCGCACACGGCGCAGCACGGCGCCGACGCGGGCGATCAGCTCGCGCGGGGAGAACGGCTTGGTGACATAGTCGTCCGCGCCGGTTTCGAGCCCGCGCACGCGGTCGTCCTCATCGCTGCGGGCGGTGAGGATGATGATGGGGACATGCGCGGTCGCCTTGCTGCGGCGCAGGCGGCGGCAGACTTCAATGCCGCTGGTACCGCCGATCATCCAGTCGAGCAGGACCAGATCGGGCGTGTCCTCGGCCGCGAGGAGCAGGGCCTCGTCGCCGTCGTCGGTGGTGCGAACGTCGTAGCCTTCGCCGCGAAACCGGTATTCGACCAGTTCGGCCAGCGCGGTATCATCCTCAACCAGAAGCAGCTTCGGCGCGGACATCGAAAACCCCTGATGAAACTTCCCGACCGCCGGACATGACAGTCACATTGCGCAAGCACGACAATTGTTACGCCGTCGTGACGCGCTGTCATGGCGCGCTGTCGTGCGCAGGACCAACCCGCTCAGACCGGTGGGATCACGTCGTCGCGTTCGGGCATATAGGTGCCGGTGGCAGCATAATGCACCATCTCGGCAATGTTGGTGGCGTGATCGCCGATCCGCTCGATATTGCGGGCGACGAACATGAGCTGGGCGACCGAGCTGATCGTCGCCGGGTTCTCGACCATGTAGGAGACGAAGTTGCGGAACACGCTGTCGTAGAAGGCATCTACCTTGGCATCACGCTTGACGATCTCGGCGGCAGCGACGGGATCGCGCGCGGCATAGGCGGTGAGCACATCGTGGACCATGTCGCCCGCGAGTTCGTTCATCACCGGGAGGAGGGTAAGCGGCTCGAAGCGCTTGCGGCCTTCGATATGCCCGACGCGCTTGGCGATGTTCTTGGCATAATCGCCGATCCGCTCGATCACGCCGGCGATCTTGAGCGCCGCGATCACTTCACGCAGATCATCCGCCATCGGCGCGCGCAACGCGAGCACGCGCACCGCGAGGCGGTCAACCTCGCCCTCCAGATGGTCGATCCGCTTGTCGCGCGCGATCACGCCTTCGGCGAGGTCCTGGTTGCCGCTGACGAGCGCATCCATGGCCTCCGCCACCGAAAGCTCGGCCAGGCCGCCCATTTCCGCAACGAGACCGCGCAGCCTGGTGATGTCCTCATCGAACGCCTTGACGGTATGTTCGGCCATCATCGTTCCTTACCTCAGCCGTATCGGCCGGTGATGTAGTCCTTGGTCTTCTCTTCCCGAGGGTTTGTGAAGATATCCGAGGTTGTACCGTATTCGACGATCTTGCCGAGATGGAAAAATGCGGTCCGCTGCGAAACACGTGCGGCCTGCTGCATCGAGTGGGTAACGATCACAATGGCATAGCGGCCGCGCAGTTCGTCGATCAGCTCCTCGATGCGCGCGGTGGCGATGGGATCGAGCGCCGAGCAGGGCTCGTCCATCAGGATCACTTCGGGATCGACCGCAATCGCGCGCGCGATGCACAGGCGCTGTTGCTGACCGCCCGAGAGCGCGGTGCCGCTGTCGGTCAGCCGGTCCTTGACCTCGTCCCACAGCCCCGCGCGCTGGAGCGACAGCTCGACGATGCCGTCAAGCTCGCCTTTGCTGCCGGTGATGCCGTGGATGCGCGGCCCGTAGGCGATGTTTTCGTAGATCGACTTGGGGAAGGGGTTCGGCTTCTGAAACACCATGCCGACGCGTGCGCGGAGCTGCACCACGTCCATGCCCGAGCGGTAGATATCGGCTCCGTCGAGCAGGATCTCGCCTTCCACGCGCGCGCTCGGGATCGTGTCGTTCATGCGGTTGAGGCTGCGCAGGAATGTCGATTTGCCGCAGCCCGAAGGGCCGATGAACGCCGTCACGTAGTTCTGCGGGATTTCGATCGAGACATCGTCGATCGCGCGCTTCTGGCCATAGAAGACGGAAACACTTCGCGCGCTGATCTTGGAGGGGCCGACCGGTTCGGGGAACACGGGGTCCGCAGATGGGTTCGCCGCTTCAGCAGCCGTGACAGGAGCGTTCATGTTACCACCGTTTCTCGAAGCGGTTGCGCAGGTAGATCGCGATGCCGTTCATCACGAGCAGGAAGATCAGCAGGACGACGATCGCCGCGCTGGTGCGTTCGACGAAGCCTCGGTCGATCTCGTCGGACCACAGGAAGATCTGTACGGGCAGCACCGTAGCAGGCGAGGTGAAATCGCTCGGCGGGCTGGCGACGAAGGCGCGCATGCCGATCATCAGCAGCGGCGCGGTTTCGCCCAATGCGCGCGCCATGCCGATGATCGTGCCGGTGAGGATGCCCGGCAGGGCAAGCGGGAGGACGTGGTGGAAAACGACCTGCACCGGACTTGCCCCCATCGCGAGCGCGGCGTCGCGGATCGACGGTGGCACCGCCTTGATCGCATTGCGGCCCGAAATCACGATGACCGGCATCGTCATCAGCGCCAGCGTCATGCCGCCGATCAGCGGGGCCGAGCGGAAGTTCGGAAATGCCGCGAGGAACACGGCGAGGCCGAGCAGGCCGAAGATGATCGAGGGCACTGCGGCAAGATTGTTGATCGAGATCTCGATGATGTCGGTCCAGCGGTTCCGCGTCGCGTATTCCTCAAGGTAGAGCGCCGAGAGCACGCCGACCGGGAAGGCGAGCACGAGCGTGACGAACATCGTCATCATCGAGCCCTTGAGCGCGCCCCAGATGCCCACGCTCTGCGGATTGGTGGCATCGGCGCGGACGAGGAAGCCGGTATCGAAGGCGCGCACCAGTGTGCCTTCGCGTGCGAGATTGGCGGCGCGCTGCCGGAGCGCCGGATCACCGCCACCGCGCATGGCATTGGCAAGATCATCGCTGGCGGGGACGGAGACCTTGATCTCGCCGGCCATCAGCAGCGTGGGATCCCCAACCAGCTTCTGGCCGACTTCGCGCCAGGCCCCATCGGCCAGCAGCGCATCGCCCTCCGGCCCGAAGGACTTGGTCGCCGCCGATTTGACCAGCGCGGGAAGGCCGGCGACTTCGAGCCCGCCGAGCGGATCGGGCTGGGCAAGGCGCGCCGGATCGATCTGCATGTGCCCGCGGATCGGCACCGTCATCCGGACTTCGCTGCGATGGAAGCCGGCCCAGCCGCTTGACGCCATCGAGACCAGCAGCAGGACCAGAATGAGCGCGGAGAAGCTGACGGCGCCGAAGCCTGCCCAGCGGAACAGCGCATCGGAGCGATAGCGCCGGGCAAGGCCGGCCTGCATCCGGGCCTGGCGGGTCTGGCGCATTGCCTCGAGCGCGGCAGGATCGCGTGTCATGCTCATGGCCGGTTACTCATAGGCTTCGCGGTAGCGCTTGACGACGCGCAGCGCGATGAAATTGAGGGTGAGCGTGACGAGGAACAGCACCATGCCAAGTGCGAAGGCAGACAGCGTGGCGGGGTGATCGAAGCTGCCCTCGCCGGTGAGCATGGCGACGATCTGGAAGGTCACCGTCGTCATCGATTCAAACGGGTTGGCCGAAAGATTCGCGGCGGCACCGGCGGCCATGACCACGATCATCGTTTCACCGATCGCGCGGCTGATGGCGAGCATGATGCCTGCGACAATACCAGGAAGCGCTGCCGGTATGAGCACCTTGCGGATCGTCTCGGAGCGGGTGGCACCCATCGCAAGGCTGCCGTCGCGCATCGCCTGTGGGACAGCGGCAATGCTGTCGTCGGCCATCGAGGAGACGAAGGGGATGATCATCACCCCCATGACGAGACCGGCGGCCATCGCGCTTTCGGTCGAGGCATTGGAAATGCCGATCGCCTGCGCCGCGTCGCGCACGGCCGGCGCAACGGTGAGCGCGGCGAAATAGCCGTAGACCACGGTCGGCACACCGGCGAGGATCTCGAGCAGCGGCTTGACGATGCGGCGGACCGAATTGTCGGCATACTGGGTGAGGTAGATCGCGCTCATCAGCCCGAGCGGGATCGCCACAGCCATGGCGATGATCGCGCCGATGTAGATTGTTCCCCAGAACAGCGGAATGGCCCCGAAGGCGCTGCCATTGGGTGTGCCGGTGCTCATCGGATCGGGCGCCCAGTGGGTGCCGAAGAGGAAATCGACCGGGGAGACCATCCCGAAGAAGCGCACCGTCTCGAACACGAGGCTCGCGACAATGCCGATCGTTGTGAGGATGGCCACCAGCGAAGCGAGCAGCAGCAGAGCCATGACCGCGCGTTCGACCCGCGTGCGTGCGGTGAAATCGGGCCGCAGGCGCAGGAACGAGAAGGCGCCGCCCGCAAAGGCGATCACCAGCGTCACGACGAGACCGATCATGTTGTAGCGCGTGAGCGCTATGCGGTAGGGCTCGACCAGCCCTTCGGCCTCGCTGTTGAACACCGCGCGCGCGGCGCCGGTGGCGACGGCGCGGGCCTCGCCCATCATGGCCTCGCGCTCGAAGCCGAAGGCGGGGAGGGCAGCGGCTGCGGGATCGGCAAGCACGTGCTGGAGCACCAGCGCGGGGCTGATCGCATCCCACAGCAGCGCGAACAGCAGGGTGGGGACCGCGACCCACAACCCGACGTACCAGGCGTGGAAATCGGGGAGCGAATGGATGCGGCCACCGGGCGCAGCCTTGCGAAAGGTCCAGGCCCGCGAGCGCCCTGCCAGCCAGCCAACCAGACCCAGCCCGAAAGCCAGAAAGAACAGAATGCCTGGCGACATGGCCCTTTGCCCGGTCCCTTACTTCAGCTGCGCGCCATCGAGCACGGGCAGCTCGCTGGCCGCCTTCGCGCTGGCGGCAAGCACATCATCGGGCGCAACTACCATGCCGGCCTTGGCGAGTACGCCGCCCTTGCTCCAGAGCTTCGCCCATTCGCCCACATAGGCCTGCAGACCCGGGATCGCCTTGAGGTGTGCCTTCTTGACGTAAATGTAAAGCGGGCGGGCGCCGGGATAGGAGAAGTCGGTGATCGTCTCGTACGTCGGCTGCACCCCGCTCATCGTCAGGCCCTTGAGCCGGTCACGGTTCTCCTCAAGATAGGAGAAGCCGAACACGCCAATGGCCTTGGGGTTCGCCTCGATCTTCTGAACGATGAGGTTGTCGTTCTCGCCCGCATCGACATAGGCGCCGTCTTCGCGCACTTCGCCACAGATGGCATCGTGCCTGGACTTGTCGCTCTCCTTGAGCGCCTTCATCGCCGGATCGCTTTCGCAGCCCTTGGTGAGGATCAATTCCTTGAGCGCATCGCGCGTGCCCGAGGTGGAGGGCGGGCCATAGACGACGATCGGCTCGTCGGGGAGGGCCGGGTTGATGTCCTTCCAGCTCTTGGCAGTGTTGGGCTTGCCGAACGGGTTCTTGGCGAGCGCCTTGTAGACGTCTTCAGTGGTCAGCGCGATGCCGGGGCCATTGCTGCCTTCGGCAAAGGCGACGCCGTCGAGACCGACCTGAATCTCGACGATCTCCTTCACGCCGTTCTTCACGCATTCGTCGAATTCGGACTTCTTCATGCGGCGCGAGGCATCCTCGATATCGGGGTGCTGCGGGCCGACGCCAGCGCAGAACAGCTTCATGCCAGCGCCCGTGCCCGTCGATTCGATGATCGGGGCCTTGATCGTGGCATCAGACTTGGCGAGCGATTCCGCCACCGCCTTGGCAAAGGGATAGACCGTGGACGAGCCGACGGCGCGGACCTGATCGCGGGTCGCGCTTTGCCCGCCGCCGCACGCACCAAGGCCAAGCGTGGCAAAGACCAGCACCGATCCGGCAACAAGACGATTCGAACGCATCGTTAATTTCCCTTACGCGCCTCTAGCCGGGGCAATGCGACCACGGAATGACAGGCCTATGACAGTTCTTTCGCCGGTGTCACCGCAAGCGCAAGGCGCACGGTGACGGTCGTCCCCTCGCCAAGCTTGCTGGTGATATCGAGCTTTCCGCGATGCCTTTCGACGATGTGCTTGACGATGGCAAGGCCAAGCCCGGTCCCGCCAACGCCGCGGCTGCGGCCGGGATCGGTGCGATAGAAGCGGCGAGTGAGATAGGGCAGGTGATCGGGATGGATGCCGTCGCCCCGGTCGGTGACCGAGAACACGGCTTCGGCGCCGTCCCGCGCGACTTCGACGCGGACAGGCTGGCTGGAATCACCGTATTTCAGGGCGTTGTCGATGAGGTTGCGGATGACCTGATCCAGCTGCTGGCGATCGCCGGTGACCTTGGCATCGGCCACACGCACGATCACGCGGTCCTCGCCGACCGTCGCCGCCACTTCGGAGCCGATGCTCGCCGCGAGCATGGCAAGGTCAATCTGTTCGCGCGGCAGATCGTGCTTTTCCGCCTCGATGCGCGAAAGCGACATGAGATCCTCGACAAGGCTCTGCAGCCGCCGTGCCTCGCGCAGCACGGTGTTGTGGAAGCGCGCCGCGGTGGCGGTATCGACTTTCGCATCGGGATCGGCCAGCGTCTCGATATAGCCGATAATCGAGGCGAGCGGCGTGCGCAGTTCGTGGCTCGCATTGGCCACGAAGTCGGTATGCGAGCGGCTGATGTCAGCTTCTGCGGTGCGGTTCACCATTTCGATCAGCGAGAAGCGCTGGTCGATGCTGACACGGCGCACCTGCCAGATGCTGCGCGCGCCGGTGAGCCCGCGCACCATGGCGCTGCCCTGCGGCTTGTCCAGCAGAGTGATCGCCTCGGGATGGCGCAGCGCGACGCGCGCGTCCTGGCCGACGATGTGCGGGCCCAGCGCCTCGCGCGCGGCGGCATTGGCGGCGGCGATACGCTGGTTGTCGAGCATCAGGACCGGCACGCTGAAGGGTTCGACCAGTTCCACCATGGCCTGGCGCGAGACGGAGCCTTCATCGGGCATGCGCACCTCGACGACCGGTTCGGGCCGCGAAAGCCACAGCGTGCCGAGCCACAGGATCAGGACGGCTACGGCCAGGCCGGGGGTGGCGCCGACGATGATCATGGCAAGACATGTGCCGATCGCCACGATCATGCTGGGCCACGGAAGCGGGGACTTGGTCATGACAGGAGTGCCGAACTGCGGTGCATGGAAAAGCCGCTTCAAACCTTTGCGAATGCAGGGCCTTGCCGCCCTGCAGCTTCATCTCTTTACGGCAAAAGACTGCGCTTTTGTGTCGATCGATGAAACAATTTTTCGGCTCCGGACGAGCGATTGACACAGCAGTGTCATATCGGCGCAGGTCAGCCGGGGCCAGGGAGGAACCAGGTCCGGGCCGCCGTGGCGATCAGGATGATGGCAAGAAGCGTGAAGAGCGCCGAGATCATGCCCCACGGCACAGTGCTGATGCGATCGAGATCGCGTCGGCGGCGTTCCTTGCGCTCGTGCAGGCCGGCGAGCAGGCCGATGACGAGCGCGGCCCCGCCCGTTGCGGCAAATTCGGCGGTGTAGCTGAGCGAATCGAAGTCCATCGCATTCCGGGCCGAAGGTGCTTTCAAGCCGCGATGGCTGATGCGGTGCGGCTGGTGACCCCTACGGGAATCGAACCCGTGTTTCAGCCGTGAGAGGGCCGCGTCCTGACCGCTAGACGAAGGGGCCTTGCCGTGAACCGGGTCGGCGGTTTCGCCCCGGTTGTCGTGTTCCTGCCCGGCAGCGAAGCCCGGCTTGCAAGTTGGTGACCCCTACGGGAATCGAACCCGTGTTTCAGCCGTGAAAGGGCCGCGTCCTAACCGCTAGACGAAGGGGCCACTGGCTTGGGCCGCGTGGCAGGCCCGCGCAACTAGGGCGAGAAGCGGATCAGGTCAACCCCCTGACTGACCCGCTTTGCGGGCATGGCCAAAGGGGTAGGGTCTAGTCCGCAAAGGCGGCATCCTCGACATGGAGTTCGGCCGCCGGGCGCGTGCCCCAGTCATCGATCTTTGCGCGGCCGGCAAGCCAGAACTGGCGGCCGCGGGCGCCATGGAGCAGGGCCTGGCCCATCTCGGTTTCGGCAGCGCGGAAGGCCATCGCCTTGAACGAGCGGCCGTCCGCACCACCCGCGATCATGCGCACGTGATCAGCGCCGACAATATCGCACTTGATGAGGCGCACCGGACCCACTGCGACACGCGGGCCGGGCCAGCCCATGCCGAAGGGGCCTGCGGCTTCCAGCCGCTCGACGAGGTCGGGGGTGAGCCCGCCGGGTGCGAGGCTGAGATCGAGCAGCAGCGACTGCGACTGCCGCGCCGCCGCTACATCGCGCGCCAGCCGGTCGTCGAGGAAGTCGGCCAATCGCTCGGTACCGCCTGCAGCCACGGTGAGGCCGCAGGCCATGGCATGGCCGCCGCCCGCGATCAGCAGGCCGGCTGCGCGCGCTGCGATGATCGCCGCGCCCAGATCGACGCCCGGGATCGAGCGGCCCGAGCCCTTGCCGTTGCCCTCCGCATCCCCATTCTCGGCAATGACCAGCGCGGGCCGGCCGGTCTTTTCCTTGATACGGCCCGCAACGATGCCGATCACGCCGGGGTGCCAGCCCGCGCCGTGCACAACGACGACGCTGCGATTGTGCTGCGCCTCGACTTGCGCCTCAGCCGCTTCCTGCACCGCCTGCTCGATCGCGCGGCGCTCGTCGTTGAGCTCGGACAGGCGCGCGGCGATGGCGCGCGCCTCCTCCGTATCAGCGGTGGTGAGGAGCCGCACGCCGAGGCCCGAATCGCCGATACGCCCCGCGGCATTGATGCGCGGGCCGAGCGCGAAGCCGAGATCGCTGCAGGTGGGCGCGCGGGTAAGGCGGCTGGCATCGATCAGCGCAGCAAGGCCTACATTGGCGCGGCGCGCCATGATCTTGAGACCCTGCGCCACGAACGCGCGGTTGACGCCGCGAATCTGCGCGACATCCGCAACCGTGCCGAGCGCGACGAGATCGAGCAGGCCCATGAGATCAGGCACGGCCTTGCCATCCACAAACCCCTGCGCACGCAAGGTCCGCAAGGTGGCGACCGCGAGCAGGAAGGCGACGCCCACTGCGGCCATGTGCCCGTGGCTGGCCGCCTCGTCGCTTTCATCCAGCCGGTTGGGATTGACCAGCGCGCTGGCGGGCGGAAGCTCGGGATTGCACTTGTGATGGTCGACGACGATCACGTCGACACCCTCGGCGCGCGCGGCGGCGAGCGCTTCATAGGCCATCGCGCCGCAATCGACCGTGACGATGAGCTGCGCCCCCTCGCGCGCCAGCTTGACCAGTCCTTCGGCGGAAGGGCCGTAGCCTTCAAGCAGACGATCGGGGATATAGGGCCGTGCGGAGACGCCGAGGCTGGCGAGGAAACGGATCAGGAGTGCTGCGCTGGTCGCCCCGTCGACGTCATAGTCGCCGTAGATCGCGATAGCCTCGCCCCGGGTGATCGCTTCGGCGAAGCGTTCGGCGGCCACGTCCATATCATTGAAGATTGACGGATCGGGGAGGAAATCGCGCAAGGTGGGGCGGCGGTGGCGTTCGAGATCGTGGCGTTCCACGCCGCGGGCCATGAGCAGCTGATCGACCAGACTCTCTAGCTGGCCCGCATGGCTGCCAAACCCGCCGGTGGAAAGGTCCATGTTGCCGCCGCGCCAGCGCCAGGCGAGGCCGGACAGCGAACGGGTGATGGCGGTGACCGGGATCATGGGCGGAGTCTTCGAAGAAGCGGGACCCCGGATCAAGTCCGGGGTGACGGGCGCTAACCGATACCGGCGGCGCGGGGAAGGGCAGCGCGGCAGCTACCCACATTCGCGGTCTTGCTGTGCGCCAGATCATCGCACTGGCGCAGCGCGATTGACAGAAGGGCTCCGGATATGGTCGCATCGGGCAAAAGAGATATCCGGTCGCGCCATACGAACAGGCAGAGTGGGGCTGAAGCGCCGCTGCTGCAAAAAGGGGTTGAGCACATGACCAGGAACAGCATGCGTCTGATGGTGGCGGCGGGCGGCGCGAGCGTGGTGCTCGCCGGGTGGGGTATCGCCCAGACAGCGGCCCCGATCGCCCGCTATGAAATGCGCGCAGGGACCACGTCGGGCCTGCTCGGCGGCATGGCGGGAATGAAGGGCGCCGCGATGAGCATGGCCTTCGGCGGCGGCAATCGCAACGCGCCGCAGCACGAGCTGTGGCTGGAACTGGGGTCGAGCCGGGCTCCGGCCGGCAGTCCGCCCAAGGCCGATCATTTCATGCCCGCAGGCGCCAAGCTCGGGCTTTCGGTGCCGCTCAAGACCCCGGTCAAGGTGCCGACCGGCCCGGAGGAGCCGGCCGAGAGGCGTGATTTCAAGCGGCCGAAGGGGCGCATCCTGATCTTCTGGGGCTGCGGCGAACACGCGCCTGCCGGTCAGCCAGTGGTGTTCGATTTCGCCAAGATTGCCGCCGGGCAGATGCCGCCGGGGCTGTGGGCAAGCAGCGTGCCGATGGAGCGCCGCGTCTCCTATTCGAGCAGCAAGACGTATGGTTCGTGGCCCAATGACGAGGGCAAGACGTCGGTCAAGACCGACAGCTCGCTGATCGGCGCGCACAAGGTCGCAGGCAATTACTCGCCCGAAATGAACTTCACCCTGACCAAGGACTTCATGGGCGCGCTGAGGACATCGACCTTTGCGCAGCCAAGCGGGGCAACCCTGCTGCGCTGGAACCCGCTGCCCGATGCGACGGGCTATCACGCCTCGCTGATCGGCGGGAAGATGGACAAGGGCAGCGACATGACCGACATGGTGTGGTGGTCTTCGAGCATGACGCGCGAATTCGGCGGCGGGCTTTCGGACTGGCTTTCGCCCGCAACCGTGGCGAAGCTGGTGGCGAGCAAGACGGTGCTCGCGCCCGCGACGACGACCTGCATGGTTCCGGCCGAAGTGAAGGCCGCCGCACCGCAGTTCCAGATGGTCTCGCTCTATGCCTTCGGGCCGGAGGAAACCTTCGTCTATCCGCCGCGCCCGGCCAATCCCAAGACGCCGTGGAAGCCGGAATGGACCGCCGATATCCGCCATCGCTCGATGACCGGTTTCCTGCTCGGCATGCCGGGAATGGACGAGGCGGCATCGGACAATGGGCGCAGTCGCGGCGATCAGCAGGACAAGCAGCAATGTCAGCCCAAACCCAAGAAGCGCGGGCTGGGCGGGCTTGGCGGCCTGATCGGCGGCGCTCTGGGCGGCGCGGTGAGCGGTGTCGGCGGCAACGGGGACGGCTGCTGATCCGGACATGCTGCTGATCATCTGGCACAGCCGCACCGGGGCAGCGCGCGCCATGGCGGAGGCAGCACGGCAGGGCGCGGCGCGCGAGGGGCCGGTGCGGCTGCTGGCTGCTTCAGAAGCGCGCGCTGAGGATCTGCTTGGCGCGCAAGGCTATCTCTTCGTGTGCCCTGAAAACCTCGGCACGATGAGCGGGGCCATGAAGGACGTCTTCGATCGGTGCTACTATGCGCTGCTCGGGCAGATCGAAGGCCGCCCGTTTGCCACAGCGATCGCGGCGGGATCGGATGGATCGGGTGCAGAGCGGCAGATCGAGCGAATCGTTAACGGCTGGCGGCTGCGGCGAATCGCTGAAGGGCTTATCGTGAACCTGGAAGCGCAGACGCCGGAGGCGATACTTGCGCCCAAGATCGTGCCGCAGCAGGCCCTGCAAAAGTGCCACGATTTGGGACAGTCCTTCGGCGCCGGGCTGGAGATGGGCCTGTTCTAGGGTGGCGAAACGCCGGGATGGTCCGATTCCGTGCCGGAATGGGCGCACAGGACTCGACGATTGCCCTACATTGGTGTCTCTGATGGCCCCGTCTTGAGGGAGCATAACTGGTGGTAATCGAGCGTGCAGCAGGGCGTGAGCCGCTTGCCGCGCTGCTGTTCGGCCGGGAAGGTCGACCGGCTGCGGATGCGATTGCCGACCTCGCTGCGGGTCCCGACGGGTTCTCGCTGCTGAACCCGGGTTCGGCACCGCCCGGCAGCGCCGAACTGCTGCGCGACGGGCTGACCTTCGATCTTTCCGGTCTCGCTCCCGCACCGCAGCGTGGGGTACCCGCGGCGGTGCACCGCGTGGCTTTACCCAATGATTTCAGTTTCGATGCGCTGGAAGCTGCCTGGTTCATGGTTGGCCCGCATCTCGCAGGTGCGGAAAGCCTGCTGCCGGTGCTGCGGGTCGCCACCACGATCCTGCGCCACATGACCGGGCTTGCCGGATTGCAGGCCATCGTTTGGCGTCCGGCGCGGATCGTGATGTCTCCGGCCTGGTTCGCCGAAGCGGTCGGCGTCTGGCTCGCGGGCGGTCCGTTCCCCGCACTGGCACTGACCGCACTGGCGCGAAGCGAACGCGGCATCGGCAGCGAAGGCCTTGCCTTCCTGACGGGGCAGGAATTCAGCCTGCACGCGCGCAGCGGCGGGCCGAACCGGGAAGACAGCCGCATCGCTGTGCGCCTGACCGATTGGCTGGTCACGCACGGGCGGGTGGATACCGCGCGCGAGGTCGTGCTCTCCGGGGTCGGCGCGGTCTGGCTCGAGCCGGAAGGCCAAGACAGGCTTAACGTGACGCCGCGCTAGGTAAAGGATGCCTGCCAAAGTGAATTAAAGCACGTTTGGCAGCCCGGCCGAAAGGACGCTTGCGAGCGCCGCGTTAAGGCCAGCGCGCGAGCATGGGGCCATGGTATCTGCTGGATTGGCCCGGGGACGCATTTCCTTCCGCTCGGTGAATGTACCGGGAAAAGCCGGCTATACGCCGGGCCTGCAGCGTCATCATTTGCTGCCCCGCGCCCTGCTCCATCGTCGTGCTTTCCACCGCATGATCGGCGCCTTGACGCCGGAACGGATCGGCTTTCACGATTTTCGCGCCAACGGGCTGCTGCTGCCGGCCACCGAGAGCGGGGCGCTGCGGATCGGGCTCCCGTTACACCGCGGGCCGCATGGGACCTATTCGGAGATGGTCACCGAGCGGGTCGGCCAGATCGAGCTCGGCTGGAGCCGCACACGTAACGACGATCCTGAACTGGCGGG
The DNA here is from genome assembly GCF_027489515.1 of Novosphingobium sp. GTDB lineage: Bacteria > Pseudomonadota > Alphaproteobacteria > Sphingomonadales > Sphingomonadaceae > Novosphingobium. The sequence goes on along the minus strand of NZ_JAIXZS010000064.1, from coordinate 8,688 downwards.
GATGGAGGCACTGATGCGGCTAGACCTGCTGCAGCGCGCGTTGCGCCGCCGCCTGCTGAGCCCGCCTAAGGGCGAGGAGATCGTGCTCAACAAGCACGATCCGGCGCTCGATTACAGCCACCTCGACCGGATGGCCGAGATGCTGTGGGAAGCGACGGAGAGCAGGCTTTAGAGGAAAGGCGCGCTGTCGGCCGAAAGGCTGGCGGCGGCTTCGCGGTACTGCGCGGTGAGCGTGGCAACACGCTCGGCCACCGTCTCGACCTTGTCGACCGCGCCGATGCCCTGGCCCGAGCCCCAGATGTCCTTCCAAGCCTTGGCTTCGGTGTTCCCGCCCGAGCCGAAGTTCATCGCCGAAGGATCGCTGACGGGCAGGTTGTCCGGATCGAGCCCGGCCTTGACGATCGAGCCGCGCAGGTAATTCCCGTGCACGCCGGTGAAGAGGTTTGAATAGACGATATCCTGCGCGCGGCTTTCGACGATTTCCTGCTTGTAGCCTTCGGCAGCGCGGGCTTCGGCGGTGGCGATCCAGGCGGAGCCGATATAAGCGAAGTCGGCACCGAGGGCCTGCGCGGCGAGGATCGAGCGCCCATGCGCGATGGCGCCCGAAAGCGCGACCAGCCCATCGAACCACTGGCGGATTTCCTGCATCAACGCGAAGGGCGAGAGCGCGCCGGCATGGCCACCTGCACCGGCGGCTACGGGAATGAGTCCGTCCGCGCCTTTTTCGATCGCCTTGCGGGCGAAGCGATCGTTGATCACGTCGTGCAGCACGATGCCGCCCCAGCGGTGTGCGGCCTGGTTGATATCCTCGCGCGCGCCCAAGGAGGTGATGAGCATGGGCACCTGCCACTTTTCGCAAAGCGCCATGTCCTCATCCAGGCGGTTGTTGGTCTTGTGGACGATCTGGTTGACCGCGAAGGGCGCGGCGGGGCTGTCTGGATTGTCGCGGTTGTGCGCCGCCAGCGTCTCGGTGATCTCGTGCAGCCACTCGTCGAGTTGGCTGATCGGCCGGGCGTTCAATGAGGGGAAGCTGCCGACGATGCCCGCCTTGCACTGCGCGATGACGAGTTCGGGGCCGGAAATGATGAACAGCGGCGAACCGATGACGGGGAGGCGCAGGTTCTTGAACAGCGGGGGAAGCGGCATCCTGAAAGCTCCGGTTTTAAGCGAGCGGTTAAACGGAGCTTTAGCAGGAGAAGCGGCGCTGTCAAACCACAGCGCCGCTACCTTAAAGGCTAGGCCGCGAGCACGTGCTCGATGCCGTAGACCCGCGCCGCGTTGCCGGCAAAGAGCGCGTGCTTTTCTGCCGCCGAGGCGCCGTGGGCGAGGCGCTTGAAGGTGTTCCACAGTACCGGATAGGTCGCGCCCCAACGGTCCACGGGATAGTTGCTTTCGAACATCCCCCGCTCCGGCCCGAAGGCATCGATGCAGGTCTCGATATAAGGGCGCCACATCGCCGCCAGCGTTTCCGAGCCGATCCCGGCGGCTGGTCCCTGCTCAGGCATGGCGCAGAAGGCCATGGCAAGGCCGCCGAGCTTCACCGAGACATTGGGGCACTTGGCGAGCTCCCGGATGTTGTCGCGCCAGACGTCGAAGCGTTCGTGGAGCTTGCCCTTGTAGCTCGCGGTGCCGAGCGGGGTACCGCAGTGATCGAGCACGATCGGCTGATCGGGGAAGGCGCGGGCGAGGCTGATCACATCGGGCAGCTGCGGTTCAAGCAGCCAGGCGTCGAAGGTGAGGCCCATTGTGCCGAGGTGCTTGAACCCGGCGCGGAAGGCGTCGCTGGTGTAAAGACCGGAAGGCGCGTGAAACGGGGGGCCGAGCACTTCGGGATCGGCATCCCACGCGGCCTGATGGCGGATGCCCTTGAAGCGCCCGTTCCCGGCAGCGATCAGGGCTTCGAGAACTGGAACCGCGTCATCGCCCAGCGTCATGTCGGCATGGCCGATGATCCCGGCGCAGGGGCGATAGTCGCCATAGAGCCCGCTCGCGCCCTGGGCTGCGACGCCGTTCACGAACTCGACCTCGCCCACTGGCTTCAGCGCATGTTCGGCGCCGCTGCGGTAGAACGCGCCGCATTCCATGAACACGGTGCCGACGACGTTATGCCCGCTGTGCGTATCGGCGTGGAGTGCATCGAAGGTGTAGTAGGCCGCCGGCACCAGCGTCTCGACAAAGGGATGCAGCGGCTGCGGGAAGGAGGCGACCAGCGGGCGCAGATCCCAGAGGTGATGGTGCGGGTCGATGATCGGCAGATCGGGTTCGAGAATTTCTTCTGGCATGGCTCTCTCTCGTGGTCGGCCTCTTGGCGGGCGCGCCGAGGGAGTATGCAGCATGGGGTAGGAAAGGGAAGGGGGCGACCTCACTACCCCCTCTTCATTCCCCGTCCTCGTCATTCCCGCCTTCGCGGGAATGACGAGGGGGGTGGGCGCGAATGACCACGCAAAGGGCGGGATAGACGCAGGGCTTTTGGTGAGGTCGCGCTTCGGGATGCAAGGGCGATGGCCCTTGCATCCTGGAGGCTAATTTCTTTGATCAACCCTCCGACCCGCTTGTGGCGGGTCACCTCCCCATTTGCACTTCGTGAAAATGGGGAGGAGCGGGTTCAGCCCGCCGCGTTGGCGGCGCTCAGGATTGCGCGGACACTGGCGGTGGCGACGTCTTCGTCGATACCGACACCCCAGATGACTTTGCCGTCCGGGCCGGTGCATTCGACATAGGCGGCGGCGCGGGCGTCGCTGCCGGCTTGCAGGGCGTGTTCGGCGTAATCGCGCACGTCGATGCTGATGCCGAAGCCGTCGCGGAGCGTGGCGACGACCGAGGAGATCAGGCCGTTGCCGCGGCCCGAGACCGAGCGGACTTCGCCATCGACGGCGATCTTGCCGGCGAAGACGCGGGTGCCATCGGGCGCGCGGGCTTCCTCGTAGTCGACGAGCGTGAAGCGCTGGTCTTCGCCGAGGTGGTAGGTCTTCTGGAAGACGGCCCAGATATCGCCGGCGTGAAGTTCACGCCCCAGTTCATCGGCGAGTTCCTGCACGTGGCGCGAGAAGTGCGCCTGCATCTTCTTGGGCAGCTTGAGGCCCTGGTCCTGTTCGAGCACCCAGGCGAAACCGCCCTTGCCGGACTGCGAGTTGACGCGGATCACCGCTTCGTAGCTGCGGCCAAGATCGGCGGGATCGATAGGGAGGTAGGGCACCGCCCACATCTCGTCGTTTTGCGTTTCCCGCGCGGCAAAACCCTTCTTGATCGCGTCCTGATGGCTGCCGGAGAAGGCGGTGAAGACGAGTTCGCCGCCGTAGGGGTGGCGCGGGTGGACGGGGAGCTGGTTGCAGTACTCGACCGTCTGGATGACCTTGTCGATATCCGAGAAATCGAGGCCGGGATCGACGCCCTGCGTGTACATGTTGAGAGCAACGGTAACGAGGCAGCAGTTGCCAGTGCGCTCGCCGTTGCCAAAGAGGCAGCCCTCGACGCGGTCCGCGCCGGCCATCAGGCCAAGCTCGGCGGCAGCGACGCCGGTGCCGCGGTCGTTGTGAGTGTGCAGCGAGATCACCGCGCGGTCGCGGTTCGGAAGGTTGCGGGAGAAGTATTCGATCTGGTCGGCGTAGATGTTGGGCGTTGCCGCCTCGACCGTCGCAGGGAGGTTGAGGATGATCGGCTTGTCCACGGTCGGCTGGAGGACTTCCATCACCGCCTCGCAGCACTCGATGCTGAAATCGAGTTCGGCGGTAGAGAAAGTCTCGGGGCTGTATTCGAAGTGCCAGTCCGTCTGCGGGAAGCGCGCGGCCTGATCGCGCAGGTAAGTGGCGCCGGCGCGGGCGATTTCCTTGATCTCGGCAGGTTCCATGCCGAAGACGACCTTGCGCCACAGCGGCGAGACCGCGTTGTAGACGTGGACTATGGCCTGCCTGGCGCCGGCGAGGCTCTCAAACGAGGTCTTGATCAGGTCCTCGCGCGACTGTGTCAGCACCTGGATGAACACATCGTCGGGGATCTTGCCGCTATCGACGAGGCCGCGGATGAAATCGTACTCGGTAGCGCCGGCGCTGGGGAAGCCGACTTCGATTTCCTTGAGGCCGAGGCTGACGAGCAGATCGAAGAAGCGGGCCTTCTTGTCGGCGTCCATCGGATCGATCAGCGACTGGTTGCCATCGCGCATATCGGTGGAGAGCCAGCGCGGGGCCTGGGTGATCGTGCGGCTGGGCCACTGGCGGTTTTCCAGCGGGACCTGCGGGAAAGGGCGGTACTTGACCGAGGGATTCTTCAGCATGGACATGGGACTGCTTTCGGATCTGGCAATTGCGACTTCGTGACGGGAAACCCTTGGGCGCTAAAGGCGCGCCGGGTAGCCGCCTTGCTTCACGCCCAAGGGCGGATAAGTCGCAGGGTAAGGTCCAGAGCGCGGATCATGTTTTTGCCTATGGTGAAGGACGCCGCGCTTGTCCAGAATGAAAGCAAAGGAGAGCATGATGTCCGAAGCTGTCGAGCCGTTTGATTACCGGGTGCCGCAGGCGGTGCTGGATGACCTCAATACGCGCCTTGACATGGCGCGCTGGCCCGAAAAGGAGGCGGTGGACGACTGGACGCAAGGTGTGCCGCTGGCGGCCTTGCAGGATTTCGTGCACCATTGGCGGCATACATATGACTGGCGCAAGTGCGAGGCGTGGCTGAACGGGCTCGGGCTCTGGACCACCGACATCGACGGGGTTGCAATCCGGTTCCTGCATTTGAAATCGAAGCACGAGGGTGCCGTGCCGCTGATCATGACGCATGGCTGGCCGGGCTCGATCCTCGAGTTTCGCGGTGTGATCGATGCGCTGACCGATCCTGAAGCGCATGGCGGCAGTGCGGCGGATGCCTTCCATCTGGTGATCCCGTGCCTGCCGGGCTTTGGCCTATCGGGGAAGCCGGAGAAACATGGCTGGGGCGTTGAAAAGATCGCGCGGGCATGGGGCGTGCTGATGGCGCGTCTCGGCTATGCGCGGTGGTTTGCGCAAGGCGGCGACTGGGGCTCGATCGTGACGACGCAGATCGGCATTCAGGCCATCGAGGGCTGTGCGGGCATCCACCTCAACATGCCGATATCGAGGCCGCTGCCGGAGGATCTGGCGAACCCTTCGCCCGCCGAGCTCAAGGCGCTGGGGGCGCTGAAGTACTATCAGGACTGGGATTCGGGTTATTCCAAGGAGCAATCCACGCGGCCGCAGACTATCGGCTATTCGCTGGTCGATTCGCCGGTGGGGCTGGCGGGCTGGATCTACGAGAAGATGTGGGCCTGGACCGATAATGATGGCATGCCCGAAAGCGCGCTGAGCCGCGATGCGATGCTCGACAATATCATGCTCTATTGGCTGCCGGCGGCGGGTGCATCTTCGGCGCGGCTCTACTGGGAAAGCTTTGGCAGCGCGGGTGGCGGGGATATCGCGATGCCGGTGGCGGTCAGCGCGTTCCCGAAGGAAGTGCTGCCGACGCCGCGCAAGTGGATGGAGCGGCACTGCTCCAATATCGTCCACTGGGGCGAAATGGCCAAGGGCGGGCACTTTGCCGCGTGGGAGCAGCCCGCAGCTTTCGTGGGAGAGCTGCGGACTGCGTTTGCCCTGATGCGGTGAGGCTTACTTCTTTTCGAAGGCAATGGTGATGTCGAGCTTCACTTCGTCCGCCACCAGCGGGGCGAAGAAGCCGAGGCCGAATTCGCTGCGCTTGATCGTGGACTGGCCGTGGAAGCCGATCGTCTGCGCCTTGTTGAAGAAATTGACGCCAGCGCCGGTGAACTGCGCGGTGAAGGTGGCGGGCTTGGTAACGCCGTTCAGGGTCAGGTTGCCATCGACCGTGGCGCTTGTGCCGTCTGCGCCGGGGCTAACCTTGGTCGAGACGAATACCGCGTCCGCCGCGTTGGCGCCGAAGAAATCGGCCTTCCCGCCATCAGCGCCGGGCTTGAGGAGGTGCGCAGTCAGCCCCTGATCGACGGTGACGACCTTCGAGACGGGGATCGTCGCGGTCAGCTTCGTAGCGGCGGGGTTCGCCGGATCGAACGACATCGATCCGCCAAGCTGGCCAAACAGGCCAAAATAATCGTTGAAACCGAGATGGTTGACCCGCCAGGCGATCATCGAGTGGGTGGCATCGACGGTGTAGTTGCCGGCCGTGACGCGCGACTTGTCGGGCGCGCCCGGCGGCGTGCTCGGCATCTGCGAGAACGAGGGCGCCGCCAGCGCGACAAGTGCGGCGGGCAGGGCAAGCGACAGGGCGGTTCGGGCAGCGCGGGGGAAGCGGATCATGGACGGTCTCCGATCTGGGGGGCGAGAGGGGGGCTGCCACAGGAGGCCGCCGCATGGCAAGCGCGTGTCGATCAGCCGCAGCGCATGCCCGCTATGCGGCCGTCCTCATCGATGATCACGTTGAGGCGCTCGGGGTTGTGATCGAGCGTGATTGCCAGCCCAGGGGTAATCCAGCGAACCGGATGGGGCCGCGCGACCTGTCCGATCGTGCGGCGCACCTCGGGTACCGCGCGGGCGCCGATGAAGCGGGCAGTGAGGGCGAGGCTGCAAGTATCGGGTGCAGCAGGCTCTGCCGCGAGCGGTGCGGCCCATGCGGCGCACAGCGGCAGAACTGATAGCGCCGCCGCGCCAAACCGGAATGTCATTGGTGTTGCTTCCCCGATACTTCGAAAATGGAGGTATCGGGTTCGCGGTAAATCTACAACCGCCAGTCAGCGGCTGTCGTATGTCGTTCGTCGAGGGGCGGACCCGGCAAGGCCCGCCCCTGTACGCCAGATCAGTTCTTCGACTTGTCGACCAGCTTGTTGGCCCCGATCCACGGCATCATCGCACGCAGCTGGGCACCGGTCTTCTCGATCGGGTGCGCGGCAGCGGCCTTGCGGGCAGCCTTGAGTTCCGGCTGGCCGGCGCGGTTGTCGAGCACGAAGTCCTTGACGAAGCGGCCCGACTGGATGTCGGCCAGAACGCGCTTCATTTCCTTCTTGGTCTCGTCGGTGATGATGCGCGGACCGGTCTTGATGTCGCCGTATTCGGCGGTGTTCGAGATCGAATAGCGCATGTTGGCGATGCCGCCCTCATAGAGCAGGTCGACGATCAGCTTGGTTTCGTGGAGGCACTCGAAGTAGGCCATTTCCGGCGCGTAGCCGGCTTCGACCAGCGTTTCGAACCCGGCCTGGATGAGGTGGGTGATGCCGCCGCAAAGCACAGCCTGTTCGCCGAACAGGTCGGTCTCGCACTCTTCCTTGAAGTTCGTCTCGATAATGCCCGAACGGCCGCCGCCGACGCCCGAGGCATAGGCGAGGCCGACATCATGTGCGTTGCCGGTAGCGTCCTGATGGACGGCGATGAGGCATGGCACGCCGCCGCCGCGCACGTACTCGCTGCGGACGGTGTGGCCCGGGCCCTTGGGCGCGATCATGATCACGTCGATATCGGCGCGCGGCTCGATCAGGCCGAAGTGGACGTTGAGGCCGTGGGCGAAGGCGAGCGCCGCGCCAGGCTTCATGTTGGCGTGGATGTCCTCGGCGTAGATCGCGGCCTGGTGCTCGTCGGGCGCGAGGATCATGAGAATGTCGGCCCACGAGGCGGCCTCGGCGTTCGAGAGGACCTTGAAGCCGGCAGCTTCGGCCTTCTTGGCGGTGGCCGAGCCGGCGCGCAGCGCAATGGCGACGTCCTTGACGCCGCTGTCACGCAGGTTCTGGGCATGGGCGTGGCCCTGCGAGCCATAGCCGAGGACAGCGATCTTCTTGTCCTTGATGAGGTTCAGATCGCAATCGGCGTCGTAATAGACCTTCATTCTCAGTTCCGTTCTCTAAGTCGTTGAAAAGGAATAGGGTATCAGGCGGCTTGGGCGCCGCGGATCATGCCGACTATGCCGGTGCGGCCAACCTCGACGAGGCCGAGCTCCTTCATCAGGGTGACGAAGCTGTCGATCTTCTCGGGTGCGCCGGTCAGTTCGAAGACGAAGCTGGCGGTGGTGGTGTCGACGACCTTGGCGCGGAACACATCGGCAAGGCGCAGCGCCTCGACGCGGTTCTCGCCCTTGCCGGCGACCTTGATGAGGGCCAGCTCACGCTCGACGTAAGGGCCTACTTCGGTGAGATCGACGACCTTGTGCACGGGCACGAGGCGTTCGAGCTGCGCACGGATCTGGTCGATCACCTCGGGCGGGCCGTGGGTGACGATGGTGATGCGGCTGACATCGTGGCCATCGGTGATGTCGGCCACGGTCAGGCTGTCGATATTGTAGCCGCGCGCCGTGAAAAGCCCCGCGATCTTGGCGAGGATGCCCGCTTCGTTATCGACGGTGATGGTGAGGACATGGCGCTCGGCAGCGGCGATGGTGGTTTCGGCAGTCATGGCTCGGCTCCCCTCAGACCAGCGCCTTGGCGGCGTCGTCCATCGTGCCGGACACGCTGTCGCCGTAGAGGATCATGTCAGTGTGCGCGGCGCCGGAGGGGATCATCGGGTAGCAGTTCACTTCCTTGGCGACGAGGCAATCCACGAAAACCGGGCCGGGATGGTCGATCATCGCCTGAATGCCGGCATCGAGCTCGCTCTCGTCGGTGATGCGGATGCCCTTCCAGCCGTAGGCTTCGGCGAGCTTCACGAAATCGGGGAGGCTGTCCGAATAGGAGTTCGAATAGCGGCTCTCGTAGGTCAGTTCCTGCCACTGGCGGACCATGCCCAT
>NZ_JAIXZS010000005.1 GCF_027489515.1 Novosphingobium sp. | reverse complement strand
CGCTGAGCGGAGAGTCCGTTGCAGATCAGGCTGTGATGGGGAGGTTTGGTGGACGCACTAGGGCTCGAACCTAGGACCCGCTGATTAAGAGTCAGCTGCTCTACCAACTGAGCTATGCGTCCACACCGTACCGCTGCCGGCAACCGGGAGCGCACCCCTTAGCGTTTTTTGCCGCCCTGCCAAGCCCCAATTTTGAAAAACTAGCGAAGCCCTGCATCCATCGGTCGCGACCAGCGGTCGACCGCCATCAAGGTGCCGATGCACAGCATGTTGGTCATCATCGAAGAGCCGCCGTGGCTGACGAAGGGGAGGGGGATCCCCACCACCGGCGCAAGGCCCATGACCATCATCAGGTTGATGCAGACGTAGAAGAAGATCGTCGTCACCATGCCCGCCGAAAGCAGGCGCGAGAACCGGTCCGGCGCGCGCAGGGCAACCTTGAGGCCCCAGCGCAGGATCAGCGCAAAGACGATGAGGACGAAGAACCCGCCGATCATGCCCCACTCCTCTGCCATCGTCGCGAAGACAAAGTCGGTATGCGCCTCGGGCAGATAGTCGAGGTGGCTCTGCGAGCCTTGGCCGAAGCCCTTGCCGAAGAGGCCGCCCGACCCGATCGCGATCTTCGACTGGGTGATGTGGTAGCCCGATCCCAGCGGATCGCTTTCTGGATCGAGGAACACCAGCACGCGCTTGCGCTGGTAATCATGGAGCAGTGTGAAGAAGGCGAGGGGAGCGGCCACCGCCACGGCCGCACCGCCGCTGATGAACAGCCACAGCGGCAGGCCCGCAAGGAACATGATCACCACCGCGCCGAAGCTGATTGCAAGCCCGGTGCCAAGATCGGGCTGAAGCATGACAAGCCCCGCAGGAAGCCCAAGAAGAACCGCCGCCGGCGCAATCGCGCGCCAGGTGCGGATTTCGGACGGTGGCAGCACACTGTAGAACCACGCCAGCACCAGCACGATGCCCGGCTTCATCAGCTCGGAGGGCTGAAGCTGCATGAAGCCCAGATTGAGCCAGCGCTGGCTGCCACCGCTGACCCGGCCAAGCAGTTCGACCAGCACCAGCAGCACGCAGAGCACCGCATAGGAGGGCAGCGCAGCGTTCTTGAACCACGTGGATGGGATGCGCGAGACGACCATCGCCATGGCAAGGAACACGGCGAAGCGCAGCACGTGGAGCAGCGCCCAGGGCATCAAGTGTCCACCCGCCGCCGAATAGAGCACCGCGCCTCCGAAGGTGACGAGCGCGGAGAGCGGCAGGATGACGCCCCAGGGCTGGCGCGCGATGAACGCGGGGATATAGGCGCGCTGCATCGTCAGGCTCCCGGCGGCGCGGGCGCTGCGGGGGCCGCTGCAGAAGGGGCGGGGTTCGGTGCCGTGGCGGCAGGCGCAGTGGTCTCGGCGGGCGCGGGCTCGGGCTCGGGCGCAGGCGGTGCTGCGTCGGTCTGCGCGGCGGCAGGCTCGGGTGCAGGGGAGTTGTCCGCCGCAACCGCTTCGGCGGCCTGCGCCTCGTCGGGCGCCGCGGGTGCGCTCGCGCCGAACCTGGCCGCATAGGCGTTGTACTTGGCGGTCATGCGCTGCTGCACGTTGCCGCCCCATTCCTTTTCGTAGCCTTCCAGCACTTCCATCGCCTTGGCGCGGTCGAACAGGAAGGTCATCACGTCGCGCGCGATGGGATAAGCCGCACCCGATCCCCCGCCGTGCTCGATGGCGACGGCGCAGGCATAGCGCGGCTTGTCGAAGGGTGCGAAGCAGATGAAGTGGCCGTGATCGCGGTGCTTCCACAGGCCGCCCTTGCCGTTGCCGATGTTGAGCCCGACCACTTGCGCGGTACCGGTCTTGCCGGCCATCTGCACGCCTTCAACCGGCAGGCGCGCCTTGCCCGCCGTGCCCCGACCGTTGACCACTTCGTTCATCGCCGCGTGGATCAGATCGAGGTGATCCTGCCGGATGCCGAGCGAGGGTGCGTGCGGCGCGTGGCGGTCCATCAGCAAGCGGGGCGTAAGCTGCAAGCCGGAGGCAAGGCGCGAGGCCATGACCGCTTGCTGCAGCGGATTGACCAGCATGTAGCCCTGGCCGATCGTGGCGTTCACGGTATCGTAGATCGCCCATTCCTTGCCGTACTTGCGCTGCTTCCAGGCAGGATCGGGCACGGTGCCATAGGATTGGCCGGGATAGGGCATCGGGAATTCCTGCCCGAGCCCCAGCCGCCGCGCCATCGCGGCAATACGATCCATCCCGATCGCTTGCGCAAAGTGGTAGAAGTAGACGTCGCAGGACTGGTAGATGCCTTTCGACATATTGGTCGTGCCATGGCCGCGGTGGTTCCAGCAGTGGAACACGCGGTTGCCCACGCGCAGGCCGCCACCGCAATTGACACTGGCCTCGGGATCGAGGCCCGCTTCGAGGAACGAAAGCGCGACCATCGGCTTCACCGTCGAACCGGGCGGATAGAGCCCGCGCAGCACTTTGTTGCGCAAGGGTACGTGGTCGTCTTCGGAAAGCATCTTCCATTCGATGCGGCCGATCCCGTCGGCAAAGCTGTTGGGATCGAAGCTGGGCATCGAGACCATCGCAAGCACATCGCCGGTGGCGCAGTCCATCACCACGACCGAGCCGGATTCGAGGCCGATGCGGCGCGCGGCATAGTCCTGCAGCCCCGCATCGATGGTGAGCTGGATCGGCTTACCGGGCACATCCTCGCGCGTGCCGAGATCACGGACGACGCGCCCGCCCGCAGTCGCCTCGACCCGCCGCGCACCGGGAACCCCGCGCAGGCGCTCCTCGAAGTGCTTTTCGAGGCCGTCCTTGCCGATCTTGAAGCCAGGGGTGATGAGGAGCGGATTGCGTTCCTTCTCGTAGTCCTCGGCTGAAGCCGGGCCGACATAGCCGACGAGATGGCCGACGGCCGCGCCCGTCGGATAGAAGCGCGAAAAACCGCGCTGCGGGATCACGCCCGGCAGTTCGGGCAGGCGCACACTGACCGCGGCGAACTTGTCCCAATCGAGGTTCGAGGCGACCTCGACGGGCTGGAATCCGCGCGCCTTCTTGAGCTTGTCCTTGATATCGCTGACGCGGTCCGCGGTAAGGCCAAGAAGCTCCGACAGGGTCGCCAGCGCGCTATCGGCATCGACCACCCGATCGGGCACGAGATCGACGCGGAAATCGGCGCGGTTTGCCGCGAGCGCCGCACCGGTGCGGTCGATCACCCAGCCGCGGCGGGGCGGTATCAGTGTGAGGTTGACGCGGTTGCTTTCGGAGGCCGCCTGATACTTGGCGTTTTCCGCCACCGCGAGCCAGGTGAGCCGCCCGGCAAGCAGCACCCCGACGCTCGCCTGCGCCATGCCGAGTACGAAAGTCCGTCGCTCGAAAGAATGGGTGAGCTGCGCGCCGGTGACCGGAAGCGGCTTCGTCGGCTTGGACCAGGGCCATGTCCACGTGCTGCGCATCGGATCACACCGAGCGGAGCGGCAGGAGGCGGATGCGGTCCAGCAGCGCAACCAGCCGGGTGAGCAGCGGATAGAGCGCGAGCGTCACCAGGAGCTGCGGGCCAATCACCAGCGGCAGCGGATAGGCCGCGGCAAGGCCCGCAATACCCGCCGAGAGCACCAGATAGGCGCTCATCAGCAGGCTGGCGACGGCCCAGTCCTGCGCGAAACTGCGCCACAGCAGGCGGTTGTCGACGGTATCCATCACCAGCATCGCGGCCGACCATAGCACGATCCCGGAACCGAACGGCTGCCCGCTGAACAGATCATCGAACGCGCCGAGGGGGAGCCCGGCCCACAGCGGCAGGAGGCTGGGGCGCAGCATCCGCCAGGCAAGGAAGACCATGAAGGCAAGCGGCGGCACGACCGGGGCCGAGGCGATCACCGGCGAAAAGGCAGCGAGCGAGGCCAGCATGACCGAGAGCCACGGCAGGCCCGAGGCGAGTAGCGGCGAGGGCGCGCGGTTGATCCGCTGGGGGACAATGTCCTCTGGCCGCATCGGCAAGCTGGGCAGTTCAGGGAGGCGCGGAAAAGGCATCAGTTGCCGCTCGGCTCCGGCGCTGGGCCGGCAGCCCGCTGGCTTTCACCGAGCGCGGTAACGGCAGCGGGCTGGAACACCGGCAGCACGACCACGAAATCGGCATCGGCGGGATCGCTGGCGAGGTGGCCAACGCCGCCATCGTGGAGCACCTCGGTGACCACCGCGACAGGGATGCCCGGCGGATAGAGCCCGCCCGAGCCCGAGGTCACGAAGACATCGCCGCGCTTCAGCGGATTGACGCCCATATTGAGCAAGCGGATTGCAATGCGGCCATCTGATTTGCCCTCGACAAAGGCAGGAAGGCCATCGCGGGCGCGGCGGACAGGCACGACGTTTTCGGGATCGGTAACCAGCAGCACGCGCGCCGTGCCGGGTCCGGTTTCGACCACGCGGCCGATCAGACCGGCAGCCGAGCGCACCGGCTGGCCCGCGCGTACGCCTTGCGATGAGCCTGCCGAAAGCACCGCATAGCGGCGCGCGCTTGCGGCGGTCGAGCCGATAAGGCGCGCGGCGGCTACGGGCTTCACTTGCGGATCGAGAATGCCGAGCAGCGCCTTCAATCGGCGGTTCTCGCCCTCAAGCGCCTGCATGGTGAGCGCATTGGCGCGCGCGGCCGCAACTTCGCGGCTGAGCGCGGCATTCTGGCGGCCGGCCTGGAAATAGGCACCGATGGCCGCGACCACGCTCTGGCCGGCTGCGCGCGTCTCGGCGCCCGCTTCACCGGCCGGGCGGGCGATCTCGCTCGCCGCGCCGCGCACCGAGCTGAATGCGGAGGGATTGACGATGCTTACAATCAGGAGTCCCACGCCCGCAAGGAACCCGGCCACGGCGATGACGTAGCCGGTGAAGATTCCGTATTGCGCCCTGCGCGAAAAGCCCGGGCGCCGATCCTGCGACCGCGCCATCTAGCAACCCTTCCTTATGCGACCCGACGCGGCGCCATGCGGCATCACGCCGTCATCAGCACGCCGCGGTAGATCGGATCTTCCATCGCACGGCCGGTGCCGAGCGCGACGCACGAAAGCGGGTCTTCCGCCACGCTGACGGGCAGGCCCGTCTCGTCGCGCAGGTGCTCGTCGAGCCCGCGAATCAGCGCGCCGCCGCCCGTCAGCACGATGCCCTGGTCGACGATGTCAGCCGCGAGTTCAGGCGCGGTGTTTTCCAGCGCGATGCGCACGCCTTCGACAATAGCGCCGATCGGTTCGGAGAGCGCTTCGGCGACATTGGCCTGCGTGATGGTGATTTCCTTGGGCACGCCGTTCACAAGGTCGCGGCCCTTGATGTGGATCGTCTCGCCCACGCCGTCGGCCGGCACGATCGCGATGCCGAAGTCCTTCTTGATCCGCTCGGCGGTCGATTCGCCGATCAGCAGGTTGTGGTGACGACGAACGTAGGAGACAATCGCCTCGTCCATCTTGTCCCCGCCCACGCGCACCGAGGTGGTGTAGGCAAGGCCGCGCAGCGACAGCACCGCGACTTCTGTGGTGCCGCCGCCGATATCGACGACCATCGAGCCGACCGGCTCGGTCACCGGCATATCGGCGCCGATTGCCGCGGCCATCGGTTCGAGGATGAGGAACACCTGGCTTGCCCCGGCGTTGCTCGCCGCGTCACGGATCGCGCGGCGCTCGACCGAGGTGGAGCCCGAAGGCACGCAGATCACGATTTCAGGATAGCGCAGCAGGCTCTTCGAGCCGTTCACCTTGCGGATGAAATGCTTGATCATCTCTTCCGCGACTTCGATATCGGCGATCACGCCGTCACGCAGAGGGCGGATCGCCTCGATGTTGTCCGGCGTCTTGCCCATCATCATCTTGGCATCGTCGCCTACGGCCTTGACCCGCTTGATGCCGTTGATCGTCTCGATCGCGACGACCGAAGGTTCATTGAGCACGATGCCACGGTCCTGCACGTAGACCAGCGTGTTGGCGGTGCCGAGATCGATTGCGATGTTCTGGGAACCGAACTTGAAGAATCGGGAAAGCATCGAGGCCATCAGGAAATCCGTATAAATCTGCGGTTGGGCCCGCCCGCGCAAAGGGCGAGAGGGGCTTTGGCGAGGCTGGCGAAGTGCGCGCATTAGCAGGGCCGCCGAGCAAAACCCAATATTTTGTGCGCTTGTTTGCGGGATAAGTACGGGCGCTGGCCTCGAAAAAACGCGGCTTCGTCGCTAGGCTGGGTTTCTTCATGTCCCAGCCCGCGCGAACCATCCGGCGTCTGCCCGAAAATCTCGTCAATCGCATCGCTGCGGGCGAGGTCGTCGAGCGCCCGGCGAGCGCGCTCAAGGAGCTCGTCGAGAACGCGATCGACGCGGGCGCGACCCACATTTCGGTGCGGCTGGCGGAGGGCGGACTGTCACTGATAGAAGTGACCGACGACGGCTGCGGCATGCGCGCCGACGAGATTGCGCTGGCGCTGGAGCGGCACGCCACCTCCAAGCTGCCCGATGAAGCAATCGAGATGGTCGCGACCCTGGGCTTCCGGGGCGAGGCGCTGCCTTCGATCGCCTCCGTTGCGCGCGTTACCATCGAGAGCCGCGCAGGCACTGCTGGCGAGGCCTGGGCGCGCGTGGTCGATCACGGCATGGTTGTTTCCGATGGTCCCGCCGCACTGCCGCCGGGCACGCGCGTCAGGGTCGAGGACCTGTTCGGCAAAGTCCCCGCGCGGCGCAAGTTCCTGCGCAGCGCGCGCGCCGAATGGGCTGCCAGCCTCGACGTGGTGCGCCGCCTTGCCCTCGCGCGGCCCGATATCGGGTTCACTCTCGAACATGATGGTCGCCGCGCGCTCTCGGTCCAGCCGGGCGATACGCTGGCGGCCCGCACCGCACAGCTTGTGGCGCGTGAACTGCACGACAACGCGGTGGCGGTCGATCTGGTGCGCGGGTCCTTCCACCTCATGGGCGTGGCGGGTCTGCCGACCTACAATCGCGGCGTCGCCGATCACCAGTACCTCTTCGTCAATGGCCGCCCGGTGAAGGACAAGCTGCTGATCGGCGCGGTGCGCGGGGCCTATGCCGACATGCTGGCGCGGGATCGCCACGCCGTGCTCGCACTGTTCCTCGAGGTCCCGCCCGAGGAAGTCGACGTCAACGTCCACCCGGCCAAGACGGAAGTGCGCTTCCGCGATCCCGCTCTGGTGCGCGGGATGATCGTCTCGGGCCTGCGGCAGGCGCTGATGACGGGCGACCGCCGCTCCGCGCAGGCGCCAGACGCCGCCGCCATGCGCGCCTGGCAGGCAGAGCCCATCGTGCCCGGTCCCGTGCCGCAGTCCAACCTCTTCTTTCAGAGCCAGCCCACCGCTCCGCGCGTCTCCGAGGCCGGGCAGACCTGGCGCGGCTATGAAGCGGCGATGATGGCGCCCCCTGCCGCGCGCGCCGAGCCTGCTGTGGAGGCCGTCCCAAGCCACCCGCTCGGCGTTGCGCGCGGGCAGATCGCGGCGACCTATATCGTCGCCGAGGCAGAAGACGGGCTTGTTCTCGTCGATCAGCACGCTGCGCATGAACGCCTTGTGCTTGAACGCCTGCGCGCTGCCGGGGCAGGGGAGGGTACTGCCCCGGCGCAGGCGCTGCTGCTGCCCGAGGTGGTCGAGCTTGACGAACCCTCCTGCGACCGGCTCGAGGAAGCCGCTGCCGAACTCGCCGCCTACGGCCTCGCGCTCGAACGGTTCGGGCCTGCCGCGATGCTCGTGCGCAGCGTTCCGGCGGTGCTGAAGGGTGGAGATGTTCAGGCGCTGGTCCGCGATGTGGCGGACGATCTCGCAAAGAACGGCGCGGCCTTGCTGCTGGGCGAGAAACGCGATCTCGTTTTGGCAACCATGGCATGCCATGGTTCGGTAAGGGCCGGGCGCGTACTCAGCGTCGCGGAAATGAATGCGCTTCTGCGCGAAATGGAAGTGACGCCGCGCTCGGGACAGTGCAACCATGGCCGCCCGACGTGGATCAAGCTGGCCCATGGCGATATCGAGAAGCTCTTCGGGAGGAAATGATGCGGGGAATTGCTTTGGGTCTGGTGCTGCTGCTGGCCGCCTGTGGCGGATCCGGTCCGCCGCCGCCGCCCCCCGCGACCACCATCCAGCCCGAGCCGATCACCTATCCCGATATCAAGGATAACGAGCTCTACGGCGGCGGCTGCAACTTCACCCCGGAAGGCGGCGGCATGTCCGCGCTGGCGCTTGCGCAGGAAGGCGAGGCGATCATCAAGGTCAAGGGCAAGATCGAACGCATCCCGGCCGACAAAAAGAGCCAGATCCTCCCCGAAACCGCACGTACCCGCTATCTCGGAACCGACCGCATCCTGCTGATCGCGCCGCTGCCCGATGCCAAGCCGATCGAGAACGGCGTGGTCAAGACCCTCGCCACCAGCCTCACGATCATGGACCCGCAAGGCCGCATCCAGTTCTTCGCCAAGGGCGTCGTGCAGTGCAAGCCGATGTGAGGGGCTTTCGCTGCTAGAGCAGGCGGCCCATGCTGATGTGCTCCTCCACCGTGAAGCCGAGCCCCTTGTAGAATGCGATCACCGCCGCGTTGGTGCTGCGCACTTGCAGGTTGATCTTGCAGCAGCCCAGCTTCCGCAAAGCCGCCTCGGCGGTCTGCACCAGCGCGGTGCCGATCCCGCGCCGCTTGGCATCCTGCCGCACGGCGACGGAATAGAGCCAGCCGCGGTGCCCATCATAGCCCGCCATGATCGAGCCGATGACGCGGCCCTCATCCACCGCAACGAACAGCAGGTCGTCGTTCATCGCCAGCTTGGCCGGGACGGACTGTTCCGCCCGGTTGCGCGGCGGATCGTTCGGAAACGCCTCGCGCCAGAGCGCATCGAGCCCATCGAAATCCGGTGTTTCGTAAGGCCGGATTTCCATGCGTGCCTTCAGTCCGTTCCCGCCGGATCGCGCGTCGCGACGAGGCCGAGCGCCTTGAAGCTCATCACCAGTTCGTCGTTCTGGTTGTAGACGCGCGTCTCGCCCTTGATGATGCCCATTTCCGGCCGGGTCTTGCTGCGGCGCTTCTCCAGCAGCGTGTTCTCGCAGCGCAGCGTGTCGCCGGGATAGACAGGTTTGATCCAGCGCAGTTCATCGACCCCGGGCGAGCCGAGGCCTGCCTGCTTGTTGTTCAGAAGGTTCGCCACCGTCATCGACATGGTCATCGCCGCGGTGTGCCAGCCGCTGGCCGAAAGGCGGCCGAAGTGCGTTGCGGCCGCCGCGTCGTCGTCAAGGTGGAAGGCCTGCGGATCGTACTTCCTTGCGAACTCGATCACTTCCTCGCGGGTCACCTCATAGTGGCCGTACTTGGTCACCTTGCCGACTTCGAGATCCTCGTAATGTTGCATGTGATCAGCCTCAAACATTGAACTTGAAGTGCATCACGTCGCCGTCGCGCACAACGTATTCCTTGCCTTCCTGCCTGAGCTTGCCCGCATCGCGCGCCGCCGCTTCGCCGCCCAGCGTCACGAAGTCCTCGTAGGCAATGGTCTCGGCGCGGATGAAGCCGCGCTGCATGTCCGAATGGATTTCGCCCGCCGCTTCGGGCGCCTTGGCTCCGGCATGGACCGTCCAGGCGCGCGCTTCCTTGGGGCCGACGGTGAAGAAGGTAAGGAGGTGGAGCAGATCATACCCTGCGCGGATGATCTTCGCGAGGCCGGCTTCCTCCAGCCCCAGTGCAGCGAGGAATTCGCCCCGGTCCTCGAGCGGCATCGTCACGATATCGGCCTCGATCGCGGCGGAGACGACGACCGCGTTGGCCCCTTCGGCCTTGGCCTTCTCGAACACGCGGGCGGAGAAGTCGTTGCCGGTAGCGGCAGCTTCTTCCTCCACGTTGCAGACATAGAGCACCGGCTTGGCGGTGATCAGCTGTGCCTGCGCAAAGACGCGCGCTTCCTCGTCGTCCTTGGGCTGGGTGAGCCGTGCGGGCTTGCCTTCGCGCAGCAGTTCGAGCGCCTGGCCGAGCACCGAGGCCGTGATCTTCGCTTCCTTGTCGCCCTGCGCCGCCTTCTTCTGTGCAGCGGGCACCCGCTTCTCGAGGCTTTCGAGGTCCGAGAGCATCAACTCGGTCTCGACCGTCTCGGCATCGGAGATCGGATCGACCTTGTTGTCGACATGCTGGATGTCCGCATTCTCGAAGCAGCGCAGCACGTGGACGATCGCGTCCACCTCGCGGATATTGCCGAGAAACTGGTTGCCGAGCCCTTCGCCCTTCGATGCCCCGCGCACAAGGCCGGCGATATCGACAAAGCCCAACTGGGTCGGGATGATCTTCTGGCTGCCCGCAATCGCCGCCAGCTTGTCGAGGCGCGGGTCTGGCACGCCCACGTTCCCGATATTGGGCTCGATCGTGCAGAACGGATAATTGGCCGCTTGCGCCGCCTGCGTCTCGGTCAGCGCGTTGAACAGCGTCGACTTGCCCACGTTCGGCAGTCCGACAATCCCGCAGCGAAAACCCATGTGCTTGTCCTTGTCCAACGGATCGGACGGGAAAAGCCTTGTCCGAGATCCTGTCGGGCGCGATGGTATCCCGAAGCGGCAAGGTCAAGGGGCTGAGGGCGATGAAGTACTGGCTGGCATGGTTGATTACGGTTCTGGCAGCCTTCGCCGGCACTGCCGCGCTGGCTGCCGACCGGTCGGCGCATCAGGTGCAGGCGCTCAAGGTTACGACGTTTTCGACCATGCTGGCCGACCTCGATGGCTTCGGCGAGTGGGGATATGCCGCGCTCGTCGAGGTCGATGGGAAGCGCATCCTGTTCGATACCGGCGCCAATCCCGATACCGTGCTCAAGAATGCCGAGGCGCTGAAGATCGATCTCTCGAACGTCGAGGACGTGGTCATCTCGCATTTTCACAATGATCATACCGGCGGCCTGCTCACCCTGCGCAAGGCGCTGATGCTCAAGAACCCGGCAGCGCTTTCGCACCTCTATGTGGGGGAGGGTATCTTCGCTCCGCGCTTTACCAAGGACGGGCAGGGCGGCGAGACCGAGAACGATTTTCCGGCGCTCGCCAAGGCCTATCTCGATATCGGCGGGCGCATCCAGCAGCTATCCGGCCCGGCCGAGATCGCCGCCGGTGTCTGGTTGACCGGGCCGGTGCCGCGCGGGCATGCCGAAACCAACTGGAGCCCCGGCCTCTTCGTCAAGACGGGCAGCGATCTCGTGCCCGATACGCTGCGTGAGGATACCTCGCTGGTTGTCGCCACGGCGCAAGGCGTGGTGATCGTGACCGGGTGTGGCCATGCCGGAATCATGAACATTGCGGACGATGCCAGAGCGATCACGGGTGATGACCGCCTCCATGCGGTGATCGGCGGCATCCACTTGTTCGCCAAGTCCGATGCCGTGCTGGTCGAGACTGCGGGGCGGCTCAAGGGTCTCGCCTATCTCTTCGCCGCCCATTGCACCGGGATCGAGGCGACGGTCCGCCTGCGCGAATTGCTCGGGCTCGACCGGCGCACCGCCGTGGTCGCGGCTGTCGGTTCCAGCTTCACGCTCGGCAAGGGGATCGCGGCGGGGAGGATCGCCGGCTGGGCGGGTTAGAGTCGCGCCTCCTTCACCAAAATTTCAAGGGTTGGAGCTTAGGTCCGTTCTGAATGTAATGCGGCGTCCCGCCTCAGCGGAGCGCGGAAGGAACGGCCCATATGATCCGGATTGCCCCGTCGCCCCTTGCGCTTTCGGCGCTTGCGCTGGCCCTTGTTCTGGGCGGATGCGGTTCCGATCCCAAGGCGCTTGCCGCCAAGGCGCAGGGCGAATTTGCCGCGAACCAGTATCTGGCTGCGCAGACCGATCTGGCCGCCGCGCTCGCGGCCAATCCCAACGATCCGGCATTGCTCGAACTGCATGCCCGCAACGCGCTGGCGATGGGCGATGGTATTGCGGCAGGCGCCAGCCTCGAGAAGCTCGCTGCCGCACGCAAGCCAGCTGATTTCAACCGCCTGCTGGCCGAAGCCGCGCTGCTGCGCGGGCAGGCGCAAGAAGCGCTCACCGCGCTCGGCCAAGATACCTCTGCCGCCGCGCACCGGCTGCGCGGCCTCGCGCTGCTGATGCAGGGCGATAGGCCGGGGGCGGAGCGGGCGTTTCAGGCCGGCCTCGCTGCCGAGCCACGCCATGCCGCGCTGCTGGCAAGCCTCTCGCGCCTCAAGCTGATGGACGGCAACACAGCCGAAGCGCGCCGCCTTGCCGATCAGGCGCTCGCCGCCGATGGCGATCTTCTTGATGCCATGCTTGTCGATGGCGAAGTCGCGACGGCGGAGGGCCGGCTGGGCCATGCGCTGGCCGCCTATGCAAACGCGGGCAAACGCTATCCCGGCAATGTTCCCGCGCTCACCGGACAAGCCGCGATCCTCGGCGATCTTGGCCGCACCGACGAGCTTGCCGCGCTGCTTGCGGGCTTCCAGGGCACCAGCACCGATGGCACGATGGCCTATCTCAAGGCGCGGCTCGCTGCAGCCAAGGGCGATTGGAGCGCTGCGCGCGATATCCTTCAGGCCAATGAGGACAAGCTCACGGACCGCGACGACGCTAATGTGCTCTACGCGCAAGTTCTCACCCACATTGGTCAGCCTGAACAGGCCCGAGCGCGGCTCACGCCGATGCTCTCTCGCCATCCCGAAAGCGTGCTGCTGCGGCGCGAGCTGGGCAAGGCGCAGCTTGCCGGAGGCGATGCGGTGGGCGCGGTCAAGACGCTCACGCCGTTTGCGCAGAGCAAAGCCGCCGCGCCCGAGGACCTGCGCCTGCTCGCCAAGGCGGCCGAGGCGGCTGGCGATCCGAATGCTGCCTTCTTCGCTGCCCGGGCGCGCTATCCCTCGCCGCAGTCGCTCGGCCAGGCGCTGGCTGCAGCCGATACCGCAATGAAGGCCGGCAACTGGGGCAACGCGATCCTCGCCTACGAGCAGATCCTCGCACTCACGGACGGGCGCAGCGCGCTGGTGCTCAACAATATGGCCTGGGCCCAGGCTGAGGTCGGCAATACGGACAAGGCGCTGCGGTTTGCCCAGCGCGCGATCGAGGTCGCGCCGGATGATCCCTCGGTCATGGATACGCTCGGCTGGTTGCTCCACAAGAGCGGCAGCAACAAGGGCCGCGCGCTCGATCTGCTGCGCCGCGCCGCGCAGAAGGCGCCCGGCAATGCCACGATCCGTGCGCACCTTGTCGAAGCGCAACGCGGATAAGGCACATGAAAAGGGCCCCGACCGGCTGGTCGGAGCCCTTTCTCTCTGCGCAGAGCTAGGGGATCAGGCTGCGGCGAACTGGACCCGGACCGTCTGGCGACGGCGACGCGCAAGCGCCAAGCCAATGATGCCGGCACCAAACAGGCCCAGCATGCCCGGCTCGGGAACCGGCGTTCCGCCCGTGCTGCCGCCGCTCGTGCTGCCGCCGCTGGTGCTCGAGATCGTGCCGTCGCCCGTGGCCGAGCTGACGCCCGGGACGCCGCTGATCGACTGATAGCGGACAAAGAAGTTTCCGAGTGTCAGCGCCGAGACCGGCGAGGCGAAGCTCAGCGTGAAGGTGCCCGTACCGGTCTGGCCGGCAGTCAGGCCGCCACTGCCGCCGCCCGCGCAGGCACCCGTCGAGGCGTCCTTGAAGCACACATCCACCGTGCCGATGCCGTTGGGATAGTTGCCACTGAGCTGGGCGTAGCTGTAGGCCCCGGTCGAGTTCGCGCCGGTGATCTCGGGATCGGTGTTGAAGGCAAAGCCCGAGATGCGTGAATCGATCACCGGTGCCGAGCTGGTGTTCGCCACAGCGTAATCGAACGTGTAATCATTGCCCGAAACACCCGTGAGGGTGAACGTGGTCGAGCCGGTCAGTCCGGCGATCGAGCTGCCGCCGTTGCTGTCATAGCCATTGTAGTTGAGCGAGACCGACTTGCCGATGTCGGCGGCATTGAACAGCATCGAGTCGGCAAGCGCGGGCGATGCCGCCGTCAGCGATGCCACAACTGCCAGTGCTGCATACTTTGTGAAGGTGTTCATGGCCCTGCCCCTGAGTGGTTAAATTGTGATCCTCCCCACTCATCGCAAACACCATGCCATTCCCAGAATACCGCCATTCCGGATGATTAATGCGAGGGCCTTTGTAAACCATTCCAACGATTTCGCACTCTGCCGCAGATGGCTCATTTTCACCGAAATTTCAGGGGTTGGGTTCTAATGCAGCGGGCGATGAAGCGCGCTGCCCTCCTTGCTGCCCTCCTGCTTGTCTCGGCCTGTTCGCATGCCGATCCGGCCGCGCAATTCGCCGCGGCGCAAAAGGCCTATGCCGCAGAAGACTATGCCGCCGCGCGGGCGCAAGTGCTGGGCGCGCTCGACGCCGATGGCAGCAACCGCGACATGCTGCTGCTGTTTGCCCGGACCCAGCTGAAGCTTGGTGACGGTGACGGCGCGCAGGCCACCCTGTCCCGGCTCGAGGAAGCAGGCGTCACCAGCCCCGAACTCGTCCGGATGAAGGCTGAAGCGGCGATCCTGCGCGGCCAGCCGCAAGCCGCACTCGATCTGCTTGGCCGCGACGGAACAGCGGAAGGCTGGCGCGTGCGGGCGGCGGCGCACAATGCGCTCGATAACGGACCTGCCGCGCTTGAGGCGCTGCGCCGCGGTCTTGCGGTCGATGGGCGCCATTACGCGCTGCTGCACGATTATTCGCGGTTTCTTATTGCCGCGCAGGATTTCCCGGCCGCAGCCAAGACAATCGAGACGATGCGGCAGATTGGCCCGGACTGGCTCGATACGCTGATGATGGCGGGTACGCTCGCCGCGCAGCAGGGGCAGCTGGATACGGCGCAGCGCAGCTATACCGCCGCCGCCGAAAAGTATCCCGCACGCGTGGAGCCGCTCAGTGCGTTGGCCAGCCTCGCGGACATGCGCGGGCAGGTCGATACTGCGCTGGCTTTCGTCGCGCGCGCGGCGAAAATTGCCCCCGATCATCCCGAAGTAACCGACCTTACGGTGCTACTCGCCTCGGAAAAGGGCGATTGGGAGACCGTGCGCAAGACACTGGTATCGCAGGAACTGACGCTCGATCCGCGTTCGGCAAACGGTATGAGCTATGCCGAGGCACTGCTCCGGCTTGGTCATCCCGAACACGCGCGCGCCATGTTTGCCAAGGCGCTGCTGCTCTCGCCCCAGAACCCCTATGCGCGGATCATGCTGGCCGAATCGCAGCTGGCGGTCGGCGATCCGGTGAGCGCGCTGCGCACCGTGCGGCCGCTTTCGGACAGCGTGCTGGCGGGGGAGCGTGAACTCGATCTGGCCGTGCGCGCGGCGAAGGCGGCGAACGATCCGGTGGCCGGCGCGCTGCTGGCGCGGCTGCATTCGCCGGGCCTGAAGACGAACCAGCAACTGGTCAGCGCAGGCCAGGCGGCTCTGTTCAGGCAGGACTGGCAGACGGCGCTGACCACGTTCAGCCAGATCCCGGGGCATGAAAATGATCCCGAAGTGCTCCGCCGAATGGCGCTGGCGGCCTCCCGTGTCGGGAAGGCCGATGTTGCACTGGGCTATGCCGACCGGGCGCTCGATCTCGCGCCGCGCAACGCCGATATGCTTCACACGGCCGCGCTGGTCCGGCTCGAAGCAGGGCGCGACCGCGATCAGATGCTGAGGTTGATGAAGGCGGCAAGCCAGCTCGATCCGGCAAACCGGCTGTTCCGAGCCGATCTGGCGCGGGCAGCCGCAGCGAGCGGCTGATCTTTCAGGGCGAACGATCGCCCTTGCACTTCGCACCTAGCCGTTGCTTGTCCCAACCGGTCCTTCACGGGTCGCATGGCGGCCCCGTGAAGGACGTTGGTGGGGCAAGGAGCGTGTGCCGGATTTCAGCGGCGGCGGCGACGCGCCAGCGCGAGACCGACGAAGCCGAGGCCCATCATGCCGAGCATGCCCGGCTCGGGAACCGGCGTGCCGCCCGAAGTGGTCGTGCCGCCCGAGGTGGTCGTGCCGCCGGTGGTGGTGGTGCCGCCGGTCGTGGTCGTCCCGCCAGTCGTGGTCGTGCCACCGGTCGTGGTCGTGCCACCCGAGGTCGACGTCGTCGTGGTGCCGCCGGTGGTGGTGGTGCCGCCCGTCGTCGTCGAGCTCGTGGTCGAGCTGCCGCACATGCCGCCGCCCGACGGGTGGCCGCAGTTGCAATAGTGGGTGTGCTTGAACCAGGCCGAAGCCGGGGTCGAGATCATGGCGGTGCCGAGCAGGGCCGCCGAGGTTAGCAGGATACGCTTCATGGTTTTGTTCCCTTGCCAGTGAACTGTGGTTAAACCCTGACAAAGCAAACTTGATGCCAAATACGCATTTCTGCCGATTTTACTGGTTAACGCCTGTTCGGAAATGGCGTCGCTGTAAGCCTGGCCGACGCTTGAAACAGTTAATTTTGGCGTAACGCGACATCGTTCATGAACCGCGCATCAGCCCCTGAGGCGAGCCATTCTGCCTCTCCGGCCACGGCGCCGAGCATGGTGACAAGATCATCCTGCTCGGCCTTGGCGAAGTTCCCAAGGACGTAACCCATCACGCGGTCCTTGTGGCCGGGGTGCCCGATGCCGAGCCGCACGCGGCGAAAATCGGGACCGATGTGCTGGTCGATCGAACGCAAACCGTTGTGTCCGGCATGGCCGCCGCCCTGCTTCACCTTGACCTTGAAGGGCGCGAGATCGAGTTCGTCGTGGAACACGGTGAGCGCGTCCGGCGCGAGCTTGTAGAAGCGCAGCGCCTCGCTCACCGCGCGGCCACTTTCGTTCATGAAGGTGGCGGGTTTGAGCAGGATCACGCGCTGCTGTCCAATCCGGCCATCCTGCGCCCAGCCCTGGAACTTCTTCTGCACAGGGCCGAACGAATGCACCTCGGCGATCGTGTCGATCGCCATGAAGCCGACATTGTGCCGGTGGAGGGCGTATTGGGGTCCCGGATTGCCGAGGCCGACCCAGAGCTGCATGGCGAGGGTCTCCCTAAGTCAGGCTGGGAAGGGCGTTGGTGCCGGTCCCTTCCGCTTGGGGGAAGGGACCGGGCATCCAGACGCGGGCAGCGATCAGGCCGCCGGGGTCTCGTTATCGCCCTCGGCGCTCTTCAGCGCGGACGGGGCAACGATCGTGGCGATCGTGAAGTCGCGGTCGGTGATCGCCGAGCGCGAACCAGCCGGCAGCGTGACGCTGCTGATGTGGATCGAATCGCCGATATCCACGCCCGAGACGTCGATCGAGATGTCGTCGGGAATCTTGTCGGCTTCGCAGATCAGCTCAAGCTCGTGACGAACGATGTTGAGCACGCCGCCCTTCTTGAGGCCGGGCGACTTCGCTTCGTTCACGAAAATCACCGGAACGGCGACTTCGACCGGAGCATTGGCCGAGATGCGGAGGAAATCGGCATGGAGCGGGCGCTCCGAAACCGGGTGGAAGGCAACGTCCTTGGGCAGCGTGCGAACGGTTTCGCCGCCGACGGTGAGCTCGACGATCGAGTTGAAGAAGTGGCCGGTGCCAAGCTGGCGGCGCAGTTCCTTCTCTTCGACGTGGATCGCAACCGGATCCTGATTGCCGCCGTAGATCACGGCGGGGGTGCGGCCTTCGCGACGAAGTGCACGGGAGGCTCCCTTGCCAGCCCGTTCACGCGTCTCGGCCGG
>NZ_JAIXZS010000093.1 GCF_027489515.1 Novosphingobium sp. | reverse complement strand
GGCGCATCTGCGCCTCTGACAACCAGATCAAATCGCTCATGACAACGCCTCCTCAGCGCCGTCATTGAATCAACTGATCGCACGCTACGCAAGCATTTTAATAGGTCCTGAGCCTAGCTTTGCGATACCCCAAGCTATACCCCCACTAGAACGACGTCGCAGAGCCCGGTTCGTCGAATGCCAACCCAACTACCGCATCCGCATCCCGACTCACAAACCAGCCCTCAGCCGAAGATGCGCTTTGAGAAAGCTGCTGGTGGCACGTATGTGACAGTGCCTTGCCGCCGGTCGTTATACCAAGCTTCCAAGCCGTCCGGCATGGTCAAAACGATGTTGCTTCGCCGGATGGACACTTCTGTCACCGTGCACAGCTTCCTGTCGGGCTTCCGCGGTTGAGCCGCCGAGTGCGCAGGTTATGCGGATGAGGTTGCTGAAATGGCGCTGGCGCATACGATCTAAAGCGCAGTGGAGCGGGCCTTGTCGGCGCGGCGACCTGTTCGACAAGTGGCGGCGGCTAATGGACGATTTGCCAACATAAGGCGCTAGCATCTTAACCGATCAAGAAAATGTGCGTCCCCTGCGTGCGGTTGCGACCGGGGGTAGCATAAGCTGCATCTGCTTTGGCAGTTCCCGACGAAATTTGGTCTTTCAGAATAGCCACCTCAATTGGCTGCTCCTGACATACGGTGCCTATCGGGAACACCTGAGCAGTCCGTCAGCAAAAGTGCTTAGCAACCGAAGACCGATATTGTTTTCTGGGTAGAAATTTGCATTGTATTACAGTCCCTTATCATTTGTATTGGGCATTGGTGAAGGCTCGAAAGGGGACAAGACATTCGTCAGCGCCAGCCGTGAGCGCTGCAGGTCGAGGGAACTTTTTTCGCTGATACAATCAGGGCTGCGGAGGTTTCCTCGCTGCAACCAATGGTTGGCCGGACAAGCTGACGCTTGCAAATGATCACATGCTGATCCGCGCACCGAGGCGCAAGGTTCGCGGCTCGATCACACGGCTGAGACGGCCCTCGACCGCGGCGGCATCGAAGGCCGGGATATAGCTCTCGTAGTAGTAGGCGATATCCTTGTCGCGGCTGTCAGCCACATTGAGGAGATCGGCATAGAACTCGATCCGGCCCAGTTTGCGCGCGGCGCGCAGGTTGAACACGGTGCTGCCTTTGTCGCGCACCGAATTGTCCTCGACGAGCGGCGATGGGCCGAGGTGACGCATGCGCAACGCAGCTTCCCATGGGCCGCGGATAAAGGAAACGCCGGCCGATGCCGCGTTCTCGAAAGCATTGGGGATGCGGTCGCCGTTGTCGTAGCGCGAGTGGCTGGCGGTAAAGCTCGCATCGAGCGCGAGCCACGGCGCGGGGCGCCAGAATCCTACGACTTCGATGCCGTGGCGGCGGCTGGCGCCCGAAGGCTCGACCGCATTGGAATCGCCCACAAACCGCAGTTCGCTGGCGACATTTAGCGCCCACCTGGTCGCGGTAAGACTCGCCGTGCCGTGCTGGAAACGCAGGCCCAGTTCGTGCCCACGTCCGCGCACTAACAGCGGCACGCGGGCAGCTGAGTTGACCGCGCCGCGCGCGTCGTTTGAGTGGAAGCCCTCGCCCCAGTTGGCGTAGAACTCGGCCCAGGGCGCAGGGCTCCACGCGGCGGAAAGTTTGGGTGAGGCAAGAGTCTGGCTGACATCGCCCTGCCCCAATGCGGTGGCTTCGGCATCGCGGGCGTGGACGCTGGCATAGTACCAGTCGCCGCGCAGGCCACCGGTGAGGCGCAGGCCCGGCAGCGGGCGCAGCGTCGCCGAACTCCAGAGCGATGCGGAGGCTTCGGAAAGGCGGTAGAAACCCAATGAGCGCACGAAGCGACCGCGATTGGCTTGGCCGACACCGACATTGCTCACCGCGTCGTAACGGTTCTCCGTGCCAAGGCTCACTTCCAGTGCGTGAGAAAGCGTCCAGTCCCGCTCCCCTTTGAAGCCGAACACGCTGCGCCGGTCGAACTGCCAGATCTGCGCACTGGTCCCGGTGGCATCGGCATAAGTCGGGTTCGAGAGCATCGACCAGTCGTAGAACTGGCCGAAGGCATTCACCCGCCAGCCCGGCGCGGCCAGCGCGGCATTGACGACGAACCGCGTCGTTTCGCCGCGCGCGGTGGGATCGGGCGAGCAGAACACGTCCGGGCAGACGCGCGAGCCGATGATACGTTCGGGGATCTGCTCGGTCGGCCGCCAGGTGGCACGATAGGCATGAGCTGAGAGGCTGAGCTCGGCAGCACCCAGCGGCGCGGACCACTTGGCGAAGCCCGCGTAGTGGCGCAGGCGTTCCGGCTGCTCCCATGGCCCGTCGTAGGCTTTGGCCTGCACGGCCAGCGTGAGCCGACCGGCCCCGGCCTTCACCGCGCCGCCGCTCGCGAGCCGCCGCCAGCCGTAGGAACCGCCTTCTGCCGCCACCCACGGCGCGTCGAAGCCCTTGATCGTCGCCATGTAGGCCGCACCCGCCAGCGCAAAATCGCCGCCATCGGCGCGGTAAGGGCCTTTGCGGAAGGTCTCGCGCTCGATCACTTCGGGGATCAGGCCATTGAGATCGAGATAACCCTGCCCGTGCCCGTGCGAGCGCAGGTTCATCTGCACATCGTCGATATAGGTAGTGAAATCGCTGCCGTGATCGAGATTGAACCCGCGCAGGAAATACTGGTTTGCCTTGCCGCTGCCCGAATGCTGTGCGGCGACCATACCGGGGATCGCCTCAAGCAGTTCGGAGACCTTGAGCAGTGGGCGCACGAGGAGGTCTGCGCCCGCGATGCTTCCCTCGCTGGCGGCAGCGGCGGTCCCGATGCGCGTCTCACCTCGGCCGAATACCACGATCTGGCGCGGGGTGTCTGGCGCAGCGTCCTCTTCGTCTGCGTAGGCCGGATGCGCGGTTAGAATCGCGGCCATTGCTGCGATACTGGTCATCACTGGTCGAAACGCGTTTGCTCGCCCCATCATGCCGGCGCCTATGCCGCAAGCTGGCGTCGGCGCCTTCCAACATCGCGCCACAAGCTTGTGCGGCGGGGGCATAAGCGTGCAGCAGCTTAGCACTGGCGGCCCCAAGCATATGCGAAACGCGTTGTTCCGGTGCTTTCAGCCGCATCCTAGGTTTGCCGATAGGCCGCAGTCTGCGGCTGTGCGCCTGTTCCTGTTCGGGCGTGCGGGCAAAACGGGGCAACGATGCGATGATTTCCGAGTGGCTGGCAGAGCTGCAGTACCGGCTGGGCGCGGCGCTCGACGCCTCGGGCAAGATCGTGCCCGATACCTCTTGGAGCGCGCAGCTGCTGTCATCAGAACGGCTGTGGATGATGATCGAGGGCACCCACCTCATCACGCTGATGGTGTTCGCCGGGACTATCCTGTTCGTTGACCTGCGGCTCCTTGGCGTTGCGTTCCGCACGACACCGGTTTCGCGCATCTCGGACAGTGTACTGCCTTGGACGGTCGGCGGCTTTATCGCGCTGCTGATGACCGGTTCAGCGCTCTTCTTTTCCAACCCGCTGGAATATTACCACAATCTGGCGTTTCGCATGAAGCTGGTGTTCCTGCTCGCCGCCGCGCTCAACATTTTCTGGTTTCACGTGCGGGTGCAGGCGAACCGGCCTGAATGGGATAACGCAGAGCGGCCACCAGCGCGCGCCCGCGCCGCCGGGGCGACCTCGATTGCGATGTGGTTCCTCGTCATCTTCGCGGGCCGCTACATGGCCTACGACTGGGTGACGTGCATGAACCCGGGCGCCCTCGTCAGCGCAGTGGCCCAGTGTGACGTGCACGACGCTACGCTTGAAAAGATCGATCAGGAAATCGCCCAGTGATGTCGGCCCGAGCGATGCTCTTCGCGACCATCAATTTCCGCGACCTCCTCCCCGCGCTGCAGGGCCCGCTCGATGCGCTGGCGCAGGTCGAGTTCATCAAGCACCTCAACCAGACGACGTGGCTTTTCGCGATCGTCGAGACGTTTCACATTCTCTCGATGGTGGCGCTTGGCGGGGCCGTCGTCGTGCTCAATCTGCGGCTGCTCGGCGCTGTGCTGGGTGATGTGCCCGCCGCGAGCGTCGAACGCGCGACGCGGCCCTGGCTGATCGGCGGCACGATCGGCACGGTGCTGACGGGGCTCTACATGGGGCTGGCAACAATCGTCACGCTTCTGACCAACGGCGCCTTTTTCGTGAAGATGATCGCGCTTGTGGCCGCCATCCTGCTCAGCCTTGCGGTTTCCCTGCAGGTGCGCAGCGGCGCAGACGAGAGCGCAAGGCCGCCCCTGCTGCTGGCAGGGGCAGCCATCGCGCTCTGGCTCGCTGCGCTCTTGCTGTTTGCGCTGACGAGCGTGCTGAGTTCGGGGGCGCTGCTTGTGGCGTTGGCCGGGTTTGCCTTGTTCGCCGCCTTCCTCTCGGAATATCGGCGCGCTTATCTTGGCCTGCTCGCGCTGGTGGCGGCGCTTGCTGCAAGCCTTTCCCTCACTGGCAGCGCATCGGCGGGCCCGATTGCGTTCGTCCTTGCACTTGGCGGGGCGGTGCTGACCGGTGCGCTCGAATCGCGCCATGGCACTGCGCCATTCCTTGCCGCACCGCGGCTGGCCGCTTTCTCCTCTTCGCTGGCCTGGGTAACAGTTGCTGCAGCCGGACGCTGGATCGGGTTCATTTAAAAGTAGTCTTATCTGATTGAAGATCTGATTTCATCTGACCGAAAAATAAAAAGTTTTGCGGGCCATATTTCATTTTTATCGAGAGTGCTCAAATAATAAGCATATGATGAATCCTTTCTTCGGGATTACGTATGAATTGTTATCTGCCGCTCATCAATGTTTCTCTCGATGGGGGCCCAAGTGAACTTCGACACCATATCTGCTGCCAAGTCTGGCCGCCGCGCCGTTTCGCAAATCGCGCTCGCTGCAGCGCTTGCTGCGGTTCTTCCGGTAACCAGCGTCTTCGCGCAGGATACCGCCACAACGGCCCCCGCGCCTGCTGCGCCCAAGCTCGCCAAGGCCCAGATCGATGCGCTGCTGACGACGCCCGACAAGGTGGTCTTCATCGACGTGCGCCGCGCCGACGAGATCAGCGAAATCGGCAGCCTGCCGGTGATCCTCAACATCCAGATCTCCGAGCTTGACCGCTTCCTCGCCTATATCCCGCGCGATCGGCAGATCGTGACGATCTCGAACCACGCCGGACGCGCCGGCAAGGCCGCGGCACTGCTGCAGGGCAAGGGCTTCACTGTCGCGGGCGC
This sequence comes from Novosphingobium sp., assembly GCF_027489515.1. Classification (GTDB taxonomy): domain Bacteria; phylum Pseudomonadota; class Alphaproteobacteria; order Sphingomonadales; family Sphingomonadaceae; genus Novosphingobium. The sequence continues at coordinate 21,096 of NZ_JAIXZS010000093.1, read as the reverse complement.
GATCGGCATCCAGGACTAAATCGCCGAGGGCGGCGCGGTGTACGGGCAGAAGATCGTGACGCCGGATATCCCCGGCGTTGTCAAAGCGGGCACCCGCGTCGAAGTGATCCGCGAGGGCTTTGAGGGCACCGAAGGCCCGATCGCTCTGGCGGACGGTTCGGTCGTCTTCACCGAGAACCGCGCCGACCGACTGGTGAAAATCGGCACTGATGGAGCTGTCTCGACCTTCCTTGAAAAGACCGGCGGCGCCAATGCCCTGGCGCTTTCGCCCAAGGGCGAACTGCTTGCGGTGCAGACCGCCCCCTCCGCGATCGCCGTGCTCCAGCCGGTGAAGAAGGTGCTGGCCGACAAGTTCGACGGCAAGCCGCTCAACCGGCCCAACGACCTCGCGCTCGCGCGTAGCGGCAATATCTACTTCTCCGATCCGGGTGCGCCGGCCGCCGCAGGCACTCCGCCGCCCGCCATCCCGCCCAAGACCGGGTTCTACTGGCTCGACCGGAAGGGCAAGGTCCATCTTATCGCCGACGATATCCGCCGCCCCAATGGCGTTGCGCTGAGCCCCGACGAGAAGACTGTCTACGTCGCCAACACGGCGGGCGAATATCTCCTTGCGTGGACGGTCCAGCCCGATGGCAGCCTCACCGCGAGGCGCGATTTCGTGAAGCTCGCCGGCTTCAAGACCACGCCCACCGGCCCGACCAGCGGCGCGGATGGCATCGTCGTCGATCAGGACGGACGGGTCTACGTCACCAGCACGCTCGGCATTGAGGTGTTCTCGCCCGAAGGCCAGCCGCTCGGCGTGATCAAGCTCGCCAAGCAGCCCCAGAACCTCGCGTTCGGCGGCAAGGATCACAACCAGCTCGTCATCGTCGGGCGCGGCTCGGCCTATCGCATCGCCACGCTGACCAAGGGTGTCGACCGCCCGGGCAAGTGACCCGGCGCGCACCCCTTTCCAGAACAGGACCTACACCATGAAGTTCGTCACCCCGACCGTGCGCACGGCGCTCGCTCTTCTGCTGCTTTCGGCAGCGCCGGCGGCCTACGCCCAGGCCACACCCGCGCCTGCCCCAGATTCCGCCACCACCGATGCCGCCGCGCCCGATGCCGCTGCCGATGCGGGCGAGCCCATCGTCGTCACCGCGCGCAACCGCGCGGAGAACCTCAACGATGTGCCGATACCGATATCGGTGCTCGGCGGCGAGACCATCGCCCAGCAGCGCGCTTTCACGATTGCAGACCTCACCCAGCGCGCGCCGGGTCTCACGGCCACGACCCCAAACGCGCGCCGCACCGGCGTCTCGCTGCGCGGCATCGGGAAGACCAGCGGCAACGACAACATGGAAGCCGCGGTCGGTGTCATTGTCGATGACGTGTTCCTTGGCCATGTCGGCATGACCTACCAGGATTTCACCGATCTCCAGCAGGTCGAAATCCTGCGCGGGCCGCAGGGCACGCTGCTCGGCAAGAACACTTCGCTTGGCGTGATCAAGTACACCAGCAAGGCGCCTTCGTTCACTCCGGAAGGCTCGCTCGATCTGGAAACCGGCTTCACCCGGCGTGCTTTCAAGGCGCGCGGATCTTACTCCGGCCCGCTTGTCGGCGATGTCCTCGCCTTCCGCGCCTCGTTCTTCTTCGACAAGCAGGACGGTGATATCCTCAACGTCAACCCCGCGCTCGGCGGCCGCTGGCACGAGCGCAAGCGCTGGGGTGGCCGCGTGCAGGTGCTCTACAAGCCAAGCGACCGCTTTTCGCTGCGGCTCAACGCCGATCTCGCCGAGACCAACGAGAACAGCAACACCAAGCCCTTCATCATCGATCCCGCGACGCTTGACGATGGCTCATTGCGAACGACAACCTACACCACGCGCCTCGCGCGCGGCTATTTCGCTGGGTACAAGCCGATTATCGGCTCGCTTGATACGATTGATGTCGATCAGGCGCTGCCACTGATCACGCGCAATCAGGGCGTTTCGCTCGTGGCGACGTGGGATGCAGGGCCGTTCGAGATCAAGTCAATCTCGGCGCTGCGCGATTTCCACTTCGATGCCAACAATGACAGCGAGCAGACCCGCTTTGCCATCGCGCGTGGCGGGACGCTGGTGGATACGCGGCAGCTATCCGAGGAACTGCGCCTGTCCGGGCAGATCGGCTCGCAGCTGACTTATCAGGCCGGGCTCTACTTCTTCAAGATCGATACCGAGACCACCAGCCGCTCGCTGTGGGGCACGGATGCGGGTGCCTTCTATGCCAGCAACAACCAGTACAATGCGCTCAATTCGCCCGAGGGCTTCGTCCTCCTGCAGAGGGCGCTGAAGGACGTCCGTTCGATCACTTACCAGAACCCGGTTTCCAACAGCCAGGCTGCCTTCGCGCAGGTTGACTGGAAGCCGGTCGAGGGGCTCTCGATCACCGGTGGCCTGCGCTACACGCGTGAGCAGAAGCGCAGCATCACCACCAAGGCGGCCACATTCGTTGATGGCAGGGCGCTGGTATCGACCGGCAATGCCACGGCCGATGCGATCCGCGCCAATCAGGTGGGCGTCAACTACACCGATGTGTTGGGCGAGCCGATTCATCAGGACTCGGTCGCGTGGCTGATCAACCCCAGCTACAAGCTTGCGCCTGACGTCCTTCTCTATGCCTCAGCCAGCGGCGGCGGCAAATCGGGCGCGGTCGCTTTTGACAACAACGGCAACCTGCGCAACGTCAAGGCGGAGAAGACCACCGACTTCGAGCTTGGCCTCAAGGGCGATCTCCTCGATCACGCGCTCTCGCTCAGCGTGAACCTCTATTACACCAAGGTTCGCGATTATCAGGCAACCACCAGCATCCCCGATCCGATCTCGCCGATCGGCTTCAGCTCGGTGCTCGGCAACATCCCCGGCCTTCGCGCGCAAGGCGTGGAGTTCGAGGCTTCCGCGCGGCCGTTCGAGGGCCTCACGCTCAACCTCGCGGTCGGCTACAACGATGCGAAGTATACTGATTGGTCGACCGCGACCTGCCCGCGTAATGTCGTGACCACAGCGGCCAACCCCACGTGCGACAACACTAGCAAGCGGATCGTCGGCGCGCCGCTTTGGACCGTGATCACTGGCTTTGATTTCGAACGCGAGATCGGCAACTCGGGCATCTCGATCCATGCCTTCGGGATCGATACCTACCGCACCAGCCACAATCTGGAGCAGCTGCTTTCGCCCTACGGGTTCCAGAAGGCCTATCACCTGACCGACGCGGGCATTGGCATCATCACGAATGTGGCGGGCCACAAGACCGAGCTCAGCCTGGTCGGCAAGAACGTGTTCGACACGAAGTACACCACCAGCGTCAACGATTTCAGCAACAACGCACCCGTCGGCTACGATGGTATCGGCCCCCGCCGCTACATCGGCCTGCTGCTGCGCACCAAGTTCTGATGGAGGCCAGAATGATCAAACGGACACATCTCCTCGCCGCCGCAGCGTTCACCGGCATGGCCGCGCTGCCTGCGGCCAGCCTTGCCCACCATGCCTTCGCGGCTGAGTTCGACAGCTCCAAGCCACTCGTCATCAATGGGGTGGTCACCAAGGTCCGCTTCGTCAATCCGCACAGCTGGATCTACATCGATGTCCGCAACAAGGATGGCTCGGTGACCAACTGGGGCTTCGAGTTCGGCACGCCAAGCTCGCTGCGCGCCAGCAACGTGACGCGCGATGACGTGCACGCCGGGGTGCCGATCCGCCTCGCCGGCTACAAGGCCAAGAACGGCGGCCCGTTCGGCTACGCCACCACGATCGTGCTGCCGGGCGGGCGCAAGGTGCAGACGGGCAGCGCCCCAGATGCTCCTCCGCCGCCGGTGAGCTGATCCGATGGCGAACAGCACTCTGAAGCCGCTAGGCGCGGCGCTCCTCCTGGCCGCGCTCGCATGGCCGGTGTCGAGCCCGGCCCAAACCCGGACTCCAGGAACCGGACCGGCTCCGGCCACCGCGCCCGCAGCGCTCCCGCGCACGGCGGAGGGCAAGCCCGATCTCTCCGGCATCTGGCAGGTGCTGGGCGAGGCCGAGTATGATCTGGAACCCCACGCCGGGCGGCGCGATGCGCCTCCCGGGCCGGGCGTGATCGATACTGGCACGATCCCCTATCGCCCGGAAGCGCTTGCCCAGCGCCTGCGCAATTTCGAGGCGCGCGGCAAGGACGATCCGCGTCTCAAGTGCTTCGTGCTCGGGGTGCCGCGCGGCGTCTATTATCAGGCGCCGTTCCAGATCTTCCAGCGCCCGGTCGATCTCACGCTGGTCCACCAGTTCGGCAATCAGGTCCGCACGATCCACACCGATGGCTTGCTCCATCCAGAAGAGCAGCATCAGGAGCTCTGGCTGGGCGATAGCCGAGGCCACTGGGAGGGCGATACGCTGGTTGTCGATGTCACCGATTTCAACGAGGAAACCTGGCTCGACCGCGCCGGCAACTATCACAGCGAGGAACTGCACGTCACCGAGCGCTGGAAGCTGATCGATGCCAACACCATCGACTACAGCGCCACGCTGGAGGACCCCAAGGTCTACACCAGGCCGTGGACGATTTCGGTGCTGCTGCATCGCCGCCGCGACAAGGGTTTCCAGCTGATCGAGGACTATTGCTACACCCTCGATTACGCGCCGTTCTACCCCCATAAGGAGGGCAAGTGATGAAGCGCTTCCTGCTTGGCACTGCGCTTTGCCTCGCGCCGCTTGCGGCGAATGCGCAGACTGCGCCTCAGCCGGCTCCGTCACCCGCCAACGCCGCATCGCGCTGGGAAAAGACCGTGCCGGTCATCGCCGCGAGCGCATGGACGGGACCGCGCTTGCCCGATGGCCAGCCCGATGTCAGCGGCTTCTGGTCGAACACGATCTCCAATCACAGCAACTTCACCGATCCGCAAGCGGGCCCTCCCGGCGAACCATCCGCGGCGGCCAAGCTGCCACGTGATCAGCGTGCGCCGAGCCGCGTCTCCGATCCCGCTGACGGCCAGATCCCGTATCTGCCCGCCGCGCGGGCACTGCAGGAGGATTTCGCGAAGAACTTCCCCAATCCGGTCAAGCCCCGCTACATCGAACCGCTGGCGCGCTGCGCCCCGGCGGGGGTGCCCAAGTCGTTCATGTGGCACGGCTATGAAGTGCGCCAGTATCCCGGATACGTCGTGTTCCTGTTCGATTCCGGCACCCGGGTGATCAAGCTCGATGGATCGCCGCACCTGCCGCCGCAGATCAAGCTGTGGAACGGGGATTCGCGCGGGCATTGGGAAGGCAACACACTTGTCGTCGATGTCACCAACAACAATGGCAAGGCGCTGTTCGGCCGCAACGGCGATTTCATGAGCGAGAACGCGACCGTCGCCGAACGCTTCGTGTTCGATGCCGCCGGCCAGCGCTTCAACTACATCGCCACATTCACCGATCCCACGGTCTACTCTCGGCCTTGGACCGCCATGATCCCGGCGCGGCGCTTTACTGCGTCTGACACGCCCGATGGCTGGCACTTCGACGTGAAGCCAGTCAACCAGCCTCGCAAGCCGATGCGCTATGAACATGCCGAGCGGATATGTGCAGAAAACAACGGCCCGTTTGGCGGCGGTGCTGTCGGCGTGCCATCGGAAGAAGCGGTCATCAGCCGCTAAAGGGATTGGGCAGCGCTCAGCCGAACTTCGCGGCGAGCGCTGCCGAAACCGCCTCCGCCTCTGCAGGCTCGATCGGCGCCTTGTAGACGGTGATCATCTTCGTCACCGAATCCCGCCAGAACTGCGCGCCCTTGCCGCGCGGCTGAGTCGCGACGTACTCGAGCGAATGGCAAGCCGTGCAGTTGCGCACCACGACCTCCCCGTCCGCACCGGCGAGATCGCCGGGGATCGGCTCAGGCAGCGGCGCATAGCGTACCGGCCGTGCTGCCACGAGAAGTGCGGCGCTCAGTACAAGCGCGGAAAGGGGCAGCGCGCGCATCAGATCGCCTCCAGCGTCAGGGTTTCGACCACATTGCGCATATAGCCCGCAGGCTGCCAGCGCGGTTCCAGCGGCTGCGTTTCGCCGTCTATGGTCGTGGCGCGCGCCTTGATGCGATGTCGGCCCGCCGCCAGCCGCAAACCCAGCCGCCATTCCCGGAACGAGAATCTGCCAAGGTCCTCGCCCAGCCGAGCCTTGCTCCAGCTCGCGCCGCCATCAGCCGAAACCATGACCCGCGCCACGCCCGCGCTGCCGCTGAAGGCGATGCCGCGCAGTTCGGTCAGCCGCCCTGCTGCCGCGCGGGCGCCTTCGCCATGGCTGGTGACGAACGAGCGCACGTTGAGCCGGCTGATCGGCCGCGTCCTGTCCGGCTTCGTGCCGGGCGCCACGCAGGCGCAGTCGTTGTCCGGCACGCGGTAGGCGGTCTTCATCCAGTAGCCGCCGAACTCGGCATCGACGACATTGATCTCGCTCAGGTGCTTGACCCAGTAGGTGCCGTAATAGCCCGGCACCACAAGCCGCAGCGGATAGCCATTGAGAAACGGTTGGTCCGCCCCGTTCATCGCCCACGCGACCATGACCTCGCCGTCCCGCGCATGATCGATATCGAGCGCCTTTACGAAATCGGGCACGCCATCCGTTGGCGGCACATCGAGCCCGTTGAACGTGACTTGCCGGGCCCCGGCACGGACTCCAGCCCGCTCGAGCAGCGCGCGCAGCGGCACCCCGCGCCAGCGTGCGTTGCCCATCGCGCCGTTGCCCAGCTGCCCGCCGCCCACGCGCGGTTCGAAGAAGCCCCGGCTATTGCCCGAACACTGATTCACCGCGACCACTTCGGTCACCGGAAAATCGCGCTTCAGGCTGGCGAGCGACAGGCTGAGCGGCGTCTCGACATGCCCGCTGATCGCGAGCCGGAAGGGGTCCGGGGCAATCGCGTCGGGAAAGCCGGACAAGTGGTAGCGTACAAAGAACGCGTTATTGGGCGTGATCAGCCCATCATTGAACACCGCGAAGGGCGTTTCCAGCTGCGGCGGGCGTGATGTGAGCAATATCAACGGGCGCTTCTGCGGCGCGCGGACCAGCGGCCGAGCACCGTTCGCGAAAGGCAGCTGGGCGGTTTCCGCGGCGGCAATGGCCTGCCCGCCCACCATGGAGACGCCGGCAGCGGCCAGAAAATGCCGTCGATCAAACTTTGTCATCGCGCGTCCCCGAAAGGGTCATTAGCGGGCAGATAATGCGGAAGCATCGGCGAATTGCCCAGCCGTTTCGAGCTCGACTGGACCGTCATCGCCAAACAGCAGATCGGCCCGATCGGCAAAGCCCGCGATGGTCGGCGGTGCTGCGCCCACCGGTGCGCGCTTGCGCCCGCTAAGCACAGCAGGATCGAGATGCGGGGCGAGCAGCGCGATGAACTGGTAGGCAAAGTTGCGCAGCAGACTGCCCTTGCGCAGCGCGATCTTGGTGCTGCTCGCGCCGAAGAACCCCGCTGTCGCGGAAACGACGCCAAGCCGGTCGAGTTGCCCGTTGCGGGTTGCCATTTCCGCTATGATGCCGATCCCGGCCCCCAGCCGGACGTAGGTCTTGATAACATCCGCATCCATCGCGCGCAGCCGCAGATAAGGCTCGAGCCCGGCACGGTCGAACACCTCCTGCACTTGCAAGCCGCCGGAAAACTCGGCGCTATAGGTAATAATCGGATAGCGGGCGAGGTCGGCCAGTGTCGGTGTCTCAAGCTCCAGCAGCGGATGTCCGACAGGCGCGATGGCCACGTGCTTCCAAGTGAAACAGGGATGGGTTTCCAGCTGGGGATGCCCGTCAACCGCCTCGGTCGCGACGCCGATGTCGGCCTCTCCGCGGACGAGTGCATCGACCACATAGCTCGGCGTGCCCTGCAGGAGTTCCACTTCCACATCAGGGAACAGCGAGCCGAAGCGCAGCAGTAGCTTGGGGAGAACGTAGTTTGCCTGGTTGTGGGTCGCTGCGATGATCAGGCGGCCCTTGTCAGCCTCGGCAAACTGGGCGGACAGCCGCTTGAGGTTGTCCGCCTCCTGCAGCAACCGGTCGATCAGCTTGGCCGCGCTTTCGCCCGCAGGCGTCAGGCCGACAAGCCGTTTGCCCCTGCGCACGAAGATATCGACCCTCAGTTCCTGCTCGAGCTCGCGGATCTGCTTGCTTACCCCCGATTGCGAGGTGAACAGCTCGTTCGCGACCTTGGTCAGGTTGAGATCGTTCTGAACCGCCGCGCGCACATAGCGCAGTTGCTGGAAATTCATGCCCCGCCTCTCATTGGAAGCCCCTCACTGACGGTGAAGAAGCATCCTGTGCAGGGTAGCATCTGTGTCTATTGAATTAGTAGAGATTGAAGCAAAGCTCAAGCGGAAACTGGCAATGCTTATATCTCAGCGGAACAAGCGCCGCCGGATTATCGCGCCTGCTCATATGCATATGAGGAATCGTTGGCAGTGACCGGGCACGCGAATGCCTAAGGTAAGACCTGCTTTTCAAGAGGTTCTCCATGCCGCGCCGCATCCTCATCGCCGCCGCCTTGCTCACGTTTGGCACCTCCATGCTGCGTGCTGGCGAACCGGCCGGCGCACCGCTGCCGCTCTCCGAACTGATGGGCCATGTCATGCAACGCAATGCCGTGCAGTTCTGGGCCTGGTCCGCGACCGAAACCGACGCGGCCGGCACGCGATCAGCCGAACCCCGCACCGCCGAGCAATGGGAGGATGCCGAGAGCGACGCGCTCACCCTGCGCCAGCTCGCACTGGTCCTGAAGGCGCCGTCCTACGATCCGGGCGATCCGCGATGGGCGCGGCTCGCCTCCGATCTCGAGGCCGCAGCCAGCGCCGCCGCGGATGCCGCCGAGCGCAAGGACGTGGCCGCGCTGATCCGTACAGGGGAGGCAGTTAACGATCGCTGCGTGGCCTGCCATCTCGTCTTTGCACCGCAGCTTGAGACCAAGCCCCCGCCGGTCCCGCTCTGAGTGTTCAAAGATCGAAACGCAGCTCGGCCAGAAAACGCCGGCCGATTGTATACTGGAACGCGCCGTTGGCGGCGACCTGCCAGCCGTAGTCATCGAGCACGTTGGCCACCTGCAGCCGCAGCAGTGCCCGCGCCGACGCCACCTTGAACCGGTAGCGCGCGCCAAGGTCGATCGTCTCGCGCGGCGGAGCGGAAAGCCCGTTGCTGACATTGCCGATCCGCGACGAAAAGCTCTCGGCAGCGAGATCAAACGAGAGCGGACCCGTACCGCCGCCGAGGCGCCAGTCGATGTTGAGAACGCTGCGCCGCCGGATGCTGCCGATGGGCCGCGGCCCGATCACGCCGCTTTGGACCAGCTCCCCGCTGATGCGCGAATCGAGCACGACATTGCCTACAACCAGCGTGAGGCCGGGTCGCACCGTGCCGGTCAGCGACGTCTCGACACCACGGTTTGATGAGGTGCCGAGCTCGCGATACAGGTCCTGCGCATCGAGGTTGTAGTACGGCTTCCTGATCTCGAACACACCCGCAACAAGGCTGACTGTGGGGGTTAAGGCATAGCGCAGACCGAGATCGACCTGCTGCGTGCGAATGGCCGGCGGCACCGCCCCGCGGTTCGCCGCGTTGGCGGGGGCAACCGCGACTTCCTCGAACCCGCGCACGTGGCCGCCGTATAGCGAAAGCGTGCGTGTAAGGTTGACGGAACCGGTCACGCTGCCCGTTACCGGCCGGTCGCGCACTGAAGTGACGACGCCGGCCGAAACAAAGGTCAGTGTCTTGTGGTAGCGCGAGCCCGATACCCCCAGATCGAGCAGGAACCTGCCTGGGGCGGTGATCGTGTAGCCAAGGCCGAGTGTCGCCTGACCGAACCTGTCGGTATCGTCTGGCCCGAACGCCAGGACCGGGCGCGGCCGCTCATCGGTGAAGTTCAGGCTGCTTGGCCCCAGCGCTATGCGCTGCACCCCGCCAAAGCGCCGGTTGCCGCTGCGCCCTCGAAAGCTGAGGATCAGCCGATGCGCCAACTTGCTGGACCCGAATGTGCGCGACAGCCGCGCTTCGCCCGAAAGCGTCCGGTCAAGGTTGTTGCTATCCGCAACCATGACGCGGTTCGGCGTCGTGCCGTCGGGCCGTATCGTGAGGAACAAATCGGTGAAGTTTGCATCCACCCGCCGCTCAGCACGGAAAAGGCCAGCCTCAAGCATCCATTTGCCGAAGGGCAGCCGCGCGACCCCGCCCAGCACTTCTTGCGTGTTGTCGCGCTTGCTCCAGCTTTGCCCGATCATCGCGCGGCGCCGGATCTGGGGTGGCAGGTAGTTGCCGCCGGGAAAGATCGAGGGCGCTGCCTCGTCATCATAGGTCCGCATCCGCCCGTAGAACCCGGTCAGGCTGGCACCGGCATAGGGTGTCCAGGCAAGCCCGCCCGAGGCGATGTATGACTTGAAGTTGCCCCCCTCGTGCCGGTTCTGTTGTCGCAGCGTGACCCCGAGGTAGACCTTGAGGTCTTCGGCAACCGGCTGCAGCACATCGAGATTGAGCACGCGCGAGCCGAACTGCGCGCGCTCGACACCGAGGGTGAACTGATCGGATTGTGCGCTGGCGGAAGGCTCGTAGTCGACAATCCCGGTCGGCGCGGGAAAGGGATAGCCTTGTGACGAGATGCCCACCCGCACTTTGCTTCCGCGAATGAGGCGATTTGGGGGTCGATCGACCGGCGCGAAGAACAGTCCGTCGATCCGCGTGTTCCCGGCATCCACGGGATTGAAGCCGCGAACATCATCGACGGTGTAGAGACCGATACGCTCGTTGCCGATGGCCTGGCCAAAGGCGTCGCCTGCACTGGTTGCCGTGTTGTCGTCCACGCGCTGGGCAAAGGCTGGTTCGAAAACCCCGAAGCTGGCGAACCCCACGATCAGCGATGCAAGTCTGATACAGGACCTGGATCCGGGCGCGAGCGGGCAAGTGGGACGACGCATGACACTTCCAGCGGGCGCAGCAGATACGGGGTCGTGTTTGACGCTCACCCCGACCTCAGGAGAACGGATCGCGCACTAAAGACTCCCGGCAGACCACTAGAAGTCTTGCGCGCGTTCCTGAAGCAAGCGGTGGTTGTAAGCTTATGATAGCCGGTCGTTTGGACTGCAACACTGTCAGAAGTCAAACCGACTGGTAGGTGATTTGCATCCTTGGCTACAGATCCTGGCCAGGGGCGTTCGCTCAAATCGTCAGTCCTGACGCCCTGCTATGCCGAAAGCGGTCGGTCGCCGTTGGCAAAGCTGGACGTCAGCAAATCGCCGAACCTACCGACGCAGCGACGCTTGCGACCGCTAGCTGAAACCTGACCGCCCTCTTCGGTTTGACCAGCGCCAAAACCCAACATTCGGCAACCAGACCACTTGCGGTCAAAATCGTTGTCGGGCGGATCGTGCGCTGAGCGTCAATTATTGGCGATGGACCTGCCGTTGAACCCGCCTCGCGGGAAGGACAGTTTTGTCCCAGATGCAGAAAGTCAGCGCAGGTGGTAGCTACAGAGTCGACAGCGTCTGTCGCATACTTCCGATCCCTACTCTCCCTTCTCATCGCATCAGAGAAACTTCTGTCCCCGGTTCGGGGCAAGGGGGCTTTTAGACAACGCCAGATAAATCCAGCAGCATGGGAGTACATTTGGGGGTATGATAAGTTTCAGATCTTCTCATAATACCGCATTATCAAAGTTATTTCCGCATCTTATGATGGTGATTCTGTCCGCCACCTTCTTCTGATTCAATGATATTCTTTGAGTCAGAGGACGAGTCTTCCCTGGACGCTCCCCAATAGCATGCCCGCTTGCGACTGGGCGGCACTGGACAATGCAGCGCGCCAACTAGCCAAGTCTGCGGGCCCGCAACCCTTGGCAAATGTGGCCAACCACGTGTGCTGGCTAGCTCGATATGCCGGATCGTGCAGCAAGGTCAGGCATTGCCGGTTTCGGTCAATGGCAATCGCAGCTCAGCCCATAGCCTGCAACCGGATCGGACCTTGCAGGCACATGGGGAGCTGCAGGCCGTTATCAGGGGAGTTACCGACGATGATCAGGCGCAGCGCCAACTTCTTTGCAGCCGGCACCGCACTGGCCGCCCTCGTCATGGCCGACGCGGCCCTCGCGCAGGCCGCCGGCACTGAAGCTGCAAGCGAGACATCTGCGACCGCCGACAGCGGCGAGATCATCGTCACTGCCACGCGCAAGAGCGAGAGCATTAACAAGGTGCCGCTGAGCGTCAGCGCCCTGTCGCGCGAGGCGCTCGACAGTCGCGGTATCCGCAGCTTCAATGATGTCATCCGCCAGACGCCGGGCGTCAGCTTCGAGAAGTCCAACACCACAACGAACATCGCGATTCGCGGCGTCAACTCGTCAGTGGGTGCCGCCACCACCGGTATCTATATCGACGACGTGCCCATCCAGATTCGCCAGCTCGGCTATGGCGGCGGCAATGCCTATCCGGTGGTGTTCGATCTCGATCGCGTCGAGGTGCTGCGGGGCCCGCAAGGCACGCTGTTCGGCGCTGGCTCGGAAGGCGGCACGGTGCGCTTCATCACCCAGCAGCCCAGCCTGGATACGCTCAAGGTCTACGGCCGCGCCGAACTCGCCTCGACCCAGCATGGCGCAGCGAGCGGCGAAGGCGGTGTCTCGATCAGTGCGCCGCTCGTCGAAGGGAAGCTCGGGATCGCCGCCAGCGGTTACTATCGCCGGGACGGCGGCTGGGTAGATCGGATCAGCTCGTTCACAAACAAGGTAGTCGCGAATAACGCGAACTCGACCGACAGCTATGTCGGACGCGTCGCGCTGACCTGGCAACCGACTGACAACGTCAAGATCACGCCGGCCGTCTTCTACCAGAACGTGAAGGCAGCAGACAGCGGCGAGAGCTGGGAACGGTTCTCCAACTATGACAACCACAAGTTCATCAACGCCAACCAGCTGGCCGAGACGAGCAAGGACCGCTTCACGCTTGCCTCGCTCAATGTCAGCGTCGGCCTTGGCGGGGTGGATGTCATTGCAGTCGGTTCGTACTTCGATCGCAAGCAGTCGTTCGTGCAGGACTACACGAACTTCGACCAGACGCTGTTCACCGGCGTGAATGCCCTCCCATTGCTCCCTGAACAGAACGCGCCTTCGGACTTCCTCGTTGCGCAGAAGAACTGGACGGGCGAGCTGCGCCTGCAATCCAGCAACGCAGCCAGTCCGCTGACCTGGGTCCTCGGTGGGTTTTACAGCCATGCCGAGCAGACCTCGCTGCAGAAGGTCACCGATCCCTATCTGCCGGTCTATCTGTTCGGCGGACCCGCTCCAGTCCCGGGCTTCTCCGTCTACGATCAGAACGCGGTTTCGACCGATGAGCAGGCCGCGATCTTCGGGCAGGTTACCTACAAGTTCACTGACCAGCTCTCAGCCATTGCCGGGCTGCGCTATAGCCACACCGTGTTCACGATCCGCTCGGTCGCGCAAGGGTTCGTGGTCGGGCCGCTTGTCGATGACCGCGGCCGCCAGAGCGAGAACCCGATCACGCCCAAGTTCGGCCTCAACTTCCAGGCGACACCTGATACGCTGCTCTATGCCTCCGCCTCGCGCGGGTTCCGTGTCGGTGGCTACAACCCGCAGGTCGGCACCTTCTGCGGTGCCGAGCTTGCCAGCATCGGTTATCCGAACGGCCGCCCGACCAACTTCAAGTCGGACTCGGTGTGGAGCTACGAGCTTGGCGTGAAGAGCAAGTTCGGCAGGCTCGGCAGCGTGCAGGCGAGCGTCTACCAGATTGACTGGAAGGACATCCAGCAGGCGGTTGCGCTCAACTCGTGCGGCTTCCAGTTCACCAACAACCTTGGCAAGGCGCGCAGCCGGGGCTTCGACCTTCAGCTGGAAGTGCGTCCGACCGACCGCCTGACCCTGCAGGCCGAAATCGGCTACGTCGATGCCAAGTTCAAGGACACCGTGTTCGGCGGGCCCACCGCGGCGGCTCCCTTTGTCAGCAAGGGCGATGCCGTGCTCGGCGCACCTTGGACGGCCTCGTTCCACGCGCAGTATGATTTCGATGCCTTCCGCGCGAAGGGGGGCTATATCCGTTCCGATCTGGACTACCGTTCGAAGCAGACCGCGCTGCCGCCCTACCTGAACCCGGCGAACGGGGCGATCGATACCGCGCTGAACTTGCCGCCGGCGGTCGTCTTCTGGTCGGCGCGGTTGGGCGTGCGGCCAGGCAACTTCGACATCTCGCTGTTCGTCAACAACATCCTCGACAAATCCACCTGGACCCGGCGCGAGCGGGCATCGAACCCGTTTGAATTCTTCCGGCGCGAAACGCTGCGTCCGCGTACCTTCGGCGTGACCGCAACCTATCGCATGTGACAGACCCGGCGCGCCGCCTTTCCACATCGGAGCAGGCGGCGCAGCCGGAGCAGGGGAGAATTGCCGGTATGAAGTTTGGCAGCACGAAGATTGGGCGCCGTACTCTGGCCATTGCCGGCCTTACCGTCCTCGCTTGCGGTTTGCCGCATGGGGCGCAGGCAGCTCCGGGGCGCGCACTGCGGTTCGTCAACGGCCATATCTACACGCCCCAAGGCTGGCGCAGCACGATGGAGGTGCGCGGCGAGCGGATCGTGCGCATCGGTACCCGCGCACAGGCGCGCAAGTGGGCGCGCGCCGCGGTGCAGATCGTCGATCTCAAGGGCCGCACGGTCTTCCCCGGCCTCTATGACATGCATGTCCACCCCGTTCTTCAAGCCAAGGGCGACGAGGGCCGCTGCCGCATCCCGCAGGACGCCGGTCCGCAGCGTCTGCTCGAACTCGTCGCGGCCTGCACCAAGGCAGCAAAGGCGGGCGAATGGGTCAGCGGAGGCCAGTGGCAGGCCTCGCTGATGGCCGGCACGCCGATCACCGCCGCCACGCTTGACGCTGTCTCCCCCGATAATCCGGTCATGCTCTTCGATGTCAGCGGACACAGCGTCTGGGCCAATTCACGCGCGCTGGCGTTGGCGGAAATTACCGCCGCGACACCCAATCCCGAAGGCGGGATCATCGAGCGCGACGAGAAGGGCAATCCCACCGGCATCCTGCGCGAAACCGCAGGCCGCCTGATCAGCATCAAGGTCCCGGCCCAGCCCCTGGCCGAGACGGAGCGCCAGCTGGCCGGCCATCTCGCCATGCTCGCCGGCTTCGGCGTCGTCGGCTATGTCGAGGCGATGGCCTACCGCGACGACCTTGAGGTCTACGCGGCGCTGGCCGACAAGGGCGTGCTCCGTCAGCATGTGCAGGCCTGCATTGCCTATTCCGAATCCGGCCGACCCAACCCTGCGTTCGATCAAACGCTGGCCGACCGGGCAAAGTTCGCCCGCGCGACGTTCAACGCCAATTGCGTCAAGGTCTTCGCCGACGGCGTGCCCACCGAAAGCCACACTGGGGCAATGCTTGCCGACTATCAGGCCGGCCAGCCCAACGCGCCGGCGCGCGGCCTGCTGCTGTTCGATCCGGCTGCAATGGCGAAGGACGTTGCGCGCTGGGACAAGCTCGGCGTCACCGTACTGTTCCACGCTGCAGGCGACCGCGCGGTGCGCGCCTCGCTCGATGCGATCGAGGCGGCACGCAAGGCCAATGGCACAGGCGGCCCGCTCCACCAGGTTGGCCATTCCACGTTTGTCGATCCCGCCGATCTGCCGCGCTTCAAGGCGCTGCGGGCGGCGGTCGAGTTCTCGCCCTATCTATGGGATCCGCAGCCGATCAACGACGACATCACCGCCGCCGTTGGCAGCCCGCGCATGGATCGGGTCTGGCCCATCCGCGAAGGCTTTGCCGCGGGCGCGCTTGTCGTTGCCGGGTCGGACTGGGCGGTCGTGCCCTCCCCCAATCCGTGGATCGGGATCGAGACGGCCATCACCCGTCGCAATCCGGGCGGCAGCGCGCGCAGCTATGGCCTGGCCGAAGCCGTTACCTTGCCGCAGGCCATCACCATGTTCACCATCAACGCGGCTCGGCG
Source organism: Novosphingobium sp. (assembly GCF_027489515.1). Classification (GTDB taxonomy): domain Bacteria; phylum Pseudomonadota; class Alphaproteobacteria; order Sphingomonadales; family Sphingomonadaceae; genus Novosphingobium. The sequence goes on along the minus strand of NZ_JAIXZS010000093.1, from coordinate 5,162 downwards.
GATGGGGATTGCCGACAAGGCCGGCTCGCTCGAGGCTGGCAAGCAAGCAGATTTCCTCGTGCTCGACCGTGATCCCTTCGCGGTCCCGGTAACGGACATTCACCGCACGGCCGTCCTCGAGACATGGGTCGGCGGGAAGAGGATCTTTGCACGGGCGAAGGACTGAACTGCAATGTGGCGGCGTCTTGTCAGCCTCCTCCTGCTCACCGGTCTTGCGGCCTGCAATCGCGGCCCTGATCTGCCACCCGTCGCCGCCCGGGCCGAGATCGCGGCGGTCGAAGCCGATGCCGCAAACTGGCCGAGCTATGGGGGGCAGCCCTCCTCCACCAAGTATTCTGCTTTGGACCAGATCAACCGCGGCAATGTCGCCCGGCTGCACCGCGTCTGGACCTGGCATTCGGGCGAAGTCTCGGCCGGCAGCGAGGCCGTCGATTTCACAGTCGGTGAACTGACCCCGATCTACGTCAACGCACGGCTTTATGGCTGCACGCCGTTCGGCCGCGCCGTCGCGCTCGATCCTTCCTCGGGACGCGAACTGTGGTCTTTCGATCCGAGGAAGCCGCGCAGCGGCAACATGTACCACGAGAACTACTGCCGCGGTGTCGCCTACTGGCAGGCGGATACCGCGGAGGCGCGCGCACAGCCCTGCGGCAAGCGCATCCTCTATGCGGCGCAGAATGCCGTTCTCCATGCGCTCGACGCTGATAGCGGCCGCGTCTGTACCCTCTTCGGCCAAGGCGGCAGGGTCGATCTTGCCGCGCTCGACTACAAGGGCGAAGGCAAGCCCGCAAACACGTCTCCGCCCGCTGTCTGGGGCAACGTCGTGGCGGTCGGCACTGCGGTGCAGGACAATATGTACCGCAACTCGCTCGACGGCATCGTGCGGGCATTCGATATCGTGACAGGCCGCGCGCTGTGGACATGGAACCCGATCCCCGACGATCTCTCCGCCGTTACGGGCGCGGCCAATGCCTGGGCGCCGTTGTCGGTCGATGCGAAGCGCGGGTGGCTGTTCCTGCCCACCGGCAGCGCCAGCTGGGACACCCTGGGCGTCAACCGGCTTGATCGCATTCCCGATGCAAATTCCGTGGTCGCGCTCGACATGCGCACGGGCCGCAAGGTCTGGTCGTACCAGACCGTCCACCACGACCTGTGGGACTACGACCTGCCGGCCGCCCCCACGCTCGCCACGATTGACCACAAAGGCCGCGCCGCCGAAGCGGTGATTCAGGCGACCAAGACCGGCAACATCTTCGTGCTCGACCGCGAGACGGGTAGGCCCCTGTTCCCGGTGGTGGAACGCAAGGTGCCCGTCAGTGACATGCCCGGTGAGCGTGCCTCGCCCACCCAGCCCATGCCGCTGCTGCCGCGCCCCGTCACCTCGCAGCGCCTGCGCACCGGCGACGCATGGGGCCTGCTTGGCTTCGACACTGCCGCCTGTCGCAGCCGCCTGGCTGCCTTGCGCAATGAAGGCCTGTTTACGCCGCCGAGCATCAAGGGATCGCTGCTCCATCCAAGCTTCCTTGGCGGGACCAACTGGGGCGGGCTCGCCTATGATCCCGGCAGCGGCTTCGCCGTGGTCAATTCCTCGAACCTCGCCGCCTCGGTCCGCCTGGTCCCTCGGGCCGCGTTCGATGCGAAGCGCGATGTGCGGCCCGGTGTCTCCTACTACGAGATGCAAGGCTCGCCTTATGTCATGCTGCGCGAGGTGCTGATGTCGCCTCTCGGCGTGCCGTGCAATCCGCCGCCATGGGGCCGCCTGACGGCCATCGACATGAAGACCGGCGAGACGCTCTGGCAAGTGCCCTTCGGCCGCCTGACGCTTTCCAGCGGGATCACCTCGCCTGCAGCGTGGGGTGCCCCCAACCAGGGCGGTCCGATCGTGACGCGCGGCGGCCTCGTGTTCATCGGCGCCAGCCTCGACAGCAGGCTGCGCGCCTACGACATCCAGACCGGTCGTGAGCTTTGGCAGGCCTTTGTTCCCGCCCCGGCGACTGCCACGCCAATGACCTTCCGCCACACCGATGGAAAACAATATGTCATCGTCAATGCCGGTGGACACGGTGGCTTTGGTACCCGGCTCAGCGATGCGATGGTTGCCTTTGCCCTGCGCTGATCCCGTCCCCGGCGCTGCGCCGATAGGCCTGTGGGGTCATGCCGAAATGGCGGCCAAAGCGCCGGATGAAGCTCGCGCTTTCGGCAAAGCCCACCGAGAGCGCGATTTCGGCCACGTCGCGCCGGCTCTGGCGCAGCAGCCGCGCGGCGGCCTGCATCCGCCGCTCATTAACGAGATCGCGCCAGCGCAGCCCTTCAGCGCGCAGCCGCCGGCTGAGCGTCGCGGCCGAAACGCCCATGCCCCGGGCAACATCTTCGAGCTGCGGCGCGTAATCGAGCGGACTTGCCTCCAGCGCCTTGACGAGCGCGCCGAGCGAGGTCCCGCGCCGGGCATTCTCGGCCGCGCGCCGGCGCAGATGCTCCTCGACGATGGGATAGAGCTCGGGATCGATAACCGGACTGGTGCAGTCAAGGAAGCGCGCCTCGAAAGTGAAGGAGTTGGTTTCCTGATCGAAGAACACCGGGCAGCGGAAGAATTCGCGGTAGATACGTTCCTCGCCCTCGCAGGAATGCTCGAAGCGAACCTCGACGAGCTCGAATTCCCCGCCGGCATAGTTGCGACACATGTTGTGCATAAGAGCGATCGAGAACTCGGCATCCTGCCGCCGCGATTGCAGCGTCTGGTCGGTGATCAGGTACTCGAAGGTTGCCAGCCCCTCATCAGCGCTGAAGCGGTTGCGTACCGCATCCTGGATCGTTGCCAGATAGGCCGCAAAGCCGGTGAAGGCGGTTCGCAGCGAGGGGGCGCTGAGGAAGAGGAACCCCAGCGCTCCCAGGCTGTTGAGCGCGCCGAGCCGGCCCGCCTGCAGACCGAGATAAGGATTACCCGCTTCCTGCGCAGCGCGTTCAAGGAAAGCGAGGAACTGTTCGAGCGGCATCACGCCGCGTGCATTGTCGAGATCGTCGCGCCGCACTGCAAAGCGGGCAAGCAGTGGCTCGGGATCGCAACCGACGAGATCGAGACAATTGACCACGTGGCGCAGCACAAGGACCGAGATCGTCGGCTTCAACATGCCCTGTGCTGTGTCATGGCCAAAGCTCCCGCGTTCGTCCTTGCCAGCGGATCTTTCCGCGCGGTGTCACCCGGGAGCAAGAGCATGGGGCGAGATTGGCCGCATCGGCCAAGCCGTGCAGGGCCTCGCGCGCGCCTATTTCTCCCCGTAGCCAGCCCAACGAAGGTATCTGCCCGATGACTCCACCTGCTTTCGCCCGGCGATCCTGTGCCCCTCTTTCCGGCGCCCTGCTCATCGGTGTGCTGTTCGTCGCCAGTCCCGTGTTCGCGCAGCCTGCGCCGGTTGACCTAGTCTTTCTCCACGGCACCGTGCTCACCCCGTCCGGCACCGCGCAGGCATTGGCGGTTTCAGGTACCACCATCGTCGCGACCGGTACCGATGCCGAGATCGCCGCGATGGCCCCCGCGTCCGCGCGCACCGTTGATCTTGCTGGCCGCACCGTGATGCCCGGCCTCTACGACATGCACGTTCACACCTACTTCGCCGGACGCGACAAGCTCTCCTGCCGATTTCCGCAGGGCGCCGATGCCAGGACCATTGTCGCTGCGGTCAAGGTCTGTGCGGACAAGGCTAAGCCCGGCGAGTGGATCACCGGTGGCAGCTGGGTCGGCGCCGCGTTCAAGCCGGGCGAGCAGAACAAGCGCCTGCTCGATGCCGCTGCGCCCAACAATCCGGTGATGCTCAACGATGAGAGCCTGCACAGCGTCTGGGTCAATTCCAGGGTCCTAGCCATCGCCGGGATCACCCGCGCGACGAAGGACGTTCCCGGCGGCGTGATCGACCGCGACGCCAAGGGCGAACCCACCGGCGTGCTGCGCGAGGTTACCGCACGCGACATCGAGCGCTTCATGCCCAAGGCAAGCGCCGAGCAGCAGATTCAGGCGATCAAGGTCGCAACCGACGAGATGCTTTCCTACGGCATCGTCGGCTTCACCGATGCCGCGGTCCGGCGAGAGATGATCGCGGGCCTTTCCGCCTATGCGCGTTCCGGCGGGCTCAAGCAGTACGCCCGTGGCTGCATCGTCTGGGGGCCGAACAATGGCAACAGCGAGGACCTCATTCCCGAGCGCCAGGCATGGAGCGGCGGGCGCCTCAAGCTCGATTGCGTCAAGATGTTCCTCGATGGCGTTCCGCTGGAAGGCCGCACCGCCGTCATGCTTGCCCCCTATGCACAGCGCGGCGGACCGCACGACGATCAGGGCCCGGGCGAGGGCAAGGGCCTTAAGCTGATCCCGGAGGACAGGCTCTTCCCCGCTGTCACCGCGTTCGACCGGCAGGGCATCCAGGTCAAGTTCCACGCTGCCGGCGACGGCGCTGTGCGCGAGGCGGTCGAGGCCATTGCTGCCGCGCGCAAGGCCAATGGCGATGGAGGTCCGCACCACGAGATCGGCCACAACACCTTCATCGACACCGCCGACGTGCCGCGCGGTCACGAACTTCACTTCACCTGGGAACTCTCGCCCTACATCTGGTGGCCCACCCCGATCACGTCGGTCGATATCGCAAGGGCTGTCGGTCCCCAACGGATGAAGCGGCTCTGGCCGATCCGTGATGTGATCGAAAGCGGCGCCAATGTCGTCACCGGCTCCGACTGGCCGGTTGTTCCCTCGGTCAATCCGTGGATCGCGTTCGAAACGCTCGTTACCCGGCAGGTGCCCGGCGCGACGGGTGAGCCGATCAACGATAGCCAGCGCATCACCCGCGAACAGGCCATGGCCGTGCTCACCGGCAACGGAGCTGCCGAGATGGGCCGGCTCGACAAGGGCGGGACGCTCGAGCCCGGCAAGCTGGCCGATCTCATTGTGCTCGACCGCAATCCGCTCACCGTGCCCGCGGGCGAGATCCACCAAACCCGCGTGCTGGCGACCTATATCGCGGGCGAGCAGGTCTATGCCGCGACTACTGGAGACACGAAATGACGGACGCCACGCTGTTCCTGACCGACGAGCGCACATTCTGGCATTGCACCGGGGTGCAGGCGCTGTTCTTTCCGATCGGTGACTGGGTCGAGCCGCCTTCGGGTAGCTACGGTGC
>NZ_JAIXZS010000104.1 GCF_027489515.1 Novosphingobium sp. | reverse complement strand
TCCACCCACTTCTGGGCATAGGCGCGGCATTCGGCGCGGAACTCGACCGGCGGAACCTCGTCCTTGTTCTTCTTCTTCTTGCGGTACTCTTCCTCGACCTTCCACTCGATGGGCAGGCCGTGGCAATCCCAGCCGGGCACATAAGGTGCGTCCTTGCCGAGCAGGCTCTGCGTGCGGCAGACCATGTCTTTCAGGATATGGTTCAGCGCATGGCCGATATGCATGTCGCCATTGGCATAAGGCGGGCCATCATGGAGAATGAACTTCTCCGCGCCCGCACGCGCCTTGCGCAGTTGGCTGTAGAGCCCCTCGTCCTGCCAGCGCGCGAGAATGCCCGGCTCCTTCTGGGGGAGGCCGGCCTTCATCGGGAAATCGGTCTTCGGCAGGAAGACGGTGCTGCGATAGTCTGGGGCTTCTGTCATGATCGGCGGGCCTTAGCGCCGCGCCCGGATTCCTGCAAATTCTTGCGTCGCGCTTTCGCCGACGTGGCCTATGGTCTGATTTCGCCTACTTGAAGGACAAGACCATGCCCGCCCCCAATCTCAGCACCGCGTTCCTCAGGGCCGAAGGGCGCGGCGCGCTGGCCATGAACGTCGCCGTCCTGATCCTGGCCACCATCGCGATCAACGGCTTCCTCTTCGCCATCGGCTGGGCGCGGCCCAGCGGGCGGCAAATGCCGATGATCCCGCCCGGCGCGGTGGTTGGCCTGATCTGGACCGTCCTGCTCGGCCTGATGGGCGCAGCGCGCTGGGTCTATGTGCGCGGCAGTGGCGATTCCGGCTGGCGTTCATGGACGCCATTCGCGCTCGCCGCGCTGTGCATCGCCTATCCGTTCTACACCAGCGGCCTCCAGCGCAACGCGGCGGCGTTCTGGGGCACTGTCGTCACCCTGATCGTCGCGGTCGCGGTCATGCTGGTGTTACGCGCTCGCGAGCACCGCGCGCCATGGCTGATCGTGCCGACCGCATTCTGGGGCGGCTACGTCCTCAGCGTGATGATCGCCTACCCGCCGATGTGAGCAAGGAGGCGCTTTGCCTCATCGCAATCGCGCCCCATCTGCGCCACCAGCGCGTCGAGGCTGTCGAACTTCGCTTCGCCGCGCAGGAAGTGGTGGAACGCCACCTCGATCTCCTGCCCATAGAGATCGCCCGAAAAATCGAAGAAATGCGGCTCAAGCAGTTCCTTCGGCGGATCGAAAGTGGGCCGAATGCCGATGTTGGCCGCGCCTTTCAGCACGCGGCCATCAGGTAGATGCCCCGTCACCGCATAGATGCCGTAGCGCGGCCTGAGGTACGTGCCGATATCAAGGTTCGCGGTCGGGAAGTTGATCGTCCGCCCCACCTTGTCGCCGTGCTGCACCGGGCCCTTGATCGCAAAGGGCCGCGTCAGCAGCCGCGCCGCCTCTTGCGGATCGCCCGCCACCAGCGCCTCGCGGATGCGGCTGGAGGAGACGACCTCGCCATCGAGCAGCACCGGGCCGACCGCGCGCGTCTGCAGCCCCACTTCGGCGCCCACGGCGCGCAGCACATCGATATTGCCGCCGCGCGCCCGGCCAAATGTGAAGTCCTCGCCCGTCACCACCGCCGCCGCGCCAAGCCGTTCGCTGAGCAGATCGCGCACGAAGGAATCCGCCGTCGTCGCCGCCAGCGCGCCATCGAAGGCAAACACCAGCATGGCATCCGCCCTGGCCTCGGTGAACAGCGCCTCGCGCTGATCCAGCGTGGTCAGGCGGAACGGCGGCGCATCGGGTTTGAAGTGGCGCACCGGGTGCGGGTCGAACGTCGCGATGATCGCGGGCCGCCCCATTGCGTGCGCCCAGCGGACGGCCTCCCCGGCCACGGCCTGATGGCCAAGGTGGAACCCGTCGAAATTGCCCAGCGCAATGACAGCACCACGCAGGGCCTCGGGCATCGGTTCGCTCGCGTGGAGGCGCATCAGGCCGTCCCCCGCACGAAGGTCACGAAGTCATGCGCCGGATAGGCACCCTCGGCCAGAAAGCTCTCCCGCGCCGTCTCGCGCCACGGCGCCGCCGGATAGGGAATGCGCGTGTCGCCGGCATAGTCCCCATGCACTTCGGTCAGCTCGTAGCGCTGTGCGTGCGGCTCGAACTGCGCGAGCACATCCGCGCCGCCGATCACCGCGACCTCGCCTTCACCCGCTGTGGCGAGCGCGCTGGCCACGTCATGCGCCACTTCAGCACCCGGCGCAGACCAGCCCGCATCGCGCGTCAGAACGATGTGCCGCCGCCCCGGCAGCAGCCCCGGCAGCGAGGCAAACGTCTTGCGCCCCATGATCATCGGCCTGCCCATAGTCAGTGCCTTGAAGCGTTTGAGATCATTGGGTAATTTCCACGCAAGGGTGCCCTTGTCGCCAATCGTTCCATCGCTCGCACGTGCAATGATGATAAAGATCGACTGCCCCATCATCTAGAGCACCAACCTCGTCACATGCCCCATCTTGCGCCCCGGCCGCACCGCCGCCTTGCCATAGAGATGCAAGTGGTTGGCCGGATCGGACAGGATCGCCGGCCAGTCATGCGCTTCGTCGCCGATCAGGTTATCCATCACAACGCCTGCCGCACAAAGCTCGGTCGAACCCAGAGGGAGGCCGCAGATTGCGCGGACATGGTTCTCGAACTGCGAAGTGAGCGCGCCCTCGATAGTCCAGTGCCCCGAATTGTGCACGCGCGGCGCCATCTCGTTGAACACCGGCCCCTCGGCCGTGGCGAAAAACTCCAGCGTCAGCACGCCGACATGCCCCAGCGCATCCGCCACCTGCTTCGCCAGCGCCCGCGCGGCGCCCATTTGCGAACGCACCGCATCGCCAGCCGGCACGACCGACTGGCTGAGGATGCCCGCCTTGTGCGCGTTCTGGGCGCTGTCCCAAAAGCGCACGTCGCCATCGGCCCCGCGCACGAGGATCACCGAAAACTCGGCCTCGAACGTCACGAACCCCTCGTAGACGAGCGGCACCTCCGGCAGCTCCAGTGCCTCGGCATCAGCGGGCGTCATGATCCGCCACTGGCCCTTGCCGTCATAGCCGTCACGCCGCGTCTTGAGGATGCCCGGCGTTCCGATCCGGTCAATCGCCGCCGCCAGATCGGCCACACTGTCGACCGTGGCCCAGGGTGCGGGCCGTCCGCCCAGCGCTTCGACGAAGCTCTTCTCCGCCGCGCGGTCCTGTGCCACTTCGAGCGAGCGGGTGCCGGGATGCAGCGCGACATCGCCAAGTGCAGCCAGCGGCGCCACCGGCACATTCTCGAACTCGTAGGTCACCACCGCGCAGTTCTTGCCGAAAGCGGCCAATGCCTCGGCATCATACCATCCGGCGCAAGTGAACCCCGCGCACACATCCGCCGCGATCGAATCCGCCTCGGGCGCATAGACATGGCAGCGATAGCCAAGGTTCGCCGCCGCAAGCGCGATCATCCGGCCAAGCTGGCCGCCGCCCAGAATGCCGATGGTCTCACCCGGTGCGATCATCCGCTCAGACCGGCCTTTCTGCAACAGAATCAGTCTGCGCCGTACGCCACGCCACCAGCCGCTCGCCAAGCGCAGGATCGGACAGCGCGAGAATCGAGGCGGCCAGCAATGCCGCATTGGTCGCCCCCGCCGCGCCGATAGCGAGCGTGCCGACGGGAATGCCGCCCGGCATCTGCACGATCGAAAGCAGGCTATCCATGCCCTTCAGCGCCTTGGACTGCACCGGCACGCCCAGCACCGGCAGATGGGTCATCGAGGCGATCATGCCGGGGAGATGCGCCGCGCCGCCTGCGCCCGCGATGATCACCTGGATGCCCTCGGCCGCTGCGCCCTTGGCAAAGGCGACCAGCCGGTCCGGCGTGCGGTGCGCCGAGACGATGCGGCACTCATGCGCCACGCCCAGCTTCTCCAGCACGGCGGCGCCGTTCTGCATGGTCTCCCAGTCGGACTGGCTGCCCATGACGATAGCGACCTTTGCCGCGCCTTCAGTCATCCCCACATCCCCTTGCAGACGGTGCGCCTCAGCGCTCCGACAGGTAGTAGCGCTCGATCTCGGCAAGATTGTCGTCCAGTTCATAGACGATCGGCTGCCCGGTCGGAATCTCGAGCCCAGTGATATCGGCGTCCGAAATGCCGGAAAGATGCTTCACCAGCGCGCGCAGCGAATTGCCGTGGGCAGAGACCAGCACCGTCTCGCCAGCACGCAGCGCCGGGGCGATCTTCTCGTCCCAGCACGGCAGCACGCGCGCGATTGTGTCCTTGAGGCTCTCGGTATTGGGCACCGCGATCCCGGCATAGCGCGGGTCGCTGGCCAGATCGAACTCGCTGCCCGCTTCCAGCGGCGGTGGCGGAATGTCGAAGCTGCGGCGCCAGACCTTGACCTGCTCGTCGCCGTGCTTGGCAGCAGTCTCGGCCTTGTCGAGCCCGGTGAGGCCTCCGTAGTGCCGCTCGTTGAGCCGCCAGTCCTTGTCTTCCGGGATCCAGATCCGCCCGGCCGCTTCCAGCGCCAGATGCAGCGTCTTGATCGCGCGCTTCTGTAGCGAGGTGAACGCGGTCGTCGGCAGGATGCCCTTGGCCTTCAGCAGTTCACCCGCAGCAAAGGCTTCGGCCGCACCCTTCTCGGTCACGTCGACGTCCCACCAGCCGGTGAACCGATTTTCGAGATTCCACTGTGACTGGCCGTGGCGGATAAGGATCAGGCGGGGCATCGAAGGTCCTGCGTGTCTGCGGTGCGGTAAGCGCGCGGACCTAGCGCCCCCCTCGCGGTTTGGAAAGCCCTGCTGCGCGGAGAGCCGCGCTACGCCTGCGAAGGCGGCTCGTCCCCGGTGCCCGCTTCCGCAGCATCGAGCGCCCGCGCCTGCGCCTTGCGGCGGCGCAGGTTTTCGCGCAGCCGAAGCGCCAACCGCTCCTCGCGGGTCAGCGCGGCCTTGTCGCCAGTCGGTAGGGTCTTGTCGGACATCGGACGCGTCTCTGCCGTGCCGGCGCGCGGCCTGCAAGCCCGTCCTTGACAAACGCGGGCCCCGCCGCCAAAGCGCGCGCCTGCCCGCCCCGGCATTGCGGGGCGCCCGGCATGTGGAAATGGTGTGCTGCTGTAGCTCAGTGGTAGAGCGCATCCTTGGTAAGGCTGAGGTCGGGAGTTCAATCCTCCCCAGCAGCACCATTTCCCGCCGCTTCAGGCAAGTACAGGATAGCCCAGTGCCGCCGCCTCGCGCTCCAGCGCGAGCAACGCGTCATAGTCTTCGGCCTCCAGCACTGCGAAACCTTCGAGCCGCAGCACTTCGCGCAGCTCGGCCGTGGCCGGATCATCCGCAAAGGCTGCAAGCGCACCCTGCAGCATCGCGACCTCCGCATCGCTCGCAGCGCCCCGCGCAATCAGCGGCAAGCCCGGAGTCTTCGCCGTCGCCGCCAGAATGCGCACGCCCGCGATGGTCTCCGGTGCGAACCGGGCCAGATTGCCGAACGTCACGCAGTCGATCGCCGCGACGTCGGCTTCGCCGGCCGCCACCATCGCGATGCTTGCCCGGTGGCTCCCGCTTTCAACCACGCGCGCGAAGAACCGCCCATCCACCGCATGCGGTGCAACCGCATGGCGCAAGAGGTTCATCCCTGAATTGCTGCCGCGGTCGTTGATCGCCGCGACCGCGCCGCGCAGCTCCGCCAGCGACGCGGTCGCCGCCCCGGCCCGCACGATCACGAAGCTGCCATTGAGCACCCCTTCGCATCCCGGATGGCGATAGACCGGCGTTGCCACCAACCGCACCAAGCCCTGAAGATGGGCCATCAAAGGATAGCCACAGGTCTGCGCCAGAAGGAGGCGAGGATCGAGCCAGGCAGCATCGTGCGCGATCCCCTCGTCCAGCCCCTCCGGCACTTCGGCCAGCCCCGCCGCGCGCAGCCGATCGCGCAGATAGGCCCACAGCCCCCGCGTCGCCTCGGCCACCTCCGGCGGATCGCGGTACATCGCGAGGCTGGCGAGGCGCGGGCACTCAGCCAACCTTGAGCCCCCGCACAAAGTCCGCCGCTTCGTGCGCATGCACACGGGCGTGGCGAATCAAGCCCTCGAACTGGCGCTGCATGGTCCGGATCGTCTCCGCGCTGCTCAGCACGAGATACATCTGCCCGGCAAAGATCGCGACCCGGGTCGAGCCGAAGATCGTGTAGGGAATCGAGAAGCGCTCGCGTCCATCGAACAGATAGAGGCGAAACGAAGGATAGAGCTCATCGATCAGCGCGCTCATGTGCACCACTTGCGCAGCTCGCGCGGTTTTGGAAAGGCCGCTCCAGATACCCGCGCCGGCAGCGAACTGCTCCAAGGTCTGCAGCGGCATGCAGCATTCCATGTCGGTCCCCGCCGCGCGGTTGTATTCCAGGCGGAAGGCTGCATCCTCCACTTGCGCTAGCGGGCTCTGGTGCGCGGCCGATGCCTCATAGGCAATCACCGCGTTGGTCCGCAGCAGGTCGGGGATCCTCGCGGGCACATAGCGGATTTTCGTTCCTGCCGCCTCGGCATGCCAGCGCATGAGGAGGCTCGCTCCATCTTCCTCGGTAGTCTCGATCGTTCCAGTCGAGAGCATGGCGCCGGTAACGCCCTCGTCTTCCGAAAGGCCGAGCAGCCAGTCGATCGTCACCGCATGGCGCTCGGCAATCGCCAGCAGCGTCTCGACCCGGGGTAGCCTGACAGTACGGCCCGAAAGCAGCAGCGAGAGCGCCGAGCGGTCGATCCCGATCCCTTGCGCAAAGGCGGCCTGGTTCAGCCGCGAACGGTCAAACACGCTTTGCAGCCGGGCGCGAAACACATGCGCCAACGCACGCTTGTCCATGGCTCTCTTTCTGTGACTTTAATCACGGTATGCCGCATCTGGTGAACAAATGCAACGAAGTGTCACCATTGTCTCCTTGAATGTCTACTGCCCGGGTTTGATATTCGGGTTCGGAGGGCGGTCCCGCAAACATGTTCGAGCACACCAACGCCGATTTCGAGCACGCCCTGCGTCGCACCCTGCGTCCAGGCATCGAATGGCCGACCGTGCTCATGATCGCCGCATGCCATGTCGTCTGGCTTGCGGCAGGCCTGCTCTACGCTGCCACACCCTGGGTGGCAGTCGCGCTGCTCGCGATCGCCATCGCGCTCCATTCCTCACTGCAGCATGAGGCAATACACCGCCATCCGACACGCAGCGCGGGCTTGAACGAGGCGCTGGTATTCCTGCCGCTCGGGCTGCTGATCCCCTATCGCCGCTACCGCGAAACCCACCTTGCGCACCATGTCGACAGCCGCATTACCGATCCCTACGACGATCCCGAGACCTTCTATTGGGCCGCAGAAGACCACCGGCGCCTGCCGCGCTTGGCCCGCCTGCTGCTCGCCTGTAACGCCACGCTGCTGGGCCGCATGGTGATGGGCCCCGCCATCGCCGCCGGCCGTTTCCTCAATGCCGAAATTCGCCTCGGTCTTGCCGCACGCGGCGCCGAAGCGCGCGCATGGCGGCAGGGCTGGGCGCTCCACGCGCTTGGCCTCATTCCGGTACTGGCGGCAATCCTTGTCTTCTTCGCGATGCCGCTCATGACCTATGTCGCAGCCGTCTATTGCGCGATGGCGCTGCTTGGCCTGCGCGGCTTCTGCGAGCACCGCTGGGCCACCGCGACCGACGCGCGCACCGTCATTGTCGAGCGCTCACGGCTGGGCTGGCTGTTCCTCAACAACAACCTCCATCTTGTCCATCACAAGCAACCGCAGCTGCCGTGGTACGCGCTTCCCGCCGCCTATCGCGCACGGCGCAGCGAATGGCTGGCCCTGAACGAAGGCTATGTCTTCACCGGCTACCGCGCCGTGCTGCGCGCTTTCGCCTTGCGCGCCAAAGAACCGGTCGTACATCCTCTCGGCTCCGCGCCGCTGGCGGAGAGCCGCGCAGGCTGACGGTTAGCGCCTTGCACAAGGAGGTGCCAATGCCTGCCGATGATATGCGGCTGAGGCAGCACCGGCCGTTCAGCCGAAGATCGCGAAGTCGGCAGCGGTCAGCGCTGTCCCGGCAGCAAGGGTGGCGAACAGCATCTTGGCATTCGGGCCCGTGCCGTCATCGTCAAAGTAGAGCGCGCCCTTGGCTTGATCATAGATCACCCGGTCGGAGGCATCGTGCGCCGCCGTGCCGATCCGGAAGGCCGCCTCGGCCAGCGCACCCGGCGCGAGCCCGGTGAACACCGTCCTGGCAAGGTAGATCGAATCGTCCGCCGCCACGAAATCGATGATGCGATCGACATTGTCCGCAGTCAGCTCGGCATCGAAGAAGAAACTGTCGCGCCCACCCTCACCATAAAGGCGGTCCTGTCCGGTGCCCCCATTCAGGATGTCGTCGTGCGCGCCGCCGCGCAGACTGTCGTTGCCCTCCAGCCCGTAGAGCGTGTCCTTGCCATCGCGCCCATTGATCAGGTTCGCGCCGACATTGCCGACGATCACGTTGTCGAGCGCATTGCCATAGCCCGCAATGTCGTCGCCACCATTGAGCGCAAGCAGTTCGACATTGGCCCCCAGCACATAGCTGATCGTGCTTTCGACACCGTCGATCCCGCCCGATGCGCTGGTTTCGCGCACCACATCGGCGACGTTCTCGACAACGTAGGTGTCGTTGCCTGTACCGCCGGTCATCACGTCGGCGCCGATACCGCCATCGAGCCGGTTCGCGCCCACATTGCCATAGAGCATGTTCGCCTGCGAATTGCCGGTACCATTGATGTCCGCAGAGCCGGACAACCGCAGGATTTCCACCCAATCGCCCAGCACATAGGAGACCAAGCTGAACACCGTGTCGGTCCCGGTCCCGCCGGTCACTTCGTCGGCCACGTCTTCGCTGTTGTCGACGAAGTAGCGGTCATCCCCCACGCCGCCGATGAGCGTATCGATCCCCTTGCCGCCATCGAGCACATTGTTCGCATCATTGCCGATGATCGTGTTGGCCAGTTCATTGCCGGTCCCGTTGATCGCGTTCGATCCCGTCAGCGTGAGGTCTTCGACGTTGACGCCCAGCTTGAAGCTGATCGCGCTCAGCACGATATCATGATCGCCGCCACCCATGGCCTCGATCACCTTGTCGCCTGCGATATCGACCAAGTAGGTATCGTTGCCAGCGCCGCCCAGCATGCGGTCGGCACCGGCCATGCCGTCGATGCGGTTGTCCGCGCCGTTCCCGGTGATCGTGTTGGCGAGCGCATTGCCACTCCCGTTGAGCTTGAGCGTGCCCGTCAGCACGAGATTCTCGACCTCGCCAGACAGCGTATGATCGATTCCCGCGCGCACCGTGTCGATCCCGTCACCGGCCTGTTCAGTGACCGTGTCCGACAGGCTGTCGACCACATAAGTGTCGTTGCCGCCCATCCCGCTCATCCGGTCGCCGCCAGCACGTCCGTCGAGCATGTTGGCGGCGGCATTGCCAATAATCGTGTTGTCGAGCGCGTTGCCGATGCCCTTGATGGCCGTGCCTTCAAGCGTGAGGTTCTCGACCAGCGTCGGCAGGACGAACGAGACGGTACTGCGCACCAGATCGATGTCGCTGCCTTCCTCGCGCACCGTGTCGTCCAGCGAGTTGACGAAGAACGTATCGCTGCCGGTGCCGCCGATCAGGCGGTCCGCGCCCAGCCCGCCATCGAGCAGGTCATCTCCACCCGCGCCGTCGAGCACATTGTTCGCATCATTGCCGATGATCCGGTTGGCGATCCCGTTGCCCGTGCCCCAGATCCGCTCCGCGCCCGTCAGCGTCAGGTTCTCGACATAGGGGCTCAGCGTATAGGTCTTGGAGCTCAGCACGAGGTCGGTTCCGCCGCTCAGGGTCTCGGTCACCTGGTCCGCCGTCGCATCGACGATATAGGTATCGTCGCCGAGGCCGCCGTCCATCGCATCGGCGCCACTGCCGCCATCAAGCCGGTCTGCGTCGTATCCGCCGAACAGCGTATCGTTGCCGCCCATCCCGTTGAGCGTATCGTTCCCGCTGCCGCCCTCGATGGTATCCGCGCCGGCGCTGCCGATGATCGTGTCGTCGCCATAGCCTGCACGGAAGGTCTGTGCCGCGTCCCAACGCGCTGCCGTGCCGAGCAGCGCATTGGCGGACGGCAGCTGGACCACATCGTCGCCTTCCAGAGCCTGATAGAGATCAGCGAGCTTGCCGGCCTTCTCGAGCGCCTTGATTGCCGCCGTCTGCGCCTCGCTCAGTGCGGTAAAGTCGACGCTGTTGGCGTACTGGTTGAACAGCAGCTCGCTGGGCGATGTCGTGGTGAAGAGATTGGTCAGCTTCTCCACGCCGACGATCTCGATCGCGCCGGCCACGCGGCCTGCGGCGTCGAGATACTGCGCGAAGACGGTCTGCCCCGTCAGGTCGAGCGAGACAGGTCCGCCTTGCGACCATAGCACCTTGCCGGCGCCGTCGACGATGCGGTCGGGCGTATTGCTGCCAAACTCCACCTTGTCGGTGCCCTTGCCGCCGTCAATGTAGCCATGCACCGAGGTATTGTCGTAACTGAACGGCGAATCGCGGAAGGTGTCGTTGCCGTCGCGCCCATAGAGCTGGTCGTTGCCCGGCCCGCCGTCGATGATGTCGTTCCAGTCGCCACCGTAGATCCGGTCATCTCCGCCAGCGGCATAGTAGGTCTGCGCATAGTCCCACACCCGGTCATAGACTTCGGCGGCAGGGTCATAGATTACGTAGTTCTTCTGATCGGGCAGGAAAACAAGGTCGGCCTTGTCGGTGCCGTAATTGAGATTGGGCCAATACTTGAACCCATCAAAGGCCAGGTAGCCCGAAGTCGCGGCATACATGCCCCGCTGCTCGGTGGTCAGATTGTTCCAGTCGATCACATAGCCGCCGTCCGCGTTCTTGAAGGGATCGTGGTAGAAGGAATAATCGCTGCTGCGGAACGGGCGGATGATCAGCAGTTCGACATTGGTGACCTGGAACATCTGCCCGCCCGCCAGGTGCGTGACCGTCCAGCCATTGCCATTATCCTTGATGTCGAAATTGCCCCACCAGCCGTCCGGGATCACGAAGATGTCAAAACCTGGCCCGCCATCCACAGTCAGCGTCGGCTTGAAGATGTGCGACCAGATATAGTCATTGCCCGCGCCGGTGCTGATGCTGCTCCAGGGATCGGCGCCATTGAACGGATTGCCGATATAGTCGTCACCGCTGGTGGTCTCAGGCACAACATCCCCCTACGTTCTGGCGGCTACCTGCCGTTCGTTGAAGTCATCCTAACCCGAAAGTGGGGACCGGACGATCACCAATTAACCAGGACAGCGCAGTCCGCGCGTGTCGATCCGGAACATCCGCTCCATTCTGGCTGCACATGCATGACAAGGGGCACCGCTTGGGCCTATCATTCCCGTTCGCATCGCCGGCACAGGAAGCCTCCGATGGCGCCGCGCAAACGAAGGAAGGAGCTGCGATGATGCCCGAATTGGCCCGCAGGATCCGGCTTGCGCTGCTCGCCGTTGCCGCCGCTGCCAGCATGGGAGCCGCCAAGCCGCAGGTCGGCGAACTGGCTCCGCCGCTCGAGATGACGATGATCGACGGCAGCAAGGTCACGCTGGCCCAGTTGCGCGGGCAGGTCGTTGTGCTCAATTTCTGGGCGACCTAGTGCGGCCCCTGCAAGCGGGAGCTGCCGCTGCTGGACGCCTACTACGCCGTCCAGCAACAGCACGGCCTGCGCGTCTTTGCCGTCACCACCGAGAGCTCGGTCCCGATCAGCCAGCTCAAGAAGCTCTTTGCGGTCCTGCGCCTCACCCCGCTGCGGTCGATCAAGGGCAAGTACGCCCCGATCAACAACTCGATTCCCACCAACTTCATCTTCGACCGCGCCGGCCGTCTGCGGTTTGCGAAGGCCGGCGCGCTCGAACTCGATGATCTCAACCGCGAACTCGTACCGCTGCTGAAAGAGCCCGCCCCGGCGGACGCGACCGGCACGACCTGACGAGGCCGGCTCAGGCCAGCAGGTCAGCCCATTCGGGATGGCGCCTGAAGGCGGCAGCGACATAGCTGCATTCGGGCACGATCTTCCAACCCTGCGCCTGCGCATCGGCAACCAGTGCCTCGACCAGTTTGGCCGCGATCCCGCGTCCGCCGATCTCGGGTGGCACGAGCGTGTGTTCGGTCGTGAGTACCTCGCCCCGGCGGATCCACGTCAGCCGGCCCACCGCGCTGCTATCCGCCACGCGCGCGACATATTCGCCGTGAGTGCCTTCATCGATGAGGGTAATGGCGGGGTCATTCATAGCTATTGGCCTCCCAAGGCAAGCTCACTTCCCCCAACGCACCATGCCGGTTAAAGGCACCGCCCATGAAGTTCTTCTCCGACAACGCCGCCCCTGTCCACCCCCGCATCTGGGCGGCGATGCAGGCCGCCGACACGCCCGATACCGCCTATGACGGTGATGCGCTCTCCGCCCGGCTCGATGCAGCGTTCTCGGACCTTTTCGACACCGAATGCGCCGCGCTCTGGGTGGCAACCGGCACCGCCGGCAATTGCCTCGCGCTCTCGGCCATGGTCCCACCACATGGCGGCGTCGTCTGCCACCGCGAGGCGCATATCGAGATGGACGAAGGCGGCGCGCCCGGCTTCTTCCTCCACGGCGCCAAGCTGCTGCTGGCAGAAGGTGAGGGCGCCAAGCTCACCCCCGAGACGATCGGCGCGGTGCTGGGGGCGATCCGCCCTGGCGTGCATCAGGTGCAGCCGCATGCGATCTCGATTACGCAGGCCACCGAATGCGGCCGGGTCTACACCCCCGCCGAAGTCGCCGCCATCGGCGCCCTCGCCAAGGAGCACGGGCTCGGCCTCCATATGGACGGCGCACGTTTCGCCAATGCCGTCGCGCACCTCGGCTGCCACCCGGCAGAGATCACTGTCCGTGCCGGGGTCGATGCGCTCACCTTCGGCTGCGTCAAGAACGGCGGCATGAGCGCCGAAGCCATCGTATTCTTCGCGCCCGATCTCGTCGATGTCGTGCGATTTCGCCGCAAGCGCGCCGGGCACCTGCAATCGAAAGGCCGCTACCTCGCCGCACAGATTCTCGCGATGCTCGAGGGCGATCTCTGGCTGGAGAACGCCCGTGCCGCCAATGCCGCCGCGCAGGAAATCGCGGCGGCCTGCACTGATCGCCTGATCCACCCGGTCGAGGCCAACGAAATCTTCGTGATCCTATCCCCCGCCGAACAGACCTTGCTGCGCGCGCAGGGCTTCGATTTCTACGACTGGTCTGCCCCAGCCGGCGCGCCGGGCGCCGCCCGTCTCGTCACCGCGTGGAGCAGCCCGCCCCATGAAGTCGAGGCGCTTGCCCGCGCGCTGGCAGCGCTATGAGCGTCGACCACCAGACCAATGAAGCGGGGTTCCTCGAGCCCCGCATCCTCGTCCCTTTCCTGCTCACAGCGCTGATCTGGGGCTCGACCTGGATCGCCATCAAGTACCAGCTGGGCGATGTGCCGCCGAGCTGGTCCGTCACCTGGCGCTTCACCGGCGCTGCAATCGGCATGTTCGTCTTTGCCGCCTTCAAGCGCTTGCCGCTGGTGCCCGACCAACGCGGGCTGATGGTCGCCGCAGTCATGGGCTGCAGCGTGTTCAGCCTCAACTTCCAGTTCGTCTACCGCTCCGAACAGTACATCACCTCGGGCCTCGTCGCGGTGCTCTTCGCACTGCTGCTCGTGCCTAACACGATCCTTTCGCGTGTGTTCCTCGGGCAGCGGATCACGCGCAGCTTCCTTCTCGGCACCGCCATAGCGCTGGTCGGCATCGCCCTGCTGATGCTCCACGAATATCGCATCGCCCTCGCCCAGAACAGTTCGATGGGGGCGCAGGTCATTGTCGGCGGCTTCATGGTGATTGTTGCGATCACCTTCGCCTCGGTCGGCAACGTGGTGCAGGCAAGCCCCGCCGCGCGCGGCCAGCCGGTACCGACGCTGCTCGCCTGGGCCATGATGATCGGCGCGCTTGTCGATGCGACAATCGCGTGGATCATCTCCGGGCCGCCACAGTTCGACTGGACCTGGTCCTACGCGGGCGGCGCTGCCTATCTGGCGATCATCGGCTCGGTCGTCACCTTCCCGATGTACAACGGCCTGCTGCGCGAGCTCGGACCGGGCCGTGCGGCCTATAACGGCGTGCTGGTCCCTGTCGTTGCCATGCTGATCTCGACCGCGGTCGAGGGTTATCGCTGGTCGCTGCTGGCCGGTGCCGGTGCGTCGCTCGCAATGATCGGGCTGGTCGTGGCATTGAGGGCCCGCAACCCCTCACGATAGGTGGGGTAGGTCAGCCGCCAACCCAGCACGCGCTTGGCCTTGCCATTCGCGATCCGCCGGTTCTCGGCATAGAACGCCAGCGCCATGGGGGAGAGCGCGGCCTCCTCCAGCGTCTGCAGCGGCGGCGGGTCGACGCCCAGCAGCCGCGCCGCTTCCTCGATCACCGCGTTCTGACTCGAAGGCTCATCATCGCCGAGGTTGTAGACCCCTGCCGGCCCGTCCATCGCCGCAATCACGCCGCGGGCAATGTCCTCTACATGCACGCGGCTGAACACTTGCCCTGCCAGCGCGATCCGCTTGGCATGGCCCTCACGCACCCGGTCGAGCGCGCTGCGTCCGGGGCCATAGATGCCCGGAAGGCGGAACACCCGCACGCGCCCATCCAGCGCCTGCCATGCCAGATCCGCCGCCGTCCGCGCCGAACGCCGCCCGCTGCCGACCTCCGCCGTTTCATCCACCCACGCCCCGCCGACATCGCCATAGACGCCAGTAGAGGAAAGATAGCCGATCCACTTTGCCGGCGCCGCCGCCAGCGCCTCGCCATAAGCTTCGATCACCGGATCGCCGCCCTCGCGCGCTGGCGGAACGGAGGACAGCACATGGGTTGCCTGCGCAAGACCGCTCAGCACCGCCTCGCGGTCGTAGAACCGCATGGTGCCCTCGCGCCCCGTGCCGACAACCTCCCAGCCCGCCGCGCGCAGCCGCCCCGCAATTACCTGCGAGGTATAGCCCATCCCGAAGATCAGCAGCTTCACGGCTTGGGCTCCGGTAAAGGGGGCGGCACGACTTCGGCCGCGTTCGGTACGTGGTCCTTCTTCCACTGCATCGCCATGTAGACCCGCGTCTTGCCCGAGGGATGGTCGAAGAACAGCATTTCCTCGAGCGCTCCCGGGGCGATCTTGCGGTAGGCCGAAAGCTTCATCGCTGCGGAAGCAAAGCCATCAGGCTCGCGCGCGACGTCGAGGCCAAAGGCATCGGCCTCGCTTTCATCGACCCGGATCAGGGTATTGGTCATAGGCGTCGCCAGCAACGACAGCACGCTGAGCACCCCTGCGAGGACTGGGAGCGAGGCCGGATCGGCCAACCCGCGCACATCCCAGCGCTGCCCGCCGAAGCGGATCAGCGCCGGCGCGATGCGCGAAGCCAGCCACAGCAGCAGCCCCATCAGCAAGGTTAGCACCACGATCGTCCGCCACACGTGCCCCAGCACATAATGGCCCAGCTCATGTCCCATTACCGCCGCGGTTTCCGCCACGCTGGACTGCTTGAGCAGGTTGTCGTTGAGCGAGATCCGGATTGTCGGCCCGATGCCCGAAACGTTCGCGGAGATCCGATCGGACTGGCGCGAGGCATCGACGAGATAGATGTGCTCGGACGGCACGTTGTTGGCCTTCGCCATCGCCACTACGCGGGCCCGCACAGGCCCGTCCGGCAGCTCTGACTGCGTGTTGAACAGCGGCACGATGAACACGGGCGTGATGAGGACAAGGGCTGTGATCGTAACGCCGACCACGCCCGTCCCGATCAGCCACCAGTGCTTCGGATACCTGCGGATCACTGCATAGATCACCAGCAGAAGCACGCTGCCAAGAACCGCGCTCAGCACGAGGCCGATCGCCTGGTCGCCGAGCCACGCCCCCACCGACTGGTTCATCAGCCCATACTGCCGCTCGCGCCAATAGCTGGTATAGAAAGTCCAGGGCAGGCTCAGCAGCGTGTCGGCAGCAATGAACACCAGCGCGCAGGCCAGCACGCCGAGCCACGGCCGCCAGCCGCGCCGATGCATCGCCGTGCGCACCTTGGGCAGCAGCCGCACGCGCAGCAAGAACCAGCAAAGCGCAACCGAGATCAGCGTGCCCCACAGCGCCAGCCACTCGCCGCCTTCGAAATAGGCATCGGACCGCGCCTTCGCGGGGGCGCTCAGCGTCGCAAGATAAAGCTGCGCCGCATGATCGACATCAAACGTGGCGGCCGCATGGGCAAGCCCCGGAAAGGCCGCCAGCAGCGCCAGCACAGCATGCACGTACAGTCTCTTGAGCGGCATATGGTGCGCGACCCCGTCCCCTTGCCCGGTTGCGCCATGGGTGCGGCCCGCTCGCCGCCCCGTCAAGCGCTCTTGCCGCGAAGTTTTGCGCACCCGCCGATTTTGCGCTTCCCCGTGCGCGCAGGCGCCCTACATTGGCGGGCATGAACGACCTTTCCCGAACCCCTGCCATCCCCGCTCCCGTCATCCAGCGCGCTGATTATCGCCCGCCCGAATGGCTGGTGCCGGAAATCGCGCTCGATTTCGCGCTCTCGCTCACCGCCACCAAGGTGCGAGCCGATCTGGTGGTGGAGCGCAATGGCGCGGCGCGCGGACCGCTGCGGCTTGATGGCGATGGCATCGCCGCCAAGAGCATCCTTGTCGACGGCGCTGCGCACAACGATTGGCGCATGGATGGCCCCGCCCTCCTGATTGACCTGCCGGGCGACCGCCACACGGTGACCATCGAGACCGAGATCGATCCCGCCGCCAATACCCAGCTTTCCGGCCTTTATGCCTCGAACGGCATGCTCTGCACCCAGTGCGAGGCCGAAGGCTTCCGCCGGATCACCTTCTTCCCCGACCGGCCCGATGTGCTCAGCCGCTACACCGTGCGGATGACGGGCGACAAGGCGGGCTTCCCGGTGCTGCTTTCCAACGGCAATCCGGTCGCCAGCGGCGAGAACGCCGACGGCACCCATTGGGCCGAATGGCACGATCCCTGGCCCAAGCCATCCTACCTCTTCGCGCTCGTCGCGGGCGATCTCGTCGCCTCGCGCGATCAGTTCACCACACGCTCGGGCCGCAAGGTCGATCTTGCCATCTACGTCCGCGCCGGAGACGAGACGCGCACCGGGCACGCGATGAAGGCGCTGATCGATTCGATGCGCTGGGACGAGGTGGTCTATGGCCGCGAGTACGACCTCGACTTGTTCAACATCGTCGCCGTGGCTGATTTCAACGCTGGCGCGATGGAGAACAAGGGCCTCAACGTCTTCAACACGCGCTACATCCTTGCGGACCCCGAAACCGCCACCGACGGCGATTACGACGCGATCGAAGGCGTCGTTGCGCACGAATACTTCCACAACTGGTCGGGCAACCGCGTCACCTGCCGCGACTGGTTCCAGTTGAGCCTCAAGGAAGGCTTCACCGTGCTGCGCGACCAGCAGTTCAGCGCCGACATGGGCTCGGCCCCGGTTAAGCGGATTGAGGATGTGCGCGTCCTGCGCGCGGCGCAGTTCCCAGAGGATTCGGGCCCCCTCGCGCATCCGATCCGCCCGGATTCCTATCAGGAAATCAGCAACTTCTACACCGCGACGGTCTACAACAAGGGCGCCGAGGTGATCCGCATGATGACGGTGCTGGCCGGCGCGGAGCGCTTCCGCCATGGCACCGATCTCTATTTCGATCGCCACGACGGCGAAGCGGCGACCTGCGAGGACTTCGTCAAGGCAATCGAGGACGGCGCTGGGCTCGACCTCAAGCAGTTCCGCCGCTGGTACGAGCAGGCCGGCACCCCGCGCGTCACCGCGACGCTCACCCATGCTGGGGACACCGCCACGCTCACGCTCAGCCAGACTGTCCCCCCGACCCCCGGCCAGCCGGACAAGCAGCCGATGGTCATCCCGCTGCGCACCGCGCTGTTCAACCGGGCGAGCGGCAAGCACCTTGGCGAGCAGCTCCTCGTGCTGAGCGAGGCCGAACAGACCTTCACCTTCCCCGGATTCGCCGCGCTGCCGGTCCTCTCGATCAACCGCGGGTTTTCCGCCCCGGTTGCCATCGACATGGCAGTGACGAATGCCGATCTCGTCTTCCTCGCCGCGCACGATGATGATCCCTTCGCCCGCTACGAGGCAATGCAGCAGCTGATGGTCCGCCACCTCGTCGCCGCCGTCTCGGGCGAATTGAGCCAGGACGCGCGCAGCGAAGGCCTTGCCGCGATCCGCGATGTCTATGCAGCGGTGCTCGCCGACAACGCGCTCGACGACCTGATGCGCGGCGAACTGCTGATCCTCCCCGGCGAAGGCTATATCGCCGAACAGCTCGCCCAGGCGGACCCTTCGCGCATCCATGCCGAGCGCGAGGCCCTCAAGCGCTGGCTCGGCAGCGAGCTCGCCGCCCAGTGGCATGTGCTCCACGATCGCTGCACCGCCGTGGCCTACAGCCTCGAGGCTGCGGCGCGCGGCGCGCGCAAGCTGAAGACGCAGGCGCTGGTCTATCTCGCTGCGAGCGACCCCGCCGAAGCCGCCCGCCGCGCCAAGGCGCAATACGACGCGGCGGACAACATGACTGACCGGCAGGGCGCATTGATGGTCCTCGCCGGGATCGGCGCGGCAGAGTGCGACGAAGCCCGCCGCGCCGCACTCGCCGATTTCCACGCGCGCTTTGCCGGCAACGCGCTGGTGATCGACAAGTGGTTCTCGATCCAGGCCGGTGCGCTCCATCCCGATACACTCGCGCATGTCACCGCGCTGGCCGAGCATCCGGATTTCACGCTGACCAACCCCAACCGGGTCCGCGCGCTCTACATGGCCTTCGCCGCAAATCCGCAGGCGTTCCATGCGGCGAATGGCGCTGGCTACAAGATGATCGCCGATCTGATTCTCAAGCTCGACCCCATCAACGGCAATGTCGCCGCGCGCTTCGTACCGCCGCTTGGCCGCTGGCGCCGGATCGAACCGGTGCGTGCCGCGCTGATGCGCGCCGAACTCGAACGGATCGCTGCAGAACCCGGCCTCTCGCGCGATGTACGCGAGCAGGTCAGCAAGAGCCTTGAGGGATGATGGCGTCGGTCGAGGCTCTCGAGGCTCTGGCCCACCCGGCACTCACCGGCGCGGCACACGGCTTCCTTGGCCGGCGCGGCGGGGTGAGCACCGGCCTCCACGCCGGGCTCAACGTTAGCTACAGCGAGGACGATCCCGCCCATACCGCCGAGAACCGCCGCCGCGCGGGCGAAGCCGTGCTGCCGGGCGCGCGGCTCCTCACTTGCTACCAGATCCATTCGCCGGATGTGGTCACCGTCACCACACCCTGGGACGATGCGGCCCGCCCCAAGGCCGATGCACTGGTGGCCAGCCAGCCCGGACTGCTGATCGGCGTGCTCACCGCCGATTGCGCGCCGGTCCTGTTCCACGATCCACAGGCTGGCGTGATCGGTGCCGCCCACGCCGGTTGGAAAGGCGCTATCGGCGGCGTGACCGACCGGACGGTCGAGGCCATGGAGGCCCTTGGCGCAGACCGCGCGCGCATCGCCGCCGTGGTCGGCCCCTGCATCGCGCAGAAAAGCTATGAAGTGGACGCCGCCTTCGAGGCGCGCTTCGCCGCCGAGGACGAAGCCAACGCCCGCTTCTTCAAGGCCGGCCGCGCCGGGCACAGCTGGTTCGATCTCGAAGGCTATGTTGCCGCGCGCCTCGCCGCCTTCGGCGTCGGCACCGTCACCATGCTGGGCGAGGACACGTATGCGCAAGCCGACCGGTTCTACTCGTTCCGCCGCTCCACCCATGCGGGCGAGGCAGGCTATGGCCGCCAGATCTCGCTGATCGGGCTTGCCTAGATCAACCCTCGCGCCTTCATATCCGCCTCCAGCGCCTCCGCTCCGCGCGTGAAGTGATGCACGTTCCAGCCTAGCGCGGACGCACTGGCAATGTTCGCCGCATTGTCGTCGATGAACAGCATCCGCTCCGGCGCATGGCCAAAGCGCTGCGCCGCCAGATGGAAGATTGCCGGATCGGGCTTTATCAGCCGCTCGACGCCGCTGACCACGATATCACCCATGTGATCCAGCACGGGGAAGGTCGGGCGGAACATCGCCCAGGTATCCGCGCCGAAATTGGTAATCGAAAACTGCGGCACGCCCTGGGCTGCCAGTGCCTCGACCAGCGCGGGCGTACCGTCGATCGGCCCGGGGATCGTATCCAGCCAGCGCGGCGCATAGGCCTCGAT
Source organism: Novosphingobium sp. (assembly GCF_027489515.1). Classification (GTDB taxonomy): domain Bacteria; phylum Pseudomonadota; class Alphaproteobacteria; order Sphingomonadales; family Sphingomonadaceae; genus Novosphingobium. The sequence goes on along the minus strand of NZ_JAIXZS010000104.1, from coordinate 16,668 downwards.
CAGGGCGCGGTGCTCGGGATACTCGGCAACCTTCTCGGCGATGAGGTCCGCCAGCGGCTCGCCCGCATCGTGCCGGAAGTGCCACGGCAGCGTGGCGACATGCGCGAGGAACCAGTCAAGCTCGGCTGGATCGGGGATCAGCTTTTCGTAGAGGTTGCGGATCGACCACTGCACCAGCACGTGGCCGATATCCCAGACGACCGCGTCGATTTCAGCGCTCACGCCAGCGATTCCTTCCGCACAAACAAAAGCGCCCCCGCGTTCGCGGAGGCCCTCTGCCGGTTCAAAACCGTATGATCACCCGGCCCTGCGCGCGGCAGGGACGGCAATCAGCCCTGGCGCGCCTTGAAGCGCTTCTGGGTCTTGTTGATGACGTAGGTGCGGCCGCGGCGACGGATCACGCGGTTGTCCCGGTGACGATCCTTGAGCGACTTCAGGCTGTTGCGAATCTTCATGGCGAATCCTTTTGCCCGAGCCGACCGGGCCGAAATTGGAACGCGGCGGTTATGCGCGAGGAAGCGGAAAGTCAACCGTCCCCACGGATCTCGGTCAATTTGCGCTCCCACGCCAGCGCATGCTGCACGATCACGTCAAGATCGGCATAGCGCGGCTCCCACGGCAAGGTCGCCTTGATGCGCCGGTTGTCCGAAATCAGCGAATCGGGATCGCCGGCGCGGCGGCCTTCCAGCTTGCGCTCGATCTTGTTGTTGGTCACCCGGTCCACCGCATCGAGCACCTCGAGCACCGAGAAGCCCCGGCCATAGCCGCAGTTCATCGTCACCGAACGCTCCGGCTGGTCGATCAGCGCCTCCAGCGCCAGCACATGCGCGGCGGCAAGGTCTGAAACGTGGATATAGTCGCGCACCCCCGTCCCGTCGGGTGTCTCGTAATCGGTGCCGAACACGCCGACATGGCTGCGCTTGCCGAGCGCGGCTTCTACCGCGACCTTGATCAGATGCGTCGCCCCCGCCGTCGATTGCCCGGTCCGAGCTTCGGGATCCGCGCCGGCCACATTGAAGTAACGCAGCGCGCAATAGTTGATGGGATGCGCCCGCGCCGTGTCTGCCAGCATAGTTTCGGTCATCAGCTTGGACATGCCGTAGGGATTGATCGGCACCTTGGGGCTGTCCTCCGTCACGGGCGAGACTTCAGGGATGCCATAGGTCGCCGCCGTCGAGGAAAAGATGAAGTGCGAGACCCCGGCCTCTACTGCCGCCGCAATCAACGCGCGGCTCTTTGCGGTGTTGTTGTGGTAGTACTTCAGCGGATTCTCGACCGATTCCGGCACGATGATCGATCCGGCAAAATGCATGACAGCGCCGATCTTCTGCTCGGCGAAGATCCGCGCCAGCAGCGCGCCATCCTCGATATCGCCTTCATAGAGCGGCACGCCATCGGGGATCGCGAAGCGGAAACCCGTCGTCAGGTTGTCGATCACCGCGACCGACCAGCCCGCATCCTTCAGCGCCAGCACCGCATGGCTGCCGATATAGCCGGCGCCGCCGGTAACGAGAACGGGGACCTTGCCCATGCGAATCACTCTCCTTGGGTAATGCTGCACTGCACTAGCAGTCTCGTCTTGCCTTGGAATCGACAAACGAACCGTTCATGAGCAAGACAGCCCATCGGACGTAGTTTCTTGCTCGTCCGTCCCGAAAGGCCCTGCATGAAGCTTTCTACGCCCCTGTTCGCCGCGCTCCTCGTCTGCAGCGCGGCCCCTGTGCTCGCGCAGGGCATGCCGGGCGAAGGCCGCTGGGGCGGCGGCTGGCGGAATGACGATCCGATGGATCCGGATCCGCGCTACCCCACCGCGCGCCAGAGCGTCCAACCCTCGAAGAAGATCGACGTCACCGCCTATCGCACGGCCGATGCCGAAGCACTCCTCGGCAAGGGACGCATCGTCGTCAGCCGCATGGATGGCGATGCGGGCGACAACGAGGACGGCAAACTCCCGGTCTATGAAGCGGCGGTTATCGACGAGCTCGCCCGGCGCGGCTATGATACCGCCGTAGGCAGCATTGGGGCAATGGAACCCGGGCAAATCGCCGAGATCGGCGTTAGCCACAGCGTGGCTGTGCCGGAGGAAGCCCCGCGAAAGAAGGTGAGCGGCGCGATGAGCACCACCGTCAGCAATCGTGGCAGCGGCTTCGGCCTTGCGCTCGCGGTCGATCTCACCAAGCCGGCCAAGGCGATCGTCGCGACCCGGCTCGATTTGCGTATCCGCGACAAGACCACCGGCCGCGTGCTCTGGGAAGGCCATGCCGAGGGCGAAGCGCGCGAGGAAGACGGCGGCATCAACAACAGCCAGATGGCCGCCCGCCTCGCCACCGCTCTCCTCAAGAAATTCCCCGATGGCCAGGTCGTCCAGCCGCTCGCGGCGGTGACGCCGTGAAGGCCCGTCTGCTCCTCGCCGCGCTGGCGCTCGTCGCGAGCCCTGTGGTGACTGGCGCGGCGCTCGCTGCGCCGGTCGAGGTCACCCGCTTCCATACGCCTGAAAGCATCACGACCCTCGGCCGCGGCGCCGTGTCGGTGGTCGCGGCGCCGGGCGCCGATGGCGCCAGCCTCGAACTGCGCGTCTGGCTCCAGGCCGTCGAGGCGGAACTCGGCGCGCTGAAGTTCGGCACGGCCACTCCCGGTGCAGCCGACGCCGTGGCCGAAGTGCGCGTCGAACGTGAAGTGCAGCGCACCGAGCGCCAGCGCGGCCCTGTCTCGGTCGGCGTCGGCGGCTCCACCGGGGGATGGAACAGCGGCGTCGGCCTCGGCCTCGGCTTCAATCTCGGCGGTGGACCGAAGGCGCGGGTCTACACCAGGCTTGTCGTTATCATCCGTAGCCGCGCCACCGGCCTCTCGCTGTGGGAAGGTCGCGCGGAGAATATCGAGCGTGACAAGTCGAAGGCAGCGTCTGTCGATCAGGCTGCGCCGCGTCTCGCCCATGCGCTGTTCTCGGGCTTCCCCGGGACGTCGGGGGCGACTATCACGGTGAAATGACCTCACACCCGATCAGCGTCGACGCAGGCTTCGACAGCGGCAATATCGAAGTCCTTGGCATCGATGGCACTACCGCCCGGCTCGCCATCCGGCGCGACAACCAGTCCGAATTCTTCCAATGGTTCCACTTCCGGGTCAGCGGCTGCGCGGGCCGCGCGCTGGAGCTGAAGATTACCGGGCTCGCCTCGGCAGCCTATCCCGATGGTTGGATCGGCTACCGCGCCTGCGTCTCGGAAGACCGTGACACCTGGTACCGCGCCGAGACCCGCTACGAGGCGGCGGTCGATGGCGGCACCATGACCATCTGCTACACGCCCGAGGCGGCGACCTGCTGGTTCGCCTACTTCGCGCCCTATTCGATGGAGCGGCACCACGATCTCGTCGCCGAGATGGCCGCTTGCGAAGGCGTCTCGCACCGTGTGCTCGGAACCAGCCTCGATGGCCAGCCGATCGATTGCCTCTCGATGGGCGAGGGCGAGAAGCAGGTCTGGCTGATTGCGCGCCAGCATCCGGGCGAATCGATGGCGGAGTGGTGGATCGAAGGCGCGCTCGACATGCTGACTGATCCCGCCGATCCCCATGCGCGCAAGCTTCGCCAGCTCTGCCGCTTCCACGTGGTGCCCAATTGCAATCCGGATGGATCGCGCCGCGGGCACCTGCGCACCAATGCCGCAGGCGTGAACCTCAATCGCGAATGGCACGAACCGAGCGCCGATCGCTCGCCCGAAGTCCTCGCGATCCGGAATGCGATGGACGAGACCGGCGTCCACTTCGCGATGGACGTCCACGGTGACGAGGCGATCCCTGCCGTGTTCTTCGCCGGCTTCGAAGGCATCCCCGGCTGGACCGAAGCGCAAGGCGAGGCCTATCGCCGCTATCGCGCGATCCTCGAACGCCGCACACCCGATTTCCAGACCCGGCGCGGCTATCCCGTGGCGCGGCCCGGCAAGGCCAATCTTGCGATGGCCACCAACCAGATCGCCGAGCGCTTCGGCGCTGTCTCGATGACGCTCGAATTGCCCTTCAAGGACAACGACGACTTGCCCGATCCGGCTCAGGGCTGGAGCCCTGAACGGAGCAAGCTCCTTGCGCGCGAGTGCCTTGCCTCGCTGCTCGAATGGCTCGGCTGACCGCGCGCCCCGTTTAACGGTTTGTTAGGCACTTGGGCGCATGATGGATATATGGCCCGCGCTATCGCCCTTGCTGCTGCTCCTGCCGCCTCTCTCGCGGAAGTGTTGCGCTCGGCCATCGTGCTCGGCTCGGCGTTCGCCCTGATCCTCGCCGGCCGCGCCTTCCCGCTGTTCTGACGCACAGTCAGACCCCATCCATTCCAGTTTCCTGAAGTGCGGCCCTCGCGGCTGCGCTTTCGCGTTTGTCTGCCGCGCATAAATCGCGAAGGATTCGCAATATCAGTCTTGCCAGTGCGAATGACTCGCAATAAAGCACTTCTTGAGAATGTCTCTCAAGAAGGAACTGCCCGTGAAAACCCTCGCCGCTCTGCTGCTCGCCTCCAGCGCCCTCCTGCCGTTCACCGCGCAGGCCGCAGAGGTGCCGATGGCAGCGGATGCGGGGGGCGATGCCGGTGCCGATGCAGGTGAAGGTGTGGACCGCCGAACCATCGTGGTCACCGGCCAGCTCGAAAGCTACCGCGCCGATACGGCCGCCGGCGTCAAGGCGCCCACGCCGCTGATCGACGTGCCCCAATCGGTCACCGTGCTGACCCGCGAACAGATCGACGATCAGGGCGTTACCCAGCTGACCGATGCGCTGCGCTACGTGCCCGGCGTCGTCCTCGCGCAGGGCGAGGGCAACCGCGACCAGATCGTGCTGCGCGGCCAGAACACCACCGCAGACTTCTTCCTCAATGGCCTGCGCGATGACACGCAGTACTACCGCTCGCTCTACAATATCGATCATGTCGAGGTGCTGCGCGGTGCCAACGCGCTGCTGTTCGGGCGCGGCGGCGGTGGCGGTGTGATCAATCGCGTGCGCAAGACCGCCTCGCTGGCGGGGCAAAGCGTCGGCGCCAGCGCCGCCGTCGGCACATTCGGCGATTTCGCGCTTGCCGCCGATCTCAACAGCCCGCTCTCGCAGACAGTCGGCGCCCGCCTCAACGGCACGTACGAAGAATTCGACAACCACCGGCAGGACTTCCACGGCCGCTTCATCGGCGTGAACCCCACGCTGGCCTTCGCACCGAGCAGCGACACGCGGATCGACCTGTCCTACAACTACGACGATGATCGCCGCACCGCCGATCGCGGCGTCCCCTCGCTCGCCGGAAAGCCGCTCGAAGGCTACCGCGACACCTTCTTCGGCCGCAAGGACACCAACATCGCGGCAGTCAAGGCACACATCGCCGAGGCCCGCCTCACGCAGCAGTTGGCGGACAGCCTGACACTGACCGTCGCCGGCCAGTACAGCCACACCGACAAGTACTATGGCAACATCTTCCCCGCCCACGCGGTCGACGCTGCCACGCGCACGGTCGAGCTCAGCGCCTACAACAACGCCTCGGTGCGCGAGAGCTGGATCGGTCAGGCCAACCTCACCTGGCAAGGCAGGACCGGCCCCATCGGCCACACCGTGATCGCCGGGATTGAAGGCAGTGACCAGGCCACCGACGCGCGCCGCTCCGAAGGCGTGTTCACCGGCGGAAAGTCCACCGCTGTCGTCGCGCTCGCAGACCAGCTCGCCATTCCCGCGATCACCTTCGGCGCCCCCAGCCGCTCGACCCACAGCAAGGTCCAGACCTTCTCGGCCTATGTGCAGGATCAGATCGAGCTCGCGCCGTTCCTCCAGATCGTCGGCGGCGTGCGCTACGACAGCTTCAAGATCCGTGCAGACAACCTGCTGAACAGCACCAGCGCCGGGCGCACCGACCACAAGTGGTCCCCCCGCGCCGGTGTGATCGTGAAGCCGCGCAAGAACGTGTCGCTCTATGGCAGCTATACCAAGAGCTTCCTCCCCCAGTCTGGCGACCAGTTCAGCGCGCTCGATGCCACGCAGGCCACCCTCGCGCCCGAGGAATTCCGCAATCTCGAAGTGGGCGCCAAGTGGGACGTGACGCCGGCACTGGCGCTCACTGCCGCCGCCTACCGGCTCGACCGCGAGAACTCGCGCTTCAACGATCCCGTCACCGGCCTGCCCCAGCTTTCCGGCAAGACCCGCACCCGCGGCATCGAGCTTTCGGCCACCGGCAAGATCCTCCCCCAGTGGCAGGTCAGCCTTGGCTATGCGCTGCAGGACGGCAAGGTCCGCTCCTCGACCACCGCCGCGCCTGCCGGTCGGTCGCTGGCGCTCCTGCCCGAAAGCCAGATCTCGCTGTGGACCCGCTATGACGTGACCGACAAGCTCGGCCTGGGCCTCGGCGTGACGCACCAGTCATCCGCCTACACCACCGTCAGCAATACCGTGACCCTGCCGGCCTGGACCCGCGTCGATACCGCGGTGTTCTACAACCTGACCAAGGCGGTCTCGGTGCAGCTCAACGTCAACAACCTGCTGAACGAGCAGTATTTCCCGACTGCCCACACCGACAACAACATCTCTACCGCGCAGCCCCGCAGCGCGCGGCTGACAGTGCGGATGGGCTTCTGAGCCCTACAGCCCCGGCGTCGTCGCGGTGGCCGGCACCGGCAGCGGCACGCCGGGCTCCAGCCCCCGCGCGATCCGACCGGCGCGCTGGATCGTGCGGACAAGGCGCGGATAGACCCCGCAGCGGCAGATATTGGTGATCGCCGTCTTGATGTCCGCCTCGGTCGGATCGGTGTTGTGCGAAAGCAGTGCAGCCGCCGCCATCACGAGCCCGGGCGTGCAGAACCCGCACTGCATCGCCTGTTCGGCGACAAAGGCCTGCTGCACCGGGTGATTGCGATCGGCGGACAGGCCTTCGATCGTAATGACAGTGCGCCCTTCCGCCTCACCCAGCGACAGGGTGCAACTCGGCATCGCCTGCCCGTCGATGATCACCATGCAGGCCCCGCACTCGCCGGTCCCGCAGCCATACTTGGTGCCGGTCAGATTGGCGGCATCGCGCAGCGCCCAGAGCAGCGGCGTATCGCTCTCCAGCTTGATCTCGATCGGCTGGTAGTTGACGGTGAGGATGGCCATGGCGGCGAGGAACTAGCGCGCCGCCCGGCTGGTCGGCAAGCCGCTCAATCCCGCCAGGAGCGGTCGATCTGGTCGATCCGCCGGGTCCAGGCGTTGAAATCGCCCACGCCGGGGCCGCCGCCGGGGGGATTGGCCATGTTGAGATCCCGCTGGTGGACATTGATCACGTCCTGCGAAATCATCACAGGTGGCCGGCCCATCGAGAGCGTCGCCATCTGGATCTCGCACGCACGCTGCAGCGCCCACATCTGCACGAACATCGCCTGCAGGTTCTTGGCCATGACCACCGGGCCGTGGTTGCGCAGCATGAGTATGTTCTTGTCGGCAAGGTTCGCCAGCAGCCGCTCGCCCTCCTCGGCGCGGACCGTGATGCCTTCGAAATCATGGTAGGCAAGCCGCCCCATGAAGTTGCAGGCGTAGAAGTTGATCGGCATCAGCCCTTCCTCGAGGCTGCACACCGCCATCGATGCCGTGGTGTGCACATGGCAGATGGCGTGGGCCCAATCGAGGTGGCGGTGAAAGTAGCCGTGCTGGGTGAAGCCGGCGAGGTTCACCGGGTGCGGATTGTCATCGAGCTTGTTGCCGTCGATGTCGATCTTGACGAGGTTGCTCGCGCAGACTTCCGAGTAGAGCAGCCCGAACGGATTGATGAGGAAGGCGCCCTCCTCGTCCGGCACGCGCAGCGAGATGTGGTTGTAAACCGATTCGGACCAGCCCATCAGATCAAAGATGCGGTAGCAGGCCGCCAGTTCCAGCCGCGCCTGCCATTCGGCATCGCTGCAATGGATGTTGGGGCGGATCTGGGTGGCCATCGCGTTCTCTCCCGCTATCATGCTCTCGCTATGTGCAATCTCTATCGCATGACCAGCAACGCGCAAGCCATTGCGGGGCTGTTCCGGACCGATGTCGCAGGGCGCAACCTCCCCTCGCTCACCGAGATCTACCCCGACAGCGAGGCGCCTGTGGTCGTCTCGGAAGGTGCGTGCCGCGCGCTTGCGATGATGCGCTGGGGCTGGCCCCCGTTCGGCGAAGGCAGGCGCCCGATCACCAACGTGCGCAACCTCGCCTCGCCGATGTGGCGCAGCGCGCTTTCTGATCCGGCCCGGCGCTGCCTCGTGCCCGTGACGGCCTTCTCCGAATGGTCCGCCGCGCCTGACCCGAAAACGGGCCGCAAGCGCAAGCACTGGTTTGATTTGCGCGCCGATTCGCCAGAGGGCGATCCGCTGTTCGCCTTCGCTGGCCTGTGGCGCCACACCGAGGAAGGCCCCCGCTTCGCGTTCCTGACATGCGCGCCGAACGAGACGGTCGGCCGCATCCACCCCAAGGCCATGCCGGTGCTCCTCCGCCCCGGCGAGGCCTTCGACCGCTGGCTGAGCGCCGACGGGGCCGGCGCCGCAGCCATGCAGGTGCCGCTGGATGATGCGCTGATGCGGGAGGTTCCAGGCGATGAACCACCCCCGGCGCAGGCCAGCCTGTTCTGAGCCCCCGCCATGAGCGATGAACCGACAGCCGCACTGGGCCGCACCGAGCGCCGCTTCCTGCGCCGGATCTTCAACGGCCGCACCGTGCCCATTCTGGCCGATGGCCAGCATTTCCTGACCTACAAGGAAGCGAGCCGGTACTTGCTGTCGCTGCCGCCCGAGGCGCGGGACGCGACCTATGCGCAGATGAAGAGCGCGGCCCTGCCCGGTTCAGCCGGTTCGTGACCGATCAGGCAGAGCCGGGCATCTGGTCTGCGGCTTGCGCAGCCTCGGCGCTGAGCGCGCGCAAGGCCCGCGCCGTATCGGCCAGAAGGCCATCGCTGATCGGCTTCTCGCCGTTGATGAAGCGCCGGATGGCGCGCTCGTCGATGCCGAGCCGGCGCGAGAAAGCCGTGGTGCCGCCAAATAGTTGCACGCAATAGGCGAAGTGATCCTGTCGTTCCTGCATGGCGGCCCTCTTACGCCGGCAAACGCCTAGTTTCCATCCGCATCGACTGTGAAGACCACCGGCCTTCCCCGCGATTCCGGCTCCCACCCGGCTTCGAGCGCAGCCCGGATTCCGCGCGCGACGATCGCGTCGCTGATCTGCAGCCGCCCGCGCGGCAGGCCCTTCATCAGGCGCTTCGGCGGTGGGAACTCGAGCAGCGCCTCGCGCTGCGTATCCTTGCGCAGCAGGCTGATGGACATGCCTTTCCAGCCGTGATTCTCGCTCCAGCGCGCCTCGCCGCGCAGCTCCCATTCGTAAGAGAGCCCGTCGACATCGATCACGCCGGATTGTTTGGGGGTAGTGGTCATGCAGACATGCCTAGCAGGTCTGGCCGCCGCCCACCGCCACATTATCAATCAGCCGCGCCTTGCCGAGGTGCGCCGCAACCAGCAGGCGGGCCGGGCCGGGCCCCGGCACCGTCAGCGCCTCCAGCGTTTCCGCATCACGCAGGTCGGCATAGTCGACACGGTGAAAGCCTGCCGCCAGAACGGTATCGCGCAACACGGCGAGCACATCCGCCACCGGCTCACCCGCCGCGATCTGCGCGGCGGCCGCGCGCATCGCCCGGTTCATCGCCGGCGCAGCAGTGCGCTCTTCGGCTGTCAGGTACTTGTTGCGGCTGCTCATCGCGAGGCCGTCCGCCTCGCGCACCGTCGGCACACCGACAATGCGATCCGCATGCGGGTGTGTGAGATCAAGATCGCGCGCCATGCGGCGGATGATCGCAAGCTGCTGCCAGTCCTTCTCGCCAAACAGCGCCACATCGGGCTGGACCTGGTTGAACAGCTTGGTCACGACCGTCGCCACGCCATCAAAGTGCCCCGGTCGCGCCGCGCCGCACAGCACGGCGTCGAGCCCGCCAACCTGCACTGTCGTTGCATAGCCCCGCGGGTAGATCGCCTCGACTGTCGGCGCCCATAGCACATCGACGCCTTCGGCTTCGAGCAGCGCTGCATCCGCTTCGAGCTGGCGCGGATAGGTCGCGAGGTCCTCGCCCGGCCCGAACTGGCGCGGATTGACGAAGATCGAAACGACGACATGGGCGGCACGCCGCTTCGCCTCGCGCACCAGCGTCAGGTGACCTTCGTGCAGTGCGCCCATGGTCGGCACCAGTGCCAATGGAGGTCGATCGCCGGGGTGATTGGAATTGTCCCCCGATTTCAGCGTGGCAAGCGCGGTGCGCAGCGGTTCCAGGGCAGTCAGGATTTGCACGCGCCACGGCTCTCCAGTAATCCCCGATGTGGGGCCAACAGTCCCCCGGAAGGGAAAGGCCCTCTAGCCCTGCGCCCTGCCCGGCGGCAAGGGGGCCCGCCACTCACAGAAAGGATGATCGCTTGCCCGCCGCCCCCTATCGAATCGTCTTCGCCAACGAAAAGGGCGGCACCGGCAAATCGACCACGGCGGTCCACGTTGCCATCGCGCTGGCCTATCAGGGCGCGCGCGTGGCCGCGATCGATCTGGACTCCCGCCAGCGTACGATGCACCGCTATCTTGAGAATCGCGCCGAAACCATGCGCCGCCGCGCCATCACGCTGCCAAGCGCGACCTTTTCGGTCTACGAGGGCACAAGCGCCGAGGAGCTGGACGCACTTGCCGATCAGCTCGGTGCCGAGCACGATTTTCTGGTGTTCGACACGCCCGGCCGCGATGATCCGCTCGCCCGCCATGTCGCGACGCAGGCCGATACGCTGGTCACTCCGCTCAACGACAGCTTCGTCGATTTCGACCTGATCGGGCAGGTCGATGCCGAAACCTTCAAGGTGCGCCGCCTCTCGTTCTATGCCGAACTGATCTGGGAAGCCCGCAAGAAGCGCGCGATGGCCACGATCAAGGAGCAGCGCAAAGAGATGGACTGGGTCGTGGTGCGCAACCGCACGGGCTATACCGAGGCGCGTAACCAGAAGCGCATCGATCAGGCGTTGACCGAGCTTTCCAAGCGTGTCGGCTTCCGCATCGCCAGCGGCTTGTCCGAACGCGTGATCTATCGCGAACTGTTTCCGAGTGGGCTGACATTGCTCGACAAGGGCCATCTCGGCGAGCTTGGCACCAGCCACCTCGTCGCCCGGCAGGAGCTGCGCACGCTGGTCGCCGGCCTTGCGCTCAAGGTGCCCGAACGCGGCCAGCTGGCGATGGCAGAAGTGCTGTGAAGTTCCTGTTCCTTGCAGCGCTCGCGTGCCTCGCGGTCAAGATGCTGTCAGGCCGGTGGCCGTGGGAACTTTTCGGCCCGAATGCGAAGGCAGCGGCAGAGAAGCGGGCGCGCAACTTGCTCGGCCTGCGCGCCGATGCCGGCTATGATGAGATCATCGATGCGCATCGCCGCCTGCTGACGAAGGTCCACCCCGATCGCGGCGGCTCGGCCGATGCGGTGCACGAAGCCAATGCCGCGCGGGACTTGTTGCTCGCGCGCATAGCCCCAAGCGGGCCCGATGCGCGGGGGTAAGGCTGCGCCTGGTGTATCTCCCAGAGAAGCCAGGAATAGCCAGACCGCGCAGCTGCAGCGCAGGCGAGACCGCCGCGTGACGAGTCCAGGCTCCGAAACTGCGTGGGGCCTTGCCGACCGGCGCACCGTCTCTGCGCCCTTCCTTCCCTGCGCGCCTCTGCGAGATTGCCTGCAAGGCCATCAGGCATGAGCCACCGGTTCCACCCCAGCGTCCTGCGGGAATACGATATCCGCGGCGTGGTCGGGAAGACGCTTGGCGCCGAAGATGCCTATGCCCTCGGCCGCAGCTTTGCCACGCGCGTCCTGCATGCTGGGCGGCGCAGCGTGGCGGTCGGTCGTGATGGGCGCCTCAGCTCACCGATGTTGGAGGATGCACTGGTAGCCGGGCTCTGCGCCAGTGGCGCCGATGTCCTCCGGATTGGCCTCGGTCCTACGCCGATGCTCTACTACGCCTGCGCCTCACTGCCACAAGTGCAGGATGGCATTCAGATAACTGGCAGCCACAATCCCCCCGATCAGAATGGCTTCAAGATGGTATTTCACGGGGGTCCGTTCTTCGGTCCAGATGTACTCGATCTCGGCCGCCTCGCTGCCCAAGGCGATTGGGCGCTGGGCGAGGGGACGGCCAAGTCCGTCAACATCATGGATGCCTACGTTGAGCGGCTGCTCGCCGGGCTGCAGGGTATCGCGCCAGACGCGATTGGAAAATTGGCCATCGCCTGGGATGCCGGCAATGGCGCCGCTGGCCCCGTGATCGAACAGCTGTGCGCGCGCTTCCCCGGCCGCCATGTCCTGCTGCACACGCATGTCGATGGCACATTTCCTGGTCATCACCCTGATCCTTCGGTTGATGTCAACCTTGCCGACTTGCGGGAGGCCGTCGCGCGGGAAAGGCTCGACTTCGGACTGGCCTTTGACGGGGACGGTGATCGGCTGGGCGTCGTGGATGCCCGCGGCCGCGCCTTGGCGGGCGACGCACTGATCATGCTGTTTGCCGAGGATGTGCTAAAAATGCAGGCGGGCGCGACAGTTATCGCAGATATCAAGGCCAGCAGCGCCCTGTTCGAGCGCGTCCGCATGCTGGGCGGAGTACCACTGCTGTGGAAATCCGGGCACAGCCATATCAAGTCCAAAATGAAGGAGACTGGTGCGCTGCTAGGCGGCGAGGTGACTGGCCATGTGTTCCATGCGGATGAATACTACGGGTTCGACGATGCGCTTTATGCTGCCGTGCGACTGATTGCGGCCACAATCCGCCTCGGCGAGACAGTGACTGCGCTGCACGATGCCATGCCCGTGATGGTCAATACGCCCGAGTTGCGGTTTCCGGTGGACGAGGCTCGCAAGTTCGCGGTGATCGAGGAAGTGCGCGCCCGTCTCGCCGATCAGGGCGCGGACGTGCTCGCGATCGACGGTGTGCGTGTGACCACGCCCGAGGGCTGGTGGCTGCTGCGCGCGTCCAACACCGAAGCGATGCTGACGGCGCGCGCAGAGAGCGCCAGCGAGCAGGGCCTCGAACTCCTGCTCGCTGCCCTCGACGCGCAATTGGCGGCCTCTGGCATAAGGCGCTAGTGTCGGGCGGGTGAGCGTCAGCACCATCCCTCCCGAAATCATCGACTGGTTCGCAGGCCGTGGCTGGCGGGTGCGGCGGCACCAGGCCGAAATGCTGGAGGCTGATGACGCGGGGCGCCACGCGCTGCTGGTTGCCGATACTGGCGCGGGCAAGACGCTGGCAGGCTTCCTGCCCACGCTGGCCGCCTTTACCCCCTCGCGGCTAGGCACCGCGCTGCCGCCCGAGGGGCTGCACACGCTCTACGTTTCCCCGCTCAAGGCACTGGCGCACGATGTGCAGCGCAACCTGCTCACGCCGATCACCGAGATGGGCTTGTCCGTAACGGTCGAAACCCGCAGCGGCGATACGCCCTCGGACCGCAAGGCGCGTCAGCGCGCGCGTCCGCCGCATGTGCTGCTGACCACGCCGGAATCGCTCTCGCTTCTGCTCAGTTATCCTGAAAGCACGCAGCTCTTCAGTACACTGCAGAGAGTGGTGATCGACGAGGTTCACGCTTTCGCCACGTCCAAGCGCGGCGATCTACTTGCGCTCGCGCTGACCCGATTGCAGGCGCTGGCCCCCGGTCTGCGCCGCGCCGCGCTATCCGCCACGCTGGCCGATCCGGAAAGCTTCCGCGCCTGGCTCGCGCCTTGGGGTGATCTGGACAGCACCGCGCTGGTCGAAGGCGAGGCCGGAGCCCCCGCTGAGGTCGAGATTCTGCTGCCGGATGACGGCCAGCGCGTGCCGTGGGGCGGGCATGCCGCTGCCTGGGCGCTGCCGCAGCTCTATGAGGCGATCCGGCGCAACCGCACGACTCTCGTCTTCACGAACACGCGCTTCCTCGCCGAATACATCTTCCAGCTGCTCTGGGATGCCAACGAGGACAAGCTGCCTATCGGCATCCACCATGGCTCGCTGTCCAAGGAAGCCCGCCGCAAGGTGGAAGGCGCGATGGCGCGCGGCGAGCTGCGCGCGCTTGTCTGCACTGCCAGCCTCGATCTCGGCGTCGACTGGGGCGATATCGACATGGTTGTGCAAATGGGTGCGCCCAAGGGCTCGTCGCGCCTGCTTCAGCGCATCGGGCGCGCCAACCACCGGCTTGATCAGCCGAGCCGCGCCATGCTGGTGCCGGGCAACCGGTTCGAGTTCCTTGAGGCGATGGCGGCGCGCGATGCCGTTAATGAGGGCCAACGCGATGGCGAGGATTTTCGCCCTGGCGGGCTCGATGTGCTGGCGCAGCATGTGATGGCAATCGCCTGCGCAGGGCCTTTCGGCGAGGCAGAGCTACTCGCCGAGGTCCGCTCTTCGCTGGCTTATGCGTGGATTGACGAAAGGGGGTGGCAGCGCGTCCTGAACTTTGTCGCGACGGGCGGTTATTCGCTGCGCGCCTATGACCGATTCCAGCGCATCGTTCGGCTCAAGGACGGTACCTGGCGGTTGACCCATCCGCAGCAGGCGGCACGGCATCGGCTCAATGCGGGGATCATCGTCGATTCCGAAATGCTGGAAGTGCGCTTCCGCAACGGCCGCTCGCTGGGCAAGGTTGAGGAGAGTTTCGGCGCCGGCCTCAAGCCGGGCGACACCTTCCGCTTCGCGGGGTTGGATCTTGAGGTTGAAGGCGTGCGCGATCTCGAACTCATCGTGCGCGGGGCCAAATCGGCCGGGCAAATTCCGAGCTACAACGGCGCAAGGATGCCGCTCACCACGCATCTTTCCACGCGCGTACAGGCCATGCTGGCGGACCGGGCCGGTTGGGGTCGCTTTCCGGATGATGTGCGCGAGTGGCTGGAAGTGCAGGACTGGCGGAGCCGCCTGCCGGCACCGGGCGAACTGCTTGTCGAAAGCTTCCCCCATGGCGGGCGAGCGTACACGGTCTACTACACATTCGAGGGGTGGAACGCGAACCAGTCGCTCGGCATGCTCATCACGCGGCGAATGGAAGAAGCCGGGTTCGGCCCGTTGGGCTTCGTCGCCAACGACTATGCGCTCGGCGTCTGGGGTCTGTGGCCGGTGAGGGATCCCGCGCCGCTGCTTTCGCCCGACATCCTGACGCACGAGTTCGTGGAGTGGGTGCAGAATTCTTATCTTCTCCGCCGCGCCTTCCGCGAGGTGGCGGTGATTTCGGGCCTTGTCGAACGCCAGCAGCCGGGCGCGCGCAAGAGCGGGCGGCAAGTGACGTTCTCGACCGACCTCATCTACGAAGTGCTGCGCAAGCATGAACCCGATCATTTGCTGATCGAGGCCGCCTGGGCCGACGCCCGCGCCCGCATGACCGACGTCGGCCGGTTGGGCGCTTTGCTTGACCGCGCCGCGGCTGAGCTGGTTCATGTCGAACTTGACCGCGTGACGCCGCTGGCCGTGCCGCTGATGGTGATGATCGGGCGGGAGTCTGTACCGGCTGGCGCCGCGGATGACGAGTTGCTGCTGGAGGCGGAGACCCTCGCGTCTGCGGCGATGCGGCCGGAGTGAAACGAAGGGGACAGATCACGCTGTCCCCTTCCCAATTCTCACGATCGGCTTGCCGCGTCAGCTCTTGCTGAACCCGGCAAACCTCTCATTGCCGACAAAGCCAAACTTCGGGACCTTTGACACGGTGATGATCCGCATCAATCTGTTGGCGGTGACGTAGGAGGCCAGTTCCTCTGGCTGGAACTGCAGTTCCGGCGGCTCCTTGAAGGCCTTGGTCGCTTCCAGCAGAGTAACCAGGTCCCCTTCGCTGATCGGCGAGCCGTTCCAGAGAATGGTGTTCTGTGCGGTGAGGACCAGTTTGTTCTTGACTGGATTCATCGGGACCGGTGGCGGCGTGCCACCGCGCTGCGGCAGATCAAAATTCACTGCGTTCGTCGCCACGGGAATGGTGATGATGAACATGATGAGGAGAACAAGCATGACATCGATCAACGAGGTCGTGTTGATTTCCATCATGGGAGAGGCATCGGCTTTGCTCCCACTGATCGCCATCGGAGGTGCTCCTGTTCAACCCCGGGTGCCCGGACGAAAAGCGATCAGCCTCATGGGTCATCCGGGGTGGAGATGAGGCCAACCTTGGAATTGGCACCAATCTGCACCTTCTGGATCGATCCAGCAATGCCGTTTCACTCCGCAGTGGCGGCGAGGCGGACAGGGCAACGAAAAAGGGGCGGATCGCTCCGCCCCTTGATCATGTCTGGCCGAAAAGCCTGCGTCGTTACTTGCTGAACGTCGCGAAGTTCTCGTTGCCCACGAAGCCGAACTTGCTGACCTTGAGCTCAGTGATGATCTTGAGCATGCGGTTCGCGATTTCATACGAGGCATATTCCTCGGGCTGGAACTGGAGTTCCGGCTCGGGGTTCATCGCCTTGGTCGCCTGAAGCAGCGAGACAAGGTTGCCTTCGGTGATCGGCGAACCGTTCCACAGGATCACGTTCTGCGTGGTCAGGACCAGCTTGTTCTTCACCGGGTCGATCTTCGGCTTGTCCGTGGGCGGCGTCGCCTGCGGCAAGTCGATATTGACCGAGTGGGTGGCCACGGGGATGGTGATGATGAACATGATGAGGAGCACGAGCATGACGTCGATCAGCGGCGTCGTGTTCATCTCCATCATCGGCGAGCCATCGTCTTTGCCGCC
>NZ_JAIXZS010000018.1 GCF_027489515.1 Novosphingobium sp. | reverse complement strand
TGGACCGCGCCGGGCCCGCAGCCCGCCGCAAAGCCTACTCTGGCGGTAGACTTCTCGCCCCAATTAATCGGCAATTCACCTGCTTGCAAGTCTTAGGAGCAGCAAACCCGTCACAGAGCGGTTATGTTTCTGATTAGAAACATTTTTTGTAAGATTGTCATAGGCCGAAAGCGACGGTTGGCGCATGATGAATCGCCCCCCGATTGCTGCAGCGCCGCAACATCGGGCGCTTTCGCTGGCGGGGGCGAGGCGCTACCACACCGTGCATGGACACCACAGCGCAGCCCGCTTCGCCGCCCCATGCGGCCCAACGTCATCTCTATCTGATCGATGGTTCGGCCTATATCTTCCGTGCCTACCACCGCCTGCCACCGCTGACCAACCCGGCGGGCGTGCCGGTGGGCGCCGTCTATGGCTATACGACGATGCTGTGGAAGCTGGCCGAAGACCTGCACAAGGCCGATGGGCCGACGCACCTTGCGGTGATCCTCGACAAGGGCTCGATCACCTTCCGCAACGATCTTTACGACCAGTACAAGGCGAACCGCCCGCCGCCGCCCGAAGACCTCGTTCCGCAGTTCCCGCTGATCCGCGATGCGACACGCGCGTTCAGCCTCGCCTGCATCGAGGAAGAGGGTCTGGAGGCGGACGATCTCATTGCCTCCTATGCGCGCGCGGCCGCCTTGCAGGGCTGGAACGTGACCATCGTCTCGTCCGACAAGGACCTGATGCAACTCGTCGGCCGCAAGACCGAGGCCGGCGGCTATGTCGACATGCTCGATACGATGAAGAACCAGCGCATCGACATCCCCGAAGTGATGGAGAAGTTCGGCGTCGAGCCCGAGCGGGTCGGCGATGTGCTGGCGCTGATGGGCGATGCGGTGGACAACGTGCCCGGCATCCGCGGCATCGGGCCCAAGACCGCGACCAAGCTGATCCAGGAACACGGCACGCTCGAAGGTGCGCTGGCCGCTGCGCCCGCCATGAAGCCGGGCAAGCTGCGCGACAGCCTGATCGAACAGGCCGAGATGGCGCGCCTTTCGCGGCAGCTCGTCCAGCTCAAGGAGGATTGCCCGCTGCCGCTGCCGCTCGAATCTTTCGAGCTGACCGCGATCCCGCCCGAGCCGCTCGCCGCGTTCCTGGGCGAGCATGGCTTCACCAGTCTGCTGCGCAAACTGGGCACCGCGCCTGCGGAGACGCCTGCGACACCCGGCGCGCCCGCCACGCCGAGCGGTGCGGCAGAGACGCGCCAGAGCCTGCCGGAATGGCCCGCGATCGACACCGCCGGCTATCAATGCCTGCAGACGCTGGACGCAATCGCGGCGTGGGTGCAGCGCGCGCAGGCCGTTCGCGTGGTGGCGGTCGATACCGAAACCAGCGCGCTCGATGCGATGCAGGCGGACCTTGTCGGCGTCAGCCTCGCGCTCGGGCCGGGCGATGCCTGCTACATCCCGCTCGGCCACCGCGGGAGCGACATGTTTGCCGAAGCGCCGGTGCAGGCCCCCCGCGAGGAAGCCCTCGCGCTGCTGAAGCCGCTGCTCGAAAGCGATGCCGTGCTCAAGATCGGGCAGAACATCAAATACGATATCAATGTGCTCGCCCGCTACGGGATCATGGCCTCGCCGATCGACGATACCATGGTGATGAGCTTCTGCCTCGATGCCGGGCGCAGCGAGGCGGGCGTCGGCGGGCACGGCATGGACGAGCTGGCAGAACGCCTGCTCGGCCACACCACGATTGCCTTCAAGGACCTGTGCGGCACCGGCAAGAAGGCGATCTCGTTTGCAGAAGTGCCGCTCCCCGATGCGACGCGCTATGCGGCGGAGGACGCGGAGGTGACGTGGCGGCTGCACCGCCTGCTGGCCCCGCGTCTTGCCGAAGAGGGCGGCACGCGCATCTACGAGCGCGTCGATCGGCCGCTGGTGCCGGTGGTGGCGAGCATGGAGCGGCATGGCATCCGCGTCGACCGCGAGCGGCTGGCGGGGCTTTCGTCGCAGTTTGCCGAGACGATCGCGGGCCTTGAAACCGTAATCCACGAGAAGGCCGGCCAGCCCTTCACCATCGGCAGCCCCAAGCAGCTCGGCGAAATCCTGTTCGACAAGCTGGGCTACAAGGGCGGCAAAAAGGGCAAGACCGGGCAGTACTCGACCGACCAGTCGGTGCTGGAAGGCCTTGCCGCGCAGGGCGCTGAAGTCGCCACGCTTGTGCTCGAATGGCGCCAGCTCTCGAAGCTCAAGTCGACTTATACCGATGCGCTGCAGGCTGCGATCAATCCTGCGACGGGCCGCGTCCACACCAGTTACAGCCTGGTCGGCGCGCAGACGGGGCGGCTTTCCTCCAACGATCCCAACCTGCAGAACATCCCGATCCGCACCGAGATCGGCCGCCAGATCCGCGAGGCCTTCGTGGCGGAGCCCGGCAACGTGTTGCTCGCGGCGGACTACAGCCAGATCGAATTGCGGCTGGCCGCGCATATGGCCGACGTGCCGGCGCTCAAGGAAGCCTTTGCGGCCGGCGAGGACATCCACTCACGCACCGCGCAGGAATTGTTCGGCACGGTGGACCGCGACACACGCGGGCGGGCCAAGACGATCAACTTCGCGATCCTCTACGGCATCAGCCGCTGGGGCCTTGCCGGGCGCCTCGGCGTGACGGCGGACGAAGCGCAGGCGATGATCGACCGGTATTTCGAGCGCTTCCCCGGCATCCAGCGCTATATCCACGAGACTTTGGAGAGCGTGCGCACGCTGGGCTATTCGGAGACGCTGTTCGGCCGCAAGACATGGTTCCCCCGGATCAATTCCAAGAACCAGGCCGAGCGGCAGGGCAGCGAACGCGCCGCAATCAACGCGCCGATCCAGGGCACCAGCGCGGATATCATCAAGCGTGCGATGGCGCGGATGAACCCGGCGCTGGCTGCGGCGGGACTGGGCCGCGTACGGATGCTGCTGCAAGTCCATGACGAACTGGTGTTCGAGCTGCCCGAGGCAGACGTGGCGGCGGCAAAGCCGGTGATCGAGGCGGTGATGGCAGGCGCGGCGGAACCGGCGATCAGGCTAACCGTGCCGCTGGGCGTGGAGATCGGGACAGGGCCGAGCTGGGGCGCTGCGCACTGAGGGCGATGCGTGAAATGCTCGCCTTCGCGGGGATGACGAAGGGTTGAAGGGGGAGGCGCGACTCTCGTCCGCCGCCTCCCGTTTCGCTCACTGCATCGGTACGTAGGGCTTGATATCCTTGGTGCGCAGCCAGAGCATTTCCTCGTTGGGCACCGAATTGGTCAGCGCGTAGAGGTCTTCGGCATTTTCGTCCGTGAGACCCATTTCGCGGTAATAATCGAGGTAGACCTTGTTGGCCGGGGCATCGGGCGGGAAATCGCCGGGCTGGTGGCCGCTTTCGTCCTTCCACGAATGGACGCCGAATTCGGCATCGGGCGCGGCGCTGCGACTGACGCCGGCGAGGAAGATTTCGACCCCGCCCGAACGCACCGAGCCGCCCGACGGCACATCGGTCGCAACGCCGTGGCGGCGGATCATCCGGCCAAGCACCAGATTGGCGCCATCATCCACGGTGCCGGGGCAATCGACCAGTTCCAGCACGCGGATGCCGGGATGCGCCTTCAGCATCTCCTTGAACTGCCCGGGGGACGCGCTGTCGACCTCACCAACCAGGGCGGCGTGCGAGGAATCGATAACGGCAAACGGACCAAAGCGGGGCAGTCCGGCAATCGCCTTGGCGATCCGCTGGTTGAGCGGTTCTTCGACCATGGTCTTGGTGGTGGTCACCTCGGTCCACCGTGTTCCGTGCGAATCGACCCAGGTGCGCGTCGCCACTTCCTGCGCGGCGACGTCCTGCACGGCGACAGGGGCCGTGCAAGCAATGCCAAGCAGGAGGGCGCAGGCGATTCGAACCATGGCGCCTTTATCCTCCACACTTGCTTGCCATTTTTCCAGCAAAACGCGGTAAATCGTGTTTAATGCAATTTGCCTCGAAATTGGCGTGACCGGCAGCCTGCCCCTATCCGCCATCCGTACATGCCCCTAGGTTGCCGTGCTGGCTGGGGAGTTCACATGGTCGCGCTGGTATCAACGGTTGCCTATCTCGGGCTGGAAGCGCGCAGTGTCGAAGTGCAGTGCCAGATTGCACCGGGCCTGCCGGCTTTCCGCGTCGTCGGCCTGCCGGACAAGGCCGTGGGGGAAAGCCGCGAACGGGTGCATTCCGCGCTCGCCGCGCTGGGACTGGCGCTGCCGCCCAAGCGGATCACGGTAAACCTTTCGCCCGCCGACTTGCCCAAGGAAGGCTCGCATTACGATCTGCCGATTGCGCTGGCGCTGCTGGCGGCGATGGGCGTGGTCGATCTGGAAAGCATCGCCGAGTATGTCGCCGTGGGCGAACTCGCGCTCGATGGGCGCGTTATTGCCAGCCCCGGCGTGCTGCTGGCGGCGCTTCATGCCAGCGGCATCGAGAAGGGGTTGATCTGCCCCGCCGCGCAAGGCGCCGAAGCGCGCTGGGCGAGCGGTGTGGAAATCGTCGCCGCGCCCGATCTCATCAGTCTGCTCAACCACCTCAAGGGCGCGCTGCGGCTGCCAGTGCCGGAACCGGGGGAAGTGGAGCAGCCGCCTCGCCGCGCCGACCTCAAGCAGGTCAAGGGACAGGAAACCGCCAAGCGTGCCCTCGAAATCGCAGCGGCGGGCGGGCACAATCTGCTCATGATAGGGCCGCCAGGTGCGGGCAAGTCGCTGATGGCTTCGTGCCTCCCCGGCATCCTGCCCGAACTCACGCCCGCCGAAGCTCTTGAAACCTCGCTCGTCGCATCGGTGGCCGGGCTGCTGGAAGAAGGTCGCATCAGCCGCGCACGGCCCTTCCGCAGCCCGCACCATTCCGCCTCGATGGCGGCGCTGACCGGCGGCGGATTGCGCGTGCGGCCGGGCGAAGTGAGCCTCGCGCACCTCGGCGTGCTCTTCCTCGATGAACTGCCCGAATTCCAACGCGCCGTGCTCGATTCGCTGCGACAGCCGCTGGAGACGGGCGAAGTCACCGTCGCGCGCGCCAATGCGCACGTCACCTTCCCGGCACGGGTGCAGCTGATCGCGGCCATGAACCCGTGCCGCTGCGGCCATCTTGGCGATCCCGCGCTAGGCTGCAGCCGCGCGCCGCGTTGTGCGGGGGATTACCAATCCAAGGTATCGGGCCCGCTGCTCGACCGGATCGACCTCCATGTCGAAGTTGATCCCGTCTCCGCCGCAGACCTTGCACTGCCGCCGCCTGCGGAAGGCTCCGACGCGGTAGCCGCGCGTGTGGCGGCGGCACGGCGGGTGCAGACCGCGCGGCTCGACGGCAGCGGACGGCGCACCAATGCCGAACTCGAAGGCGATCTCCTCGAACAGTACGCCACACCGGACGAGCCGGGGCGCAAACTGCTCGCGCAAGCAGCCGAAGCGATGCGGCTATCCGCGCGCGGCTACACCCGCATGTTGCGCGTGGCGCGCACGATTGCCGATCTGGCGGGGGCGGAGACGATCGGGCGCGTGCATGTGGCCGAAGCGCTGAGTTACCGGCGGATTGCGCCGCGGGCGTAAGTTGGAGGGGTCATGGGAACGCGTATTGGAACGATGCTGTTTGCTCTCGCGTTGGCATCTCTGGGCACTTCCTCGGTCTCCAAAGAAACAGATCAGGACGGCGGCTTGGCTGACGCTCGTCTTGTAAGGATCAAGCAAGGCGAGAAGCGCTTCTTCTACCGAACAAAGGAAACCGCCGGGTGTCCGGCCTTGACCGCCAGATGCCGCGGGAAGGGCTATGTGCTTCCTGGTGATCTCCTTCTGGCGTGGTCGAACCGAGGTGCGTTCACCGAAGTGGAATTTGTCACGACGAAAGGACAGCACAGTGTCGGCGCCATCGAGACGGCATCGCTGGAGACCGTGACTGAGCCCCAAATGCCTCCGCTTTCAGGCTGGATTGGCGGTTGGACCCGCAACATTGAAGGGCATATCGATATCGAGGCCATCGGCAAAACAGGCAGGCTACGCGTGAAAGGCTTTGCCTTTTGGGGATCAACCGATCCCGTGCGCGTCCGGAATGGCGCGGTCCACGATGGCGAGCTTGATGGCAACTTCGTGCCCAGCGGCGCTTGGGGCGGCGTGCTCGATAATGGCACTGAACAACTAGACTGGCGACTCGCCTTCCCGTTCAATTCCGAAGACGACTACGCGTGCCAGGCACAGTTCCGCCTGCTTGGACCCTATCTGATCGTCAAAGATGACGGGGACCACTGCGGCGGGGCGAATGTGACGTTCTCGGGCGTCTACCGGAAAGGGTAACACCCTACCTCCCCGCCATCGCCTTGGCCTTCGCCAGATAGGTCCGACCGATCCGCAGCAACTCCCCATCCACCAGCTGCGCCGACCACACGCCGAGGCCATCATGCTTCAGCCCCGCGATCCGGTCGCGGCGCACGATGGTCGAGCGATGCAGGCGGATGAAACGCTCGGGATCGAGCCGGTCTTCCAGCCGCTGGATGGTGTGGAGCAGGAGATAGCTGCGGGTTCCGACGTGCAGCCGCACATAATCCCGCTCGGCATCGATGCGGTCGATATCGCCTGCGGCGATGCGGATCAGTTCGCTGCGGTGGGGGACCCAGAACTCCTCGATCCACGGGCTTTCGGCCGGAGCTGCCGTTTCAGCCGGCTGGGCGGAATCGCGCCGCGCCAGCGCCCGGTCCACGGCGCGTTCGAGGCGGTCCTGCGCGACGGGCTTGAGGACATAGTCCACCGCGTCACAGTCGAACGCCTCGACCGCGAAGTGATCGTGCGCGGTCACGAAGATCACAGCAGGGCGCGGCGACAGGCGCGCAACGCCGCGGGCCACGCCAAGGCCGTCGACCTCGGGCATTGTCATGTCGAGCAGCACGAGTTCGGGCGAGAGGGCCTCGCACAACCGCAGCGCCGCCGCGCCGTCGCTGGCAGTGCCGACCACGTGCAGCGCCGGGATGCGCGCGCACAGGATCTGCATGCGCTCCACGGCCAGCGGTTCATCATCGACGATCAGGGTCTTCATTGGCAGCGTAGACATTTGCCCCCCTTCTATTCGCAGCCCGAGCGCACCAGCGGGATTGTCAGCACCGTGGCATAGCCGCCCGCCGGCAAGGCCGCGCTTTCCACCCGCGCCTCATCGCCGAAGCGCGCGGCGAGCCGGTTGCGCACGTTCTCCAGTCCGATCCCGGTGCCGCCGTTCTGCCCCGCCTTGCCCGGGCCATCGTCCGCCACCGTCAGCACGAGTTTGCCGCCCGCTTCCTGCGCAGCGATGCGGATCGTGACGGGGCGGGTGCTCGCCGAGACGCCGTACTTGATCGAGTTCTCGACCAGCGGCTGCAGGATCATGCCCGGCACACAGGCGTTCTCGAGCCCTTGCGGCACATCGAACTCGCAGACCAGCCGCTCGGGAAACCGCACTGCCTCGATTTCCAGATAATGGCGCTGCAGCGCGATCTCGTCCGCCAGCGGCACGTCCGCGGTGGGATCGCCGGCAAGGCTGTGGCGGTAGAAGCTTGAGATCGTCTGGATCATCTTCTCCGCCTGCTCGGTGCGGCCGACCATGACGAGCGCGGAGAGCGAATTCAGCGTGTTGAAGAGGAAGTGCGGATTCACCTGATAGCGCAGGGACCGCAGCTCCGCTGCCTTGGCCGCGCGCTTGTATTCGCCTTCACGCCGTTCGGAGGCGCGCGCCATCTCGGCATTGCCGAGCGCGATGTAGAGTCCGGCCCAGGCAATCAGCAGGAAATAGCGGCCGAGCGCGACATCGGTGAGCTGTTTCCACAGCCCTTCGTCCTCGATCATCTTGCTGATGATCGCGCTGTGCAGCTGGCTGTCGCTGTCCGTCGCGGCGGGAGCCGGCTCCGCGGCAGGCGCAGCGCTGACCGTGGACGCCGGCGATGGCGCGGGGGATGGCACCGTCACGGGAGCCGGCTTTGCCGCCGGTTGCGCCGCCGCGCGGCGGACCGCGGACCGCGGCTTGCTGGCGGCGGCCTTGTGCTCCTTCGCGCCGCGCGCGCGCACTTCCTTCACCGCTTCTCCGACCGGACCGGCGGGTGCGGGCGGCACGTCCCTTTCCGAAATGAGCCCCGCGTCCGCAAGGCCGCGCAGCACGTTCCAGCGCACCGCATCGATGCCCGCGAGGCGCGCCTGCGCGGCCGAGAGCTGCGCCTCGCTCCGCGCGCGCTCCATCTCGCGCTGTGCCTCGGCAACTTCGCGCTGCGCTTCAGCCAGTTCATCGGCCATTTCATCTGCATGTTCGGCATCGGTGGTGATCCGCCGTCCGCCGACCCGCACTTCCGCCGAGCCATCGCCATGCTTGATGATCGCAACGCCGCCGGGCGCAGTGACGACAGCTTCCTCGTCGCCGTCGTCTCCGGCCGACGGCTCGTCGACCGCCTCCGGAGGCGGCGCGCTCAGCACCTTGACCGTACGCGGCGGGGCGGGCGGGGCCGGAGGAGCGGGCGGTGCAGGCGGTGCCGGTGGCGGCAGCGCCTGCGGGGGATCCGCAACGTCGATCAGCACATTGCCCGAAACATCATGGCGGACCCGCACCGATGGCAGCGGCACGTCCGTCGGCACCGTCGCCGGCGCGGCGCCCTGCCCGGCGCGGATCGCCCGCGCCGCCGCTTCGGCCTGCGCCTGCGCCGCGCGTGCCTCGCGTTCAATCAGCTTCTTCTCGACCGGCGCAAAGCACTGCTGGTTGATGGCGGCGAGCGCAAGCGCGGCGGGGAGCATGATGATGAGCGCTGCGCCGATCCGCACCCCATTGCTGCGCCCGTCGAACCGGCGCAGCACCGGCCAGGCCAGCAGCGTAACGGCGATACCCGCCAGCGTGACGACCGCGCGGCGCCAAAGCAGCTCGTTGAACTCGCCAAGATCGACCACGATCCCGCGCAAGGTGATCAGCAGGAAATAGGTGAGCCACAACGCCGCCGCAGACAGAAACACGGCGCGCCCGGGCACGTGCGGTCTGTCAGCGGCAATATCGGCGGGAACTGTGGCCATTCGGTCGCTTCTACGCCCAACTGCCCGGCCAACGCCAGCCGGGTGGTCGAACCCGGTTGGCGGTTGGTCGATTGCTTACGAAACGCGCGAAAGGGCCCGTTTCGAGGCGGCACCGGCTATCACGCCGGCAGCAACCCCTCGTCCGCGATCTTCTTCTTCCAAACGAGCGGGGCTAGCTGGTGAACGTTTTGCCCGGTCGAATCGACCGCAACCGTCACCGGCATATCCTCCACGGTGAATTCATAGATCGCTTCCATGCCAAGATCGGCAAAGCCCACCACCTTGGACTGCTTGATCGCGCGGCTGACGAGATAGGCCGCACCGCCGACCGCCATGAGATAGGCCGACTTGTGCTTCGCGATGGATTCGGTCGCCGCCACCCCGCGCTCCGCCTTGCCGACCGAGGCGAGCAGGCCAAGGTTCAGCATCGTGTCTGAGAACTTGTCCATGCGCGTCGCGGTGGTGGGGCCGGCGGGACCGACGACTTCCTCGCGCACCGGATCGACTGGGCCGACATAGTAGATCACGCGGCCCTTGAAATCGACCGGCAGCTCCTCGCCCTTGGCCAGCATGTCGGCAATGCGCTTGTGCGCGGCATCGCGGCCGGTGAGCATCTTGCCGTTGAGCAGCAGACGGTCGCCCTGCTTCCAGCTCTGCACGTCCTCGGCGGTCAGGGTGTCAAGGTTGACGCGCTTGGCCGCGGCGTCAGGCGTCCAGTGGACATCGGGCCATTCGTCGAGCTTGGGCGCCTCGAGGAAAGCGGGGCCCGAACCATCGAGCGTGAAGTGCGCGTGGCGCGTGGCGGCGCAATTGGGGATCATCGCGATGGGCTTGCCTGCTGCGTGACACGGCGCATCGAGGATCTTGACGTCGAGGATCGTCGAAAGCCCGCCAAGGCCCTGCGCGCCGATGCCGAGCGCGTTGACCTTGTCGAAGATCTCGATCCTGAGCGCCTCAATGTCGGTCTCGGGCCCGCGCAGCTTCAGCTGCGCCATATCGATCGGCTCCATCAGCGATTGCTTGGCGAGCAGCATGCAGTGCTCCGCCGTGCCGCCGATGCCGATGCCGAGCATGCCCGGCGGGCACCAGCCGGCACCCATCTGCGGCAGCATTTCGAGCACCCAGTCGACGATCGAATCGCTGGGGTTCATCATCTTGAACTTCGACTTGTTCTCGCTGCCGCCGCCCTTGGCCGCGACATCGACCGAGACCTTGTTGCCCTTCACCATTTCGACATGCAGCACGCACGGTGTGTTGTCGCGCGTGTTGCGGCGGGTGAAGGCGGGGTCGGCGAGGATCGAGCCGCGCAACTTGTTGTCGGGATCGAGATAGGCGCGGCGCACGCCTTCATCGACAACGTCCTGCAGGCTTTTGTCGCTTTCGAGGCGGCAATTCTGGCCCCACTTCACGAAGACGTTGACGATGCCGGTATCCTGGCAGATCGGCCGGTGGCCCTCGGCACACATGCGGCTGTTGGTGAGGATCTGGGCGATCGCGTCCTTGGCGGCGGGGCCTTGCTCGGCCTTGTAGGCCTCACCCAGCGCGCGGATGTAATCCATCGGGTGGTAGTAGCTGATGAATTGCAGCGCATCCGCCACGCTCTCGATGAGGTCTTCCTCGCGGATCGTCGTCATCATCGTTGTCATCTCTGGCATCGCCGGTTCCTTCTGCTGGTCCGGGCCCGCATCGCGCGGGCGCAATCGATGAACTGCCGTTTAGCCATCGACCAGCGTCATGCAAAGCGCTTGGCGCGCCGTGGACGATATTCTAAGGGCTTGGCTTGATTTGGCCGCAGACGAAGCGCGGCCCAAGGTCAGGATTGCACAGGCTCGTCCAGCCATGCAGTCCGGCCCCGCAAGTGAGGGATTTCATGACGGTAGTGGAAGAACGCGCGAAGGTTTCGGACATCGGCAGCGAGGCTGCGCGCCGCGCGATGATCGACAGTCAGTTGCGGGTGAGCGGGATCAACGATCCGGCCATTCTCGCCGCGTTCCTCGCTGTGCCGCGCGAAGACTTCGTGCCTGAGGCGCGGCGCCCGGTGGCCTATGCCGATCGCGCCGTGGCGCTGGGCGACGGGGCAGTGCTCTCGCCCGCGCTGACCTATGGCCAGCTGCTCACCGCCGCGCAGCCGACCGGCGATGACACCGTGCTGGTGATCGGCGCCCCGGGCGGATACCTCGCCGCGCTTGCCGAAAAGCTGGTCGCGAAGGTTACGCACGTCGCCGCTACGGGGGACTGGGCCAAGGCCGGCGAGCATTCGCTGGTGCTGGTCGACGGCGCCATCGAAGAGATGCCCGACGCGATGGCCGATGTGGTTTCGGCGGAAGGCCGACTGGTGACCGGCGTGGTCGAGCGCGGTGTGACGCGTCTCGCGCTCGGCCGTAAAGTGGCTGGCGCGCTCGCGCTGACCGTGCTCACCGAGGCCGACTTTGCACCGCTTGCCGCGTTCGCGGCCCGCCCGAAGTGGAGCTTCTGAACCTCATGATCCGCACCGCGCCCCGGTGGCCCCTGATACGTCGGCTGAAGGCCGGCCCGGCACTGGCGGCGCTCGCCATCGCCGCTGCCGCGACTCCGGTTCACGCCGACGACCTGCAGGGCGCGCTCGCCGCGGCCTATGCCACCAACCCCGATCTCGCTGCCGCGCGCGCCAACCAGCGCGCGACCGACGAAGGCGTTCCGATCGCGCGTGCGCCGGGTTTGCCGAGTCTGAACGGCACGGCGACCTACACCGAGTTTCTGAAGGTCGGACCCAACTCGTTCATCGCGCCCAAGCGCCTGCTTACGGTCGATCCCCAGCTCAGCGTGCCGATCTATTCGGGCGGTGCGGTGCGCAATTCGCTGGCCGCCGCCAAGATCCGTGTGGAAGCGGGTCAGGCGAGCCTGCGCGGCACCGAGGCGGGCGTGTTCAGCCAAGTGGTCGCGGCCTACATGGACGTGATCCGCGATGCAGCAACCGTGGGCCTCAACCGCAACAACGTGGCGGTGCTCGAGGTCAACCTCAAGGCGACCAGCGACCGGTTCGAGATCGGTGACGTGACCCGGACCGACGTCGCGCAGTCCAACTCGCGCCTCGCCCTGGCCCGCGCCGATCTGCGCAGCGCCGAGGCTGCGCTTGTCGCCAGCCGCGAGCGCTATATCCAGATCGTCGGCCAGGTCCCGGCCGATCTGCAACCGCCGCCGCCGCTCGCCGGCCTGCCCGCCACGCCAGAGGAAGCGGTACAGACCGCGCTCGACAGCAACCCCGATCTCGAAGCGGCACGCCAGCGGACCAAAGCGGCAGGCTATGATGCCAAGGCCGCCGGCGCGGGCCGCCTGCCGACGGTGTCCCTCTACACCTCGGGCGAGTATTCGACGTACTTCGGTTCGCTTGGCGGCGGTGCGGTCGGCGGCAATTTCGTTCAGAGCCAGACCACGGCACAGGCCGGGGCGCGCATCTCGATCCCGATATTCCAGGGCGGCCTCCCTGCTGCGCAGCAACGCCGGGCCCAGGCCACCGCGAGCGCGACCGAGGAGGAGGAGATCTCCACCGAGCGGCAGGTGATCGCCAATGTCCGCTCGGCCTTCACCCAGTGGCGCGCGGCGAACGACGTGATCACGCTGAATCAGACCGCGGTCGATGCCGCCGCGCTCAGCCTTGAAGGCGTGCGCGCGGAGAACACAGTGGGCAATCGCACCATTCTCAACATCCTCGATGCCGAGCAGGAGCTGCTGCGCGCGCAAGTCGGTCTCGTCGCGGCGCGGCGCAATGCCTACGTAGCCGCGTTCAACCTGCTTGCGGCGATGGGCAAGGCGCAGGCCGCCGATCTCGGGTTCGACCCCGCCTCGCTCTACGATCCCGAAGCGAACTACCGCCGGGTACGTGGCCGGGTGTTCGACTGGTCGCTGGATTCGCCAAGTGCACCCAAGTCCACCCGAACGGTTGACACCCCGGCGCAAACTGCAACAATTCCTGCACAACCTGTCCCTTGATGGTACAGGGCCGCCCGGGGGCACCCGATTCGGTCAGGGCAGGCCGGCCAGAGTGGTGACAGGCTGAGTGTTTGTGTGGGGATAAGCATGCGTCAGGCTTCTGAACCTTCGGTCGAGGAAATCCTCGAATCGATCAAGAAGGTGATCGCGCGGGACAATCGCGCCGATGCCGCGCGTGAGCGTGGCCGCCGCGAGGCTGCGGCGGAAGCAGCGCCGGCCCCGCGTGCCGCCGCCCGGCCTGCGGCGCGCAGCGAAAGCCGCCCCACCGCGTTTCCGGCCGATGTGCTCGATCTCAGCGAAGTGGCCGCGCAGATCCTGAACGAGGATCGCACCCCGCCTGCCCGGCAGGACGAGGACGAGGATTCGCCGCTGCTGGCGGACGATGCCACCGCTTCGATGCGCGATTCGCTGGCGGCGCTTGCCATGCTTTCCGCCCCGGGCGCTTCGCCGCAGATCGTCCGTTCGGGTGAAACCTCGCTCGAATCGCTGGTGCGCGAGATGCTGCGTCCGGCGCTGGCCGAATGGCTCGACAAGAACCTGCCGCCGATGGTCGAAAAGCTGGTTGCGGCGGAGATCGCCCGCATCGTCGGCAAGAAGGGCTGAGCGGCAAGCTCCGCAGCGATGGCGAGACCTGATCCCGCGCTGCTCGATCCGGCGCGCTACCCCTTCGGCAATGCCGTTACCACGCGGTTTGCCGATCTCGATCCCAACGGACACATCAACAACGTGGCGATGGCCGCGGTGTTCGAGGATGCGCGGCTGCGCTTCATCACGGCGGTGGGGATCCCGAAGAACAGCGATGGCGCGCGCTTCATGGTCGCCAACGTGACAATAGACTACCTTGCGCAGGCCTATTACCCGGCGGGCCTCGAATGCCGCGTCGGCGCGCTGCCCGGCGGGCGCAGCAGCTGGAGCCTCCGGCAATTGCTGCTGCAGGATGGCCGCCCGGTGGCGACCGCGCATGTCACCATCGTCTTCACCGATGGAGAGCGGCCGCAGCCGATCGACCCGGCGCTGCGTGAAAGGCTGGACCCATGGCTGATCACGTAAAGCCTGACGAGATCACGCTCGCACGGCAGGCGGTCGCCGGGCTCGGCGGCTTCACCCCGCAGCGCCACATCCTGCTCTGCGCCGGGCCTGAGAAGGACAAGTGCGCCCCGCGCGAAGAGGGCGACGCGGCGTGGAATTTCCTCAAGAAACGGCTGGGCGAACTCAAGCTGGGCGGGCCGCAGGGTGTGCTGCGCAACAAGGTCGGCTGCCTGCGCGTCTGCGCCGCAGGGCCGGTCGCGCTCGTCTATCCGGACAATGTCTGGTACCACTCCTGCACACCCGAAGTGCTCGAGCGGATCATCCAGGAACATGTGATCGGTGGCGTTCCGGTCGAAGACTACCGTCTCACGCCGCCAGAATAGCTCTTACTTCCACCATTCGTCGACGTGCTGTTCGAGGCCGTTATCGACCGCTTCGTCGTGCCCGGTGCCGCTGGAGAGGAACACAAGCCCCATCAGCGCGGCCATCAGCATCATCGTGAAGCCGATGCCGAGCATCGCCGCGATGTAGAGGTGGATCGAGACCAGCCCGACCGCTTCGTAGAGGTAGAAGGCGGCCGCCGCCATGACAGCAAGGGTCACGAGTCCCATCCAGCGCATCACCCGGAAGTAGCGGCCCCAGGCGAACTCGGCATAATCCGGATCGTCGAGCGGGGAGGGGCGGACGGGATTGGTCATGCCTGCTTCCATGCGCCGCGGGGCCTGCCAAGGCAATCGCTTTCCCCGCCTGCCCTTTGGTGGCATGATCCCGAATCGGCAAGCATTGGAACGACTTGCCGGACAAGCGGGATCTCCCGAGAGGGGGACAGGAGGATGCCATGTCGATCGCGCTGTTGATCGCCGGCCGCTCGGGAGAGGTATGGCATTGCCATGCCGACGACCTTGTGGCAGGCGCCGTTGATACCCTTGCCACGCGGCGGATCGGAGCCTTGCCGGTGACCGATGCCGGGAACGAAGTCGCCGGGATCTTTTCCGAACGCGATGTGCTCTACGCGCTCAAGCTCCACGGCGCGGCGGCGCTGCAGATGAAGGTGCGCGATGTGATGACCGCGCCGGTCATCTCGGTAAGCCCGGAGCAGAGCGCGCTCGAAGCGCTCGCGCTGATGACGCGGCGGCGCATCCGCCATCTTCCGGTGATCGACCGGGGCAAGATGGTCGGTTTCGTCTCGATCGGCGACCTCGTGAAGTTCCGCATCGACCGGATCGAGGCCGAGGCCGAAGCCCTGCGGGAATATATCCAGACGGTGTGACTTGAGCGGGCCGCCCGGGCGGCCTATCTTGAGGACATGACCACAACGCTCTCTGAACCCGCGCTCAGCGCCGGTGTCACGCTCGCCCCCAGCGCGGCGGCGCGCATCGCCGCGATTGCTGCCAAGCAGAACCGCCCCGCCGTGCTGCGCCTTGCAGTCGAGGGCGGGGGCTGTTCGGGCTTTCAGTACAAGTTCGAAATGGCGGGCGAGCCTGAGGCCGATGACCTCGTCACCGAGACCGACGGCGTGCGCCTGCTGGTCGACGCGATGAGCCTCGAGCTGATCGCGGGCGCAACGGTCGAATATGTCGAATCGCTCGGCGGCGCGGCTTTCCGCGTCACCAACCCGCAGGCGGCATCGGGCTGCGGCTGCGGCGCGAGCTTCTCGGTGTGAGCATCAAGGTCGCTTCGTTCAACATCAACGGGATCAAGGCGCGGCTGCCCCGGTTGCTCGAATGGCTGGAGGAAACCCGGCCCTCGGTCGCATGCCTGCAGGAAATCAAGACGCAGGACGCGGACTTTCCCGCCGCCGAGTTCGAGAAGATCGGCTATCACGCAATCTGGCACGGGCAGAAGGGCTTCAATGGCGTCGCGATTCTGGCCGACGGCACCAAGCCGGTCGAAGTCCAGCGCGGTCTTGCCGGTGAGCCGGAGGACGAGCATTCGCGCTACCTTGAAGCCGATGTCTTCGGGCTCCGCGTCGCCTGCATCTATCTCCCCAACGGCAATCCGCAGCCCGGACCAAAGTTCGATTACAAGCTGCGCTGGATGGACCGCCTGCACGCGCGCATGGCCCAGATCGCGGCGGAGGAAGTGTCGGCGCTGGTCATCGGCGACTACAACGTAATCCCCGAAGACAAGGACGTGTGGGACATCCGCGCGATGGCAAGCGACGCGCTGATGCAGCCCGAATCACGCGATGCCTATCGCCGCCTGCTCAACGACGGCTGGACCGACGCATTGGATTTGCACCACCCACGCGGTGGGCTCTGGACGTTCTGGGATTATCAGGCCGGTGCCTGGCAGCGCGACCACGGGTTCCGCATCGATCACGCGCTGCTCTCGCCCGAACTGGCGGACCGGCTGGTCGGCGCCGGCGTCGACAAGGCCTATCGCGGGCGCGAGAAGGCCAGCGACCACGCGCCCGTGTGGGTCAGCTTGCGTGAACCCGCCTAGTTCAGAACGCGCCAGAAGCGGATGTGTGATCCAGGCGCGATGTCCACCGGCTCGAGCCATGCGGGCGTCTTGCCATTCAGCAGCTGCGCCATCAGGCCGTTCGGCGCGCGCGTCGCGTAGACCGCCGGTTCGTAGATGTCAGGGCAGACCGCGATCAGCGGAGTGTGACGCTTGCGCACAATTGCATGGGCCTCCGCTTCCGGCGCCATGAAGGCGGCGATCACGTCGTGCATACCGGCAGCGCCGCGGTGATGGCCGGTCGCCACCACGCGGTCGTGCGAGTTCACGATAAGGTCCGGCCCGATATCGAGCGGGGCGAAAATGTCGGTCGCGGGCAGCTTGTTGAGCGCTGCGCCGGCGAGGTCGTATCGGCACTTCGACATCCCGATCGCTCCGAGCTTGATGCCCGCGAACGACTGGACCTTGGTGCCTGAGGCCGAATTGGCCGACGCCGGATGGATCGCCGCCAAGGCCAGAACCACGGGAAGGCCCGGCGCCAGCATCGAGACAACGAGCGCATAGCCGCCAAGGCGCGGCAGGATCGCTACGCTGCGCAGGCGGTAGACCCAACCAAGGATCAGCGCGGCCGAGGGAACAGCGGCAAAGACGAGCGCCGTTGCCGAGGCGCGCGCCACCGCCACGCCAATGAGCCATGCTCCCGCAAGCAGCAGCATGTGATCGAGCCAGAGCAGCCGCGCCGGGGCATCCTTGGCTTCGCGCCAGAGGCAGAACGTGCCATAGAGACCAACCAGCGGCCCCATCAGAATGGCCGCCGCCATCGGGGCGCTCGTGTGCCAGAAGGGCATGCCTTCGGCGACCGAATCGTACCAGTAGCGCTTGACCAGCGGATCGAGCATTACGAAGGCACCGCCCCGGCATTCTGGCGCGACGCCGAACATGATCGCCGCAGCGCCCGCCCCCATCGCGGCGAGGCCCGCCAATTGGCCACCCAGCGTGCGCGGAGTGGCAAAGCGCAGCGCCGCAGCGCCAACGGCCGTCCAGACGAGCAGGGCCAGGTGAACCGGAGAAATGGCATCGCAATGCGTGATCAGATCATAGGTGCCGCGTGTGCCAAGAAAGATGGCCACGCTCGCAAGGGCAAGGCTCATGCTGGCGGCACAGAGCCAGTCGAACCGGGCGGCGGGGGCGCGCAGGCCGCGCAGCGCACAGACGCCGAGGAAAAGTGCCGTCAGCGGCAGTCCCTCGATCGAGATCGCCAGCAAGGCGGCGAGCGCGGCGCCAATGATGGCACCGCCCTTCAAGGCGTCCTTGGCATGAAGCCCGCTCAGCGCGACGAGCGCGAGCACGATCTGCCAGCCATGGTGATCGATGCGCATGGGCGTGAACTGGCACAGGACGGTCGGCGAAAGCCCGATCATCAAGCACGACATCGCCACGACTTCATCGTTGAACCAGCGCGCGGCAAGACGGCCGAGCAGCGCCATGGCGCAGAGCAGTGTGAGCAGCGGGACAGCGACCACCGTGACCAGTTCGGCCCCGGCGGTTCCCAACAGCGGACGCAGCAGCAGGATCATCGCCGCGATCGGTACATCGACCAGCCGCGACCAGTGCATGGCGACGCCTTCCGGGGCGGCGATCCGGTACTGGTGGACATCGAACCATGATTGCCCGGCGAGCAGATCGCGTACCTGCAGCAGGCGCAGCGCATCATCGGGATCGCCGAAGCGCAGCATCGCGATGAGCCGGTAATTGATGAGGATCATCGTCACCGCGAGCAACACCCAGGTGATCAGCACGCGCAGGTGCGGACCCTTGGCGGGATCGGTGACGGACGTCGGCTGCGACGGGGCGGTGTCGCCCCCGGCATAGAGCGTTGCCATCAGCGGAACACCACGCGCTTGCGCAACAGCCAGGTGACCGTGAAGCTCACGACGATCGCGCAGAGCTTGGCGATGCGCGGATCAAGCCCCGCCGCGCTGGCGCCGCCGACAATCAGCGTGGTGACGCCCAGCCCGATCAGCGCCGAGACGACGAACATGGCCTTCTGCCGCGTGCGGGCCATGCCGCTTTCGGCAACCTGATCGGCAAAAACTTTCCGGCTCGACAGGATCCAGTGGACCATGATGCCGATTCCGTACCCCATCGCCGAGGCGGCGACCGGCGGCACCCCGGCCGACAGCAGGGCGAGGAAGGTGCCCATGTCCACCGCCAGCGCACCCACGCTGGCGAGGATATAGCGCACAAGCACGATCTGGCGGAGGCGGTTGAGCGGGGCGAGTTGAAGCACGGTCACGGACTGATCCTGTTCAGCACGGTATCACGGACGGGCGGGGGCGTTCGCCTTCAGGCCGCAGCGCGGTCTGCACTGCCTTCCTCCGCAACGATCCGGGTCGGCACATCGCGCAGCGAGCCGAGCGCAGCCGCCTGGTCTTCGGTGACCGGGCGGGTGGGGATCGCGGCCTGCGCGCCCTCGTCGCCAGCCTCGTGATACTCGGCGTCCTCGTTCACGCACCAGATATCGTAGACGCGGTGGCCGGCGACGATGTTCTCGACGGTGAGCATCGCGGTCATCATCGCGTGGTCCTGATTGTTGTAGCGGTGCATGCCGTTGCGGCCGACAAGATGCAGCGTCGGGTGGCTGGCTTCCAGCTCGTGGCGCATCGCGGCGACATTGGCGGCATATTCGTCGTCGTAGACCGGATAGGCCTTTTCCTGGCGGACGACCGCGCCGCCGATCACCTTGGCCGGATCGACGAGGCCGAGGATGTCCATTTCCTTTGTCGCGAGCTTGATCAGTTCCTCATCGCTCGAAGCCCAGAGGTCATCGCCCTCGAAGCAGAAGTATTCGAGACCGACGCAGGCAACGCTTTCATCGGGCACCATTTCGGGCGACCACGAGCGGAAGTTCTGCACGCGGCCGACGCGGACCTTGCTGTCGTGGATGTAGATCCAGTTGTCGGGGAACAGGTCCTCGGATTGGATCTTGAGCGCGACGGTGAGGAAATCGCGGTACTTGAGGCGGCTGGCCTCAAGCGTCGATTGCGGCAGCGGATGCAGACGGGCCGCAAGCTCGCGCATCGGCGCGGAGCTGATGGCGTGCTTGGCGCGGATCACCGTCTCGCCACCGTCTTCGGCGCGGGTCGCGGACAAGCGCCAGCCGCCCTGGCCATCGCTAGCGAGCTGCTTCATCGCATGGCCCATCAGGACGTGGCTGCCGGCGGCGACAATCTTGTCGCGCGCGGCTTCCCACATCATGCCCGGGCCCTGGCGCGGATAGCGGAAGGTTTCGAGCAGAGTCTTGGTCTGCATGCCGTCGTTCGGTCGCTTGTTGAGCCCGAGGCTGCGCTTGACGCCATCGAGCACCGCCGCGCCGAGCGAAAGCCCCTTGATGCGCTGCGCGGCCCAGTCGGCGCTCATCTCGTTGCAGGGCATGCCCCAGACCTTCTCGGTGTAGGTCTTGAAGAAGATCGAATAGAGCTTCTTGCCGAACTGGTTGCTGGTCCAGTCCTCGAAGCTCTTCACCTCCTTGATCGGGAAAAGCTTGGTCCAGGCATAGCTCGCCATGCAGGTGGTCGAGCGCCAGATGCCGAGGTTGCGCAGCGCTTCGAACGCCCGCAGCGGATAGGAGTAGAACTTGCCCTCGTAATAGATGCGGCTCATGCGCGGGCGCTGGATGAAGTCGTCGGGCAGGATCTCGTTCCACAGATCGACAACCTGCTGGGACTTCGAGAAAAAGCGGTGACCGCCGATATCGAAGCGGTAGCCCTCGTGCTCAACCGTGCGGCTGATGCCGCCGACGTAGCGGGTGTCCTTCTCGATGATCGCGACCTTGAGGCCCTTCTTCGACAGCAGGTAGCCGGCGGTCAGCCCCGCAGGCCCTGCGCCGATGATTGCCACATCGACCACGACCTCGCTGCTTTCCCCCTGCAGACCCGTGAAACCGTTACCCATCGCTAGCTCCCGCTCAAGCGTTCATGCCTTGAGAGCGGAAGTGAACGAAAATGGATAAGAGACAGTTAACGCGTCGGGCGGGATTGGCGAAAGCGGACCGGTTCAGCCCTCACTCGCCGAGGGCGGCGAATCGCTGGCCCTGGCATGCGATTCGAGCGCCTGCGCGAACTGAAGCGGCGCCGAAATGCGGGCAAGCTCCTCGAGCCGGAAGGTATGTTCGAAGATGAGGCCGTAACGGGGATGGCTGCGCCAACGCACCTTGGCGTAAAGCGGCGGCGTGACGCCGGTGTCGATCCGGACCAGCTCGTTCATCAGCAGCCACTTATCCGATTCCACGCAGGCACCTTGCTGCGACAGATTGCGGAAGACCACCGAAACGGCTTCGCCGCCCGAATGCAACACGCCGCTCAACACGATCTGCAGCCGGATCTGCCGCTTGGGATAGGTGCCGCGGGATTCGTCGAGCAGCTTCTCGACATCGATTTCCTTGGGAAACCGCACGCCGGCGTAATCGTCGGCCTGCCAGATCAGCTCGACCGGATAGCGATCGCCGGTCATCAGCTCGACCGCAAGCTCGCGGGCCTTGGGCAGATCGGAAAAGAGGCGGATCTTGAGGCCGGTGGCCGAAGCATCGCGGATGATGCAGAGGAACTCGCGCCCGTCGGCGATGATCTTGGCGGTACGAATCAGCAGGGCATAGCGCGGCGCGGAGCGGAGCTCCGTACCGGGGGGCGCGCCCATCTGATCCTGCCGGGAATTCCCCGGCAGCTGACGTTCCTGTGCCAAGCCCGTTTCCCCTTGTGCACCCGGCCGAATCCTTCGGGACAGATGCACGCTCCGCTGTGCAAGTAGGCTTCTAACCTACTGATCCTTGACATGTTGTTACCCAGGGTAAGTCGGCGCGGTTACCAGAGCACCCAGGCTTCGGCTTTCTCGGCCTTGAGGAACGCCTCTGCATCGGGGCCGAGCAGCATCGCGAGCGTGGAGAGCGTACCGGCCTGCACGCAGGTGCGCGCGGCCACAGTGATCGAGCGCGGCGGGTTCTCCACGGGCCAACCGGTGCGTGGATCGAGGATGTGGCTGTAGCGCTTGCCCGCTTTGAGGAGGAAGCGCTTGGCATCCCCGCTGGTCGCAATCGCGCCTTCGCCGATCTGCAGCAGGCCGCCGGAAGCCTTGGCTGGATCGAGCGATTCGATTGCCACGGCCCACCGCCCGGCTTCCTTGGTGCGCGTCGTGCGCAGATCGCCGCCGAAATTGACCAGAGCCGGGCAATCGGCAGCTGCCTTGATCGCCATGGCCGCGCGATCAACCGCGTATTCCTTGCAGATGCCGCCGAGATCGATTTCCATCCCCGGGGGAAGCGTCAACCGGGGGCGGTCCCACTGCACCTTTTGCCAGCCGATGAGCGGCATCAGCGCGGCGACCGCGTCGTGCTCGGGCACGCGGTCCGAGCCATCGAACTTCCATGCCCGCCGGAGCACGCCCGAGGTCACGTCGAAGCGCCCCGCGCTCAGCGCATGGACCTGCGCGGCGTAGTCGAGCAGTCCGGCGGTTTCTTCATCCACCTCGACTGGCTTGCCGCCCGCATTGTTGATCGCCCAGACCACACCGGTCGGCTTGTAGCGGGTAAACTTTTCCTCGATCCGGCGCGCTTCCACCTCCCCCATCCGCGCCAGCTCCGCCGCCAGCCGGCGATCGCGGGATTCAACCTGCACTTCGCAGGGCGTGCCCATGGCCGTGAAGCGGTGCTTGTGAACGCCTGCCGGTTTCGCTGCCTTTGCCATCCGTGTTCCGTCCTTAGCGCCTGCCTTCAGTGCCCGACCCTAATGCCACGTGTAGCGCAATCCGCTGATCAGGCTGGTCGAACGGGTTCCGGAAAACAGATCGGTCCGAGCCAGCACGCCCGGCGCGGATCGATCGAAGCGAAGCCCTTCCTGCACATAACGTTCGGCAGCGCCATACCATTCCAAGTGCGCGGTAAGATGCGCACCGGCCTTCAGGGAGAAAGTCCAGGCGTGAAAGCGCGACAGCCGGCTGTCCGCACTGACAAAGGGCGGCGTCGGCACATCGATCCCGAGGTAGGGCGCAAAGAAACGCGCGGCGGTCTGGCGATAGAACCTGAGGCCCGGCTCGACATAGCCGGCGCGGCCCACCGGGGCATGTTCCGATAGCGCATAGGTCATCGCATTGATGCCCCAGCTATCGTGATACCAGCGTGCCGAGGCATCGGTGACGGCCGAGCCGAGCGCAAACTTGGTCGCCGCATAGATGCTGCTGCGCTCGCGCCGGTTCGGGCGCTTCTCGTAGATGTAATAGAAGGGATCGCCGGTATCGACATCGACCAGCGTGAAGATCTTGTAGGGATCGGTGTGATAGCCCCGGCTATCGCCATAGCTGTAGTTGAGCTGCACCAGCCAGCCGGGGCTGAGCACCTGGGTGATGCCCGCGACCATGCTGGCGATCTGCTTGACGCGGGCCTGTCCGACGATGCGATCGCCCATGTAGGACAGCGCGCGCGGCACGCCTATAAACGGCCGCACGCTGTCGCGTTCGTAATTGAAGCCCAGCGATAGGGTAGTGTTCTTGCCCCACAGCTCCTTGGCGAGCGAGGCGCGCGCGGAGTAGGAGGTGAAATCCGTCTCGGACGAAGCGGCACCGCCGACGCTCAGCTTGAGCCCGTCCGCAAGCGGAAGCGTCGCCCCGAGATCGTAGGCTTCGCGGTGGTCCTTGAAGCCTTTGTCAACGGGCAGCTGGTTGGGCGCCGTGGTATAGCGGCCGGAGGCGCCGGTATGCGTATCGGGATTGGTGCCGAGCCCGCCGCCAATGAAGCGGGTCTTGCGCGGCGGAACGAAAGTCTGCGGGTAGCGCGAGCGGATCGCGCCGTTCGGTGTCGCTCCGGTCAGCGAATCGTAGGTGAACTTGCCGGAGACGACCATGCCGCTGGCCGCGTTCCACGTGAGGCTCGCGGCGGTCTCCACCGCGCGGACGCGGTGATCGTCCTCCTGGTAGATCAGCAGCGCCGTATCGGCGACGACCGATCCTGTCTCGCTCGCAGTCTGGTCGTAGGCATTGGCCGGAGCGGCTTCGGACTGGGCCGCAGCGGTCGAGGATCCCAGCAGCGCCCCCGCCAGTGCACCCAGTGTGGCAGCGAGCCCGCCACGCTTCAATTGCACCCGCATCCCCCGCCATCGAAGCTGCGCCCGCCCGAGGCCGCTTCCTTGCTGAAGTAGGTATGCTCGTCGAAGGCCATGATCGCCGGTTCGCGCGCCAACTGCATCGATTTGCGCGCCAGCACGTCGCGCTGCCAAGGCTTTGCCCCGACATGGAGGCCGCCGTGCGTGCAGGCGCCGAGCAGAGGCAGAGCTGCGAGGACCAGCAGGCGCGCGCGGCGCACGAGCTCAGCCTTCGCGCACGAGCTGGGCGACATGGCCCTCGTACTCGCGCACCTTGCCCGGGAAGAAGCCCTGATGACGGAACCGCATCACACCCTTGCGATCAAAGACGAGCGAGGTGGGCATGTCTGCCACCTTCCACGCCTGCGCCAGATCCCCCGCTGCATCATAGATCACCGGAAGGTTGGAGTGAACCTGCCGCATGAAGGCATCTGCAGCGGCGCGCTGGCGGTCGACGTTGATCGTAACGACGGCAAGGTCGCTTGCCGGATAGCGCCCGGCAAGCTGCTGCATGAACGGGAACGAGAGTTTGCACGGCCCGCACCACGAGGCCCAGAAGTCGACGTAGACGACCTTGCCGCGATACTTCGCCATATCGAGCGAGACCGCTGCTTCTGCCGGGGTATGGAGCCCCGCCAGCGCGGCCCCGGCGAGGCCGCCAAGGACGGTTCGCCGCGATACCGGAAGCTGTGCCGTCATCAGTCCGAAGCGCCTCCCGCGCGAACCCTAGAGAACAAAATCGCTCGATGTGAGGGTGTGGATCCCCATGATCTTGATACAGAAATCCGCCGTCGCATCGCCGTTCACGTTGCCATAGACATACGTGTTGCCACCCACGACGTCATACCGCAGCTCGCGCCCGGTTTCGATATGGAACCGGTTGTGGTTGATGAATACGAAGGCCTGGTCCCCGGGCTGGTTGTAGGGGGTCGCGCTACTCACCGCATCGACAAGGCTGAGGTCGATCTTGTCGCCCGCGGTGAAGTCGACGATCACGTCGGCATTGGTCGCTGTCTTGCTGGCGAAGTCGCCATCATCGAATACGAACTTGTCGTTGCCTGCGCCGCCGGTCATCTTGTCCATGCCGGTCCCGCCGACCAGTTGGTCCGCACCGGCGCCGCCGTCCAGAATGTCATTTCCGGCAAGGCCCTTGAGGATGTTGTTGCCGCTGCCGCCGGTCAGCGTATTGGCGAGCCCGTTGCCGGTTCCGTTGATCGCCGCCGATCCCATCAGGAGCAGGTTCTCGACGAAATTGCCCAGCGTGAAGCTGACGCTCGCCTTGACCAGGTCGATCCCCTCGCCGGTCAGTTCGATCACCTTGTCGGCAGTGGAATCGACAATGTAGGTGTCGTCGCCCGCACCGCCGTACATCGTGTCATTGCCGGCACCGCCGTCGAGCAGGTCGTTGCCGCCGAGGCCCTTCAGGATATCGATGCCGGCAAGGCCGGTGATCTGGTCCGGATTGACCGTCCCGTTCAGTGTGTCGGCGTTGATCGTGCCCTTGATGACCGCCATGGCCCGCCTCCCTGCAGCATCCTGCCGCATTGCCCCCGGTTAGATTAACCAGGACGCAAGAGATATCCTTACCTGCTGCTAACGCGTTCCCTCTGCGGCGGGCGGAGCACCTGCTGCGGCAGGCAGACGGGCGCCGCGGGACGTGGCACGGGTGGGGACCTATCGCTTGATCTGGTACGGACGGCGGGACTCGAACCCGCACGAGCTGAGCTCAAGGGATTTTAAGTCACCCAGCGGGGGCATTCCGTTACGTCCGATGGACATGAACACACGGTTTTCTGCCGTTCTCGCCGCTGTCTTAGGTGGGACGACAAGGGATTTGGAGGGGGGTTTCGGTGCAAATACCCCACCTTCGTCCCCCACCTGTCCCCCGCGTTGGTCGTGAAATTGCAGGGCGGCGAACGCAGCGTCCGCCAGTGTCCTATCATCCACATGGGCATAGCGAAGGGTCGTCTGAATGGCCTTGTGACCCATTAGTTTCTGAAGGACCCGCAGGTTCATACCGGCCTGCACTGCGCGGGTGGCGTAGGTGTGGCGGCAAGCGTGGAAAACAAACGTGGGGTCACTATCGAGCTTCATGGCTTTCCGTGCCCGCTGCCAGTGTCGATAGACCGACCAGTAGTCCGGCATCTCGCCTTTGGTGACCAAGGGGGCGAGGCGCTGATAGAGGTCATCCGAAAGCGGAACGGATCGGGGGGAGCCGTTCTTGGTCTTCCATAAGTGAACCCAGCGCGGCTGCACCTGATCGGGCTTCAGGCCCATTAGTTCGGACGCACGCATTCCAGTCCTGATCGCCAGATAGACCACGGTGGAATAGGGCGCGGGCAAGAGTCCCAATAGTTGCGCTTCCTCCTCGTAGGACAGCCATCGAATGCGGCCTTCGTCTTCGTCCCGCCAATCAAGCTCAGGGGGCGGCAAGGTGCGGAAGCCACGCTTCTTGCAGAACTTGAGGAAGGCAGAGACGCAGGACAGGTATCGGTTAACGGTGGCCTCTGAGGCCCCTCCGTCCTTCAGGGTCGAGACTAGTTCGTCCATCTTGTTCGCGTCTAGGGCGTCCAGTGGGAGCTTAGGGCCGACCATGGCGACGATACGATCCAGTTTGGCGAGGCTTGTAGTCTCCGTCGCCTGTCCCGCCCATAGCAGACCTTTGGCCTTGTCGGCCCCTTCACGGACTGTGAGACACGGAAGCGCCTCTTGGGGCAGCGGAGGGGGTGTAGCGGTGCTCTTAACCTTCGGTTGCCCCTCTCCCCCGGCCAAGCGCTCCTGAAGCTCGATTTCCAGCCTTTTGGCCTCGCGCATGGTTTCCGCGCGTCCGCGAAGCCGCTGCCCGTTAAGCTGGACTTCCACGCGATAGCGGCCTGTGGGCTTTCCGTTCTTTTTGTCGGGATAGATGGGCATTTGACTAGATTCCCAAACCTCGGACTCCTCGTCAATCTCAATGAAGCATACCCTTCATTCGCCCGCATCAATGGAATAGGCCAGCCCGGACCAGCAATATGGCCTTGGAGCGAGGCGTTAATGAGGGCCAGATTGCCAGCTTGTTCTCCGGTCAACCTTAAGGCCCGAGCTATCAGTTTCGGCGTGCTCCGCGAATTGATGGCTCGATGACAAGCTTCGATCGCAGGAGCCGCAATCCATCAGTCACTTCTTGTAGACGAGTGCCAGCGTTCAAGAGATGCTTGGCAACGAACTCATCAAGCTCGGCGCGAGCCTCATCAAAGCTAGCCTCGTGAACGTCCATCAGGCTCCGGCCTTTGAATGTATCGAAGAACTGATCCGCTTCGGCCAGAGCCATCTCGTCGAATGTACGGGGATCAATTGACACTAGTTCGCCTAAACGTGACGTGGTCACTGAGCCACGGCCATCCTGCGTCTTGTTCGCACTCCACCAAAAGCTCAGAATTCCAAGTGTTGAATTGAACCAGAGCGCAATCACTTGTTCAAAGCGAGGATCACTCATGCGAAACGAAGGCCAAGCTCGACCACCTATCGCGGGTCGGCTCGTTAGGCATGCTATCAACGCATTAGAGTTGAATTGCACGTCAGTTGCAAAATGCAAACGGGTGCGGGTGGCCCATATCGCTTTTGCTCGCGCGTCAATGATCGCCCTAACTGAAGCCTCTGGAGACCCACGGACTACGCCTTCTGCGTCAGGATCAATCTCAAGATAGCGCTCTCGGGATTCATCGTGGGCTTTCATCACTGGAAAGCTAACTGAAGCTGGTTTGTTTGTGGCTCGAAGCTCGAAGGGACCACGCGGTGCGCCACCGCTCGTGCCGCCACCGGAGATATCGAGATGATACGGACCCGGTTCGCCCAGTTGGTCAAGCCGACAAATAGGAGCGTTCACCAAGTTGGGTTCGAGCGACCCTGGCAACCAGATTGCTCCAATCGAGAGCTGGTATGCTGTCTGGGCAATAGAGTGATCGCGAATACGGGATAGTGGCCAAGGGTCAGGAGCGGTGGGAGCTGAGACAAGCTCACCCACCTTTTCTCCGCCCATCATTATGTCGGTGCCGCCTACCGGACCATCCTCAATTCGGCGCACCGTCGCAGAGGCAATGAGGTCTTTGACCACCCGTGCAATCTCGGCTCCTTCAAGTGTTGATTCAGGGCGTCTGTAGAGGGACACGCTTGTCAGGCGATCAGACGGCGTAAGGGCTTTGGTCCCGACAATCATGCTTTCGG
This sequence comes from Novosphingobium sp., assembly GCF_027489515.1. Taxonomy (GTDB): domain Bacteria; phylum Pseudomonadota; class Alphaproteobacteria; order Sphingomonadales; family Sphingomonadaceae; genus Novosphingobium. The sequence goes on along the minus strand of NZ_JAIXZS010000018.1, from coordinate 49,621 downwards.
CCATTCCTGTATCTGCGGAAAAGGCGGCGTGCTTGTCATCAGCAGCGATCGAAAACGTAATAAGACCTTCATAATGTCGTCGCCAAACCCGCCGACACTCCGCCCACGACGCACCAGAAAGAGCGCTGAGAGGCAGAATTAATCCAAGCTTGCCACCAGTTTTGAGCTTGCGGTTGCCGATTTCCACGAACGCTGCCGCCGCGCCAGCATTCCCGTGGTATGCAGTATCAGCCAGCAGCTTTTGGGCTTTCTTACCCATCTTTGCTTGAGTCGCTTCATCAGTCCCAAAGGCAGCAAACAGCGGGCGAGAAACCTCGGACGATTTCCCTCCACCGCCAGTCAACCGTGTAAACGGTGGATTCATTGCGACAATATCGAAGGAGGCGTCACCGACCGCCGCACCTCCGACTGCACTCCAAGTATCGGTTTCGACCAAGGACGTGGCACCTACACCGGTCGCGTGAGTGGCGATCGTTGGCATAACGCCTTGAGTATCAAGTAAGTCCAGTGCACCGAGCGCAATGCCTCCAGACGCTGTCTGCCCGAACGGCAAGGTGAGGATATTCGTCCCACCATATTGTACAGTGGGATGCGCAGAAGAGAGTTGCGAGGCGGTGATGTAGGTAGCGGATGGCAGCACATCGCAGCCCACAAGGGTCTTCTCTACCATAGAGCGATGCATGTCGGCGCTATTGATTCCGGCGTGCTCAAGTCGCATCTGCATAGCCGAATACACAGCGCATAACAGCGAACCAGTCCCGCACGCAAAATCTGCAACCCGGAGCGCCTGCACCTTCTCCACGTCTCCCCATGAGACCCCATTTGGCGGCGTGTCAGAAACCAGCAACCGCGCCATTAGCGCTGCTGATGAGGGGGCCGTGTAAAACGTAGCAAGAAATTTTCGATCGGAGATGAGGCGCTGAAAAATGGTGCCCACAAGGTCCGGATTTTTGCCGAGATTCATCGAAAGGAGCTGATCTGCGGTCCCGATGCAAATGTCGCGCACTTGCGACCATAGCGCCGGGGGGATGTCTTCCACGAGCTTTCGAGCCACGCCAAAAATGGGCCAGTAGTTTATCGAGAGAATATGGTCCCAAGCTGCAATTACCTCACCCTTAGTGGGTTTCATTGCGACTTGGCCAAGTTTGTAGAGGCTCGTGACAGTCAATAGCTCGTGAGACGCTCCCGCAAGTGTTTCCTGAAATACAAATGCATTGATAAGAATTGTGGCCGTCATGGCGTAAGTTTGAAAACCAGCCTCTTGCTTGAGCGTATCCGCTATCGAAACACCGATTCCGATATGCGAAACTGCAGAGGCTTCTATTTGAGATGCGACCATTCTGGCCCCATTCTCAAGGATAGTAGCAGCCGTGTCGATTAAGGCCGATGACACCTTAGCACTTACTATAACGGACGCGAGGTTGGCTACTGAGGCTTTGACAAAGCCGGTACTTGGCCACCTGTGGTAACCGACAGGATTGTCACCTGTAAGCAAGCAGTATTCTAACTCTTTCTCAACGCGAAGAGCATTTGCGATAGCTGAACCGTTGAGATTCCGGTATCGCGATGGCAACCTTACGGCCACAACTGCGTGTATTTTTCCACCAGTTGGGGTATATACTTGCCCCAATCGGGAAGCGGCATCCTTTTCAACTGTCATCGCAGGCTGGTATTCTGTCTCCACGCCAACCGGAGCCGCCCAGTCATCGCAAACGATGATATCTGGCCGTTGGCCCTTGGATGCAAAAGACGCAGTGTTTTCGGCGATGACTATTCCGTCCCTTAGCCATTCGGGGTGTTTTGATCGCAGCTCGTGAGCCAGATAGTCGTTTACGATGGGTTCGGGAGTGGCCATGCCAAACTCTAAGCGACAAGATATGCTGCCGACAACTCCGTACTCTAGTCGGCAGCGGTTGGAGGCCATTTTGGCGTCGAAAAGCCGTTTTGATCACGTCAAGGCGACAAGGGCCTCTGTCCCCCTCCTCAGTTTCAGAGAACAACAACAGCCGATGGCGTTTAGCCATTTTTTGGAAGTCGATTGTGGCGAAGGGCCGGGGGAGCCCGGTGGAGGCGGAAAGGGGACCCAAAGGGACCCGGAGCCGCATTGGCTTCGGACGGAGAGCCGGAGGGGACTTGAGGCCAGCCGTTCGGTCCTGCCCTATCCCTTGACGGGTCTGTCTCCCCGGACATTGGCGCGGAAACCCTGAGAGGATCGGATGGGGCATTGCCCGGACCATTCGCCATTGGTGTTGCGCCCTGCCTCTTGAGCTGGTGGTGTCTCTCAAGTTCTAACCTTTGAGACATGCTCGTAGGGGACACTGAAAATGTCTCACAACATGCCTTGACGTAATATGAGACTGTCTCGTATATCAAGGCATACCTTTTGAGACGTGGAGCTTGCCATGAGCCGTATTGCCTACTTCCGGTGCAGCACTTCCGACCAGAGCGTTGAAGCGCAGCGCCATGCCCTTGGGGGGACCTTCGACAAGGAGTTCTCGGACGAAGGCGTCAGCGGCGCGATACTGGCGAAGGATCGTCCGGGCTTCGCTGCGCTGCTGTCCTACGTCCGGGACGGGGATACGGTCTGCCTCTATGCTCTCGACCGCTTGGGGCGCGATGCGCTGGACGTTCAATCGACGGTGCGCTTCCTTCTCGACAAGGGCGTCATGCTGGACGTTCGGGGGCTGGGGGTTATCGGGCGGGGCGCAGGGGAGATTGTGGTCGCTGTCCTTGCCCAGATTGCGGACATGGAGCGCCAGAGGATCAAGGAGCGCTGCGACGATGGCCGGGAGAAGGCGCGGGAGGCCCTGAGGGCCACTGGGAGGACGCACCGGGGGAAGGCGAGCCTTGGGCGTCCTATGGCTGCGGATTCTGCGGAGGTCGCTGCGTGGCGGAAGGCGAACGGCAAGAGCATCCGGGAAACCTGCGATCATTTCGGCCTCTCGAAGGCCACTGTGGCCCGGTACTGCGCAGCGGGGTGAGGATCGGGGGCGCGGGGCGGGACCGGGGGCCTGCATTCTGCGTTCCTGCCGTCTCCGTTGTTGTTCTGCGGGGGAGGCGCGAAAAGGTCCAGTGGGTGCGAAAAGAGGGCCTGAGGGGGTTCTGGCACGGGCTTCTAATTTTGGCGAGGAGTGGGCCTTGGTGCAGACCGAATAGTGTCTCTCATACCTTTGTCACCGGCGAGGAATCGGATTAAGCACATTTCAATATCGTGAGTAAGAAACTAAAATAATGAATACGATCACAGCGAGGAGGTAAAAAACCGTTTTTATATTCTCGTAGTTTACTACTTCATTCATTCCGGCATTGCTTCGTTCAATTCGATTGGCTGCCTCAGAAAGAATTGCTTTAATTTCGTCTCCTGAGAAACCTTGGTCGCCAAGTCTCGCGATGATTTCATCCAAGGTCCTACGATTTGACATGATGCTTAGGATTGTCTGCCGGACAGCCCTTTCAGTGCGGTCTCGTGGCGGCTGCTCGGACATAAAAACCTCGTCAAATTACCCGCCTGTGTATGCGCCTTGATCGGTTAAGAATCACTCGCCTACAGGGCGTTCGCTGAGTTGCATGGACATTACCGGAGCGCTCCGGTCTTGCCCTCCTATCCAATAATCTCCGTAGATTTCACATGAGCGATACTGACTGCACCACCATAGAACTGAAGGACAAAACCCGCGATCACTTCGCGGCCCTAACGGCGCGTCCGGTGTCAGAGGTCGCGCGGGACCTGTGCGACGCCCTGTGCGTGGAAATCATGGCAGCGACCGGGGACAAGGCGCTTGCCTCCCGAAAGGCTGCGTTCGGTGCGCTGGTGTCAGACCTGATTGAGGGAAACCCGAAGGACGCGGACGGATGGCTGTATCGCAGTCTGCGCTCTAACACCTTCAATGGTGGGGACGTGGGATATAGACCCTTCATCCATGTATCGGGCAGCGCAGACGCAGGGCTTGATAGAGGTCTTGCCGGGGACGGCGCGGTTTGCTCCAAGCATCGCTACGGGCGCGTGGATCGCGGTGCAGGGGACTGCCCCTCGCTTCCGGGCGACCGAAGCTCTCAGGGGGCGTTTCGCGGACAAGGGCATATCGCGCGAGACATGGGGCCAGCACTTCGCCCGCTTCGCCTCCCAGAGGGCTCCTTTGCTTCCCTGTGTGGAGCTTCGCGCCAGCTCCGGGCGCTAAATGGGAGAGAAGTACAAAGGCAGGCTCTTGCCTCTCCCCAAGGATGACGCTCGCTTGCCTGCCATTGTGGATCGCATCGAGAGGATCAATTCCTACCTGTCCCGGCAGACCTTCGCGCCCATCGGTCCAGTGCGTCTGGTTCGGAAGTTCAATCAGGGCGATGCGGAGGGCTTCGCGTGGAACAAGGGAGGCAGGCTCTACGGTCCTCATTCTTGGATGAAGAAGGACACAGAGAGAGCCCTTATCACCATCAATGGCGAAGCGACCGTGGAGCTAGACTTCCGGACCAGCCATCTCACGATCCTAGCGGGCCTTGGGCATGTTCCGGGCTTAGTCCTGGGTGAGGCAGACCCTTACACGGTGGAGGGCATTCCGCGCCCTGTGGTCAAGCAGTGGGTCACGATGACACTGAGTCACGGGAGGCGTCATTCCCGGTGGTCTGCCGTAGCAATCGCAGAGCTAGGGAAGCAGGGGGTAGACCTTCGCAGTGACTTCCCACTGAAGAGGACCGGAGACTCTATCCTGAAGGCCCTCCCTATTCTGTCTGAAGAGGGCGAAGGGTCAGCCGTAGGAATGGGATGGGCAGACCTTCAGTTCATCGAGAGTGAGATTGTCCTGTCAGCCATGGAGACGCTGGCCTTCGACCATGACGTTCCTTCGCTCCCGGTGCATGATAGCCTCATTGTCCCGGTGCAGGCGAAGGAGGCAGCGAAGAAGGTCTTGGAAGAGAGCTTCAAGAAGGCTGTGGGAGTTGTCCCTGTCATTGACTAGGTTTGCCTGAGGGGATGACTAAGGGAATATCTTCTCTGTCATCACTGGTGAGACTGAGGACAGCGTATCGAGAGATATGACATAAGGACATAAGAGAGGGAGAGGGTCTTGGAGACCTTCACCTACTAGGGGGAGGCGGGAGGTAAAGGGATTGCGTTTTCGGTCTACCCTCCCTCGCCAGCCCTTTCCGCAGACCTTGGAAACTAACATTTGATAATCACTCTCAACAAGGCAGATGGCCTAAGGTTTCAATTGAAAACTTATTCGGCTAGTTCTGCGGTGGGGGCTGGTCCTTTTGGACACAAACAGGGGCTTAAGGGAGGCGCATGGCCCTCAGGGCCCCTAGGAGACCCGTACGGCGGGAGATGGCCTAAATGGAGTGAGAGACCTAAATTCCCCTCTTCGCGCTGTATGAGCCTCCTAGGCCATTCTAGGGGCTATTCCATCTGATCCTCTGCCTTCCATTCCCTGATCCATCGACAGGCAGCGGAAAAGCTCACACCAAACAGTTTCGCCAGTTCGGTCCCGGTGCAACCGTGGATCATCCAATGGAGTCGCGCGGCTTCGTTGCGGGGCTCATAGCGCAATGTGTTCGTCACCCGCTTGTGGTCCGAACGCTCAAGGGCTTGCAGGTGGGCCGGATTGCAGCAAGCACGGTTCTGGCACTTGTGGTTGACCTCAAGACCCTTCGGCCATTCGGACCAGCCTAGATGGGCTTGAAGGATAAACCGATAGAACGGCTCTTTGATTTTACGCCCTTCGGCTTCCACTTTCCACGATTTGTAGAGGTATCCGTCTTCGTTGTAGGTGTGGCTGACGCACACGTAGCACGGCGTATCGAAGCCCTTGGGGGGTACGACCGATACGAAGCGCATGGGCGTGGCTTGGCGGTGCGACCGGGCGGCATTGTCGCCATCTCCTAATCGCTTGGGGCGGCCTTGGCCGCTGTCTGTCTCATTGATTTGAATGGTGTCTATCCTAGGAATGCTGAAGCCCTCCCGCCTGCCGTCGCAGGGAGAGTGAGGGGAAGGCTTGAAGTGATGAATGGAAGGCCCGGATGAGGCCTTGGGGATTAGATGAGCGTGGCAAGCTCCGGGGAGGCGTAGAAACGTAGGAGCCGCCGTGCGACCTTCACCCTTTCGATACGGGAGCCGGGGGTCTTCACGAACGTCAGGGCCTCTAGCGTGGCCTGTGCGCCCGCATGATCGTCTGGGGCGATTAGTCCCGCCTGTTTCAATCGGGAGACCAGTTCGGCGGCTTCCATCTGGGCTTGGGCCTTGGCGACTGCGAAGGCTTCCGCAGACCATCCCCTTGCCACCCCCTTGCGACTGGGCCGCACCATGTTGGCAGGATCGCGCAAGGCTGCGAGCTTCTTGGCGTGGGCCGTTCGCTCTGCCGGGGACATACCGGACCAGATAGACCCCCTGTGACGATTGTCGTCTCTGGGCAGCAACGGAGGCAGCGGGGGCGGGGGTGAGGTAGGGGAGGACAGAGCGTCCGAAACGAACTCTGCGACTGTGGCGGGCTTAGGGGACTTCCGGGGACGCTGGCCCGCAGGGCGTCCCGGCTTCGCATTGTCAGCGAAGGATCGGCGTATGGGTGTCTTGGGCATGTGATAAGGGTCTTGTGGAAGTGTCCTTCAGGGGGTCTGTGAGGGGGGCGTTGCCACTCTCCTCTCAGGGCGTGTCTGGGCTTTATTCCTGTCCGGATTTCGAGCCCACACTCCTGCATGTCGGGGTTTTATTCCGAAGCGAGGATTTCTGCGGGACATAAGGCGCTGGTTATATGGGTCTGCGAAGGACCCTCTGGCGCGACTGATCGGGACCCTACAGCGGGTGCGGCGATAGGGTCATTCCGAAACCCAAAGGGACCCTCTGCACCGATGGTCCGCCCTCCCCCAAAGCGCCCTGCGCAACATTCTGACCCCCACCTTGTCCCCCACCTTGGGCTAAGGGAGCGAGGGCCGCTAGTCATCGTTAGAAGCTTTCCGCTTCATTTTCAGCAACTTAAGATGGTACGGACGGCGGGACTCGAACCCGCACGAGCTGAGCTCAAGGGATTTTAAGTCCCCTGCGTCTACCATTCCGCCACGTCCGCACATGGAAGCCCGCATCGCAGGCCGGATCAACAGGACCGGGGCGATGGCACAGAGCAGCGCGCACGGCAACGGTCGCCCGGCACATTGGACGCATTGGGGTTGACTGAGGATCGGGCGGGGAAAGCCAGGTTCCCTGCCCCCAGCAACTACTCGGCGTTGAGCCGCAGCCGCATGTCCTTGCCGGGCTTGAAATAGGGCACGCGCTTGCCCGGAACCTCGACCGAGTCGCCGGTCCGCGGGTTGCGGCCCTTGCGCGCATCACGCTCGCGGGTCGAGAACGCACCGAAGCCGCGCAATTCGACGCGTCCGCCTTCGGCAAGCCGCTTGGCGATCTCATCGAAAAACACGTCGACAACGCGCTCGATCTCTTCGCTGCGCATGCTCGGGCTCTGTTTGGCAAGCGCCTGCAACAATTCGGATCGGATCATCCGCATCCCCCCTACTTGCTGCCGGCTTCATCGAACGCCCTTTGGGCTTGATCCGTGCCGCCGGCAGGACTCCTTTCCGGGCGAGTCCCGGTCCGCTGGAGCAGGCAGATAGTGCCAGACCATTGCCGGTGCGGCAACTTATCAATCGTTATACCGCAAGGGATTAGGGTCAGATCGGTTCGGGCGCACCCAACAACTGCGCGGGATCGAGATGCAGCCGCCGCATGCGTGCCCTGATCTCGGGCCATTCGTGACGCAGGAAAGCCTCGCGCTCCCGCGTCCGCAGGATATCCGCCGCGCCCGGGGCCACGAACATGCCGATCCCGCGCTGGACCTGCACGAGGCCCTCGGCCTGAAACTGCTGGTAGGCTTTGGCAACCGTAAGCGGATTGGCATCCTCGGCCGCGGCAAAGGCCCTAACCGAGGGCAGCATGGCACCTTCCGCAAAAGTGCCGTCAAGAATCGCGGCCGCAATCTGGTCGCGGAGCTTGAGATAGACGGGCCGCCCCGCCGCTGAGCCTGACGATGTCATGGGTGATGCAGTGCCATAATACAGCGAGTCACGCAATCCGGGCGAAACAAAGTTTCACGCAAGGAGTGCTTTTGGTTAGCAGGTGATCAAGCACGGCGCACCCGGCGCACAAAAGTGCCTTGCGTCTTGAATTGGCTGGATAAACTTCGACAAGAACCTTTCCAAGGCGCGGTTAGGCGCTAATCATGCTCCCAAAGTCGCCACAAAATGCGCGAGGGGAGCACGTTCTAACCATGTCAGATCCGCTTGGAGCAGCAGAGGCCCCGCCAGCACCGCGAAGCCGCGATGCTGCATGGTTCGGGCATCCATCCCAGCTGGCGCGGCTCTTCACCACCGAGGCGATGGAGCGCTTCGGCTATTATGGCATGCGGGCACTGCTGACGCTCTACCTCGCGCAGCATTTCCTGTTCAGCGACACGACGACCACCGGGCTTTATGGCGGCTTTACCGCGCTCGTCTATCTCACCCCGCTGATCGGCGGCCTGATGGCCGACCGGTTCCTCGGCTCGAAGCGCTCGGTAAAGTTCGGCGCGATCCTGATGAGCCTGGGTTATGTCGTGCTCTGCTTCTCGAGCACCGGGGGCGCTGCCAAGCCCTACGCGTTGATCGAGGGCACACGCTACGAAGTGACGGTCGAGGGCAGCGGCGAGGCGCGCAAGCAGTACGTTACCGATGCCGGCGCGTCGCTCAGGATCAAGGGCAACGACGACAAGTCGGTTTCGCTGCTGCGCACTGACGGCAGCGAGGCGCGCCATATCGCACCGGGTGGTTTCGAGCCGGGCGGCGAGCGCAATCCGCTCTACACCTTCCTGCTGATCGTCGGCCTCGCCTTCGTCACCGTGGGCAACGGCTTCTTCAAGCCCAACATTTCGACGATCGTCGGCGAGCTCTATGAACAAGGCGACCGGCGGCGCGATGCGGGTTTCACGATCTTCTACATGGGCATCAACCTCGGCTCACTGTTCTCGCAGATCCTCTGCCCGCTGCTCGCGGTCGGCATGGGTTCGTGGGGCGGGCTCGGCTGGTGGGCGGGCTTTGCGCTGGCGGCGGCAGGCATGGCCGTGTCGTGGCTGCTGTTCCAGTTCGATGGCGGCAAGCTCGATGGCTATGGCGAACGCCCGGCGGGGGCGAACCCCTCGCGCGACATCCTCGTCTATGCCGGCGCGGTTCTCGCGATTCCGCTCGCCTACCTGCTCTTCGCCAACCTCATGGCCTATGTGAAGCCAGCCGAGGGCAGCGGCCTTCTCGGCTACATCGCCAGCCTGCCGATCATGGGCAAGATCATGTTCGGCACCTTCCTCGTGGCGATCCCGGGCATCCTGATCTGGTCGTGGCGCAATGGCGACAAGCGCGAGTTCGAGATGATGATCGCCGCCATTGTCCTGATCACCTTCAACACCGTGTTCTGGACCTTGTTCGAGCAGGCCGGCTCCTCGCTGACGCTGTTTGCCGACCGCAATACCGACATGAGCGTGTTCGGCCTGTTTTCGATCACCGCCGGGCAAACGCAGTTCTTCAACGCCTTCTTTATCGTCGCATTGGCGCCGCTGTTCTCGATGCTGTGGGGCGGGCTTGCCCGGCGCGGGATCGAACCCGGAATTCCGGTCAAGTTCGGCCTCGCGCTTGTCGGGGTTGGCGCGGGCTTCCTGTTCCTCGTCTGGGGCGCTGCCTTTGCCGGGCCGGACTACAAGGTCGCGCTGTGGTGGCTCGCCGGGCTTTACCTGATCCATTCGATGGCCGAGCTGTGCATTTCTCCGGTCGGGCTTTCGATGGTGACCAAGCTTTCGATCGCCCGCATCGTCGGGCTGATGATGGGGACGTGGTTCCTCTCGATCGCGGTCGCGCAGTATGTCGCAGGCGTGGTTGCGCAGTTTGCCAGCGTCGAAACGGTCGGCGGCGAAGTCACCAACCTCAAGGTGAGCCTCGACACCTATGTCGGCGTGTTCCAAACCATCGGCGAGGTTTCGGCAGTGATCGGCCTGCTGTTGCTGGCGCTGTCAGTGCCGCTGAAGCGCTTGATGCACGGAGTAAAATGACGCGAATGGGATCGTTCAGGACCATCGGACGCACGGCTGCCCATGTGCTGGCCGGCCTTGCCCTGCTGGCCAGCCCAGGTGCCGGAATGGCCGAAACCAAGGCAGTACCAACTACCCCGGTCTGGCAAGAAAACCCCTACCCCTCGACCTACAAGCCCTATCCGGGTGAGCCCACTGCGATCGTCGGCGCCACGGTGTTCGACGGCACGGGCGGGGAGATCGCGGGCGGCACCGTCCTCCTGAAGGGTGGCAAGGTTGTGGCCGTTGGCGATGCGCGGCTCGCCGTGCCGGATGGCTACCGCCGCATCGATGGCACCGGCAAGTTCGTCACGCCCGGGGTGATCGACATCCACAGCCACCTCGGCGTCTATGCCAGCCCCGGTGTACAGGCGCATTCGGATGGCAACGAAGCAACTTCGCCGACCACGCCGCAAGTCTGGGCCGAACATAGCGTCTGGCCGCAGGACCCCGGCTTCAGCCGGGCGCTCACCAACGGCGGCGTCACCTCGATGCAGATCCTGCCCGGCTCGGCCAATCTGATCGGCGGCCGCTCGGTCGTGCTCAAGAACGTCTATGCCCGCACCGTGCAGGCGATGAAGTTTCCCGGCGCACCCTATGGAATGAAGATGGCTTGCGGAGAGAACCCCAAACGCGTCTACGGCGGTCGCAACACGATGCCTTCCACCCGCATGGGCAACTTCGCGGTGGACCGGCAGGCGTGGATCAAGGCCGCCGAGTACCGCAAGAAGCGCGCCGAGGGGAAACTGACCGAGCGCGATCTGGCAATGGACACGATGGCCGACGTGCTCGACGGCAAGATCCTCGTCCAGAACCACTGCTACCGCGCCGACGAGATGGCGCAGGTCATCGATATGGCCAAGGAGTTCGGCTACAAGGTCACGGCCTTCCACCACGCGGTCGAGGCCTACAAGATCGCCGACCTGCTCAGGGAAAACGGCATCTGCGCCGCCATCTGGGCGGACTGGTGGGGCTTCAAGATGGAAGCCTTCGACGGCATTCCTGAAAACGCTGCGCTGCTCGCCGATGCGGGCGCCTGCGTGATCATCCATTCGGACGACGCCAATGGCATTCAGCGGCTCAACCAGGAAGCCGCCAAGGCCCGCGCGGCCGGGCGGCGCATCGGGATCGACGTATCCGATGGCCAGGTGATCCGCTGGATCACGCTCAATCCCGCCAAGGCGCTGGGCATCGACAAGCAGACCGGCAGCCTTGCGCCGGGCAAGATGGGTGATCTGGTGCTGTGGAACGGCAATCCGCTTTCGGTCTACTCGCGGCCCGAGAAGGTGTGGGTCGATGGCGCCCTGCTGTTCGATCTCGGCGATCCGAAACGGCGCCCGGTCAGCGATTTCGAACTCGGCCTGCCCGGTGAGGGAGACGTGAAATGAAGCGCGCCTCGCTCCTCCTCGCCGCGCTGCTGCTGGCCGGCACGGCGCTACCGGCCCACGCCGCCGATGCGGCAGATACACCTGCCACGTCCCCCTCGGGCGATTTCGCGGTGACGGGCGCCACCATTGCCATCGGTGACGGCAGCGCGCCGATCTCGGGCGGGGCCGTGCTGGTCCGCGGCGGCAAGATCGTCGCGGCGGGAAGCGACGTGGCCATTCCCGCCGGGATCCCGGTCATCGATGGGACCGGGAAATGGGTTACGCCCGGCCTCGTTACCGCGATGACCGATCTTGGCCTCGTCGATGTCGGCGCGGTCGATGAAAGCAACGACAGCTATGGCGGCACAGCGCGCTTTTCCGCCGGGCTCGATGTCTCACTGGCGATCGATAACGATGCGCCGCCGGTTGCGGTGAGCCGCGCAGGCGGGATCACGCGCGCGGGCGTCGCGCCAGTTGCCGCCAACGCGATCTTTGCCGGGCAGGGCGCGGTGATCGACCTGGCCCAGAACGGGCCCGGCACGGTCCAGCCACGCGCCTTCCAGCTGGTCGAACTTGGCGAGCGCGGGGCGGACCTTGCCGGCGGCAGCCGCGTCGCGGCGCAGGCGCTGCTGCGCAACGCGCTGCGCGAGGCACGTGAGCTTTCGCAGCACAAGCCAGGCAAGGACAGCAAGAACGCCGCTGCAGCCGAACCGGCGCAGCCCGGCGATGCGCTGCTCACGCGTGTCGACGCCGCCGCGCTGATCCCGGTGGTGGCAGGCAAGCAGCCGCTGTTCGTTCATGTCGAGCGTGCTGCCGATATCCGCAGCCTGCTCGCGCTCGGCCGCGAGTTTCCGGCGCTGCGGCTGGTGATCGTCGGCGCGGGCGAGGGATGGCGCGTGGCGAACGAGATCGCCGCCGCCAAGGTCCCCGTGCTGGCGAGCGCGCTGGCGGACCTGCCCGGTACGTTCGAGACGCTGGCCGCCACCCAGTCCAACGTCGGCCGGATGACCGCAGCAGGCGTCAAGGTTGCGCTCGGCAGCTTCTATGACAACGATCAGCCGCGCTATGCACCGCAATTCGCGGGCAATCTCGTCGGCCTTTCGCGTGTGCCGGGCGCAACAGGACTGAGCTGGGGCCAGGCGCTTGCGGCCATAACCTCCATCCCGGCGGATATTCTCGGGCAGGGGGCGGTGTTCGGCAGCCTCAAGCCCGGCCTCGCCGCCGACCTCGTACTGTGGGATGGCGACCCGCTGGAGCTGTCATCCGCTCCGGTAACTATATTCATCGACGGCAGGCCGCAATCTTTGGTAAACCACCAGTCAAGATTGCGCCAAAGGTACCGTCATCCGGGTGAGGAGGGGCTGCCCAAGGCATACGAATAAAGATCTGTCGCTCACCGTTATACAAGGCAGGGCGAAGGTTGTGGGAGGGATCGAGCCATGGATAGTGCAACCCTTATGCTTGCCGTCGGCATGGTCGCTTTTGTCGGCACACATCTACTCATGTCTCACCCCTGGCGCGCAGCCATGGTCCGCCGGTTCGGACAAGGCGGGTTTCTCGGACTCTACTCGATCATCTCGCTGCTCACCTTCAGTGCTGCCGTGATCGCGTTTGGCAAGGCATCGCCGTCACCGCAATTGTGGGACGGGCAGGCCCTGGTCCCGTGGGTGCTCGCCTCGCTGCTCACACTGGTGGCCTCCGCGCTGTTCCTCGCGTCGCTCGTGGGCAATCCGGCGCTGGCAGGCAGCGATGTGTCCGGCCTTTCAACCAGACTGCCCAACGGCGTGTTCAAGGTAACGCGCCATCCCATGATGTCGGCCTTCACGTTATGGGGTGTGGCGCATATTCTCGTGGCGCCGAGTGCCCGCACCATCATCCTCGCGGGCGGCGTCATCGCGCTCGCCGTGATCGGATCGCGCGGCCAGGATGCCAAGAAGGTCGCGCTCTACGGGGTGGACTGGCGCGCGTGGATGAAGCGCACCTCGTTCCTGCCGAACCCGGCAGCCTTCGGCCATCTCGGATTCTACTGGGTCGCTGCGGTTCCGGTGTGGCTGCTGCTCACCTGGCTGCACCTCAAGCTTGCGGTTATCCCGGCCGGACTCTGGCTCTGGCTCGAACAGTACTGAGGTCTGGAACGCTGACGGGAAGCGCGCGGATCAGGCGCGCGCTTCCTGCACGCCGGCGCTGTTGTGGCGTAGCGCCTTCAGCACCGTGTCGACGATCTGCGGCGCATTGAGCCCCGCCGTGTCATACTGCTTATCGGGCGAGTCCTGATCCTGGAACACATCGGGCAGGCGCATCGTGCGGATGCGCAGGCCCGCGTCGGTCAGCCCCTCGTCGCTCGCCATCGTCAGCACATGTGCGCCAAGCCCGCCGATGGAGCCTTCCTCGACCGTGACGACGACTTCGTGCGAGGCCATGAGCCGGCGGATCAGCGCCACATCCAGCGGCTTGGCAAAACGCAGGTCCGCCACAGTCGTCGAGAGGCCCTTGGCATCGAGCAGGTCCGCAGCCTTGAGCGCCTCACCCAGTCGGGTGCCGAGCGAAAGGATCGCCACCTTGCTGCCTTCGCGCACCACGCGGCCCTTGCCGATCTCCAGCCGCTCGGGAACCGCCGGCAGCGGCACGCCAACACCGTTGCCGCGCGGATAGCGGAACGCGATCGGCCCGCTGTCGTGCATGGCTGCGGTGTGGACCATGTGGACCAGCTCGGCCTCGTCGGCGGCAGCCATCACGACCATGTTGGGCAGCGTGGCAAGGTAGGTCACGTCGAACGAGCCGGCATGGGTCGCGCCGTCGGCACCCACCAGCCCTGCGCGGTCGATCGCGAAGCGCACCGGCAGGTTCTGGATCGCAACATCGTGCACGACCTGATCGTAAGCGCGCTGCAGGAAGGTTGAATAGATCGCGCAGAACGGGCGCATGCCCTGCGCGGCAAGCCCGGCGGCAAACGTCACCGCGTGCTGCTCGGCGATGCCGACATCGAACAGACGGTCGGGGTAGGTCTTGGCAAACTTGTCGAGCCCGGTACCCGAAGGCATCGCCGCAGTGATCGCGCAGACCGTGCTGTCACGCGTGGCTTCGGCCAGCAGGGCCTGGGCGAACACGCCGGTGTAGCTTGGCGGGCCGGCAGCACTCTTGGCCTGCTCGCCGGTGATCACATCGAACTTCTGCACGCCGTGGTACTTGTCCGCCGCGTTCTCGGCTGGGGCATAGCCCTTGCCCTTCTGCGTCACGACATGGACGAGGCACGGCCCTTCGGCGGCATCGCGCACATTCTCGAGCACCGGAATGAGCTGGTCGAGATTGTGGCCGTCGATCGGGCCGACGTAGTAGAAGCCGAGCTCCTCGAACAACGTCCCGCCCATCGCCATGCCGCGCGCGAACTCGTCGGTCTTGCGGGCGGCCTTGTGCAGCGGTTCGGGCAGGCGGCGCGAAATCGCCTTGAACATCTCGCGCAGCTCGAGGAACGGGCGCGAGGAGACGAGGCGCGCAAGATAGGCCGAAAGCCCGCCGACGGGCGGCGCAATCGACATGTCGTTGTCGTTGAGGATCACGACGAGGCGGTTGCCGGCTTCCGCCGCGTTGTTCATCGCCTCGTAGGCCATGCCGGCGCTCATCGCGCCGTCGCCGATCACCGCGATCGCCTTGCCGGGCTGGCCCGAGAGCTTGTTGGCCACGGCAAAGCCCAGCGCTGCCGAGATCGAGGTGGACGAATGCGCCGTGCCGAACGGATCGTATTCGCTTTCGCTGCGCTTGGTGAACCCAGAAAGCCCGCCGCCCTGGCGCAGCGTGCGCATGCGGCTGCGGCGGCCCGTGAGGATCTTGTGCGGATAGGCCTGGTGGCCGACATCCCAGATCAGCCGGTCGCGCGGCGTTTCGAAAACATAATGAATCGCGGTCGTCAGCTCGACCACGCCGAGGCCGGAGCCGAGATGTCCGCCGGTCTGGCCGACCGTGGCGATCATCTCATCGCGCAGTTCGTCGGCAAGTTGCCGCAATTGCGAGGGTTGAAGCTTGCGAAGGTCGTCAGGCGTATCGACCGTATCGAGCAGCGGCGTAACCGGTTTGGACATTAAAGCGTCTTACACCCTCATCGCGGCTCTGTCGAACCCGACTTGCGTTGAAATTGCAAAGACAAGATAGACCCCGCGTCAGGCTGTCCTGTCGGGCCGCTCTGTCAGGCGAGGACGTCAGGCAGATGCGTTTTCCGCGCCGCAGTCGCCGCAGCGGCCACGGATCTCGACCACCGGGCGCACGGCAGCAAATCCGGCACGCCGGGCCGCATCGCGCAAGGCGCCGGTCAAGGTGTCATCATCGATATGCGTCGCCTCGCCGCAGGCATCGCAGATCAGGAAGATGCAATCGTGATGGCAGCCGGGATGGCTGTTCGCGACATAGGCATTGGCGCTTTCCACCCGCCGCGCGAGATTCGTGCGCACGAACAGGTCGAGAATGCGGTAGACGCTGTTGGCCGCAACCCGCTTGCCGCGCCGCGCGCCCACGCTCTCCGCGATATCATAGGCCGATGCCGGTTTCTCGTGCGCCGCGAGCGCCTCGAACACGTCGCTGCGCATGTCCGTCCACTGCTCGCCCGCCGCCTGCAGCGCGCCGCGCGCTGCATCGACCAGCAAGTCACCGGCAAAATCGTGATGGTTGTGATGGCCCGCCATGGCTGGAGAGATAAACCGCCTTGGCTCGAAGCGCAAATCCAGCGCGAAACCGGCCTCAGCCGCGCGTGAAGTCAGGCTTCCATAGCCCCGGGAAAGTGCGCTTGAGCGCTGCGACCTTAGGCACATCCCACATGCGGATATAGCCGTGATCGGGGTTCTTCAGCGCGAAGTCCTGATGATAGTCCTCGGCCGCGAAGAAGCCGCGATTGGGCTCGACCGCCGTGACAATCGGACGCTTCCACAAGCCCGCCTTCTTGAGCTGCGCCAGATAAGCCGTGGCGACGCGCGCCTGCTCGGGGCTGAGCGGCACAATCGCATTTCGGTACTGGGTGCCGGTATCGGGATACTGGCGGTTGAGCTGGGTGGGATCGCTCGCGACCGAGAAGAACACCTGCAGCAGCTGGTCATAGCGGACCACCGCCGGATCATAGGTGATGCGCACCGCTTCGGCATGGGCGGTCGTGCCGGAACTCACGATCTCGTAGTGCGCATCGCTGCGCTTGCCGCCCTCATAGCCGGAGACCACGCTGCTCACGCCCTTCACATGGCTGAACACCGCTTCCATTCCCCAGAAGCAACCGCCGGCGAAGACCGCCGACTTGAGGCCCTTGGCTTCATTCGCCTGCACCACCGAGGCCGGCGCCGAAACGCCGGATTCGGCCTGTGCCGGTTGGAGGCAGGCGGCCGCCAGCGACGCGGCGAGCGCGCCAGCGAGGAAGCGGATCTGCGTGCGGGCGCGGCTCATCGCTGGGCCTGAACACTTACGGCGGGGGTCGCCGCCTGTGCCGGCTGCACGCCGAATGTGGCCACCATCCCGACCGAACCGAGTGCGAAGCCCAGCACGAGCGAGCGAACGAGATCCTTGCCAAAAAGCGTCATCGTACTTCTTCCAACCTTGCATGCGCGGACTGCCGCGCCGCTTCGGCACTGGCTCTACCGCTGTGTTCCCGTGCTGGCTGTGAACCAGGGCACAGGCCAAGGCGCACGGGGGTCGCGGTATCGTTCGCTTGTTTCGGCGAAATGGTTACTGATGCGGTGAATTCAAGGCGCGCGGTGGTGCGATAAGCAGCAAGGTTTACCACGCCGTGCGCGGTCGATTGACCTTCGCCGCGGCGCGCGCGAAGAAGGCGCCGAGCAAGCCCCCCTTGGAGAGGAAAGACCATGCATCGCCCCATCCTGAGCTGCATTGCCCTCGGGGCGCTGGCCCTTGCTGCCACGCCCATCGCCGGCAAGGACAAGTCTCCGCTGCCGAAGGAATTGCCGCCCGTGTTCGAAGCGGTCGTCAATTGCCGCACGCTCACCGCCGACAGCGATCGACTTGCCTGCTACGACAGGAGCGTTGCCGCGCTCGCTGCTGCGCGCGAAAAGGAGGACATTGTCGTCGCCGACCGCGCCACGATCCGCGAGACGAAGAAGGGCCTGTTCGGTTTCACCCTGCCCAAGCTCAAACTGTTCGGCGGCACCGAAGGCGAGGACGTACAGGAGATCGAGACCACGATTGCGGCCGTGCGCACCGCGCCGGACGGACAGGCTGTGCTCACCCTTGCTGACGGAGCGCGCTGGCGGCAGACCGATGGCGCGGACCAGTTCGCCCGGCCCGGCCTCAAGATCCGGATCAAGCGCGGTGCGCTCGGCAGCTATCTCGCATCAATCGACAAGGGTTCCTACGTCCGCGTCGTACGGCTGGCGCAGTAGCTGCGCCTTCAGCCCGAGGTACGCGTGGCCTTGCTGGTCATCGCGTCATAAGTGTCGCGGGCGTTCTGGTTGCCCTGCTGATCCATCTTCGCCCATTGCTCGACCGTGTGGCAGGTGAAGCTGCGCCGCACCAGCGAGCCGGTTTCCTCCCGGCGCACGCAGCGGATGAAATCGCGGTCCGTCGCCAGACGCCCCTTGTTGAAGGCGCGGATCTCCGATTGCGACATCACGGTCGGGTCTTTTTCCAACGTGGGCAGTTCGGCAGCGGGCAGCGCGGGCGTGGCGGCTGCGGCCGCGAGGGCAAGGAGCAATGACGCGGGCATGCGCGGAATCCTTCATGGCAAAGCGATGATATGAAGCCAAACTAACCCAGCGAGGCAAACCCTGCAAGGCGGGCCGGATCAGCCCAGTGCCGTATCGCTGGCCGCAAAGTAAGCCGTGATCGCCGCGCGCTCGCGTTCGCTGAGATGCGGATTCCACGCATCGATGATCAGCACCGCGCGTCGCGCGTCGCTGGTGTTCCAGGCCTCGTGCTCGATCGTGTCGTCGAACGCGAAAGCCTTGCCCTCCACCCACTCGCGCGTTTCGCCGCCGACGCGGAAGCCGCAGCCGGGCGGCACATCAAGCGCGAGATGGATGATGGCGCGGGTATTGGTGACCCCGGTATGCGCCGGGATATGGCTGCGCGGGCGCAGCACCGAGAAGAAAGCATTGGGCGCCCGCCCCGGAATCCGCGCGAGAGGCAGGCTTTCGAGGATGCGTGCGGTCTCGGGGCAGCGTTCGATCACCGCGGCGTTGGGTACGCCGTACTCCCACAGAAAGCAGGCAGACCAATCCAGCGAACCATCAAGCGGGGTCCATTTGTTCTCGGGGCTGCCCGGCTCCATCCGCACATAGGGCCGGATGACCTCGCCGGGCTCGGCCAGCAAGGCTTCGAGTTCGGCGCGGATGGCGCTCGCCCCGGCCTCGAGCGCAGCAAACCACGGGAAGTGGCCGGCATCGAAGAACTCGTCGGCGGGGAGGAAGGGATAGTGCAGGCCCGCACACTCGTTGTGGTAGATGCGCCGCTCACCCAGCGCGATCCCGGTAAACGCGCCGATGCGGCGGCGCTCGGTCTCATCAAGCCCGTCCTGCACGGCCGCCAGCGAAGCCCGCGCAGCCGCCGCCAGCCGGGCGCGCAAGGCCTCGCAATAGGCTTCGCCCACCGCGAGTTCGGCGCGGACCGGCTCGGGCAGGCCGGGAAAGTGCTGCGCCAGTTGCCGCACGCCGTCCCAGGCGACGAGGGCCTTGGTCTCCTCGCCCTCGCGCTGGAGCAGCTGCGCCATGCGCAGTTGCGCGGTGAAATCGAGCCGGTCGAGATCGAGCGCCCGCTCGAGCGCAGCCCGCTCGCCGGCAGCATCTCCGCCAAGGCGGCAGGCCAGCGCCAGATTGATCCACAACGAAAGCGCGCCCGGATCGGCATGCGCCGCCTCGTGCGCGGCGAGGATCGCGGCCGGCGCATCGCCAGCACGCAGCGCAGCCATGGCGCGGGCATTGGCGGCCTGGGCTCTGGCCCGGTCAATCGGTTGCGAGGTCATCGCTGAAAGTGTCTACAGCGCCGCGCTCGTCAGGCAAGCGGCGTTGCAGCGGCGCGCCGGGCGCCGTAAAGCTGCCGCCATGGCTTCGCTTCCGTTCAATCCCGCCGATGCCGAGTGGCTCGCGCACCGGTTGGTCGAAGGGACTGACGCAGTCCGCTTCGCACGGGTGCCCCGCGCGGCGCATGACGCGATGCCCTTTCTCACGGACGACGGCTTTGCCGCCCATTTCGGCAACCCGCCGCCGCAAGTCGATGTGCCCGCCACGCAGCTCCTCGCACAGTTCGAAAGGGCGCCGATCGGCCTGCTGTTCCACTCGGCGTTCTGCGGCTCCACCCTGCTTACGCGCGCGCTGGCCGAGCCCGGTGTCGCCATGGGCCTTTCAGAGCCGGTGATCCTCAACGACGTTGTGGGCATGCGGACCCGTGGCGCCGCGCCAGCCGCTGTCGCACGCGCAGCAGACCTTGCCCTGCGCCTGCTGGCTCGGCCTTTCGCGCCCGGCGAAGGCGTCGTGGTCAAGCCATCCAACCTGCTCAACCCCTTTGCCGAACTGCTGCTGGCGCTGGCGCCTGAGGCGCGCGCCCTGTTCCTTCATGCGCCGCTCGAAACGTTCCTCGTCTCGGTCGTGCGCAAGGGCCTGCCCTGCCGCCTGTGGGTGCGTGAGCTGCTGGAGGGCTATCTCAAGGCCGGGCTAGTGGCACCGCTAGGGATGACGCCGGAGGATGTGTTCCGCCAGACCGACCTGCAGGTTGCCGCGACCGGCTGGCTGGCGCAGCACCGACTGTTTGCCGCGCTAGCGGGGCGGATCGGTCAGGCCCGGCTGCGCACCTTGACGTCCGAGCAGCTCACAGGCGAACCGGTGCGCGTAATCACGGCAGCCGCCGCGCATTATGGCCTCGCGCTCGAACCAGCCGCGATCGCGCGGATCGCGGCGGGGCCTGCATTCACCCGCCATTCCAAATCGGGAGCGGCCTTCACGCCCGATCAGCGCCGCGACGAATATGCCACCGCGCGCGCGGCCCATGCGGACGAGATCGACATGGTGGTCACCTGGGCGCACCAGGTTGCGCACCAAGCCGGCATCGCAATGGATGCACCGAACCCGCTTCTCTAGGGCCACTGCTTCAGGACGCGTAGCCCAGCTTTTCGATCCACGGCTGGAGAATGGGCATGACCGGTGCGAGATACTCGGCGTATGGCTCCCACTGCCGCGTGCCATCGAATAGCCCGCGCCGGACCTGCCGCGCGCTGGCGGTTGAAACCCCGCGCGCGCGGGCCGTGCGGTCGAAGCGCCGGAGATCCTCGGTCCACGCGAGCCCGACGAACTCGCAGATCTCATGCGTCATGGCGTCAAAATCCTGCACCATGCGGTGATAGGGCACCTCCAGCACTGCCATCGGCAAGCGCGCCAGCGCCAGCTCGGTCAGCCGCATCACCGCGTCATAATGGCGCGCCGCGCCTTCCAGTGTGGTGAAATCCATCGCTGCATTGCTGAGCGCAAAGCTGGTGCGAAAGCAGCTCCACACCACATCCCGAGGATCGCGGCGCACCAGCAGCACTTTGGCCGCGGGAAACAGCCGCGCGATCAGCGGCAGGCGGATCGATTTGAGCGGGTCCATGTCGACCAGCGCCAGACCGGCCGGATCCCGCCCGAGCGCCTGGCCGGCGCGCTGCCAGTAGGCGCTACGGTAGGGCGCGAGTGCGGCCTCATCCAGCCCGGCAAAGCGGGCGAGACCATCGGGCTCGGCCAGAAAGGCCATGTCGGCCTCGCGCAGCGTGGGCATTTCCTCGATCGCTGCCGTTCCGGGCAAGGAGGCGAGCACATTCTCCAGTAGCGTGTTGCCGCTGCGCGGATAGCCCAGCACGAAGACATGCGGCGGTCCAGCGGTCCCGGCCGGGCCGGGCCAGCCGGACACATCCATCCCACCAAGTCCCGCCGCTATGCCGGCGATGAACTCGCGGTGCGGGGGTCTTCCGGCGAAGGTCCCGGCATGGATCGCCGCGAAGTCCTGCTTGGCGCGGGCATAGGCGGTGAAGGCAGCGGCGGGATCACGCAGCCGATTGCACGCATCGCCCAGCACGTGGAGCAGTTCCAACCGCTCCGGCGCGGGCGTGGGCATCCGCGTGAGCACCGGCTCAACGAGATCGCGCGCCACCTGCGCCTCGCCCGCTTCGAGTTCGATGGTAG
This sequence comes from Novosphingobium sp., assembly GCF_027489515.1. GTDB lineage: Bacteria > Pseudomonadota > Alphaproteobacteria > Sphingomonadales > Sphingomonadaceae > Novosphingobium. Next base: position 28,063 of record NZ_JAIXZS010000018.1, on the reverse strand, counting down.
CCAGCGCAGCGATGGCACCGGCGTGGGCAGGATCGGCGGCCAGCGCCGCCCGGGCATGTCGGCGCCCCTCGTCCGCCTCGCCATCGCGCGCCGCAATCGCGGTAAGACCGGCGTGCGCCGCCGCCAGCAGCGTTGGCGCGCCCTGCGCGTGGGTGAGGACTTCCAGATAGCACCGCCGCGCCTCGTCCATCACGCCGCCGGCGGCCATGACATAGGCCCGTTCGAGCCAGGCCTCGGCATAGGCGGGCGAGGCGGCAAGTGCGGCATCGCAATGCAGCGCCGCATCACGCAGGCGGCCCGCCGCGCGGTGGAGCCCAGAAAGGCCGATCATCGCCTCGACCGCGCGCGGATCGGCCTGCAGCGCGCGCTCGAAGAACGAGCCGGCGGCTGCCGTGTCGCCTCTGCTCGCGTGATACCACCCCAGCGTGGTCAGATCGGCCGGGTTGCCGCCACCCGCCTGCAGCGCCGCAGCGGCCGCTCGCGCGGCAGTTTCGAGGTCCTCCGTCATCCCGCGAGCCATCGACCGGGCTGCGAGTGAGGTCAACTCCCGCGCACGCAGGGCCACCTCATCGCGCGCACAAAAAAGGGGCGGGCATTGCTGCCCGCCCCCCATTTGGCGTCTTGATCCGGTGGGATCAGAACTTGACCTGCGCACCAACCGCGAAACGACGGCCCAGCGCGTCGTAGGTCGCCGGATAGGTGTTGCCGCTGTTGAAGCTGGTCGAACCGATCGTGTTGCCGACAACCGGTGCAGCCTTGTCGAACAGGTTCTGCACGGTGACGGTGAAGGTCACGCGCTCGACGTTGAACCGCGTCGTCAGGTCGAAGATGTTGTAGGCCGGGATCCGGTCGAAACGAACATACTTGCCGCTGAGCACACCGCTGTCGGGCGGAATGGTCCCGGTGAACGCAGCGCGCGACTTGGCATCGAGCGGCTCCTGCTTGAAGCCCGAGATGTGGCGCCACAGCAGCGAGACGTCGAAGCCGCCCTTGAAGCTGAAGGTGTTGCGCACCGAGAACTGGCGGCGAGCCTGCAGCGAGCCGGTGAACGAGCAGTTCACCGAGTAGTAGCCGACGCACTCGCGGTCCACCGAGGTCGCGGTGGCCTGATACTTCGAGTGGAAGGTGAAGTTGCCGGACACGTTGGCCGTCCACTTCACTGCGCCGATCTTGCGGTTGTAGCTCACGAGCACGTCGAGGCCGTCGGTGGCCAGCTTGCCCAGGTTGTTGAGCGGGGCAAACAGGCCGGGGGTGTCGGCCGGGTCGCCGTCGAGACCACCGGTCGCCGGGTTGCGGCGGATCGAGGTACAAGCCGGATCAGCGGCGCTGGCGGCGGTCACGTTGCCGAAGCAGGCGCTGATAAGATCGCCCGGCAGCGGCGCGCCGATAACGTCGGTGACCTTGATGTTGTAGTAGTCGACCGAGATCGCAAGGCCCGGAACATAGGTCGGCTGGTAGACCGCACCGATGGTGTAGGTCGTCGCCTTTTCCGGCTTGAGCAGCAGGTTACCACCCTGAGAGATGTTGGCCTGTGCCGCCGTCGGGTTGTCGATCGAGCCGATGCTGCCGGCCGGCGCACCCTGCGCAAGGCAGATTGCACGCAGGTTGGCGTTGGTCGTCGGCGCCGAACCGGCGCAGGGGTCGGTACCAAGGTTGGTCAGGCCCACGGTGAGCGGGTTGAACAGCTCGAAGATGTTCGGCGCACGCACGGCGCGCGAGTAGTTGCCGCGCAGCTTGAGGCTGTCGACCGGCTCCCAGCTGCCGCCGAACTTGTAGGTCCAGGTCTCGTTGGTGTCGCCGCCACGGATCTTGTACTTCGAGTAGCGGACACCGCCTTCGACCGTCAGGCTCTTGAAGAAGGGCTTGTCGGCGATCAGCGGAGCGATAAGTTCGCCGTAGCCTTCCCAGACGCTGTAGCCGCCGTCGATGTCAGGCGCGGCGCCACCGGCACCGCCGAGCTCGCCCGGGGTCTTGGACAGCGTGTCCGAAGCCTGCTGGGCGGTGTAGCGGCGATACTCCGAACCAACCGCGAAGCCGATCGGCTCGGCAGCGGTCGGCAGCGTGTAGCCGAAGTCACCCGACAGCACGCCGCGCAGCTGAAGCAGGCTGGTGCGGACGGTGGTGGTGCTGTCCTCGCTCAGGAAGTCTGCAGCGGCCTTGCTGAAGCCCGAGGTGCTGAACACGTTGACCGGCACGCAGCCGTTCGCGGCATTCTGGCAGACCGGGTTGGCCGCGGTGCCATCGACGAGCAGGCCCTGACGGAAGCGCGACTGCAGCGTGTAGTTCTTGATCGCCTGGATCTTGTCCGATTCGCCATAGGCGCCGCTGACGTCCCAATCGACCGTCGAGGTCAGGGCGCCGCGGGCACCGACGCGGTAGTCGAACACGGTCGAGGTGTATTCGCTGATACGCGGGCCAACTTCGATCGCACGGCGGCCAAGGTTGACCGTCACTTCGCGGTAGTTCGGGTCGGTGCGGCCAGAAGCCGTCGCGGCGGCATCGCACTCGGCCTGCGTGAAGCGCGGCTTGTACGTGGCCTGACCCGAGACTTCCTTGCCAGCGGCATCAACGCCGTTGACCACGTCCGCCACGTTGAACGCGCAGAACTGGTTGCGCAGCGTGGTGGGCAGGAACGGATTGTTGAGGTTGATCGTGACGCCCTGGTTGAACGAACCCGACGGCGCGATGATCGTCCGCACGGTGTTCTTCACGAACATGCCGCGGGTGTAGAGCTCAACCGCATCCGACACCTGGTAGTTCGCCTGAGCGAAGATGTTGTAGCGGCGGAACGGGGTCTGGAAGATGTTGTACGGGTTGAAGTTGAAGAAGCGGTAGGTGCCCACCGCCGCGCCGGCGTCGTTGATCTGGCGCGTACCGCCGTTGCCGGCGCCGCCTTCGATCGGAGCCAGGATCGGCGTACCATCAGCGGTGACGCCGGTCTGCTGGAAAGCAGGCGTGGTGTTGATCGCGCCGTTGGCAAGCGGACGGGTGCCGGTGAAGCGCGACGGGAAGGTCGTGCCCGAACCGCCAGCGGTGCCCGAGAAGCTGTCGATCTGGAAGTTCGAGAAGTCGCGCGCGCCCTGATAGACCGGGTTCGAGTTCTGGTAGCCCAGGCTCAGCACTGCGTTGCCGCGGCCGTCGTCGAAGTTGACGCCGGTGGTGATGTCGGCGCGGAAGTAGTTGCCGTCGCCCTGCTCGGTGATCTGGTTCGAGGCGGCGATGTCGACGCCCGCGAAGTCCTTCTTGGTGATGAAGTTGACAACGCCGGTGATGGCGTCCGCACCGTAGGTGGTCACCGCCGCACCGGTCAGCGCGTCAACGCGGCTGATCAGGGCGAGGGGAACGTTGTTGAGGTCGACGCGGCCCTGAAGGTCGGCCGGGACGATGCGCTGGCCATCGAGAAGCACGATGTTGCGGTTCGAACCGAGACCGCGAAGGTCGACGTACGAGGAACCGCCGTTGCCGTTGTTCACCGCCGAACCGATGTTGGCGACGATACCCGGGATTTCGCGGAGAACTTCTTCAGCAGTGTTCGACTGCTTCAGGGAGATCTGCTCGGCCGTGGTCACGTTGACCGGCGTGGCCTGCACGAGGTTGGGGTTACGGATAAGGCTGCCGGTCACGACGATCGCGGTCGGCTCGACAGCATCGGTACCCGAGGCGGCCTGCGGAGCGGCTTCCTGCGCGAAGGCGGGGGCAGAAACGAGTGCGAGTGCGAGGGCGAAAGGCGCGGCACCCGCCTTCAGGGCGGCGTTGTTGTTGGTCTTCACGTGTCCAGTCCCTTCAATGGGCAGCCTCGATCCCCAAGGCCACCGGAAGAAGTTCCTCGATCCGAACTGCCTCTCGCCCGGTCTGCGCCGGGCATGCCAGATGACATTCGATCTTTGAGGAACGATGGGGCTTACTGGTAGATTTAGCCCGGTTCTTGGAAGGATGTTCTGCGCATTGTACGCAAAACGTCACGGTTGTGTGGCGGGCATGCAACACACGATCCACACGGCGCAACGGAGCAGGACACTCCCAACCATGCCGTTGGCGCTCATAAATTACATCCGCATCGGATTGGGAATAACTTTTTGCCTCGCGCTTTGAATATTCGGGCAAGAAACGTGCGCAGAGGCCAAATTTCAGCGCGCCGGGGCGGCAAACAGCCTCGGATCCAGGCGCCGCCCCTGCCAGGTGAGGGCCCAGTGCAAATGCGGTCCAGTCGCGCGGCCGGTCATCCCGACATGGGCGATCAGCTGTCCCTGCACGACGGTGTCACCCTCTTGCACCACCAGATCCGAGCAGTGCAGGAACGCCGAGGTAAGGCCCATGCCGTGATCAAGGATCAGCAGATGGCCCTCGAGCGTGAAAGGTGCATCGCGCGCGGCCAGCGTCACCACGCCATCGGCGGGCGCGCGGATCTCCGCACCCTGCGGTGCCGCCAGATCGATCCCGGCGTGATAGGCTCCGGGTTCGCCGCGATAGATCCGCTGCGCGCCGAATTCGCCTGAAATGCGGCCCGCCGCCGGCCATGCCATCGTCTGCAGCCAGCCCGTGGCGCCGCTGCTGCGGGCGCGCGCCGCGCCGATTCGGGCAAGCTCGGCGGCGCGCCGGGCCTTGAACTCGGCATCGGGCAGCTTGCCGGGCCGCTTGGCGACGTTGACCGATTCGATGCGCCAGCTGCGCGGCGCGACTGCGAGCGCGGTAGACAGCGAAAAACCGTCAGCCGCCGTCACCGCGAGCGACAGACTTGCCGGTGCATCACGATCGAACGCGGCGAAGAAGGAGCCGTCTGGCGCAAGCGAAAGCGGGGTTCCGCCCAGCGTGACACTGCGTGTACCGGCCGGAACTTTGCCCCGGATCCAGCCGCCCTGGGTCAGACGGCCGCGATACTGCACGCCGCCAACGCTCGCCGTGGTCGGCTCCATGGCCGGGGAGGGGGCAGGAGAAGAAGCCGGCGCTGCGGGCTGAACCGTTGGGGCGGGCGGTTGCGCCGGCCCCTGGCTCGCGCCGCAGGCGAAGAGCACGGAAACAGCCGAAGCGGCCCCGCGCAAGGCAGCGCCGAGGGGAGACATGTCCCGCCGGATCATCCCTGCCTGATCAATCTTGGCCGAGCAGGCGGCGTGTCGCGATTTCGGCGCTGGCGTAGGCCTCCTGACGGTCCACGCTCCAGTAGCGCAACATGTCGAGCCCGATGCGGGCGCCGCTTACCGCGCAGATGACATGGTCGCCAGCGCTGATCTGGCGGAAGTGGCTGGGCAGGTAGTGCAGGCGCGCAAGGCGGTTGGCGGAGTTCATCAACATGATGCCAATCTAGTGCGTCATCGCGCGCAAAGCAATTTCGCCTAGAGCAACTTGGGCTGCGCATCGCCCGGCGCAGTCCCACGGGGCCTCGGTGCGGGCCGTGAGGGGGCAGGCGGCGCGCTGGTGGGCACCACATCGAGCACGCCGTCGCCGAACTCCAGATGGAGCAGTCCCGCCGCCTCGGCCACCGGGCGCGAACGGACCAACTGCCCGCCGGCATCGGTAACCAGCACGTAGCCGCGCGAGAGCGGCGCCTTGGGATCGAGCGAACGCCGCACCCGCTCCAGCGCGGCGAGCCCGGTCCGTGCGGCTTCGATCTGCTGCAGCACCAGCGCGGGCCGCAGCCGCTGCGCGGCAAGCCGCTCGCGCCCCTGCCGCAGCCGCGCCTCGAGCACCGCAGGTCGCAGCCCTGCGGAGCGCTGCGCGAGCAAGGTCGCAGCAAGGCCCGTGCGGTGGACCAGCGCGCGGCGCAACCGCTCGCCCAGATCGTCAAGCCGCTGCGCCTGGCCTTCGAGCAGAGCCTGCGGTGCAGGCAAGCGCCGCGCGCGCTGCTCCAGCCGTTCGCGCGAAAGCGCCACGAGCCGCACCACCGCCCGGCTGTTGCGCGCGTGCAAGTCGGCCAGCCCCGCGATCAGCTCGCCGCGTACGGGCACGGCGATCTCGGCCGCCGCGGTCGGGGTAGGCGCGCGCACGTCGGCCGCGAAATCGGCCAACGTGGTGTCGGTTTCGTGCCCCACTGCGCTGATTGTCGGGATCGTGCTCGCCGCGATGGCGCGCACGACCTCCTCGTCATTGAAGCACCACAGGTCCTCGATCGAGCCGCCACCGCGCGCGACGATCACCAGATCCGGGCGCGGAACCGGGCCGCCCGGTTCAAGCGCGGAAAAGCCGCGCACCGCAGCGGCGATCTGCGCCGCTGCGCCCTGTCCCTGCACCAGCACCGGCCAGACCACGACGTGGGTGGGGAAGCGGTCGCGCAGCCGGTGCAGGATATCGCGGATCACCGCGCCGGTGGGCGACGTCACGACGCCGATCACGCGCGGCAGATAGGGCAGGGGCCGCTTGCGTTCGCGCGCGAACAGCCCTTCTGCTTCGAGTCGGGCCTTGGTCTTCGCAAGCAAGGCAAGCAGCGCGCCTTCGCCGGCGATCTCCATCCGCTCGATCACGATCTGGTAGTTTGACCGGCCCGGATAGGTCGTCAACTTCCCGGTCGCGATCACTTCGATGCCGTCTTCCGGCACGAAGCCCAGCCGCTGCACCCCGCCGCGCCACATCACACCGTCGAGCCGCGCATTCTCGTCCTTGAGGCTGAGGTAAAGGTGCCCCGATGCCGCGCGCTTCACCCCGGAAAGCTCGCCGCGCACGCGCACGAAGCCGAAGCGGTCTTCCACAGTGCGCTTGAGAAGCTGCGAAATCTCGCTGATCGAAAGCGCGGGGGCGTTGTCGCCCGCAGTCTGTGCGGCTAACAGCCCGGCATCTTCTTCACGGTAAGGCAGCATCTCTGGCATGAACATCCTGCTCATCGGCTCGGGCGGGCGCGAACATGCGCTGGCATGGAAGCTTGCGCAATCGCCGCGTTGCACCACCCTGTGGGCTTCGCCGGGGAACCCGGGGATTGCCGCAGTGCTGGACGAACTGAACGCGCGCCGCACCGACGCAGCTCACGGCGCCTGCGTCGCACTGAACCTTGCCGATCATGCCGCCGTCGCTGCGTTCTGCGCGGCGCAGGCTGTCGATCTGGTGGTGATCGGCCCGGAGGCGCCGCTGGTCGATGGCCTCGCGGATTCACTGCGCGCCGATGGCATCGCGGTGTTCGGGCCCAGCAAAGCCGCAGCGCAGCTCGAAGGGTCCAAGGGCTTCACCAAGGACCTGTGCGCCCGCGCCAACATTCCGACCGCCGGCTATGTACGTGCGAGAAGCGCAGCCGAAGCGCATGCGGCGCTCGCCGGGTTCGCGCTCCCCGTGGTGATCAAGGCCGATGGGCTTGCCGCCGGCAAGGGCGTCGTCATCGCGCAGACGGCCGAGGAAGCTGCGGCGACGGTCGACGACATGTTCGGCGGCGGATTCGGCGGCGCCGGCGCGGAAGTGGTGATCGAGGAGTTCCTCGAGGGCGAGGAAGTCAGCCTCTTTGTCCTCACCGACGGCACCACGCTGATGCCGTTCGGCTCGGCGCAGGATCACAAGCGCGTCGGCGATGGCAACACCGGCCCCAACACCGGCGGCATGGGTGCCTATAGCCCGACGCCTGTGCTCACCCCCGCGCTGGAATCCGCCGCACTGGAACGGATCATCGCGCCGACGGTAAAGGCCATGGCGGACGAGGGCATGCCCTACAGCGGTGTGCTGTTTGCCGGGCTGATGCTGACCGCCGATGGGCCCAAGCTGATCGAATACAATTGCCGTTTCGGCGATCCCGAGTGCCAGGTCCTGATGGCACGGCTTGAAAGCGATCTGGTCGATATTCTCGGTGCCTGCGCACGCGGAAGGCTGGCGGACGTCGCGCCGCCGCGTTTCGCCGATGGCTATGCGATGACCGTAGTGGTTGCAGCCAAGGGCTATCCCGCCGATCCCGTGCGCGGCGGAGAGATCCCCCATATCGCCGCTGCCGAGGCGCATGGCGTGCGTGTGTTCCATGCCGGCACTGCGCGCGACGGCGAGGGCAGGCTCGTCGCAGCCGGTGGCCGCGTGCTCAACGTTACGGCCTGTGAGCCCACTTTGCGAAGGGCACGCGCGCGCGCCTACCGGGCGATCTACGAAATCGGCTATGCCGACGGATTCTGGCGCCGTGACATCGGCCTTGCCGGCGAAGTCCATCTGCTGAACGCCGCGCTGGCGCAGGCCCGCCGGCACCGCGCGCCCAGCGCCGCCGATGTGTTTCGCGCCAGCGGCGCGCGGCGGCTCGCCACTTTCCACTGTGACCACTTCGAACCCTGGCGCAGCCAGCCGCGTAGCGTTGGGCCGGAGAATGCCGCGCTCGTCAGCCGGTTTGCCGAAGGGACGGCGGGCTTGCCCCACGCGCAGCGGCTAACCTTGTTCTACCGCCCGCATCTGAAGCCGATTGATGCACCGCAGGCTGGCGGGCGCTTTGCCGCGGGTGACAGCCTCGGCTTCCTGCCGCTTGGCCCCGAAGAACTGGCGATCACGCGCCCCGCGATCAGCGCGCTGGTGGCAGCCGGGCATGAGCTCCAGCTCCACATCCATCACGAACGCGTGACCCGCAACACGCGCTATGCGCCGGAAACGCGCTGGGCCGAACATCTGCTGTCGTGCGGGGATGCCGCGGATTCGGCTCGTTACGAACTGCTGGTGCAGCTCTCGCTCGAAGCGATCCGCGCCGAAAGCGGGCTGCCCTTCGCGGAGTGGCTCCATATTCACGGCAACTGGGCGCTTGCCGGCTCCGATCCGCGCGTTTGCACGGTGCAGGACGAGCTGGGGATCTTGCACCGCAGCGGCTGCGTGGGCGATTTCACCTTCCTTGGCGAACCGCACGACGTGTTCTGCCTGCCCGAGCAGGACCAGCCGGTGCTGGTCCGGCCTGCAGCGGGCGACAAAGCCTATGCGCTGCCGGAGGCCGATGCGGTCCCGGCGTGGCAGGCAGGCCCTGCGCGCGCGGCCGAGCGCCTGTTCCTCTGGGCCTGCGGCGAAGGGCGCGAGGCCCACACGCTGGACTATACCAGCCGGCCCGTCAGCATGCGCAAGGACGATCCGGCCGGCTGGGCAACCGAGCTGGCCGGCAATGCCGTGCAGCTGGGCGATACGCTCTATCTCGGCACCTACGCCCATTCGATGAGCCCCAGCCACGGCAGCCACAGCGAGATGGTGTTCCCGCACGAGCAGCCGCAGGTGAGGCAGATGCTTGAAGCCCTGCACAACGGCGCGGCGCAGGCGGGGCTAGACCATGCGCTGCTGACCGCAAGCGAAGTGCGCGCGGAGATCCTGGCCGGTGGATAAGGCCGCAGTCGACGCTTACGAGGCTGCTGTCGCGGCCTTCCTGGCGCGGCGGCTGGCGGCGATGGGACCTGTCGAAAGCGGCCTGTCGGAATTCTACCAGCACAAGCTCGAAACCGGCCGCATCCTGAGCCGCTACGATCGCGAACTGCTCGTCCTGCTCGCAGGCGAAGCACGGATCGTGCACGCGGGCATCGGCATCGGCCAGCTCAGCGCGGCGCTGGCGCTGCAGGGAAGCGAAGTGCTGGGATTCGAAGGCGCGCCGCGACGTCATGCGGCCGCCGAGGCCTTGCGGTGCGAACTCGCCCCTTACGCGCGCTACGCGATTGCCTTTGCGCGGTTCCCGGAAGGGCTGCCTGATGCTTTCGATCCGGCGGGCGCGACGCTGCTGTTCACCAATGTCGCGGCGGCATGGCCGGACGAGACCTACGACGCGATCACCGCCGTGATGGCCCGCTTCGACCGCACGATCCTCGATCTTGCCCGGTTCGGGCAGGCGCGCCAGGACCCGGCGGAGCAGGCCGAGCTTGCCGCGCGCATCGCGCAGGCCGGACTGGTGCTGCGCCCGCTCCCCTTCCGCGCCGAACGGACCGCCTTCGTCGAGGTCCGCCGCGCCGCCTGAGGGCTCAGCCCAACCGCTCGACCACGAGCGCAGCAAGGTCCGCTTCGGGACGGGCGCCGTAGTGCGAGATGACCTCGGCGGCGCAGATCGCGCCCAGCCGCAAGCAGTCCTCCAGACTGCGGCCGCGCACATGGCCGAACAGGAATCCGGCTGCGAAAAGATCGCCGGCGCCGGTCGTATCGATCACCCGTTCGACCGGCTCGGCCGGCACCGAAACATGAACGCCATGCGCGACGGCATGCGCACCGTTCTCGCTGCGTGTCACGACCAACACAGGGACCTTGGGGGCAAGCGCGGCGATGCCGGCGTGGAAGTCCGCCTCGCCGGTCAGCGCGGCAAGCTCGTGCTCGTTGGCGAACAGGATGTTGATTTCGCCCGCTGCGATCAGCGCACGGAAATCATCGCCATGGCGGGCGATGACGAAGCCGTCCGAAAGCGTGAAGGCAACCTGCCGCCCCGCACCGCGCGCGGCACCGATGGCACGGCGCATCGCCTGACGCGGCTCTTCCGGATCCCACAGGTAGCCTTCCAGATAGAGCACCGATGCTGCCGCGATCGTTTCTTCATCGAGCGCGGAGGGCGGCAGGAATTGCGAGGCGCCGAGGTACGTGTTCATCGTGCGCTGCCCGTCGGGCGTCACGAAGATCAGGCAGCGCGCCGTCGCCGGATCATCGCCGCGCGCCGGGGTATCGAAGGCAATCCCGCCGGCGCGGATATCGTGCGCGAAGACTTCGCCAAGCTGATCATCGGCAACCTGGCCGATGAACGCGCACGTCGCGCCCAGCGCGGCGAGGCCAGCCAGAGTATTGGCTGCCGAGCCGCCCGAGATTTCCCGCGCCGGCCCCATCGCTGCGTAGAGCTCCCGGGCGCGGGCGGTATCGATCAGCGTCATGCCGCCCTTGGCAAGACCGAGCCGCGCGATGTCGTCCTCCGCCGCTGGCGCCATGACATCGACGATGGCGTTGCCGATGGCGATCACATCGAAACGGGCGGGGGCAAGGCTCATCCGGATAATCTCCACGCGTGGTCAGTCGCGGGCGACCTAGCGGGCGGGGCGACGCGGTGCAACGATGCGCTGCGCCGAGCGGCCCGAAGCGCTCTCTGCGTTGACAGCGCGGGGCCGAGCGGCGATTCACTGTCGTGATGTACCTGCGCCACCTGCTTGCCCTTCCCGCGCTGCTCGCGCTTGCCGCCTGCGGAGGCAGCACCGATGCGGTTCGCCCGCTTCCCGCACCGCCGCCGCCGCCCAAACTGATCCGCCCCGCACCGCCTGCCGCGATCCAGACGCAGCGCCCGCGCGCGCACGTGCAGGTCCTGCCCGGGCTCGAAGGCGTGATCGGCGCCGACGCCGATGCGCTGACCCGCCAGTTCGGCGCGCCCCGTCTCGATGTGCGCGAAGGTGATGCGCGCAAGCTGCAATGGAGCGGCAGCCCCTGCGTGCTCGACGCCTATCTCTATCCGCCCGAGGGCGGCGGACGCCCCACCGCGACTTACGTCGATGCGCGGCGTGGTGATGGCCGCGATGTCGATCGGGCCGCCTGCGTGGCGGCGCTCAGGAAGCCTCGCTGACCGCGCAGGACGGCGCCGCCGGCAGCGCGGCCCAGGGCGCAAAGGCCGCGACGCCCTCGCGCGCAACATCTGCCAGCGTGTAGCGATCGAGGACGCCGAGAAAGGCCTCCAGCGCTTCGGCCAGGACGCCGCTCAGCGCACAATCGCTGCGCAGCGCGCAGGTTGCACAATCCGTGAGGCGCATGCCCTTTTCCAGCGTGCGCACCACTTCACCGACCATGATCTGATCAGCCGGCCGTGCCAGCGCGATCCCGCCGCTGCGGCCGCGATGCGAAACGGCAAATCCCGCTGCCACCAGCGCCTGCGCCACTTTGGCGACATGGTGGTAGCTGAGCCCCTGCTGCGCGGAAAACGCAGGCAGGCTCAGCGGGCCGCCCGCGCGGGCAAGCACGATCAGCAATCGCAGGCCGAAGTCGGTGTGCTGGGTAAGCTGCATGGCGCCGTCATGAATCCATTTTTCGCTTGCCTAAATCAAGCAGATTAAATACCGGTATTTGTAATACTGGATTGGAGAGACCCCATGCGCACTGCTTCCGAACACGCCCGCACCATCGTCAAGGCCACTGCACCGGTCATCGAGAAGCACGGGCTGGCGATCACCACCGCGATGTACAAGCGCCTCTTCGTGAACCCGGACGTGAAGGACATGTTCGACGCCGCCGCGCAGGAAAGCGGCGAGCAGCCGCGTCGGCTGGCCAACGCGATCCTCGCCTACGCGAAAAACATCGATCATCTCGAAAAGCTTGGCTCGGCCGTCACGAAGATGGTCCGCCGCCACGTCGAAACCGGCGTCAAGGCTGAGCATTATCCTTACGTCGCCGAAGCGCTGCTGCCGGCTATCCGCGATGTTGTCGGAGCTGACGTCGCCACCGACGAAGTGCTCGCCGCCTGGGGCGAGGCCTATTGGATGCTTGCCGATATCCTGATCGCCGCCGAAGCCGAGGCCTACGCCGAGGCAGCCTGAGCGGCTCGGATCGCCTGCCGCGCACCCCCCTCTGGCGCGGCAGGCGATCCGTTAGGCCTTATTCGGCCGCGAAGCTGATCTCGGCATGGGCGCGCAGGCGCTCGACCAGCGCTTCGCCCAGCAAGGCCCCCGGCGTGGCAATCGCGCCTTCCGCCTCGCACGAAAGCAGCGCGATGCCCGTCTCCGCCAGCATGCGGCTGGTCGAGCCATAGCCCGGATCATAGCGGCCCTTGACGCCATAGCGGATCTCGCGGCCATCGGGCATCTCACCAATGAACAGCACGTCGTAATGGCCGTTGAGCCGTTCCTCCGCAGTGGGGCCCTCGCCCGGCTTGGGATCGTTCGGCCCGCCGATCATCGGCGTCTTCGCCATGTGTTCGGCAATCGCCTGGCCCTGCTCACCCGGCCCGGTCAGCACCATCTCGTCATAGACGAAATCCGCGCCATAGGGGTGCCCGCGCAGCATGTTGGTGCGGTGGACGTTCTTGGTGTTGATCACCGCCATGATGAACGGCGCGGCCCAGCTGCCGGTCGCCTCGTCGAGGAACGGCTTGTCGCCCGCCGGTTGTTCCGGCCCCTCGAAGCCCGGCGTCAGGCCGAACGGGCTCGTCATGATCGGGATCAGCGAGGGATTTGCGCCAAGTGCCTTCAGCGTTGCCCCAAGGCTGGCGGCGGTTCCGCCCGAGAAGCCGCCAACCATCGCCCGCACGCGGCACTTCACGCGCGGCACCGGTGCGCCGAAGCGCGCCTTGGCTTCCTGCTGCAGCATGAACACGCCGAGATCGAAGGGGATCGAATCGAAGCCCGACGAAAACGCGACGCGCGCACCTGTTTCCTTCGCCTGCTCGTGCAGCGCATCGACCATCTGGCGCATCCACACCGGCTCGCCGCACAGGTCGGCGTAGTCCGTCCCCGCCGCGACGCAGGCGCGCAGCACCGGCTCGCCATAGAGCTGGTACGGGCCGACCGTCGTTACCACCACGCGGGTCTGCTCGGCCATCGCTGCAAGGCTGGCGGGATCGGACGAATCCGCGACGACCAGCGGCGTATCTGCCGGCGCGCCGATCAGATCGCGCACTTCCGCCAGCTTCTCTGCACTGCGCCCGGCCATCGCCCAGCGCGGACCGTCCTTGCCATAATGATGCGCGAGATACTCGGCCACGAGGCGCCCGGTGTATCCGGTCGCGCCGTAGACGATGATATCGAAGGGCCGTTCGGCCTTGCTCATTGCCATTTCTCTCTCCCGTTGTTCTTGTGATTTCAAAGCTTCGGCAGCGTCACCCCGCGCTGCCCCATGTATTTGCCCGCGCGGTCGGCATAGCTCACCTCGCAGGGTTCATTGCCCTGCAGGAACAGGAACTGGCACGCGCCTTCGTTGGCGTAGATCTTCGCCGGCAGCGGGGTGGTGTTGGAAAACTCCAGCGTCACATGGCCTTCCCAGCCCGGCTCCAGCGGCGTCACGTTCACGATGATCCCGCAGCGCGCGTAGGTCGATTTGCCGAGGCAGATCACCAGCACGTCGCGCGGCACGCGGAAGTATTCCACCGTCCGCGCCAGCGCGAAGGAATTGGGCGGGATCACGCAGACATCGGTCTTGCGGTCGACGAACGAATTCGAATCGAAGTCCTTCGGGTCGACTACCGACGAATCGATGTTGGTGAAGATCTTGAACTCATCCGCCACGCGCGCGTCATAGCCATAGGAGGAGAGGCCATAGGAAATGCAGCCCTCGCGGCGCTGGCTCTCCACGAACGGCTCGATCATGCCGTGTTCCATGGCCTGCGTGCGGATCCACTTGTCGGAAAGAATGGCCAATGCGGCGCTCCGGTATGCTGGGAAGGGAAGAAAGGCGTTCAGGCCAGATTGGCCGGTCCGAAGGCATGGGGCAAGAGGGCCGAGAGCGACATGCGGGTAAGGCCGCTTTCGGAAACCCCGATGATCTCCGGATCGGTGCCGCCCAGCGCCGCCAGCTCGTGCAGCATCTGCCGGCAGCGTCCGCAGGGCATGACCGGCTCGCCGCCCGTCACCACTGCGCCCGCTGCGTCCGGCCGGCCGCCCACGATCGCCACCGCCACCAGCCCGCCGCGCCGCCCTTCGGTCATTGCCCGTGCGACGGCATTGGCCTCGGCGCAGAGCGAAAGCCCGAAGCTTGCGTTTTCGACATTGGCGGCTGGTACCACCGCGCCATCATCAAACAGCAGCGCCGCGCCAACATGGAAGCCGGAATAGGGCGCATAGGCGCCGCGCGCCGCGTCGGTCGCCGCTGCGACAAGATCGTCCGGCGGCGCGCTCATCGGTGCACCGCCACCCAGCGCACCGGGCCCGCGACGCCCGCCGTCCGCAGCCGCGACGTCGCGGTCCACATCACCCAGGGCCGCCCGGCATAGGTGGGTTCCAGGAAATCACCCGTCACCCAGAGATTGCGGTCAACCCGTGCCGCCAGATGATAGTGCGCCTCGAACGTGCGCGAGATCATCAGGATCGCCGGACGTTCAGTGTGCTTCTCGATCTGGTTGAGGAAGGTCGTCAGTTCGCTCTGCATCGCCGCCTCTCCGGGCGGCTGCGGGCAGGAACGCGAATCGAGATCGAGCGCCACGGCGGGCGGGAGCAGCGCATCATCGCGCGGGACCACGGTCACGAAGCTGCCCGCCTGCGCATCGGCAGGCGCACACAGGTCATAGACATGGACCGCGCCCACCTGAAGCCCCGCCTTGCGCGCCGAATCGAGCCCTGCGGTAAAGGTTTCGTCGCGCCGGCCCGGGCCTTCACTCGCGGTGAGGTAGACGAAATCGGCCCCGTGCGCCTTGATCAGCGGCCAGTCCGCAGCACCGTCATGCGCATCGAGCCAAAGGCCCTGCACCGGAAAGCGGGCACGATCCGGCTCCCAGCGGTGCGATTCCCACCAGACAGCCGCCACGAGGCCTGCCAGCACCACCACGGCGAGCAGGATCCACACGCGCCGCCGCGCCGCTTTTCCGGGGGTGTTCACGCTGAGTCGCCTGGTTTCGGGGGGCCCATCATCCCCTGATATGCAGAACGCAGATCAGGGTGAAGAGGCGCCGCGCGGTGGCAAAATCGGTCTCGATCTTGCCCTCCAGCCGCTCGAGCAGCATCTCGGCCGCCTCGTTGTGGACGCCGCGCCGGGCCATGTCGATGGTCTCGATCTCCTGCGCCGTCGCGCGGCGGATCGCCTGGTAATACGAATCGCAGATCGCGAAGTAATCGCGGATGGGGCGGCGGAAACGGCCAAGCCCCAGCACGATCGTCTCGAGCGGGCTGCCGTCCTCCGCCGAGATCGCCAGCGCCAGCCGCCCGTCATCCACTGAAAGCCGCAGGCGGTAAGGACCCTCGTAACCCGCTGTGGCCGCGCGCACTGGCCGGAAGGTGTTCTCCTCGATCAGGTCGAAGATCGCGATGCGGCGTTCCTGCTCGATATCGGCATTGCGCCACACGATCGTCGCTTCGTCGAGCTCGATATGCGAGATGCGCGGGTCGGCCATGGCGGCCAGTGTCTTGCAGACGGTTTCCGCGCGGGCAAGCCATTTGCGCAAGGAATCCGCGCTCTTTTCCTTTCCCTCCCCGCTATCCACAGGCGGTGTGGCATCCGCGCCGCTTGCCGCCAGCCCCCCGCTCCTTCACAAGGCTCGCATGTCTAACGTCCAGCCGATCCCCCTGCGCGAGCCCGATCCGTCCGGTGCTCCTGTCGCCTCGCTTCCCGCCAACGTGGAGGCAGAGGCCGCGTTCCTCGGCGCGGTGCTGATCGACAACCGGATTCTGGAAGAATTGCCCACCCCGCTGCGTCCGGAGCACTTCTTCGCCCCGGTTCATGGCCGGGTATTCGAACGCATTCTCGCGCTGATCGACCGCAAGGCGGTGGTCACCCCGGTCACCCTAAAGCCCTATTTCGAGGCGGACGAAGGCCTCAAGGAGCTTGGCGGCACCGCCTATCTCGCGCGGCTGACGGCAGACGGACAGGGCCTGCTGGCGCCGAAGGAACTCGCCGAGCAGATCTATGATCTTGCCCTCCTGCGCGAACTCATCACCGTCGGGCGCAATCTCGTCTCGGGCGCGATGGACACGAGCGAGACGGTCGCGCCGCTCAAGCAGATAGAGCACGCCGAAGCCGCGCTCTACGCCGTGGCGGAAGGCGCGCAGACCGGCAACGAGGCGCAGAGCTTCGGCGTCGCCACGCGCGCCTCGCTCGAAATGATCGAGAAGGCGCTGCTTTCCGGCGGCCATATCTCGGGCAAGACCACTGGCCTCACCTCGGTCAACGAGAAGATCGGCGGCCTGCACGATAGCGACCTCATCATCCTCGCCGGTCGTCCCGGCATGGGCAAGACCTCGCTCGTCACCAACATCGCCTACAACTGTGCCGCACGGTGGATGGAGGAGGAGCAGAGCGGGACCCCCCTCAACAAGCGCGTCGGCGCGAGTGTCGCCTTCTTCAGCCTCGAAATGAGCGCGGACCAGCTCGCCACGCGTATCCTTGCCGAGCAATCGGGCATCAGTTCCGAGGCACTGCGCATGGGCCGCATCAGCCGCGAGGACTTCCAGCAGCTCTCCTTCGCCAGCCAGCGCCTCGCCGAACTGCCGCTCTACATCGACGATACGCCAGCCCTTACCATCGGCGCCCTGCGCACCCGCGCGCGCCGCTTGAAGCGCCGCCACGATATCGGCCTCATCGTGGTCGACTACCTGCAGCTGCTGCAGGGTTCGGGCCGCGCCAACGACAACCGCGTCAACGAAATCTCGGAAATCAGCCGCGGCCTCAAGACATTGGCCAAGGAACTCGGCGTCCCCGTCATCGCGCTCTCGCAGCTAAGCCGCGCGGTCGAACAGCGTGACGACAAGCGCCCGATGCTCTCCGACCTGCGCGAATCCGGCTCGATCGAGCAGGACGCCGACATGGTCTGGTTCGTGTTCCGCGAGGATTACTATGTCGCCTCGCGCGAACCCAAGGTCCCGCAGGGTACCGACGACGCCAAGGTGCAGGAAGCCCACGCCGCCTGGCAGGCCGAAATGGAGCGCGTGTTCGGCCTCGCCGAGCTCATCGTCGCCAAGCAGCGCCACGGCTCGACCGGGAAGGTCCGCCTGAAGTTCGAAGCGCGGATCACCCGCTTCAGCGACCTCGCGCCCGATCACATGGCCTATGACTTCGGCGACGAATGATTCGCTGAACCCGCATTTTCTTGACTTTCTGGCGAGCGCGCCCTAGCTCGCCGCTCTTCCATCCATTCCTGTTTTTACGGAGTGCCCCGCATGGCGCGCGTTACCGTCGAAGATTGCGTCGACAAGATCCCCAACCGCTTCGATCTCGTGCTGCTCGCTGCCGAGCGCGCGCGCGCCATCTCGGGCGGTGCGGAACTCACCGTTGATCGTGATCGCGACAAGAACCCGGTCGTTGCCCTGCGCGAGATTGCAGATGCCACCGTGCGCCCGACCGTGCTCAAGGAAAACCTGATCCAGTCGCTCCAGCGCGTGCTGCCGGATGACGATGACCAGGTTGACGAGATCGGCTCGCTCTCGCAGTCGGCCGAAGCCCTGCGCATCACCGCAGCGGCGCCCGTGCGCAACACCTCGCTCGGCGCCGACTACGACGGCTGACAGCCTGGTTTGACGACATGCCCCCTCCTGACGACGGGAGGGGGATAAAACCCCAAAGGCCGCTTGCACCGCGCAGGCGGCCTTGCCACATTCACGGTCATGGCCAGCCACCTGCCTGCTCGTGCGCGCGGTGACCGACAGGATCGGACGGTCAAGGCCGTGCTCGGCCCGACCAACACAGGCAAGACCCACCTCGCCATCGAACGCCTCTGCGCCCATTCCTCGGGCGCGATCGGCTTCCCCCTGCGTCTGCTGGCGCGCGAGGTCTATGACCGCGTCTGCAAGATCAAGGGCGAAGCCAACGTCGCGCTAATCACCGGCGAGGAGCGGATCGAGCCGCCGAACGCGCGCTGGCACCTCTGCACGGTCGAGGCCATGCCCAGCAGGCCCGATCTGGCCTTCGTCGCGCTCGATGAAGCGCAGCTCGCCGCTGACCCAGAGCGCGGGCACGTCTTTACCGACCGCCTGCTCCACGCACGCGGCCGCGAGGAGACCATGCTGCTCGGCTCAGCCACGCTCGAACCCATGGTCAAGGCACTGGTGCCGGGTGTCGACGTTGTCAGCCGCCCGCGCTTTTCCACCCTGAGCCATGTCGGCGCGAAGAAACTCAGCCGCATCCCGCCCCGCAGCGCAATCGTCGCCTTCTCCGCGGAGCAGGTCTACGCCATGGCCGAGATGCTGCGCCGATTCCGTGGCGGTGCGGCAGTCGTGATGGGCGCCTTGAGCCCACAGACGCGCAATGCCCAAGTCGCGATGTACCAGGCTGGCGAGGTCGATTACCTCGTCGCGACCGACGCCATCGGCATGGGTCTCAACCTCGACGTCAGCCATGTCGCCTTTGCCGGCCTCTCGAAGTACGACGGCCATCGCCAGCGCCGGCTCACCACGGCAGAAATGGCCCAGATCGCCGGGCGCGCCGGGCGCCACCACAAGGACGGCACCTTCGGCACGCTCGCCGGGATGGGCGGGCACGATCCGGAGTTCGCCGACGAAGAAGTCTACGCGATCGAGGAGCACCGTTTCCCGCCGCTCACCCGCCTGTTCTGGCGCGAGGCCGAGCCCCGCTTCGATTCGATCGGCACGCTGATCGATGATCTCGAAAGCCCGCCCCCACGTCCCGAACTTGCCGCAGCGCCGCCAGCCATCGATCTAGCCGTGCTCAAACGCCTTGCCGATGAGCCCGATGTTGCGGGCACAGTGCGTGGTCGCCGTTCGGTGCAGCGTTTCTGGCAAGTCTGCTCGCTCCCCGATTTCCGCCAGCAGGGTGCCGAGACGCATTCGCGCTTCGTTGCCCGCCTGTGGCAGGATTTGCGCCACGGCTATCTGGGTGCGGACTATGTCGCGCAGGCCATCGCGCAGCAGGACAATCCCTCCGGCGATATCGACACGCTGCAGGGCCGCATCGCCGCGGTGCGGTCGTGGGCCTATATCACCCAGCGCCCGGACTGGGTGCTGGCGCGCGAAGAAATGGCCGCGCGCGCCCGCGCCGTCGAAACGCGGCTGTCCGATGCGCTCCACGCGCGCCTCACCGAACGCTTCGTCAATCGGCGCACCACCGTGCTCATGCGCAAGGCCGGCGGCGATGCCTCGCTACTGCCGGTGCGGATCAGCGATGCGGGCGCGGTACTGGTCGATGATGAACCCATCGGCCACCTCGAAGGCTTCCGTTTCGTGGTCGATCCGCTGGCCCGCGCGGCGGACCGCAAGCTGCTTCTTGCCGCAGCCGAACGCCATCTGCCCGGTCTGCTGGTCGCCCGCGCCGAAGCGCTGATCGCTGCGGCCGACACGCCTGGCGGTCTCGCGTTCGAAAAGGGCGCGCTGGCGTGGAACGGCATTGTCGTCGCACGGCTGGAGCCGGGCAAATCGGTGCTGGAGCCGCGCCTGCGGCTCGATGCCGCGCTGGGTCTGCTCCCGGCACGGCTGCGCCCCCAGCTGATTGCCGCGCTGGAGGGCTGGCTCGCCCGCCGCATCACCGCCGATCTAGGTCCGCTGCTGCGGCTCGCACAGGCCGCGCGGGCGACTGAATCCGGCCCCGATCTACGTGCTCTGCTGCTGCTGCTCGTGGCGGGGGGCGGCGTACTGCCGCGTGAGAACGCCGCGCTCGAACGGCTCGACACCCGCCAGCGCGACGCGCTGCGCCGCCTCGGCGTGCGCACCGGCGCGCTCGACCTGTTCCTCCCGGCAGTGCTCAAGCCCGGTCCGCTCGCGCTGTGGTGCCGCTTGGCCGCGCTGCGCGGCGAGGCCCCAGCGGCGCCTGCGCGCAACATGCCCCCTGTGGTGACCACCAAGGCTGCGCCGGCCGGCTACCGCCGCGCGGCCGGACAGGCGATCCGCGTCGATATGGCCGAGAAATTGCTCCAGGCCGCGCACCGCCGCCGCATCGGCGCCGCGGGCAAACGCTATCCGCTCGATCCCGCGCTCGCGCGCTCGATGGGGCTTGCCACCGCTGGCTATGCCGCGCTGCTCCGGGCCGCGGGCTTCCGCGTCCACATGGCGCGCCTACTCGCCGATGCCGTGCATGGCCCGCCGGCGCCGCCGATGTGGGATTGGCGTCCCCCGCGCGCCGCTCCTGCCCGCACCGCCGCCACGCCTTTACCCTCGCCCACCGGCGCCTTTTCCGCTCTGGCCGAGCTTATCCGCTGATGGCGGACGAAGGCTCCCTGCGCATCGACAAGCTCTTGTGGTTCCTACGTTTTACCGGATCCCGCAGCCTTGCTCAGGACTGGGTCGCGGAAGGCCACATCCGCCTCAACGGCCGCCGCATCGAGCGCGTCAGCACCGCGGTGCGCTGCGGTGATGTGCTGGTCCTGCCGCTGCGCAGCGGTGTGAAGGTGATCGCGGTCGGAGAGCTGCCCCGGCGGCGCGGCCCTGTCGAAGAAGCCAGGGGTTGCTATGAGGTGCTTGACGCGGCGGGCTCCACGCCTCTAGCAGGTCAGGAAATCAAACCTGCTCATCCTTAAGCTGAGGGATTGCCACTGCCATGACCTATGTCGTTACCGAAGCCTGCATTCGCTGCAAGTTCATGGATTGCGTCGAGGTTTGCCCGGTGGACTGCTTCTACGAGGGTGAGAACATGCTGGTGATCAACCCCAGCGAATGCATCGACTGCGGCGTGTGCGAGCCCGAGTGCCCGGCCGAGGCGATCCTGCCCGATACGGAAAACGGCCTCGAACAGTGGCTTGAGCTCAATGCCAAGTATTCCGCCGAGTGGCCCAACATCACCACCAAGAAGGACGCGCCGGCCGACGCCGACGACCACAAGGGTGAGGACGGCAAGTTCGAAAAGTACTTCTCGGCTGAACCTGGCGAGGGCGACTGAGCGCTCGATACCGGGCGCGGAAGCCATCGCGCCCGGAAACACGGCATATTGGAGCGGCATTTCCGCCCTTGCCTCTGGTAATTTTGTTACAGGCCTGCTATATGTATGCGTAAGCGACGGCCGGGACGAACTCGCCGATCGCCAACAACACGCTAAGGCAGGACGAACGGCAAACGGATCGCAGTGCTCTCAGACCGCGAAAGACGGTCGTTTGCCGGACCTAACCCCAAAGGGCCCGGAATGCTTTTCGGGGGCGCATCGTCGCCCCGTGTTGTTTTTGTCTCTGCTGCGCCGAAAGGATAAGCAATGGCAACCAAGGCACTTGCCTTCGATGTTGGGGATTACGTCGTCTATCCCAAGCACGGTGTTGGCCGTGTAGTGGAACTTCAGAACGAGGAAATCGCAGGCATGAAGCTGCAGCTCTATGTGCTGCGCTTCGAAAAGGAACGCATGACCCTGCGCGTGCCCGTGAACAAGGTTGAAGCAATCGGCATGCGTAAGCTGTCCTCGGACAAGACGCTGCGCGAGGCGCTTGATACCCTTAAGGGCAAGCCCAAGGTCAAGCGCACGATGTGGTCGCGCCGTGCGCAGGAATACGAAGCCAAGATCAACTCTGGCGATCTCGTTTCGATCGCGGAAGTCACGCGCGACCTGTTCCGCGCCGACGACCAGCCGGAGCAGAGCTACTCCGAGCGCCAGATTTTCGAAGCCGCGTCCTCGCGCCTCGCGCGCGAACTCGCCGCAATGGAAAAGACGGACGAGCCCGCCGCGCTCAAGAAGATCCTCGCGATCCTCAACGAGCACGCACCGAAGTACTACGAAACGGTCTGAGGCCGGATGCACCTGCTCGCCTTTGGGGAAAGGCGAAAGGGTTTGAAAAAGGGGCTGCCGGCGTGATCCGGCGGCCCTTTTTTCATGCCTCCTGCTCCGGCGAACGCACGACCGGGATCGGCGAGTGACTTGGCGCAAGGCGCTTGGGTGCGTTATAGGGGTAACACACCAGGCTCAAGGAGAGCGCCATGATCAAGGATATCGCCCGCACACTCGGCGGGATTGCGGTTGCCGCCATCGCCCTTTCGCTCAGCGCCTGCGACGGCGCGACCATGGAAATGGGCGGCATGAAAGGCGTGCGGCTTGCAGAACTCGATCTCTCGGCCAAGGCACCGGAGGAAATCACCCTGCTCGGCCCCGATACGGTCCACGTAATCGAGGGTGACAAGCTCGCCATCACGGTCGATGGCAAGGAAGACGCCAAGGACCGGCTTCGCTTCGTGCTCACCGACGGCAAGCTCGCGATCGGGCGCGAAGGCTGGAAGATCGGCGGTTCGGACGATCTCGCTACGATCAACGTGACCGTCCCGGCAGCACGGCGGTTGGTCATGGCCGGTTCGGGCACGATGCGCGCCGATACCCTGCGCGGTGATGCCGCGAGCGTGAGCATTGCCGGCTCCGGCGATATCGAAGTGCCGCTGGTCGAAGCGCAGGAACTCAAGGTCGAAGTGATCGGATCGGGCGATCTCAAGGCGGGTGGCAAGGCGAAGTCGCTGCGGATCTCGCTGGCGGGCTCTGGCTCGGCCGATCTCGCCGGCCTTTCCGCGGAGGAAGCCAAAGTCGAGATCGCGGGTTCCGGTGACGCGCGTTTCGCGTCCGACGGGCAGGTCAAGGCCGACATCATGGGCTCTGGCTCGGTCAAGGTGAAGGGCCGCGCACAGTGCAAGGTCAATGCGATGGGTTCAGGTACGCTGACCTGCGAACCCTGATCGGGCAGGCAGCGCGCGTCATGGCGCTGCAAGGCAACTTCGGATAGGCAGGGCCGGTCCTTGAGCGAAAGGCCCCGATCCTTGCCCCGTTCCCTGCTGTTTCTTGCCCCGCTCGCCGCGCTGACGCTCTCGGGCTGTCTTGCCAGCACCGCTGCCAGCATCGTCACCGCGCCGGTGCGCGTGGGGGCCAAGGCCGTCGACCTGGCGACGACCAGCCAGTCGGAAGCCGACCGCAACCGCGGCCGCGCCATGCGCAAGCGCGACGGGAAGATCCGGAAGCTCGAGAAGAAGTACAACCGCGCGCTTGAGGCCTGCAACCGCGGCGAAACCGCGGCCTGCTCCGAAGCCAACCAGCTCAGCGGTGAAATCGAGCAGCTGCGCGCGGAACGCTAGACGGAAGCGCGGCGCAACCGGTCATTGATCGCAGCGCCGATGCCCTCCTCCGGGATCGGCGCCACCGCGATGCGCGGCTCGGGCGCTGCGGCCGCCTCGTGCAAGCAGGCATAAAGCCGCGCCGCCGCTTCGACGAGATCGCCAGACTGCGAAAGCGAGATGCTGCCCGCCACGGCCCCGAACCCGATCAGGAACTCGCCATCCTCCGCACGTTCAGCCGCCAGCCGCACCGGCTTGCCCGGCGCATAGTGGCTGGCGAGCTGGCCCGGCGCTTCGATCCCGCGCTCTTCCTCGCTCGGCGCTTCACCCAGCACGTCTGCAATCGCCGCCTCGGTCACGGGCCCTGGCCTCAGAACTTGCCAGCCGCCGCCGGGCCGTACCGCCACGATGGTCGATTCCAGCCCGCGCTCAGTGGTCCCGCCATCGAGGATCAGATCCGCCCGCGCGCCGAGTGAGGCCGCCACATGCGCCGCGCTGGTCGGGCTCACCCCGCCGCTGCGGTTGGCCGAAGGTGCCGCCAGCGGCAGACCCGCCGCCTCGAGCACGGCCCGCATCACCGGATGCGCCGGCACGCGCAGCGCCACCGTCGGCAGGCCCGCACTCACCGCTGCAGCAAGCGGCGCACCCTCGCGGCGCGGCAGCACCAGGGTCAGCGGCCCGGGCCAGAATGCCGCTGCCAGCGCGCGCGCGCGGTCATCGAAAACCGCGAGCGTGGCCGCTGCCGCCAGATGCGGCACATGAACGATCAGCGGGTTGAAGTCCGGACGGCCCTTGGCCCGGTAGATTGCGGCAACCGCCTCGGGTCGGTCCGCCCTCGCCGCGAGGCCGTAGACCGTCTCGGTCGGCACCGCGACCGTCCCGCCCGCCACCAGCACGCGCGCG
Organism: Novosphingobium sp.; assembly: GCF_027489515.1. Lineage (GTDB taxonomy): Bacteria > Pseudomonadota > Alphaproteobacteria > Sphingomonadales > Sphingomonadaceae > Novosphingobium. The sequence goes on along the minus strand of NZ_JAIXZS010000018.1, from coordinate 3,710 downwards.
GCCTCGGCAATGCCGCCGGGCACGGCGGGCAGCACTTTTGGAGGCGTTTGCGTGTTCATGCCTTGCCGCTATAGCCCTGCGCAGAGGCTGCCAAGGAAAAGAGCGCATGAGCTTTATCGCCCCCACCGAAGATCAGGTCCTGGCCATGCGCGTCTGCGCGGGAATCGACGAACTCGCCGCGCATGAACGCTACGGCGCGGCCACTCCCGATGTGGTCGAGGCGATTGCCGAAGGCATCGGTGCCTTTGCCGCTGGCGAATGGGCCCCGCTCAACCGAATCGGCGACACCGAAGGCGCACATTGCAAGGATGGCGCGGTCTCCTCCCCTGCCGGCTATGCTGAAGCCTACGAGGCTTTCGTCGAGCAGGGCTGGGGCTCGATTGCCGGCCCGGCCGAATTCGGCGGACAAGGCCTGCCCTTCACGCTCGCCACGTGCGTGCTCGAAACGCTCGGCGCGGCCAACATGGGCTTCACGCTGCTCCCGATGCTCACGGTCGGCGCGATCGAGGCACTCGATCACCACGGCAGCGAGGTGCAGAAGGCGATGTACCTGCCCAAGCTGATCTCGGGCGCCTGGTCGGGCACGATGAACCTCACCGAACCCCAGGCCGGCTCCGACGTCGGCGCGCTGCGCAGCACCGCCGTGCGGATCGAGGAAGGCCCGCACGCCGGCAAGTACCGCATCGCCGGCACCAAGATCTACATCACCTGGGGCGAGCACGAACTCGCCGAGAACGTCATCCACCTCGTCCTTGCCCGCACCCCCGCTGCGCCTGCGGGATCGCGCGGCATCTCGCTGTTCATCGTGCCGAAGTACCACGTGAACGCCGATGGCTCGCTCGGCGCGCGCAACGATCTGCGCGCCGTCTCCATCGAGCACAAGCTCGGCATCAATGTCTCGCCCACTTGCGTCATGTCCTATGGCGACAACGCCGAATGCATCGGCGAACTCGTCGGCCATGAGAACGAAGGCCTCAAGGCCATGTTCACGATGATGAACTCGGCGCGCATCAATGTCGGCAGCCAGGGCGTCCAGATCGCCGAACGCGCGCTGCAGCAGGCCCGCATGTACGCGCGGGACCGTGTCCAGTCCGCCCGCGCCGGTTCGCCCGACAAGAACCCGGTCGCGATCATCGAGCACCCCGATGTGCGCCGCATGATCTTGCGCATGCGGGCGCTGACCGAAGGCTCGCGCGCGCTGCTCTACTACACCGCCGGACAGGTCGATCGCGGCCTCCTTGGCGACCGCGCAGCACAGCAGCGTGCCGAACTCCTCGTGCCGCTGCTTAAGGCCTGGGGCACCGATGTCGGCTGCGAAGTCGCCAGCCTTGGCATCCAGATCCACGGCGGCATGGGCTTTGTCGAGGAAACCGGCGCCGCGCAGCACTACCGCGATGCGCGCATCGCCCCGATCTATGAAGGCACCAACGGCATTCAGGCCGCGGACCTCGTTACTCGCAAGCTTGGCATGGAAGCCGGCGGCGTGCTGCAGGCGCTGATGGCCGATATCTCGGCCGAAATGCAGGACGTCCCCGAAGTCGCCTCGCTCGCGAAGGATGCCGCTGCCATCGGCACATGGATGGCGAGCGGCGATGCCACGCTCGACGACAAGCTCGCCGGCAGCGTGCCGTTCCTCACCATGTGCGCCGTGGCCGTTGCCGGGTGGCAGCTCGCCCGCCAGGCCCGCGCGACCGGCGGCATCGAAAAGACCGCCGTCACCAAGGTGTTCAACCGCACGATCGTGCCCGAGGCGCGCGGGCTTGGCGCGGCCGCCATGGCCGGCGCCGCGCTCTACTACGAGCTTGAAAGCGAGGCGCTGACGGGATGAGCGAGAACGAGTCCCGACTCGAACTATCCGGGCTCGAACGAATCGCGTCCGCGCTCGAGCGCCTGTCCCCGCCCGCCCCGGGGGCAACGGATTGGCTCAGGCATCCCGCCTATGTGTGGACGGGCACAGCCGCGCGCGCCGTCGATCCGCTCGAAGCCCCGCCGCTGGCGCTGATCAAGGGTGTCGATGCCCAGAAGACAGCTGTCGCTGAGAACGTCCTTCGCCTTACCTCCGGCGCAGCAGCGCACGACATGCTGCTGTGGGGCTCGCGCGGGATGGGCAAGTCCGCGCTGGTCCGCGCCGCTGTCCGCAATGCGCAGGACGCGCATCCGGGCCGCATTGCGCTGATTCAAGCCGCGCCGGACGAAAGCCTTGCCACACTGCTCGCGCAGCTGCGCAACGCCGACCGCCGCTTCCTGATCCTGCTCGATGATCTCGGCTTCGATGCGGGCGATGCCGGTTCGGCCCGCCGTCTGCGCTCGTGGCTTGAAGGCGGTGTCGAGGCCCGCCCCGCCAATGTCCGCCTCGCAGTCACCTCCAACCGCCGCGCCATCGTCGAGCGCCACATGGCCGAGCAGGACGACCCCATCAACCCGCGTGATGTCGTTGACGACCGCCTCGCGCTGGCCGACCGATTCGGCCTCTCGCTCGGCTTCCATGCCTGCTCGCAGGACGATTATCTTGCAATCATTGCGGGCTACACCGCGCACTACGGCCTGAGCTTTGCCGAAGACGACGCCCTCGCATGGTCCAAGCAGCGCGGCAGCCGCTCGGGCCGCGTTGCCTGGCAGTATGTCAACGAGCTGGCGGGGCGGGCCGGCCGCAGCCTTTAGAGCGTCGTGCGTTTAATCTGCAACGTATCCTGCTGCCTTGAGGTAGTTCCAGCATTCGTCTGGATGGTAGAGTTCGCAGATTGATCCGACGGCCTTCCACAGGGCATCGACTGTGCGGGCTTTTGCCTTTCGCAGGTGCGCTTTCAGCTTGGCGAAGGCCATTTCGATGGGATTGAGGTCCGGGCTGTAGGGCGGCAGGTACAGGAACCACGCCCCGCGCGCCTTCAGGATCGCCGCAGCTTTCTCGCTTTTGTGGCTGGAGAGATTGTCGAGGATGACCATGTCGCCTTTCTTCAAAGTCGGGGCGAGCTGGGTTTCGACATAGGCTTCGAAGATTTTCCGGTTCATCGGGCGGTCTATCACCCAAGGTGCAGTCAGCCCGTCGTGGCGCAAGGCTGCGATGAATGTCTGCGTGCCCCAATGGCCGAAGGGCGCCTTCATCTTGAGCCGCTGACCCCGCCGAGCCCGTCCGCGCAGGCGGGTCATCTTGGTGGTCGTCCCGGTCTCATCGATGAACACCAGGCGTTCCGGGCGCTTCGTCATCCACGGCTGGCGATGCGTGTGCCAGACATGCCGCGCGCGAACGATGTCAGCGCGATCGGTTTCGCTGGCCAGCAGCGTTTTTTTTAACGGTAAAGCCAGCGCATCGCAGCAACCTCGACAGCGATGTCGGGTGCGCAGCAATGCCATGTTCGGTGGCAAGCCGCTCCGCAAGCTCGGGCAAGGTCACGTCACCATCAGCCTCAACCCACGCGATCAAGACATCGCGATACGCTGACAGCTTGCCGCTCCCGGCAGGTCGGCCCTGCCGGGCGGGTGCCAGCGATCCCGTCTGCGCTTGAAGTTTCGCCAGACGAACCGCCGTCGCCGCGCTCACGCCAAATCGGCGCGCAGCACCGCGCCGCGTGCCGCCATCGGCAATGGCATCGTAAACCCGAACCCGAAGATCAGCCGAATGTGCTTTGCCCATGATCCACCTCCAATGAGGGTGAATCACAAATCACAAACAATGGGAATCCCACGATTCAGATTTTCCGCAGGACGCTCTA
>NZ_JAIXZS010000091.1 GCF_027489515.1 Novosphingobium sp. | reverse complement strand
TGCGAGCTGATCGAGGACGCGAAGGCCAACGGCTACAAGTTCCTCGTCGGCGGCGATGTCGATCCTTCGGGCTCGGGCTACTATGTGCCGATCACCATCCTCGACAATCCGCCGGAAGACGCGCGCATTGTGGCGGAAGAGCAGTTCGGCCCGGTCATGCCGCTGATGAAGTTCTCGAGCGACGATGAAGTGATCGCCCGCGCGAACAACTCGGAGTACGGCCTTGCCGGCGCGGTCTGGACCAAGGACACCGACCGCGGGGTGAAGATCGCCGAGCAGCTCGAGACGGGTACGGTGTGGATCAACGAGTTCCTGCACCTTTCGCCGTTCGCGCCCTTCGGCGGCCACAAGCAGTCCGGCTTCGGCGCCGAGTACGGCATCGAGGGCCTGAAGGAGTTCACCTACAGCCAGGTGATCACCGTGAAGAAGGACGCGCTCGTCTGAGCCATGATTGAATGACCAGCAGCCCCGGCGACCTCGCGGTCGTCGGGGCTTCTTTCAAGGAATTGCCCGGTGCCCATCGACATCCAGAAGATCAAAGCCATCGACGTGCACGTGCATGCCGAGGTTTCGTGCCACGATCCGGAAGACCCGGTGATGGGCAAGTTCTTCGATGCAGCATCGGCCTATTTCAAGGCGCCGCGCGAGCGGCCCAAGATGCCCGAGATCGTCGAGATCTATCGCGAACAGCAGATTGCCTTCTGCATGTTCACCGTCGATGCCGAAAGCGGCATGGGCGCCAAGCGGGTGTCGAACTACGAAGTCGCCGAAATGGCGCTCAAGAACGATGATATCTGCATCGCGTTTGCCTCGATCGACCCGCACAAGGGCAAGTTCGGCGCGCGCGAGGCGCGTGATCTGATCGAGAACTACGGGGTCAAGGGCTTCAAGTTCCACGGCATCGTGCAGAACGCCCACCCGGCAGACCGGATGGCCTATCCGATCTACGAGGTGATCGCCGAGTACAAGCTGCCGGCGATCTTCCACACCGGCCATTCGGGCATGGGGACGGGGATGCGCGGCGGCGGCGGGATGCGCCTCAAGTATGGTCAGCCGATCCTGATCGACGATGTCGCGGTCGATTTCCCGGACATGAAGATCATTCTGGCGCACCCCTCGTGGCCTTGGGTGGACGAGAGCCTTTCAATGGCACTGCACAAGGACAACGTGTTCATAGACCTGTCGGGTTGGTCGCCGAAGTACTTCGCGCCGCAGATCATCCAGTATGCCAACACGCAGCTGAAGCATAAGATGCTGTTCGGCAGCGACTTTCCGCTGATCCATCCGCAGAAGTGGATCGATGCCGCGCTCAAGGTTGGCTTCAAGGACGAAGTCATGCCCGGCATCATGAAGGACAACGCGGTGCGCGTGCTCGGGCTGGCCTGAGACTAGATGATGGCAGACCCGGCCGATATTCGCGGCTGGCAGCGGCTGGGCAGCGAGGTCACGACATCGGGGCGGCTTGAGGAGGCCGATGTTGCGCGTCTTGCTGCGCTGGGCGTGCGGCATGTGGTCAATCTGGCGCTCGATAGCCATCCCGATGCACTGGCGGATGAAGGCGCGAAGCTGGCGGCGGCGGGGATCGGTTACACCCATATCCCGGTGCCGTTCGATGCGCCGGACGAGACCCATTTCGCGGCCTTTCGTGCGGCCTTGGAGCAGGGGCCGAAGCCGGTCCATGTCCACTGCATCATGAACTGGCGGGTTTCGGCGTTCTTCTACCGCTTGCACCGGGATTGCCTGGGCATGCCGGAACCCGAAGCGCGCGCGCTGATGGTGCAGCAGTGGGAGCCTGACGCTTCCGACAAGCCCGAGTGGGCCGTCTGGGCCGATTTCATTGCGCCGAGGGCAAGCTGATGGATTTTGCAGGCCAGCATGTGGTGATCACCGGTGCTTCGACCGGGATCGGCCGCGCGGCAGCAGAGCGCGTGGTGCGCGGCGGCGCGCGGGTGACGCTGATTGCCCGGCGCGGGGAATTGCTGGCAGACCTCTGCGCCGAACTCGGCGCAGGCGCGGGCTGGGCGGCAGCGGATGTCGGCCAGCAGGACCAGTTGATTGCGGCGCTGGAGAGTGCGGTCGCGCAGCACGGGCCGATCGACGCATTGTTCCTCAATGCCGGGACGGGCGGAACCTTTGCGCCGCTGGAAGCCTATTCGGACGATGCCTTCGAGGCGTTGATGGCGGTCAACATGAAATCCGCGTTCTGGGCTGTGCGGCATGTGCTGCCGGAGATGAAGGCGCGTGGGGCGGGCTCGATCCTGATCACCGGCAGTCTCGCCTCGGAGCGCGGCATGGCGATGAATGTGGGCTATGTGATGAGCAAGCACGCGGTGCTGGGCCTTGCGCGCGCAGCGGCGCTGGAAGGGGCGGCGCATGGTGTGCGCGTCAACTGCCTAGTGCCCGGCTTCATCGAGACCCCGCTGCTGGATGGCGTTCCGGCGGAGCAGCTGACCTCGCTTGCCGCAAACGTGCCGCAACAGCGGCTTGGTTCTTCGGAAGATGTAGCCGAAGTCGCGGCCTTTCTTTTGTCACGCGCTGCCGCGCACGTCACCGGCCAGTCCTGGGCGGTGGATGGTGGCGTGCTGGGCACCCTTGCGATCAGGTAAGACCATGGCACTCAAGTATTATCACGCTGAACCGCTGGCCAACTCGCTGAAATCCATGGCCCCGCTCAAGGAGAAGGGGCTCGAATACGAGAGCATCTACGTCGACCTGCACAAGTTCGAGCAGCACCAGCCCTGGTTCACCGCGATCAATCCGGAGGGGCAGGTGCCGGTGCTCGATCATGACGGCACGATCATCACCCACACCACGGTGATCAACGAGTACCTGGAAGACGTGTTTCCCGATGCGCAGCCGGCGGATGGCCCGCTGCGGCCGCGCGATGCGGTCGGCGCCGCGCGGATGCGCTACTGGAACAAGTTCGTCGACGAGCAGGTGATGAACTTCGTCTCGATGCACGGCTGGCACCGCATGGTGGGCGTGATCGCGCGGAATATCGAAAGCGGGGAGTTCGAGAAGCTGCTGGAGAACATCCCGCTGCCCGATCAGCGCAAGAAGTGGGCGACGGCGCGTTCGGGCTTTTCGGAGGCCGATCTCGCCAATGCCACGGCAAAGATCGAATATGCGGTGGACAAGGTGGAAAGGCAGCTGGCCGAAACGCCGTGGCTGGCCGGCCAGACCTATACGCTCGCGGACATCAACTTCTATTCGCACTGCGGGATGATGGTGGAGCGGATGTTCCCGGAAATGGAGATCGCCAAGCGCGCGCCGCGCCTGGTCGAATGGCGGGACCGCGTGACGGCGCGGCCGGGCATGGCGGCGGCGCTGAAGAGCGAAGACCGCACCGCGCCGGGGCTGCGCACCTGGTCGGGGCATGTGCGCTGATGGCGGGGTTCGTTCTGATCCATGGGTCGTGGCATGGCGGCTGGTGCTTTGATCCGGTTGCAGCATTGCTGCGGGCGCGTGGGCACACCGTGGTCGCGCCGACGCTGCCGGGAATGGGCGGCTCGGCGGAGGAACTGGCAGCGGTAACGTTGGGCGAATGGGGCGAGTTTGCTGCGCAGCATTGCCGCAATCTGAAGGCCGAGCTGGGCGGCGGTCCGGTCGTGCTGGCGGGGCATTCGCGCGGCGGGCTGGTTGTCAGCACGGCGGCGGAGCGGGATCCTGCGGCGATGGACGCGCTGGTTTACATCTGTGCGATGATGCTGCCTTCCGGCGCTTCGCGGGCGCAGTTCAAAGCCATGGAAGAGCCCAACCCGGATTTCGATGCGATCATCAGCAAGGTGCACGATGGCGCCGCGACGGTGGTCGATCCCGCGCGCGCTGCGCCGGTCTTTGCGCAGCTTTCGCCGCCGGAACTGGTGGCAGGCGTGTTGCCGCGCCTTGTGGCCGAGCCGCATGGGCCGCGTTCGGAGCCGCTGGCGCTGACCGCGGAGCGCTGGGGCTCGATTCCGCGCACCTACGTGGAATGCACGGCTGACCGCACGATCCCGATTACCAGCCAGCGCCGGATGCAGGCCATGAGCCCCGGCGCGCGGGTGGTGACACTCGATGCCGATCACAGCCCCTATCTCTCGCGCCCGGTCGAGCTGGCCGATGCGCTGGAAGGGGCGATCCCCGCCTGATGGAGAGAAGCTGATGCGCGAAGTGAGGCTGAGCCCGCAGGGCGATTTCGATAACGCGGCGCGCGACTACAAGCATATTACCGCGCATCCGCTGACCGCGGCGATGGGTGCGGAAATCACCGGGGTGCGGCTGGGGCATGATCTCCTGCCCGAAGCCTTCGATGAAATCCGCGATGCGCTGTGGCGGCACAAGATGGTGTTCCTGCGCGATCAGCACCTCACGCATTCCGAGCACGAGGCGTTCTCCGCGCGGTTCGGGCCCTTCGCGGTTGATGCCTATACGCAAGGGGTGGAGGGGCACCGCAATGTCCACCCGCTGATCAAGGAAGCGGACACGAAGACCAAGGCGCTGTTCGGCAGCGGCTGGCACACGGATTCGCCGTTCCTCGACGAGCCGCCTTCGGTGACGATCCTGCGCGCCGTTCAGGTGCCGCCCTATGGCGGGGACACGACCTGGGCCGATACGCAGCTCGCATGGCGGATGCTGAGCCCCACCATGCAGGCCATGCTGCGCCCGCTGAAGGTGCATATGTCGGCCGAAGCGAACGTCGCGACGCAGGAGAAGATCAGCGGCAAGCCGATGGCCTTCGCCAATGACGACCGGCGCTCCTCGGCGCTCAACGGCAATTTCCACCCGCTGGTGCGCACGCATCCCTTCACCGGGCTGCCCTCGCTTTATGTCGATGAAGTCTATGCCGTGGGGATCGAGGGGATGACCGAGGCGGAAAGCCGCCCGATCCTCGACATGCTGACGCGGCATATCACGCAGGCGGGCTTCACCTGCCGGTTGCGGTGGGAGCCCGGCATGATCGCGATGTGGGACAACCGCGCCGCGCTCCATCTGGCGCCGAATGATTACGATGGCTTCCGGCGGGAAATGTACCGCACGACGATGGCGGGGGAGCGGCCGGAGTAGTTTCTTCAATCCCCGAAGAAATTGAGCTCCAGCAGCACGTTGTTGGGATCGCTGACGAAAATCTGCCGCAGGCCGATGGAGGCCACGGTGTTGAGCTGGAAGGGCGTGCCGAGCGCGCCGACGCGCTCCATCAGTTCGTCGTAGCCTGAGCAGTTGAGCGCGACGTGATGCACTGCGCCGGTCAGCGCGCCGGGGTCGACGTGGCGGTCGAAGGCGCGGGGGCAGTCTACCGAGTTGATGTGGACGATCGCCTTGCCGCCGGCGTCGTACATCCACTGCGCGTTTTCGGGCGTCAGCGGCGGAGGGGCATTGCGGCGTTCAAGGTTCAGCAGTGCCTTGTAGAACTCGGCGGTCTCGTCGAGCTTGTCGGTGATCACGTTGACGTGATCGAGCCAGTTCACCTGCATTGCCTGCTCCCTCGCTTGAAGCCCTCTCCCCTTGAGGGGAGAGGGTGGGGAGAGGGGAACTTGCGCAGCGCCTGTGCCCCTCTCAACTACGGCTAGCGAGCAAGCTCGCAAGCCTTCGTATCTCTCCCCTCAAGGGGAGAGAGCAAGGGGTTTCAGCTCCGGAACACCACCGTCTTGTTGCCATTGAGCAGCGCACGGTCTTCGAGGTGGAGGCGCACCGCTTCGGCCAGCACACGGCGTTCGACGTCGCGGCCCTTGCGGACGAGATCATCGGGCGTGTCGGCGTGGGTCACGGTCGTCACGTCCTGGTGGATGATTGGACCTTCGTCGAGGTCGGTCGTCACGTAGTGGCCCGTTGCGCCGATCATCTTCACACCGCGCGCGTGGGCCTGGTGATAGGGCTTGGCGCCCTTGAAGCTTGGCAGGAACGAGTGGTGGATGTTGATGCAGCGGCCGTTGAGGAACGAGGCCATGTCGTCCGAGAGGATCTGCATGTAGCGTGCGAGGACGACGAGTTCGGCGCCCGTTTCATTGACGATCGCCTTTACCTGCGCCTCCTGCTGCGGCTTGGTGTCCTTGGTGATCGGCAGGTGGTGATAGGGGGCATCGCCCAGCAGGGTGATGTTGAGCGCTTCCTTGGGGTGGTTGCCGATGATCGCGACGACTTCCATCGGCAGTTCGCCGATGCGGGTGCGATAAAGCAGATCGCCGAGGCAGTGATCGAACTTGCTGACCATGAGCACGGTGCGGCGCTTCTTCGAGCTATCCCGCATCGTCCATTCCATGCCGAACTGTTCGGCGACCGGGGCGAAGGCGCTGCGCAGCGTGGTCTCGTCGCCCGAGCCCGGATCGAGCACCACGCGCATGAAGAACTGGCCGCTTTCGGTGTCGTCGAACTGCTGCGCCTCGAGGATGTTGGCGCCGGCCTCATAGAGGTTGCCGGTAACCCGGGCGACGATTCCGGGCCTGTCCTCGCACGAAAGCGTCAGGATCACTGGTGCAGTCATTCAAATCTCTCCCTGTTCGTTCGTGGGCCGCGCGCCCCATAGAACGCGCGGTCGCTCGCCGCCAGCGATGCATTTCGCCCGCATGGGGCCTGCACAATTTGGCATTGCGAATCTGCTTCGATATTGTATGTGTTGCATACAAATTTCAACCAGCCATTTGCAATCGGGAGAGACAGCGTGGCAGCGAACCTCGAAGAGGTCCTTCAGGGCCAGTCCAACATCGTTGAAATGCTGCGCAATTCGCAGCTTGGCGCCTACGTCTATCCGGTGGTGGCGCCCGAGTTTTCCAACTGGCGCAGCGAACAGTGGGCATGGCAGCACTCGGCGGTGCTGTTCGATCAGTCGCACCACATGGTGAACCTCTACATCCGCGGCAAGGATGCCGGGAAGCTGCTCTCGGACACGATGATCAACAGTTCGAAGGGCTGGGCGGTCAACAAGGCCAAGCAGTATGTGCCGACGACGCCTTATGGCCACGTGATCGGCGATGGCATCATCTTCTGGGAAGAAGAGGAAAGCTTCACCTACGTCGGCCGCGCGCCGGCTTCG
>NZ_JAIXZS010000069.1 GCF_027489515.1 Novosphingobium sp. | reverse complement strand
GATCCATCGATAAAGGCTGACCCATCCATGCTGGCCTCCTTCACCAGTACGGACTCTGAATCAGAGATCTACGACGATGGGAATCCCCAGCGATTCATAACGGTCGAAAACCGCTCTAAACGCGGTTAGAGGAAGTTGTTCGGCCAGATCATCGTGCGCCACATATGCGCTGTCGGCGAACCATCAAACCCCAGCCCTTCCGACGGCTCCTTGAAGTTCCGCCCGATCACGTCTTCCAGCTCTTCGGGCACCACCACCGGGAAATCGTCGAAGAAGTAGGTGTCGTAGAGCGTCATCTGCCGCGCGGTCATGTACCACTTGTGGTTCTTGGCATATTCGGCGTCGCGCAGCAGGTAGTCAGGCACCTGATAATCCGGGCCGAAGAAGGCGTGGTAGCTCTCGGGGTAGGCGTAGCCGACGCTTTCATCCGGCACGTAGCGCAGCGCCTGGTGGTATTTCACCGCAAAGGCGACTTCGGGATCGACATAGGGCTCGACCAGCTGCGCGCTCCAGTAGCCGTGGTCGCAGCGGATCAGGCAGCCGTTGGAAATGTCGTGCAGCAGACAGGCCATCACGACCTTTTCCGGCAGCCCATCATCGAGCGCACGCTTGGCGCTGACGAGTAAGTGCCGCACGGTGATATCGCCGAAGCGGCAGCGGAAGAAATCGAGAAGGCGCGGGCGTTCCGGCATGCGCGGCAGGGCGGGATTGTCGCCCATCATGAACACCGTCTTGGGGTTCAGCAGCTTGAGCAGCTCGCCCTCGTTGTCGACGAAATCGGTGCCTTTCCAGCCGACCGGGGAGGGATAGATCAGGCGTTCGCGGCCGTCCTGCGGCCAGGGGCGAGTGTCTTCGGTCATGCCGAGGAGGGTAGGCGCGGTGCCGCCGGTGGGCAAGCCGGCTCGCTCGCGAATCGGGCGCGAGCGATTGCAGCATCGCGCGCAGCATCATGTCCGATCCGGTGCCATCCTGGGTGCGGCGGCATCTGCAGCCTATCCGGAAGTACTGTACGATATCAGTTGCTTGCGATGCGCAAGCAGTGACCGAACAACCCCGGCAACCTGTACGCTGCATGAACAATGGTGTCGCCGATGTGTCAGCAAGTTTCGCTATTCCCGTCCTCAAGCGAGCACACCGCAGCGCCGCGTGCCTTGCGGCGACAGAGGTTCGATTGCGAAGGAGGGACCACCCATGACGCAGATCTTCAAGTTCGATACGACGACCACGCCGATCACGATGTACGCCTATGACGACGGCGCCTTCGAAATCACCCCGATCGCCAAGAACCAGGTGCTGAGCTTTGATGCCGGGACCAACACGATCAAGCTGACCAGCACGTTCGGGGCCTACATCAAGGTCCGCACGTTCGGTGCGACCGACAGCACCTCCGACGATCCTTCGTTCTTCGAGCGCAAGGGGGTCGTCTACACGACGCTCACGGGACAGGTGATCAACGATCCCACCGCGAACGAATCCGACAACGGCGTGCCGAGCGATCAGGATGGCGACGGTTCGAACGACGATACGCTGCAGGGTGACGGCGGCAAGAACGTGATCAGCGGCGGCGCCGGCGATGACCGGATTTCGGGCCTTGGCAGCGCCGATATCCTGAACGGCGGCTCGGGCGACGATGTGCTGCTGGGCGGCAACGGCGGCGACGTGCTGCTGGGCAGCGCGGGTCTCGACGTGCTGGTCGGCGACAACGGCAACGACGTGCTCGACGGTGGCAGCGGCAAGGATGTGCTCGATGGTGGCGACGGTAATGACCGGCTCTATGGCGGTGCCGACAGCGATGATCTCTATGGCGGCAACAACGGCGATTACCTCGATGGCGGCACGGGCGACGACGCCCTGTTCGGCAATCTCGGCGATGACAAGCTGGTGGGCGGCGAAGGCAATGATACGCTTAACGGCGGCGATGGCAGCGACAAGCTCTACGGCGGGCTTGCCGATGACACCCTGAACGGCGGCATCGGCAACGATACGCTGCGCGGCGAAGAGGGCAACGACACCGTAAACGGCGGCGACGGCAACGACACCGTCGGCGGCGGGATCGGCGACGATACCGTCAACGGCGGTGACGGAAACGACAAGGTGATCGGCTTCGACGGCAACGATACGCTGAACGGCGGCGTGGGTGACGATGATCTCGATGGTGGCAAGGGTAACGATACGCTGCTCGGCGGAGAGGGCAGGGACAAGGTCTCCGGCGGCGAAGGCGATGACCTGTTCCTGGCGGGGCAAGATGCCGGCAACGATGCATTCGCAGGCGGCAAGGGTAGCGACATGATCGACTACTCGGCCGCGAAGGCCGGGGTGAGCATCGATCTCGATATCGGCATCGCGAATGCCATCGCCAATGATGCGGGCACCGGGCTCGATACGATCAAGGGCATCGAGAACGTGATCGGATCGGGCTTCGACGACGTGATCATCGGCACCAAGGAGGCCAATGACCTCGATGGCGGCGCAGGTAACGACACAATCACCGGCGGCAAGAGTGGCGACACGCTGACAGGCGGCAGCGGCAATGACACCTTCCGCTTCACTGAGGTGAAGGACTCGCGCCCCGGGATCTCGGATCACATCACCGATTTTGTCTCGGGCAGCGACAAGATCGACCTCTCGGCGATCGACGCGGTGAAGGGCGGCGGCAACGATGCCTTCATCCTCATCAGCGGCGCACCCACGCCGGGCAACGGTGCTGGCGTGGTCTGGTTCGATGCCTCGACCCACACGCTCTACGGCAGCATCGACAAGGGCCCGGCGGCGGAGTTCGCCATCGTGCTCGAAGGCGTGAATGCGATCACGGCGGCCGATCTGGTGCTGTGATCCGCTGAGGATAAGACGAGGAAGGGGCGCTGCCGGTTTGTCCGGCAGCGCCCCTTTCTCGTTGGGCGGTCAGAAGATCAGAGGACTTCGAACAGCCCCGCCGCGCCCATGCCGCCGCCGACGCACATCGTGACGACGACATACTTCGCGCCGCGGCGCTTGCCTTCGATCAGCGCGTGCATCGTGCAGCGCGCGCCGGTCATGCCATAGGGGTGGCCGATCGAGATCGAGCCGCCGTTGACGTTGAGGAGTTCGTTGGGAATGCCGAGCTTGTCGCGGCAATAAAGCACCTGCACCGCGAAGGCCTCGTTGAGTTCCCAGAGGCCAATGTCGTCCATCTTGAGCCCGAAGCGCTTCAGCAGGGCGGGGATCGCGAAGACCGGGCCGATGCCCATTTCATCGGGCTCGGTGCCGGCGGCGGCCATGCCGACATAGCGGCCGAGCGGGGTGAGGCCCTTCTGCGCGGCAACACCGGCTTCCATAAGCACAACGGCGGCCGAACCGTCAGACAGCTGGCTCGCATTGCCGGCGGTCACGATGCCGCCCTCGATCACAGGCTTCAGCGCCTGCAGGTTTTCCAAGGTGGTCGATGGGCGGTTGCCTTCGTCCTTTGCGAGCGTCACGTCGTGCATCGTGATCTCGCCGGTTTCCTTGTTCTGCACGCCCATCGAGGCGCTGGCGGCCACGATCTCGTCATCGAACTTGCCCGCGTCCTGCGCGGCGGCAGTGCGCTGCTGCGATTGCAGCGCATATTCATCGCAGGCTTCGCGGCTGATGTTGTAGCGCTTGCCGACCGTCTCGGCGGTCTGGAGCATCGGCATGTAGACCGCGTTGTGCATGGCAACGAGGCTACGGTCGGGCATCACGCGCATGTCCTTGGTCTGGACCAGGCTGATCGATTCCTGACCGCCCGCTGCGACGACATCCATGCGGTCGACAATGATCTGCTTGGCGGCGGTGGCGATGGTCATCAGGCCCGAGGAGCACTGGCGGTCCATGCTCATGCCCGAGACGGTGACGGGAAGGCCGGCCCTGAGCGCGACCTGCCGCGCGATATTGCCTGCCTGCGCACCCTGCTGGAGCGCGGCGCCCCACACGACGTCATCGACTTCAGCGCCTTCGATCCCGGCGCGCGCGACAGCGGCCTCCAGCGAAAGCGCGCCCAGCGTGGCACCGGCGGTGGCGTTGAACGCGCCCTTGTAGGCACGGCCGATGGGGGTGCGGGCGGCGGCGACGATAACGGCATCACGCATGGTTGCTCTCCTTGGAATTCGGGGTGTGAACGGGGTTCTGGGCAATCGGGTTACCGCCGAAGTGATCGCGAAGCTCGCGCTTGAGCACTTTGCCGATGGGGCTGCGCGGCAATTCATCGACGACTTCGATGCGGGCGATGCGCTGGGTCTTGCCAAGCGCGCGGTTGGCTTCCAGTCGGATGGCTTCGGGATCGGCGGCGGGATCGGCCAGCACGATCACCGCGAGCGGAGTTTCGCCCCACTGATCGGATGGGATGCCGACCACAGCGGCCTCCTTCACGGCAGACTGACGGGTCAACTCCGCTTCGAGGTCGGTCGGGAAGATGTTGAACCCGCCCGAAATGATCATGTCCTTGGCGCGGTCCATCAGGATGAGGAAGCCGTCCTCGTCGAACTTGCCGATATCGCCGTGGCGGATGTAGCGAACGCCATCCTTGTCGAACCACTCCATCTCCCGCGTCTTGGCGGGCTGGCCGTGATAGCCGTTCATCATGATCGGCGAGCGGCCGACGATCTCACCGACTTCGCCCTGCGGCAGTTCGTTGCCGTCCTCGTCGATGATCTTCATGACGTGGCCGGGCGAGGGCTGGCCGACGGTGTGGAGCTTGTCGGGGAACTTGTGCGCGAGGAGCGTGGTGGTCGCGCCGCCTTCTGTCAGGCCGTAGCCCTCGACAAGGCCGCCGGGCCAGCGCTTCAGCACGTCTGCTTTCAGCCATGCCGGGAAGGGCGCGGAAGTGCAGCCCTTGAGGCGGTAGGAGGAAAGGTCGAAGCTGTCGAAGTCTGGCAGCTCCATGATCCGCCGGTACTGCACCGGCACGAGCATGGCGTTGGTCACGCGCTCGCGCTGGCTGAGCTCGAGGAAGGTGCGCGCATCGAACTTTTTCATCAGCACGACTTTGCCCGCCGCAGTGAGCGTGGGGAGGAAGCTGACCAGCGTGGTGTTCGAATAGAGCGGCGTCGAATTGATGGTGACCGTATCGTCGTCATACCCGCCGACAATCGTGCGCCGGGCATATTCGTGGCGCATCTGGTGCGACTGGACGATGCCTTTCGGCATCCCCGTGGTGCCCGAGGAATAGATGATGTTGAAGGGGTCTTCCGGCGCGGGCACGCGTTCCTCGGGCTTCGCGCCTTCGGGGGCGATCCACTGCGAGAACGGCAGGCCCGCGTCGCTATCGTCGAGCGCGATACGTTTGACGTGTTCCGGAAATGGCAGGCCCGCAAGACCATCCGCCATGGCCTTGTCGAGCAGCAGCACGCGGCTGGTGCTGTCCGCCAGCATGGCGAGCACCGTCGGCGGCGCAGCGGTCGAGGTGAGCGGTGCGGCCACTGCGCCCGCGCGCAACGCGCCGAGAAAGGCGAGCGCGGTGCTCACCGCATTGCTCGCTGCAATGGCGACAGGTTCGTTCGCTTGAACCCCTTCGCGCTGGAGCGCAGCGGCCACGCGGTCGAGCATGGCATCGAGATCGGCCCACGAAAGGCGCGCGGTTTCATCGGCCAAGGCGATGGCATCGCCCCGCCGTGCCGCATGAGCGCGCAGGATCACGCTCAGCGGGATGAATGGGCTCTCGACGATATCCTCGATCTGCATGGTCGCTCCCGTCCTCAGTCGAAGGCTTCGCCGGCCGCGGCCTTCTTCGCCAGCAGCGGGGCGACGGGGAGGCCGTGCTTCTCAAGGCCCGCGACGACGGTACCAAGTCCGATATGGCTCGCCCAGAACATCGGGCCGCCCGTCCAGGCCGGCCAGCCATAGCCGTTGAGCCAGACCGTATCGATGTCCGATGCGCGCTGCGAGATGCCTTCCTCGAGAATGAGCGCGCCTTCGCTGATCATCGGGTAGAGCAGCCGTTCCAGGATCTCCGCGCTATCGATCTTGCGCTGCGGCTTGCCCGCCTTCGCGGCCCATTCGGCGATCAGGCCGCGCGTGACTTCGGACGGGGTGCGCTGGCGGTTCTCGTCATAGTCATAGAAGCCCGCGCTCTTCTTCTGGCCCCAGCGGCCGAGCGCGCAGAGCGCCTCGCGCAGGGTCTCGATGCGGTTGGGGTCGCGGTGCCAGCCGATATCGAGACCGGCAAGATCAGCCATCTGGAACGGACCCATCGGGAAGCCGAACTCAAGCAGCGCGTTGTCAACGTCTGCGAAGTCTGCGCCTTCCATGATCAGCGCGTTGGCCTGCTCCTGCCGCTTGGCCAGCATGCGGTTGCCGATGAAGCCGTGGCAGACGCCCGAAACGACCGGGACCTTGCCGATCTTCACCGCCAGCGCCATCACCGTGCCGAGCACATCCTTGGCCGTGGCCGAGCCGCGCACGACTTCAAGCAGCTTCATCACGTTGGCGGGCGAGAAGAAGTGCATGCCGAGCACCGCTTCCGGGCGATTGGTGGAGGCGCCGATCTCGTTCACGTCGAGGTAGCTGGTGTTGCTGGCCAGGATCGCGCCCTGCTTCACGATGGCATCGAGCTTGCCGAAGACCTCCTTCTTGACGTCCATGCTTTCGTAGACAGCCTCGATCACCAGATCGGCATCGGCGAGCGCGCCAAAATTCAGCGTCGGGGTGAGGCGGCCCATCGCAGCTTCGGCGAGCGCGGCATCCATCTTGCCGCGCTTCACGGTGTTCTCGTAGTTCTTGCGCATCGTCGCGACACCGCGGTCGAGCGCTTCCTGTGTCATCTCGACGATGGTGACGGGAATGCCCGCGGTGAGGAAGTTCATCGTGATGCCGCCGCCCATCGTGCCCGCGCCGATCACGCCGACCTTGTTCACCGGCAGCAGCGCGGTATCGGCGGGGATATCGTCGATCGTCGCGGCGAGCTTGCGCGCGGTGTCGATATGGTCCTTGGCGCCGGGGATGGGATCGGACATCGCTTAATCTCCTTCGATCGGTTCAGGCGTGACTGTGCGTCATCGCCGAATAGACCAGCGTCTTGAGCTGGCGGCGGATGGGATAGCTGGAGGACGGAAAAAGCTGGGTCATGAAGACCATGTGCAGCTTCTCGACCGGATCGATGAAAAAGGCGGTGGAATGGATGCCGCCCCAGTGGAACTCGCCCCTGGTGCCCGGGATCAGCGTCCTGGCCGGATCGATCACGACGCCGAAGCCAAGGCCGAAACCGACGCCGGCATTGCCGGACTCGCTGAATAGCGCCTTGGAAAGCGTCGTCAGGTCCGCACCACCGGGGAGGTGGTTCGTTGCCATCAGCGCCAGTGTCTTGGGCGAGATTAGCGGGGCGCCGCCCTTGGCCAGCGCCGCACAGAAGCGGTGATAGTCGGCGGTCGTCGATAGCAGGCCGCCGCCGCCGCTTTCGAAGCGGGGCGCACGCAAGGTGTTCGAATCTTCCGCGTGATCGATTAGCGTGGGCGCGCCCATCGGGTTCCAGGCCCAGCTGTCGGTGAGGCGGTGGGCCTTCTCGTGAGGGCAGTGGAAGCCGGTGTCGACCATGCCAAGCGGCGCGAAGATGCGGGCGGCGAAAAACTCACCGAGGCTCATGCCGGAGAGGCGGGAAACCACTACGCCGAGTACATCCGTGCTGACCGAGTAGTTCCAGCTCGTCCCCGGATCGAACTCGAGCGGCAGCTTGGCGAGTTCGGCAATGAAGTGGTCGTTGCCCGGCAGCGAGGCATGCCCGTCGAGCCGGCCCTTGCGATAGGCGGCATCGACATTGGTGCGGTTCTGGATGCCGTAGGTGAGGCCCGACATGTGGGTGAGCAGGTCCACCATGCGCATCGGGTTCGTCGCGGTGCGGGTGGGGAAGAACGGCGCATCGCCGCCTCCGCCATTGTAGATGCCAAGCCCGGCGAATTCTGGGATCACCTTGGCGACGGGATCGTCGAGCGCGACCTTGCCTTCCTCCAGCAGCATCATGAAGGCCATGCTGGTCAGCGGCTTGGTCATCGAGGCGATGCGGAAGATCGCGTCATGCGCCAATGGGGTGCCGTCGGCACGGGCCTTGCCAGTGGTGAAGCGGTGGAACGGCTCGCCTTCGCGCGCGATCAGCAGATCGGCATTCGGCAGCAGGCCTGGGCCAACGTAGCGCTCCTCAAGAAACGCGCCGATGCGCCCGAGACGGCCTGCATCGAAACCATGGGCAGCGGGATCGGCCAGCTGGATCATCCGAACACCGCGACCGATTGCAGGCCGTGCATCACTTCCACGCCTTCGCTGTTCCACAGCCGCAGCGTTTCGCTGCTGAAGCCGTCGGCCATGTGGTTGGAGCTGGTCTCAAGCAGCCACCAGCCCTCGCGCGTTTCCGGCACCTCGCCGAGGATCGTGAGCGCCCATGTGATCGAGCTGATCGGCCCCATCCGCACCATCGCGCGGGCGGAGCCCGGCGGCAATGCATCGCCGATACCGACGAGTTCGCCGACAGGATCGAGGCCAGTCCGGTCCTTGAGGCGCACCCAGCGCCGGATCGTGCCCGGGGGCGAGCCAGCGGTGGGATCGGCGCGGCGCATGTCCATCCGCGCGGTGAAGGCGGGGGTATAATCGTTGGCAGTGAGGCGGGGGGAGTCCTCGGGCTGGATCAGGTCCGGCAGCACAGCGGCCGCGACGGTCCCGTTGCTTTCGCGGCCTGCTCCGAACAGCCAGAGCGTGCGCTGCGCGATCGCACCGTCGCAGATCAGCGAGGTCTCGACCTGCGCAACGCTCTTGCCCTGCCTGAGCATGACGACCTCGACTTCGAGATGTTCACCCACCGGCGCAACAAAGCCGACTTGCGCGGCACGCAGCGGGGGGAGATCGGGGAACGCAAGTCTTGCGGCGGAATAGGCGATGAAGGCGGCGGTTCCGCCATACATCGTGCGGCCCTGCATCCAGCCCGCCGCACCATCGAGCCGGAAGCGGCCACCGCCCAGGGGCTCCAGCCGCGCAGCGAGCGCGCCGAAGCCGAGCGCGGCCTCGTCAGGTGCAGGCATATTGGCATCCGGGTGCGCGGCGTCCGGCAAACTGGCGTCCTTCCCACGAATCTTCTTATGCGCCGGGATTAGGTCATCACAGGGGATCAGGGAAGCGCTTTGCGAGGGGGTGGCAAGCGAAAAAAGGCAGCAATTCCGCCGGATTCGCGGCCTTCCGCTACGGCATTGGGGCCTTTCGGGCCCCTTGCTGCGAGGCGGGCCCGGCCCTAGTCTCGCTCCCAAAGAGGTGCCGGCTGAACGAGCGGTGCCCATGAGGATGTCATGACCCAAGCGAGCCCCACACTTCCCACGATTCCCGCCGGCTGGCCGGTGCACACGCTGCCGGAAATCCGCGCAGAACTCTGCGCGCCGGGGATGCCGTTCGAGATGGACACCGTGACGATCCGCGGCGTGCCGACGCGGGTGTGGAAGCATGCCCTGGCCGATCTGCGCGGCGTGCTGGCAGCGGCGCGGACGCATGGTTCGGCCGATTTCCTCGTCTACGGCGAGGAACGCGTAAGCTTCGATGCGTTCCACCGTGCGGTCGCGGCGCTGATGGCAGCGCTCGCCGCACGCGGGGTGGGCAAGGGCGACCGCGTGGCGCTTGCCATGCGCAACCTGCCGGAATGGCCGGTCGCGTTCATGGCCGTCTGCGCGCTTGGCGCGATCATCGTGCCGCTCAACGCGTGGTGGACAGGGGAGGAGCTGGCCTTTGCGCTGGAGGACAGCGGCTCGAAGCTGCTGATCGCGGATGCCGACCGCTGGACTCGCATCGCGCCCCATGCGGCAGGCCTCCCGCTGCAGAAGGTGATCGTCTCGCGCGGGGCTTGTGAAGGCGCCGAGCGCCTTGAGGACCTCATTGGTGCGCCCGCCAACTGGTCCGCGCTCCCCGATGCGGAATTGCCGGCAGCCGAGATCCACAGCGACGATCCCGCCGGCATCTTCTACACCAGCGGCACGACCGGGCGACCCAAAGGCGCACTCGGTACGCATCGCAATCTCACCACCAACATCATGACGAGCGCGTGGAGTGGTGCGCAATCGGCGCGGCGGCGCGGTGAGGGGCTGCCCGAACCGCGCCCGCGCGTCATCCTCCTCGCCGTGCCGTTCTTCCACGCAACCGCCTTTTCGGCGACCTTGATGGGCTCGCTCGCGGGCGGCAGCCGGCTCGTGCTCCTGCACAAGTGGGATACGCTCGAAGCCATGCGGCTGATCGAGAAGGAGCGCGTGACGATGACCGGCGGCGTTCCGTTCATCGCCTGGCAGCTCATCGAACACCCGGAGCGCAAGAACTTCGATCTCTCGAGCCTGGAAGCCATCGCTTATGGCGGCGCGCCTTCTGCGCCAGAGCTCGTCTCGGCTATCTGGCAGACCTTCGGCGCGCTCCCCGGCAACGGCTGGGGCATGACCGAGACGAGTGCCACCGTGACGCACCACATGGCCGAGGATTACCTCAATCGGCCCTCCAGCTGCGGCCCGCCGGCGCCGGTCGCCAGCCTCGAAATCCGCGCCGACGATGGCGTTACCGTACTCCCGCCTAACACAGTGGGCGAGCTCTGGGCGAGCGGGCCGATGATCGTTGCGGGCTACTGGAACCGTCCCGAGGCGACTGCGCAGACTTTCGTGAACGGCTGGGTGCGTACCGGCGATCTGGCCAAGCTCGATGACGAGGGCTTCTGCACCATCGTCGACCGCGCCAAGGACGTTATCATCCGCGGGGGCGAGAACATCTACTCGATCGAAGTCGAGAACGTGCTCTACGAACATCCCGCGGTGACCGATGCCGCGCTGGTCGGCATTCCGCACCGCACCTTGGGTGAGGAACCGGCAGCGGTCGTCTATCTCGCGCCGGGGGCTGAGGCGAGCGAGGAGGAACTGCGCGCTTTCGTCGCGGCGCGGCTGGCAGGATTCAAGGTGCCGGTGCGGATCGCCTTCATCGCTGAAACCCTGCCGCGCAACGCCAATGGCAAGATCCTCAAGAATGCGCTCAAGGCCCTGTTGACTGATCCTGGGCTGGCAGAAACGT
This sequence comes from Novosphingobium sp., assembly GCF_027489515.1. Lineage (GTDB taxonomy): Bacteria > Pseudomonadota > Alphaproteobacteria > Sphingomonadales > Sphingomonadaceae > Novosphingobium. Next base: position 5,702 of record NZ_JAIXZS010000069.1, on the reverse strand, counting down.
GAGATGGCACGGGCGCAAGGCTTGTGCGATGAAAACGACGATAAAGAGGGAGACGGGACAATGAGCGAGGCAGAGACGGCGGGCGAGCGGCGGCAGGGTGGATGCCTCTGCGGGGCGGTCCGCTATGAAACCGCATGGCCGCCGCTGCTGACGGGCGTGTGCCATTGCCGCCATTGCCAGAAGCAGGCGGGCACGGCGTTTTCAGTGCTGGTTGCCGTGCCCTTCGCCGCGCTGGAGCGGACTGGCGAGCTCACCACTTATGAGGATGGCAGCGAAGCGGGACGCCCGGTGCTGCGCAAGTTCTGCGGCACATGCGGTTCGCCCGTGTTCAGCGAAACGCCGGACGGAATGGCGCAAGGGATGATCTTCATCAAGGCGGGCACGCTCGACAATCCCGACGAGCTTGAGCCCACCGTCCATTTCTGGACAACCAGCAAGCAGAACTGGGTGACGCTACCCGAAGGCGCGGCCCTTCTGGAAAAGCAGTAGTCCCCCCCTAACCCCGGGCTTGACCCGGGGGGGCTTCTTGGGGGATGCCGCCGCAAAGCGCGCGCGCCGGGTCAATTCCCTTCCTATCCAATGCGCCAGCTTGTTGGCATCGAGCGCGATGGCATTATGCTGCGCGTGCAAGACTTGTGCGTCTGGCAAGGCCGCCTTGGCCTTTTCGGCGCCGCTCACAATCAGGACCCGACATGGCTGACATTGACCCCCAGATCGACCGTTCCGACCGCTGCCCTGGGATCACATATACCGACATGCTGGCCGTCGATACGCGCCCGGCGCCCGATTACCTGCTTATGGAATCGACGCAGGAACTCGGCGATGATCCGCTTGATCCGGACCGCTATACCAGCCCTGCCTTCAAGGCGCTTGAAGACGAGAAGATGTGGCCCAACGTGTGGCAGTTCGCCGCGCGTGAAGAGGACATGCCCGATCCCGGCGACACCGTGGTCTACGAGTTGGGTGACAAGTCCTTCCTGCTGATCCGCCAGCCGGATGACAGCGTCCGCGCGTTCTATAACGTGTGCCTCCACCGCGGTCGCAAGCTGCGGCTCGAAAGCGGCCGCTCGATCAACTTGCGCTGCCCGTTCCACGGCTTCACTTGGAACAACGACGGCAGCCTCAAGGAAATCCCCTGCGCGTGGGATTTCAAGCATCTGGAAGACAAGGACCTCTCGCTCCCCGAACTCAAGGTCGAGCGCTGGCAGGGCTTCATCCTGATTACCGAGAACCCTGATCTGGCCAGCTTTCGCGAGTGGATCGGCCCCGGCGTCGAGCATTACGACAACTGGCGGCTCGACGAATGCACCACCGGTGCCTGGGTGGCGAAGGTGGTGCCGGCCAACTGGAAGGCGGTGTCCGAGGCGTTCATGGAAGCCTGGCACTCGGTCGTCACGCATCCGCAGATCCTGCCGTTCACTGCGGATGCCAACACCCGCTACGACCTCTACGGCGATCACATGAACCGGGCGATCACGCCCAACGGCACGCTCTCGCCCCACCTCAAGGGCAAGGACCAGATGTATGTGATCAACAAGCTGGCCGAATTCCTTGGCGCCGGCGATGGGCGCGGCCGCCGCAATGCGGCAGAGCCGACTGACCTCAAGGGTTTCGATCCGGCTGATCCGCTGCTGGCCCGCAAGGTGCTGGCGCAGGCGAACCGCGAAGGATTCGCGGCGATGAACGGGCATGATTACTCGCAGGCTTCGGACAGCGAGATGCTCGACAACCTGACCTACAACATCTTCCCCAACTGGAGCCCGTGGGGCGGCTTCGTGCCCAACATCGTCTACCGCTGGCGGCCGTGGAAGGATGCCGATCACTGCCTGATGGAAGTGCGCATCCTGATGCGCGCGCAGAAGGGCGAAAAGCCGGCACGGGGCCCCGAGATGTTCATGATCCCGGATGGCGAGCCGTTTGCCTATGCCGGCCATCTCATCGGTGCGGCGCTCGCGGGCGTGTTCGATCAGGATATGGAAAACCTGCCGCATGTGCAGGCGGGGATGAAGGCCAGCAAGAACAAGCGGCTGGAACTCGGCCACTATCAGGAAACGCGCATCCGCCAATTCCACCGGACGATGGACAAGTACATCTCGGGCGAGTTGCCGAAGACGGCGTAAGGCTTAGGCTGGCCGGCCGCTCCTATCCTACCTCGTCATTGCGAGCGTAGCGAAGCAATCCAGAGCATCACGCAGGCCGCTCTGGATTGCTTCGCTACGCTCGCAATGACGAAAGAGGGGGCGAGCATTGGAAGGCGTACCCTCTAAAGCTCCACCACCACCTTGCCCACATTCGCCCCGGTGAAGAGCTTGGTGAAGGCGGCCGGGGTTTGCTCAAGGCCGGTGCTCACCTCAAACGGCAGGCGCAACTGGCCGGTGGTGGCAAGGCGGGCAAGCTCCGGATTGAACTCCGGCTCGCGGGCGTAGAAGTCCGGCGAGAAGAAGCCCTCGATGCGCAGCCGCTTCATCAGCACCTGATCGAAGCGATAGGGGCCGGGCACGGGCCCTTGCGCGATGTAGTTGGTGATGAGGCCGCAAACCGCCACCCGGCCGAACAGCGCCATGTTGGCGAGTGCCGCATCGAGAATCGCACCGCCGACATTATCGAAATAGACGTCGATGCCATTCGGGCAGAGCCGCGCAAGTTCCGCTTCGACATTCGCCGACTTGTAGTCGATCGCGCCGTCGAACTCGTATTCTAGGGTCAACAGGTCGCACTTGGCCGCTCCCCCGGCGATACCGATCACCTGGCACCCGCGCGCCTTGGCGATCTGCCCAGCCATGAGACCGGTGCAACCCGCAGCGGCGGAGACGACGAAAGTCTCGCCTGCTTTGGCCGCGCCGGTCTCGACCACGCCGACCCATGCCGTCCAGCCATTCGCGCCGTAGATGCCGACGTATTCCTTGAGATCGGCATGGGCATTGTCGATCACAGTGCAGTAGGTGGAGTCGGGTTCCACCACCGAATAGTCCGCCCACTGGCCGTAGCACCGCACGCGGTCTCCCGCCTTGTAGGCCGGGTGGCGGCTTTCCACGACCATGCCCAGCACCGTCCCGATCAGCTTGGCGCCGAGCGGGGTGCCGGGCTGGTAGCTGTCCTCGCGGTCGGTCATGTACATGCGGGTGCCGCTGTCCATCGAGAGCACCTTGTTGGCCACGAGGATCTGCCCTTCCGCCAACGCGGGCAGCGTTTCCGTCGCCAGCGCGAAGGCTTCGGCATAGCCGTTGCCAACGGGTCGCCTGGCGAGGATCCAGTGGCGGTTTTCGGTGGTCATCGTGTGTCCTTCAGCGCGATCTGAGTCCGCATCAAGCCCGCGTTTCGCCTTCATGGCCACTGGCGGAAATGAGCGGCCTCCCCTCTCTTTCATCAGTGTGACTTGGGGGCGATTGCCGATAGCCTTCGCATTCAAAAAGTTTGGGAGATGTGTCTTGGCCGATAAGACCCTGCGTACCTTCTGCCGCTTCTGCCATGCCAGCTGCGCGATGCTGGTCGATGTCGAGGAGGGCAAGGTGAAGGCGGTGCGGGGTGATCCCGAGAACCCGCTGTTCAACGGTTATACCTGCGTGAAGGGCCGCCAGATGCCCGAAATGCACAACCTGCCCGAGCGGCACCTGCGCCCGCTCGTGCGCAAGGGCGGGGTAAAGGGCGCGGAGTTCGTCGAGACCTCCACCGCCGAGGCGCTCAAGCTGGTGGCGGACAAGATCCGCGCGGTGATTGCCGAGCATGGGCCGCATGCGGTGGCGCTCTACTGCGGCACCAATGCCTTCCAGAACAGCGCGGTGCTGGGCACCTCCTATGCGCTCGCCGAGGCGATCGGCACGCGCAACTATTACACCAGCGTCACGGTCGATCAGCCCGCCAAGGTCTTCACCACCGCGCGCTACGGCCAGTGGATGGGCGGGCCGAACAACTTCGAGGAATCCGACGTCGTCATGTTCGTCGGCAACAATCCGCTTGTCTCGCACTACACGCCGAGCGGCGGCGTCCCGCCGTTCTCGCCCTCGCGCCGCTTGCGCGATGCCAAGGCGCGAGGGATGAAGGTCATCGTCGCTGATCCGCGCCAGAGCGACACCGGCAACCTTGCTGACCTCTACCTGCAGGTGAAGCCGGGCGAGGATCCGGCGCTGCTCGGCGGCATGCTGCACGTGATCATCAAGGAAGGGCTTTACGATCGCAATTTCGTCGCTGCGCATGTCGACGGGTTCGATGCGCTGGCTGATGCGGTGAAGGACTTCACACCCGATCTGGCCGCGGAGCGCGCCGGGGTTCCCGCCGAGCAGATCGTGGCAGCCGCCCGGCTGTTCGCCCGCGCCGCCAAGGGCCGCGTGGTGACGGGCACGGGGCCTGAAATGGCCGGGCGCGGCACGCTCACCGAATACCTGGTGACCGCACTCAACATCGTCTGCGCGCGCTTCAATCAGGCGGGCGACAAAGTGGCGAACCCGATGGTGTTCATGCCCTTCGCCGCAGGCCCCAAGAAGGCGCAGGTCGCGCCGCCGATGCCGATGTTCGGCGAAGGCTTCGCTCAGTCGCGCATACGCGGCATCGGCAAGCTCGGGCAGGAAATGCCCTGCCCGGTGCTGGCGGACGAGATTCTCACCCCCGGCGAGGGCCAGATCAAGGTGCTGATCTCGATCGGCGGCAACCCGGAGATCGCCTTCCCGAACCAGCGCAAGGTGAGGAAGGCGCTCGAAACGCTGGAGATGTTCGTCCAGGTCGATCCCTACATGTCGGCGAGCGCCAAGCGGGCGGACGTGATCCTCGCGCCCTCCATGTGCCTTGAGCGGGAGGACATCAACAACGTCTCGCAGCCGTTCTGCGAGGAGCCTTACGCCCACTATGCCGAGGCAATGGTGCCGCCGCCGGGCGATACGATGGACGAGTACGAGATGCTGTGGTGGATCGCCAAGCACCTCGGGCTGCAGCTGCAGTTGCCCGGCGGTCCCTGCTCGATGGAGAGCGTGCCGGACAAGATGACCATGCTCGACCTCATCTCCCACGGCTGCCTCGTCGCGCCCAGCAAGGCGCGCGCGGATTCGCTGGCGAGCCCGACCCCGGGCGGCGCGATGTTCTATCCCGAAGCGCACGCGGTGATCGAGCCTGCGGATCCGGATGCCGCGAACAAGTTCCAGTTGGCTGCCGGCGACATGCCGGCGGCATTCGCTGGCTATGCCACGCGGCGGCCCGAGGCGGACGGTTTCGATTTCCGCCTCATCTCGCGCCGCTCCAAGCACCGCTACAACAGCAACGGGCACATCTCGGAGTTCCTCAAGAAGAAGATGCCGACCAACCCGGCCTATATCAATCCGGAGGACCTTGCCGCACTCGGCGTGGAAGACGGCGCGGTGATCGAGATCGCCTCGCGCGTCGCCTCGATCCATGCTGTCGCCAGCGCGAGCGACAAGGTGCGGCGCGGCGTGATCTCGATGTCACACGCCTGGGGCAACGACGACTCCGGCAAGGACGACCTGATGACTGTTGGCGCCTCGACCAACCGTCTGATCGACGATCAGGACGACGCGGATCCGATCACCGGCATGGTGCTGCAGAGCGCGATCCCCGTGCGGGTGGTGGCCGCCTGATTTAGAGCGTCCTGCGGAAAATCTGAATCGTGGGATTCCCATTGTTTGTGATTTGTGATTCACCCTCATTGGAGGTGGATCATGGGCAAAGCACATTCGGCTGATCTTCGGGTTCGGGTT
>NZ_JAIXZS010000088.1 GCF_027489515.1 Novosphingobium sp. | reverse complement strand
TCGAGATGTTCTACAACCCGGTGCGCAAGCAGGTCAGGAACGGGATGCTGTCTCCCGTCAAGTTCGAACGGCAGCAGATTTTGAAAGCCGAAGGCGTCTAGAAAACTAGGGGCTACTCACTTCGATGAGGTCGCACAGATGCTTGAATGCAAAGAAAATTTCCTGCTGATGCCGCATGTCGATTGCGTATGGCCGATCATCGCTCAATAACCGCTCGTCATCACTACCTATCATGGTTGACGCTGTAGCGCGCAGCTTGCTGATTGCCATATGAGCCGTCACGATCATTTGCGTGGTGCAACTAGTTGTGCGTCCCATATTAGGGAGCAGCAATCCTTGGCGTCCACCTTCGATCGCCATGTCCGTTTGATCGCTTTTCATGGTGCCGTCACCGGAGAACGGAATGATCAACTGCCAGCCTTGTGAAGCTTCGACTTTAATCGTCGCAGAAGTGAGCGCTGCAGCGACCATATTCAGATCTCCGACCTGTCGGGCAGCAACCTTTGCCGCAAAGGGCGAGGCACGATCTTCATCTAGGGTGCAAATCGCAGGTACAATTTTGGCCCACGTTTCGGCAGCAATCTTCGGGTTCTGTGCGACCCTAGGGTTGGCGTTGCCGAAAGCAAGATGAGAAAGGCCATGCATTGTAGCCTTACAACAACGGAAAGTGCTTCTGCGCAACCTTCATGCTGCAGGTGGTGCTCAATGTGGGTTGGGATTCAAAGCAGAGCGCAGTCGTTGAACTCGATGAAAACATTCAGAATGACATTGCAAGTAGAATGTCCGCTCGGACCGTTCAGTTCAACGGTGCCCAGCTGAAAGCGCAAGCAGCCACTGAATGCGCAGCGAGGGAGCATGGTAACTCCGAACCGATGAATCTGATCGCCTTTGCCGTGCCAACTGATGATGGCTACGACAGTCCTTTCTATGATTGAGCGGCTTTCAGGCGAGAGGGTTAACCAATCGAGGGCGAACTGCAGGTATGCGATCGACGCAGAAATGACAACGGTCCGCAAGCTGGTTGATCAAGGCCAAGCTTGCATCTGCAAAAGTGACACAATCCTCTAAACCCCTGTTTGTTTGGGCGTTGTAAGTTTTCGCTGACCGCGCGGCGGTTGTGCACAAGATCCTGGTCTACCGGCACCCCCGCAATAGCGAGGCTGCCTGCGAAATCATTGTTCGTCGGTATCCACAAATGGTCCTCCGCGATGTAGTCCAGTTCGCAATAGGACCCAACCAAGGAGCCTGGCGGGTCCGCGTTGCAATGGACAAAGTTGAATCCGACCCGGGACGATCGTCGATGCCTAGGCGGACGAGGTCGCCAGACTGATGCCGCTGGGACAGACCTTTGTCGCCTTCGTTGAGCATGCCAAGCGGGTCTCGCCGACCTGCCTCGTGCACTTTGGCTGCAATCGGTACCGCGCGCCAGCCTACTCTGCCAACCGCCCAATCAGCCTGCGAGTCTGTTCGGAGCGGATCACCCAAGCGACCGAGGGACGGATCTTATGCGAGCATGAGCGGATCATCGAACGGTCCCATTATGTATCTGGGCGGATTATCCGTGGATGTCGACATTGTCTGGCCGTGATCTAACGCAAGCAATGAGCCCTGCGCATCGGGCTCCCTTCCTGAAGATGCCGGATGCCTTCCGGCAGTTGTCCAGCTCAAGCGCCCGGGAAATGGTCGAGATCGTCGCCTTGGCCCTCCAGCATGACGCGCTGGCGGTTCTTTGTACCGTTGACCTCGCGCTAAATACTGACTCGTAGACCAAGATCCGTGTCCTCAACATCCTGCACCTACAGAGCTACGGCAAGGCCGGGACACCACCAAAGATCGATGCTCCCCATGCCCTGACCCCGCGGTGTGAGCCCAAGGTCAATGTCGAGCGCTGAGTTGCGCAGCGCAGCAAGGAGACCGCACGTGCATCATCATCCGGCCAGCGCCGTCGTCGTGGTCATGCTGCACGACCTCAAGAAGTCCGGGACGGCGGCAGGCCGTGACCGACCTCATCGTTCAGGGTGCCCTTGCCTTCGATGCTGCCGTGCTGATTCTGTCCAACTGGCTCAACGCCGAGGCGGCCGAACGCGAGGTTCGTTCGCTAACCTACCAGACCTAGGCAGCGCGCTTTCCGATCTACAGGGACCTCACCGGCTTCGATTTTGCCTCCAGCAAGGTGAACGAGGCCATGGTCCGCCAACTCCACCTCGGCGAGTTCATCGACGGCGCCAGCAACGTTGAGCTGATCGGTGGGCAATTCATGCGCAAGACCCATATCGCCACGGCCAATGGCATCCAGGCCGTCGAGCATTATCGCAAGATGGTGCGGTTTTTCGCCACCGTCGATGTGGTTATTTCCCTCGAGCCGGACAAGGTTCTGAACGGGGCCGGCTAGCTTACCCATCAGCTGTTCATCGGGCGGTCCGCTCCTCTTCCAGCTGCTCTGCAAGCTCGAGGAGCGCACCAGCATCATCATCGCCGCCAACCTGAGCTTCTTCGAATGGGGCAGTGTCTTCGGTGATACCAAGTGACCACCGAGCTTCTTGATCGGCTCAACCATCACTGTCACATCCTAGAGACAGAGAATGACAGCATCCGCTTCAGGGCCAGCAGCGCCGCAGCTCCCAAGTCCCGCAAGGCCAAATCACCCGCTTGACCCTACCCCCGGATTGCGGGGACAAACTCCCACCCCAGTCAATTCTCGATAGAAATCCCGGGGACACTTCTCATTGGCAATCAACGGGCGTGGACCTTTCGCGCTTTCCAGGTGAGATCGCTGCGCATAGCGTTAATCTTTTCGGGGGTGGGCAGTTCCTCCCGGCGTAGTTTCCAACAAAGATATCCTGCATGCCTACGTCGATGCAACAGTCGTCCATGACTTCAGGCCCGCAGCTGCCCTCCTAGCGACAACAGTCTGGCACCTGAAAACGTCGGTTCCCTGTTTCAACATGGACGTTTTTGGTGAGTCTGATATTATTGATGAATATATTTATTTTGCGCGCATAAATATTGTTTTATAATTACAATGCTTTACAATAAAAAAAGTCGATAAAATTGATTATAATTAAAATAAAATACAAATAATAATTATATAAAATACAAGTGCTGTTTGCAAAAAATCTAAAATTGAAATGCTTCTATATCATAAAAAATGATAAGATAACAATATATTGTGGAGGTAAATCAAAATAGGGCTTTGTTAAAAAAGTATTCGGTCAATTACATACTCGATTTTTACAAGATAATTAACTAATTTCATTCATGGTCCATGCACTAAATGCACGGCTCCGGCCGATGGAGATTTGCATGTCCAATCTTGCTCAAGTCATGCCCCACCCAAAGGCTACTGAGGCCGTCAACACTGCCCGAGCCGAACGCGGTCCGCCGCAGACCGGATCATGCGAAACCCGCCGGCTCGGCGTGCTCGGAGCCACGCTTGGTGCTGCCCTGCTTGATGGCTGCGGCGATGGCTCCTCGGGCGGAGGTAGCACGAGCGGAGGCAGCACGGGCGGTGCGTTGGCCACACCGCCTAAGTCGACAGCGATTTCGATGGCCCAAGCCTCACGGTTTCTTTCGCAGGCGAGCATTGGCTATTCCAAAAGGGATATCACCGACCTCGTCGGATCGAGTTACAGCGCCTGGCTTGACACCCAGCTCGGCATGGCGCGGCCTCAGAAGTTATGGGATTTCTTGATCGCCGGAGGCTATGACGCGCCGGCCAACGCGAACACGATGGTCGGGTTCGACGCGATGATGTGGGCGCAGCTGATCGGAAGCGGGGACATACTGCGCCAGCGCGTGGGCCTTGCCCTGCTCAGCATCCTAGTCGTCGGGATCGGCGGCCTCACGACTCAATGGCGCAGCTTTGTTATGGCCGCCTATCTCGACGGGTTATGGGACAATGCCTTCGGCAACTACCGCGACATCTTGGAGTTCATCTCGACAAGTCCAGCCATGGGGCAGTATTTGACCTTCTTGGGCAATACCAAAGCAAATGCATCTATCGGTGCGATCCCCGACGAGAACTATGCCCGCGAGCTCATGCAGCTGTTCACCATTGGTCTCTACCAGCTCAACGTTGATGGGACCAAGGTGCTATCTGGCGGTGCTCCGGTGGCAACCTACACTCAGGCCGACGTGAGCCAAGCCGCGAGGATCTGGACTGGTTACATGCTGGCCAACGGCGACGGGACCACGCCCGCGCGCATGCGCCTGCCGATGGTCATCAACAGTAACACCCGCGAGACCGGCGCTTCCTCGCTGCTCAACGGCACGATTTCGGTCCCCGCTGGGGCAGATGGCGCCAGCGCACGAAGAATCCTGCTAGACGGGTTGTTCAACCACCCCAATCTTCCGCCGTTCATCTGCAAGCAGCTGATCCAGCGGTTGGTCACCTCCAACCCCTCGTCCGCTTACGTCAAGCGCATCGCCAAAGTTTTCATCAACAACGGCAGCGGAGTTCGCGGCGACATGAAGGCAGTGATCCGTGCGATTTTGACCGACAGCGAGGCGCGCGACGACAGTCAGATAGGGTCGGCAAAGTTTGGCAAGTTGCGCGAACCGATCATCCGACTCACCCAGTGGGCGCGCGCCTTTGGCGTCACCTCACCGAGCAATCTCTGGCCTATCGGCGACACCAGCTCGCAAGCCTATCGGCTCGGCCAGAGCCCGGGCCGCTCGCCCTCAGTGTTTAATTGGTTCCGCCCCGGCTATGTCATGCCCGGCGCCCCAGCCTCTGCGACCGGTCAGGTCGCGCCCGAGCTTCAGATCACCAACGAGTCGTCGATCATCGCTTATGTTAACTACATGCAGGCGCTGATCGCGATTGGAGCCGGTGACGCCAAACCTGATTATTCGAGCCTCACCCCGCTTGCTAAGGACAGCCAAGCCCTTTTGAACGAACTCAACCTCGTACTTGCCGCAAACCAGATCAGCGCGCCGACGATCGCAAAGATGAAGGCTGCGCTCGACACGATCTCAGTGTCCACCACAACTGGGCTCAAGAACCGGATCTACGCGGCTATACTGCTGGTTATGGCCAGCAGTGAATATCTTGTGCAACGCTGAGGGAGGCACTGTAATGAATATGAACCAGTCGCGCCGCGCCTTTCTCAAACGCGCCTCGCTGCTCTCGATGGCGGGCGGTGCCGGGCCCTTCGTAATGAACCTCGCCGCGATTGGTGAGGCTGCCGCCGCGACAGCGAGCGACTACAAAGCACTGGTCTGCGTTTTCCTTTATGGCGGCAACGATCACGCTAACACGCTGGTCCCCTACGACACTGCTCAGTACACCGCCTATCGCGCCCAGCGCTCAAATCTTGCCTTCGATCATGCCAAGCTGGCGCCGACACTGCTAACCCCTTCGGCACCCCTGCCTTCCGGGGCGCAATACGCACTCGCTCCTAGCCTCGCAAAGCTGCTGCCGATCTTCAACGCGGGCAAGATGGCGGTGATGCTTAATGTTGGAACCCTCGTCCAGCCGACCACCAAAGCCCAGTTTAACGCGCGCAGCGTTCCTTTGCCTCCCAAGCTGCTTAGCCACAATGACCAGCAAAACTACTGGCAAGCCTCGAGTCCCGAGGGCGCCACCTCCGGCTGGGGCGGCCGAATAGGTGACCTCCTCCAATCAGGCAACGGCACCTCGGCGCTCACCTGCATTAATGCCAGCGGTAACGCCGTTTTCCTCACCGGCCGTGCGGCAGTGCAGTATTCGATCGCCGCCAACGGCCCAGTCGGGCTCTACGCGCGGAGCAATCTCAATGGGTCAGCCAATGCCTTGACCCTCCTGCAGTCGCTTATCAGCGGCACGGTTGCGGGCAATCACGAGCTCGGCACGACCCTTGGCGGAATCGGCTCACGCGCGCTCGGACTTTACACCCAACTCACTGAGGCACTGGCCCAGGCGCCAACAATCGCCACTCCCTTCCCGGCTGCCGCAGACACGGCAAGTAGCCTTGGCGCACAACTTCAGACAGTCGCGCGGCTGATCGCGGTGAGCCTGCAGCTTGGCGCGAAACGGCAGGTGTTCTTCGTCTCGACTGGTCGGTTCGACACGCACGACGGCCTAGCCACGCTGCACCCGACGTTGTTGACCAATCTCGCCGATGCATTACGCGCATTCTACGACACTACTGTCGAACTCGGAGTGGCCAACCAGGTAACCACCTTCACTGCGTCCGACTTCGGCCGCGCGCTGACCGCAAATAACGATGGTACAGACCATGGCTGGGGCTCGATGCAGTTCGTGCTTGGCGGTGCGGTCAAGGGCGGACGTTACTACGGGAGAAACCCTGTGTTCGCCAATGGTGGGCCCGACGACATCGGCCAAGGTCGCCTGATCCCGACGATGTCGGTCGATCAGTATGCCGCAACCATGGCCAACTGGTTCGGAATACCGGCCTCCGATCTGCCGACTGTGTTGCCCAATATCGGCAATTTCGCCGGCTCGGTGCTGGGCACGAATGTGGGCTTCGTTTGATCGCCGTGACCGGTTTGGCGCGCTTCTTGGTCCTGCCGATACTGCCAGGGGTATTGCTGTGCCCTGTGCCGGCCGCCGCACAGGTCTTTCAGATCGAGCCTGACGGCGCTGTTCTGGTGCGCCAAGGCAGCGGCGCAGTACAATGGCAGCGCACCGGTACTCCGGACGGGACGACTCTCGCTCCCACTGCGCCGCCCGCTTTACCAGCTCCGATCGTTTCTGCAGCTACCTGCACCTCTTCAACAATCGCTTGTTCAACCTTGCTCCACCAAGCAGCTGCCCAAGCTGGCCTGCACCCGGCCGTGCTCGAGGCGCTTGTCTGGCAGGAGAGCCGCTGGCGCCCCGGCGCAGTCTCGCGCAAAGGTGCGATCGGATTGACGCAGCTGATGCCCGGAACTGCGCGTGCCCTGGGCGTTAATCCCTACGATCCGGTCGCCAATCTGATTGGTGGCGCACGATACCTTCGTAGCTTGCTCGATCACTTTGACGGCGATCTTATCAAGGCGCTCGCCGCCTACAACGCTGGCGCTCGGCGCGTCGAAAAAGCTGGTGGCGTCCCGCGCATTCGAGAAACCCAAGACTACGTAGTTAGCATACTGAATCGCCTCAATCAGACGTTCCCAAGCCGTTAGGGCATTATGGTTAATACTCCGGTTAGAAACGGACCCAGCATGGAAGCGAACAGACAAATGACAGCTCAGAGAGTAAGTGACGGTTGGCTGAACCCGGTGATCGCCCACGTCGGCCATGCAGCAGCTTCCCGGCGCGAGCGTAGCCTGGTTGCAGTCCTTAGCGCGTTCGCAGGAAGCGACCCGGCCCTGGCGGCGCAAGGCTCCGATCCGGCTGGCTCCGGTCCGATTGTCGCGGCGCTTGGCTGGATCCAGGGCACGCTCATGGGCAACGTCGCGACAGCCGTTGCGGTCATCGCCGTCGCCATGGTCGGATTCATGATGCTCACTGGGCGTATGAACTGGCGGTTCGGAGCGACGGTAATCCTTGGATGCTTCACACTCTTCGGAGCGGCTTCGATCGTATCCGGGATCCGCGCAGCCGCAAGCGTAGCGAGCTGAGCCATGCACCGAATTCCAGTGTTCCGAGCGCTTACTCGACCTCAGATGTTCGGGGGCGTCACCTACAGCTTCTTCATCGTCAATGCAGCAGTGACAACCGAGGCATTCCTGATCACGCGGTCGTTCCTGGCACTGCCGATCGCCGTAGTGGTCCACGCGGTGGGCTACCTCGCTTGCCTCCGTGAGCCGCGCATCTTCGATCTCTGGCTGACCATGGTCAGCCGCTGCCCACGCGTGCCCAACTGGCGCCGCTGGGGCTGCAACAGCTATCTGCCATGAGCCCGGCGCCGATGAGCAGCAAGCTGGCGATGTACGGTCCGGCCGTTTGGGCGCGACGTGAGGCGCGCGCTGGCGACCGCCTGCCCTATGCAGCGCTAACGGATGCGCGCACGGTGCAGTTGTGCGACGGCTCGCTGATGCAGTCCATGGCGATTGCCGGCCTGCCGTTCGAAACGGCCGAGGCCGAGCAGCTCGATCACCTTCTGGCGGTCCGCGACGTGATGCTGCGTGCAGCTCTCGATTCGAGCTTCGTACTCTATCACCACGTTATCCGCCGCAGGGTTGACGTCGCCATAAGCGGCGATTTCGCAAAGCCTTGGGCAGCGGCACTCGACCAAGCTTGGGCGCAGCGGTTGCGCAAACGGCAACTGTTCGTCAATGATCAATACCTGACGCTGGTCCGGCGCCCACCGCGCGGCAAGACCGGATTGCCCGAGCGCATCGGGCGCTGGGTGCGCCGTACCGAAGCAGTGATGGACGAGGTTCGGCAGCGAGAACTAGATGCCGCAATGCAGGCGCTAACGAGTGGACTTGCCGCCTATGGCGCGCGGCCACTGGGTAGCTACGATACTCCGCACGGCGAGGCCAACGAACTGCTTGAACTGCTTTCGCTGCTTTATAACGGCGAGCAAAAGCCCGTTCTCACCCCCGGCAGGGGCACCGACATCGGACTGCATCTCCCGTACACTCGGGTCAGCTTTGGGCTCGACGCGGTGGAGACCCGCAGCAGTGGCTGGCGTGATTTCGCCGGGCTGCTCGGCGTAAAGGAGTACCCACCGGCAACCCGCGCGGGCATCCTCGACGGGGTGCTCCGACTGGGGAGCGAGTGCGTTCTGACCGAGAGTTTCGCGCCCGTAGATCGCCAGATTGCGCGTGAGCGGATCGATATGTCGGTTCGCCGTTTGCGCGCCGCAGACGACGACACCGCGACCGAGCGGCGCGAGATACTCCAGGCCAAGGACGCGCTGGTCAGCGGTCAGACCGGTTTTGGTGATCATCACCTTAGCCTGCTGGTCCACGCGCCCAGCCTCCCTGCGCTCGATCTCGCCATGGCCGAAGCCGCCACTTTGTTAGGTGAGACCGGCGCCGTGGTGGTCCGCGAGGACGTCAATCTTGAACCTGGGTTTTGGGCACAGTTCCCCGGCAATGAGGATTATGTTGTGCGCCGCGCGCTGGTCTCCACCGGCAACGCTGCGGGTTTTCTCTCACTGCACGGGTTCCCACTCGGCCAGAGCGAGGGCAATCATTGGGGCGATGCGGTTTGCCTGTTCGAGACCACAGCCGGCACCCCCTACTTCTTCAATTTCCACGTAGGTGACCTCGGCCACTTCACTGCGATCGGGCCATCTGGTTCAGGCAAGACCGTTGCGATGAACTTCCTGATAGCCCAAGCGCAAAAATTCCGCCCGCGCACTGTGGTTTTCGACAAGGACCGCGGTTCTGAGATCTTTGTCCGCGCACTCGGCGGACACTATGCTAGAATTAAACCGGGTCAGCCGACTGGGTTCAACCCGCTGCAGCTCAACGACACGCCAGTGAACCGTGCTTTTTTGACCGAGTGGTTGGGCGCGTTGCTGCGCCCGTGCGACAGCGAGGAAGAGGCGCTGATTGCCGGGGCGGTCGAGGTCGCCTTCCAGAACGATCCGGCGCTTCGCAGGTTGCGGCACTTCCATGAGCTGTTGGCTGGACGGCGGCGACCCGAGGAAGGCGACCTTGCCTCGCGGCTGCGCCCGTGGATCCTCGACGGGCCGCACGCATGGATGTTCGACAACTCCGATGACGCGCTCGACCTCGAGCAAATGGTGCTTGGATTCGACATGACCGAACTGCTCGACAATCCAGTACTGCGCACCCCTACGATGATGTACCTTTTTCATCGTATCGACCAGCGGCTCGACGGCGAGCCAGCGATGATAGTGATCGATGAGGGCTGGAAGGCACTCGACGACGCAGTCTTCGCCGCCCGCATCCGGGACTGGCTGAAGACACTGCGCAAGCGCAATGCAGTGGTTGGATTCGCCACCCAGTCGGCGAGTGATGCGCTTGATAGTCGAATTGCCAGCGCGATCGTCGAGCAGACTGCAACCCAAATCTTTCTGCCCAACGCCAAGGCTCGGGCCGAGGACTATTGCGGCGGCTTCGGCCTGTCCAAGCACGAACTCGAGCTAATCCGCGCTCTGCCAGCGTCCGGGCGCTGCTTCCTCGTACGACATGCCAATCACTCGGTTGTGGTCCGTCTTGACCTCTCGGGGGAAGCAGCCTTGCTTGCGGTGCTATCCGGACGCGAGGCCAGCGTACGCCAGCTTGATGCCCTACGTAGCAGTCTCGGCGACGATCCGGCGTGCTGGTATAAGCCATTGACCGGCGAGCCATGGATTTGTGCAACCGACGGCAGAGGCAACACGCTGTGACTGTCTGCCCGACCCTCCCCGCCGACGGTTTCGCTTCAATCGTCCAGGCGATGCGCGCAATCGACTGCCAGTCCGGCGAGGCTGTGGCGATCGCCTTTGATCGCCTGTTCGGACAGCACGGCGCATTGGGTCAGGCTCTAACAGTACTGTTGACCATATACGTCGCTCTTTTCGCCTTCAATCTACTCAGTGGGCGAGGCCGACTGACGATGGATATGCTTACTCCGCGGATGCTCCAACTGGGGCTAGCGCTGACTTTTGCGACCTCATGGGTGGCCTATCAGAGTGTTGCGTGGAACTTGCTGGTCGAAGCCCCGGATGAAATTGCCAGCCTTCTGCTAAATACCAAGGGTAGCGCCACAGAAGCGTTCGCGTTGCGGCTCGATGGCCTGTTTGACGTGCTTTCCCGGTCAGCTCAGCTCGCGCAGAGCGCCAATGCCGTTGCCCCGTCGCCAGGCAGCCCGTTACCTCAACTCGCCGGTACGCCGGCGCGTCCGGCCGATCTGCTTTGGCTAGCTAGCCTGATGCTGCTGCTTGGCACGGTGGGTGTGCTTGTTGTGGCACGGATCGCGCTGGCGGCGGTCATGGCGATCGGTCCACTGTTCATCGTCCTCGTGCTCTTTCGGGGCACCCGCGGCTTACTGGAGGGCTGGCTCAAGGCTGCGCTTATGCTGGCGGTCACCCCGGTGCTCGCCGTACTGCTTGGCGGAGCCACTATGGTGATAATCGATCCAATGATCGCCGCCCTGGTTCACGCCGGAGGCAAGGTTCCAGTTGGGCTAGCTTCATCTCTTTTCCTCGCCGCCTTCGTTTATGTTGCGCTGATGATGCTTGCGATGCGAGCCGCACGGTTGATCGCCGGGTCGTGGCACTTCGGGCTCACAGAGTCCGTCCAGCCGGTGATCGTAAGACTCGCGCAGGCTTCAGCCGACCCTGCCACCGCGCCAACAACTGCGCAGCACGAGCCGTCGCTGACCGATGAGCGGCTGCGGAGTGTGGTTCAGGCCGCCGGAACACGCGATGTGGACCCAACTCTTCGTCTTGACAGCGCGACAGTGCGCGCCTGGGCACGGCCGCAGGACTCGAAGGACTCTTCAGTCAACCAATTCAACCTGCATACCTCACGTCGCGACCCACGGATCCGCCCGGTTACTCAGTCCAGTCGCGCAAACACGAAGGCCCCCGCATGACCCGCCCAGTCCTCTCACGCCTGACACTGCTGCAGTCAGCGCTCGCACAAATCGCCTTCCTGGCCTCGGCCACACCCGTCTTGGCTGACCCGCGGGTTGAGCAGGTGTTCTTTGATGCCGATAAGGTCGTCAACATTCGTGGCCAGAGCAATGTCCAGACTATGGTCGAATTTGCCGCGGACGAGCGGATTGAGAACATTGCACTCGGCGATGCCGTGGGGTGGCAGGTTACACCCAACAAGCGCGGCAATCTGCTATTCCTAAAGCCAATGGCAGCGCGGGCACATACCAACATGACCGTAGTTACGGACCAGCGTCGCTACCTTTTCGACTTAGTCAATGGTGGTCCCAGGGCCCGCCCAGTCTATGTCCTGCGCTTCGTTTTCCCGGTGTCTTTGCCCCTCGCCCTTGATACTTCTTCGAAGGTATCGCCACAGCCTGAAACGACGATGCCCCCTCCGACCACGGCGCAGCCCGCGCCAGTATTCAGCCGTAATACCGCGTGGCGCGCGACCGGCGCGAGTCAGTTGTTCCCAACCGAGATCTTCGACGATGGCAACGCGACTTATCTGGCCTGGAGCGCGACGCGCGACTTGCCCGCGATCTTGGCAGCCGGTGCCGACGGACAGGAAGGCCCAGTCAATTTCGCCGTACGCGACGCTACGATCGTGATCGAGGGTGTGGCCTCGCGGTACGTGCTGCGGATAGGCAAGGCCAGCGCCACGCTTACCCGCCTCGTGCCGCTTCCCGGGAGAACTGCGAACAAGAGCAAGGAGCCCGCACTGTGAACACGCTCCCTTCGCAAAAGTCCACCATCGACCCGCGTCTCGAGCTTGACAGCGAAAGCTTCGCAGAAGCTACGGCCAAGGCTTTTCCCGTGGTCTCTGCGCAGGTCCGCGGGAACGACCGGGCTGGACTAGTGTTCGGTGCAGGCATCGCCATGCTGCTTGGCGCTCTAACCCTGTTTGGGATGACTGCCTCACGCTCGGGGGCGACACCGACCCAAGTTCCGCCAGTTCCTGCCCAAAGCGTGCCTCCGGTCGAGCAGGAAACCGGTCCACAAACCGTCCTTGCGCCTGTGGCTATGTCTGGTGCGGTCTCGCCGGTGACCGACATGCCTGTCATGCCGATGGCCCCGTCCATTCCCCTCGCACCCGTGGTACCCGCCACCGAAGGGCAGCGCGCACCGGCGCTCGTGTACGATACGCCGGGGGAGCCCAACGATACCGCCGCGGCGATGGCCAATGCGGTGACGCAAGCAGATCCTGCTCGCGGTGCGGCTCGCACCGCAGCGTTGGATACGCTTTCACCGGACGAACAGTTCGTTCGCCGACTTGCCGGAGAGTCCACCAGCGCAAGCGCCACGCCGATGGTCTCACCCGGCTCGACAATCGCTCAGGGGACGCTGGTCGCTGCTGTGCTGGAAACTTCGCTCAACTCAGACCTGCCAGGCTATGTTCGGGCGGTGATCAGTCGCGAAGTGCGTAGCTTTGATGGGCGCCGCGTGCTGATCCCGCGCGGAAGCCATGTGATCGGTGAATACAAGAGCGGGCTCGCGGTTGGCCAGACCCGTGCCTTCGTTCTGTGGACCCGGCTGCTGCGACCCGATGGGGTTTCAGTCGCGCTCGGCTCGCCGGCGACCGATACGGCTGGTAGCAACGGCTTGCTTGGCAAAGTGAACAGTCACTTCGGCAAGCGCTTCGGGGCGGCGATGCTCATGTCACTGATCAGCGCCGGCGGCCAGGCTATTGGCGGCGGCGGCGCAGTAATCATCGCTTCGCCTTCGCAGGCCGCCTCCAATGCTGTCCAGCGCGACATCAATATCCCGCCTACGGTCCGAGTTGCCGCTGGCACCCCGATCCGCATTTTCGTTACGCGCGACTTGGATTTCTCGGGAGTCGAGGGCCAATGAACGCGGGTAACCATGGCGTCTACCTCACGGCGCTGCTTGCGCCGTTCAACCGCTGGCTAGAGCGCGAAAATGTGACAGAGATCATGGTCAATCGTCCCGGTGAAGTATGGATCGAATCCGCTGGCAGCGACGGATTGCACCGTGAAGAAGCCGTGGAGATCGACGATCGACTGATTGAGCAGTTGGCCTACCAGATCGCGCGGCAGACCCACCAAGGGATCAACCGCGAGCGACCACTGCTTGCCGCTACCCTGCCAGATGGCGCACGCATACAGATCATATCCCCGCCCGCCACCCCGCAACACTGGTGCCTGGCGGTGCGCCGGCACCGGGTGCGTGAGGTGCCGATCTTCGACTTCGCGGCAGGGCCGATCGAACGCCCCCAGCGACCTCACTTTGATCGGGAGGCTGCACTGCGCGATCCAATTGGCTTTATTGCCGAAGCCGTCGCAACTCGCGCAACCATCCTCGTAAGTGGAGGAACTTCGAGCGGGAAGACAACATTTCTCAATTCGCTTCTGGGATTAATCCCTGAGACGGAACGGATCCTTGTCGTCGAAGATACGCCTGAAATCCGACTCCGTCATCCAAATTGTCTCAAACTCGTAGCAGTTAAGGGGGAAATGGGCGAAGCACGGCTAACCACAAATGATTTGCTGCAAGCCTCGCTGCGTATGCGTCCTGATCGCCTAGTTCTGGGTGAGCTGCGCGGCGATGAAGCGGTCAGCTTTCTAAGAGCCATCAATACCGGCCATCCCGGCAGCTTTTCGACGATCCACGCCAACTCCCCGGCAGCCGCGCTGGAACAGCTGACGCTGATGGTCATGCAGGCAGGTCTTGGTCTTTCGCATGACGAGACGATTACTTATGCACATAGCGTCATCGATGTGGTGATTCAACTTGATAGAACCGGCGGGCGACGAAGGATCGTGGACATGTTGATATGCTGAGCGGTATTTTGTTTTGCCTGCTACGTAGATTAATGTGATATTCATTAGGTGGGCATGGATCAGGTAGTCTGTTTTTGGATCGACACCGTGTCAAGTGCTACGAATCAAGGTGGAAGTTCTTCATGTTCCACCATAATCACTGTCGCGGCCCAACTTTGCTGGCGTGAAGTGCAGCATCGAGTCTCCGCGCCCGCATTTGCCGAAGGCAGCTGAAGTTCTGACAGTGTCATGTGTTCTCACTCGCGCGAGCGGTGTCCACTGCTTTAAGGTTTTCATTGACGAAGGCGGCCGATGAGATTGGCCAGCGGAAGTGAAGCCATTGATCGTCGCGTAGAACATGTCCGGTCAGGAGACGGTGTGCGCGGCGGCACGCGCTTAGCCCCTTGCAGCTGTTCACGTGGCGCCGGTAACTGAGCAAGCAGTTGGAGGAGCGCGGTTTGGTGCTGCCAAATGCCGCGGCGTACGTACCGGCTCTGGTCGACATGGCAGCGGCTGATGATCAAGCTGCGCAGCAGTTCATCGTCCCAGGGCGTGCCGGCGTTGAAAGGCTATTGCGGTCGATCTGGAGATCGACGACGTCGCCGCGAAGACCCGCTGCGGCGCCGGTGCTGGCGTGAATGTCGCGGTGATCGAAGCACTCGGGGCAACGCAATGATCGGACTTGGTGTTGGTGCGCGCGTGATGGTTGCGACGCGCTCGGTGGATCTCCGCAAGGCGCCTGACCCGCTGGCGGCGCTGGTGGGTAACGAGCACTTCGCGGATGCTAAATCCGGTGTGATCTATCTAATCCGGGCGGAGTGCAGCGACCGGATTCAGTTGGGCTAGTGGTGCGGGTATGTCCCTGACGGCGAAGAAGCTGATGTAGTGGCGGCTTTGACTGGCCAAGCGCACAGGACGGAGTCATGCGGCTGACATTGGCGCAACTCGCTGCGCTTCTAGGCTCAGGACCTATTAAAATGCTTGCGTAGCGTGCGATCAGTTGATTCAATGACGGCGCTGAGGAGGCGTTGTCATGAGCGATTTGATCTGGTTGTCAGAGGCGCAGATGCGCC
>NZ_JAIXZS010000085.1 GCF_027489515.1 Novosphingobium sp. | reverse complement strand
CAGAAATAGAAAACGCGCCGAATCCGAACGGATCGGCTCTCACGCGGCGCCCGCTACCAAAAGAGCCCCCGCAAGGCAAGCAATCTCGTGCAATTGGCGCCCGCCTGCGTTAGGGGCTTGCCCGATGACAACCACCCCGCCTCTGCTTGCCAGCGTTCCGCCCGGCCTTGCTGTCGCCGCCGGCGGCGCGCTCGGCGCGTGGCTGCGCTACCAGACCAGCCGCCTGTTTCTGGCCGTGATCGGGCCCTATGCGGCCACGGCATTTCCCTGGGCCACGCTCACGGTAAACGTGCTGGGCAGCGCTGCGATGGGCCTGCTCGTCGGCTGGCTGGCGCGCCACGGCGCAAGTTCAGGTGGGGGCGGTGAGGCATGGCGCCTGCTGCTCGGCGTCGGCGTGCTGGGCGGCTACACTACCTTTTCCTCCTTTGCGCTTGAGTTCGCTGTCTTCGTCGAACGCGGCCAGCTGGGCCTTGCGATGGGCTATGTGGCGATTTCGCTGGTGGCGGGCTTTGCGGCGATCTTCGGCGGCCTCTGGCTCGCACGGGTGGCGGCATGAGCGGGACCCACAGAGACGGCGGCAACGCGGACGACGTCCGCCAGTTCACCGTCACCAAGGATGATGACGGCGTCCGGCTAGACCGCTGGTTCAAGCGCAATCTTCCTGCGGTGGGTTTCGCCACAGTCTCGCGTTGGGCGCGCACCGGGCAGCTGCGCGTCGATGGCAAGCGCGCCGATGTCGATACGCGGCTCGAGAAGGGCCAGGTCCTGCGCGTGCCGCCAGCCGGTTCTGCGCCCGCCGGGATCAAGGGTACGAAGCCCAAGCAGCCGCTGACCGAAGACCAGATCGCACTCGCCGAAAGCATGATCCTCACGCAGGACCGCGCCGCGATCGTGCTGAACAAACCGCCGGGCCTTGCGACGCAAGGGGGCAGCGGCACGCACGAGCATGTCGATGGCCTCCTCGACGCCTATGCGGACGAGAAGGGTCCGCGCCCGCGTCTCGTCCACCGGCTCGACAAGGATACCTCGGGCGTCCTGCTCATCGCCCGCACACCGGGCAGCGCGGCGTTCTTCTCGAAGCGCTTTTCCGGGCGGACCGCCCGCAAGATTTACTGGGCGCTGATCACTGGCGTGCCCGATATCAAGGACGGGTTGATCGAACTCCCCCTCGCCAAGCAGCCCGGCACCGGCGGCGAGAAGATGATGGTCGACGAGACCGAGCATGGCCAGTCCGCCCGTACACGCTACCGCGTGATCGGCCGCGCGGGCAATGCTGCGTGCTGGGTGGAACTGCAGCCGCTGACGGGGCGCACCCACCAGCTGCGCGTGCATATGGCCGCGATCGGGCACCCGATCGTCGGCGACGGCAAGTACGGCGGGCAGGCCGCATTCCTCACCGGCTCGATCAGCCGCAAGATGCACCTCCACGCACGCCGCCTGCGGATCGAGCATCCGGAGGGCGACCTGCTCGATGTCACTGCGCCGCTGCCCGAACACTTCGCGGCAAGCCTGGTGCAGCTAGGCTTTGAGGAAGCGGATGGCGATCTGCCGCTGGAGCCGGTCAAGCTGATCCCCGACAAGGTGATCGAAAAGCGAGCCGCCAAGGCTCATGCCAAGGAATACCGCAAGGAACGCCGCGGCGAGCGGCGCAAGCGTATCGATGCCCCGCCGAGCGGCCGCGCCGCGCCGAAGCCGCGCGCTGGCGTCAAGAAAGGCCCCGGCAGCAAGGCGCCGACCGGCACCGCGCTCGCCCGTGCTTCGGCAGGCCGCGCGTCGGCCGAACGCAATGCGGCTGAGCGCAGTGCCAATGGCGGCAAGCCGGTGCGCCGCGCGCCGGCGGCAGGAAAGACCGGTGGCGGCTCTTCAAGTGGCGGCACTTCGGGTGGCGGTAGCCCCCCGGCAGGTAAAACGCCGCGCCGCAGCCCGAGGGCCTGATGCATCCGAACCCCGCTTTCCGCACCGATGACCGGATGCTGTTTTCCGCGCTGATCGCGGAAGCCGGCTTCGGCATGGTGTTCTTGGGCACGCCAGATGGCCCGCGCGTCGCCCACGTACCGCTGCTGCTGACGGACGCGGGAACGCTGCGCTTCCACCTCGCGCTCGGCAATGCACTCACCCGCCATCTCGATGGGGCGCGGGCGCTCGCCGTGGTCAACGGGCCGGACGGCTACATTTCGGCGCGCTGGTACAGTGATCCCGATCAGGTGCCGACCTGGAACTACCTCGCGCTCGAAATGGAAGGCCCTGTCCGGCGCATGGACCGCGAAGGCCTCCTCGCGCTGCTGGAAGATGTCTCTGCCCACCACGAGGCACGCGTCAGCGAGGGCACGCCATGGATGATGGACAAGATGGCCCGGACCAAGCGCGACCGCATGATGGACATGATCGTCGGCTTCGAGCTGACCGTCGAGGCCTGGCGGCCCACGGTGAAGCTGTCGCAGAACAAGTCCGCCGAAGAACGCGCGCGGGTGATCGAGGGGCTGAAAGGTGAAGGCAAGCTCGCCCTCGCCGCGCTGATGGAGCAGCTGGCGAAATGACGATCAAGCTCGCCATCTTCGATTGCGACGGCACGCTCGTCGACAGCCAGGCCGATATCTGCGCCGCGATGGATGCAGCCTTCGCCGCCGCTGGCCTCACCCCGCCTGATCGCAACGCCACGCGCCGCGTCGTCGGCCTTTCGCTGCCCGAGGCCATGCGCCGCCTGCGGCCCGAAGGCACCGGCGAGGATCACGCCCTGCTTGCGCAGCTCTATCGCGACGCCTTTCGCGAACGCCGTATGGCGGGACAGGTGGCCGAACCGCTTTACGATGGTATCGCCGGGCTGATCGAAGAACTTGCAGGCGCCGGATGGCTGCTCGGCGTCGCCACCGGCAAAAGCGATCGCGGCCTCATCCATTGCCTCGAGACGCACGGCCTCACCGGGCACTTCATCACGCTGCAGACGGCGGACCGTCATCCCTCCAAACCGCACCCGAGCATGATCGAGGCCTGCCTTGCCGAAAGCGGCGCGGCGGCCAGCGAGACAGCCATGATCGGCGATACCGCATTTGATATGGCGATGGCCGTCAACGCCGGGGTCCGCGCGATAGGTGTAGACTGGGGCTATCACCACCCGCGCGAACTGGTCGAGGCCGGGGCCGAGGCAGTGGCCGGATCAATTGCCGAACTGCGTCTGCTGCTGAAGGGCATGGAATGAACGAGACGACGGACAAGGATCCGGCCGCCGCGCGCTTTGCGGTGCTGCAACTCGTGCGGCTTTCAGGCGCTCTGCTCGCCTTTGCGGGCGTGCTGATCATTTCCGGCAAGGTCAGCTGGCTGCCGAAATTGCCCGAGGCCGCGGGTTATGTGTTGATCGGCGTGGGCCTCGTCGATTTCTTCGCGGCGCCCATGCTCCTCGCGCGGCGCTGGAAAAGCCGCCCGTGAAGCGGTTCTACAAGGCCGTCACCGTTGCCGTCGAAGGCACGGGGTTCCGGGTCATGCTCGATGGCCGGCCCCTGCGCACAGTCGGTGGACGCGCGCAGATCGTGCCGAGCGCTCCGCTGGCCGAGGCGCTCGCCGCGGAATGGTCCGGACAAGGCGAAGAGATCGATCCGGCACGCTTCGTCTTCCGCGATCTCGCCGATTACGCAATCGATGTGGTAGTCCCCGGCAAGTCTGCGGTCGTCGACGAGTTGATCCCATACGCCGAGACCGACACGCTTTGCTACCGCGCCGAGCCCGATGAAGCGCTCGGCATTCGGCAGCGCGCCATATGGGACCCGCTGCTGGCAGCGGCGGAGGAACGCTGGCAGGCGCGCTTCGTGCGGGTCGCCGGGATCATGCACCGCCCGCAGCCCGATGAAACGCTGGCCCGCCTGCGCGAAGACCTCGAAAGCCGTGACGGCTTCACGCTGGCGGCGGTTAAGACCACCGCCTCGCTCGCAGCCTCACTGGTACTCGGACTGATGGCGGTCGAACCCGGTGCGGACTTGGACGCGCTGTGGGATGCGGCGAACCTCGAGGAAGACTGGCAGGCCGAGCTCTGGGGCAAGGACGAAGAAGCCCAGGCCCGCCGCGCCCGGCGCCACGCCGCTTTTGCCGCCGCCGCCCGCTTCGCGGTGCTGGCGCGGGGCTGAACGGAGCGCCTACCCCACCCAGTCGGCGATTTCGCCCGCGATCTTGTTCGCCGCCTGATTGAGCGCCGGACCGATTTCCTCCGGTTCGGGATCGATGCCACGCACGATGCTTTCAAAGCGACGCGTCTCGATCCGGCCGCCGGGCAGCCACTTCATCGCCTCGAAGCGCACGACGGCAGAGCGCGTCGGTGCATCGAAGCCCATTGCGAGCAGCTGTCCGCCGATGCGCGTGCCAGTGGTGGCGCGGTCGGTCTCGACGACCAGCCCCTTCCCGCGCGCCCGCAGCGTATCGGCAAGGAGGTGCTGGAACGCCCGGCTCGGCCGTTCGATCCACTGCGTGCCCTTGATATAAGCGACATTGGCCGCATCGATCTGCACCGGCACGCGCAGGACCGAGACGGATGCCGCGGCTGCCGGCTCGAGCACCACCGTCGCCTCGCCCAGCGTTCCGCTGCTGGTGGCGCCTGCCGCCGGCGCCACGTCAGAGGTCAGGCTGAGCAGTGTCCCCGGCGGCTTGGCGCCGATCCGCACGCAGCCGGAAAGGACGGCGAGCATAACACACGTTGCAGCAAAGGTTCGGGTCATGCGGGCGCTCATGGCTTGTAATCCGGCAGTTTGGGGCTCCCAACGACACTGCTGATGCCGCGGTCGCCGATCTGGTCGGTCATCGCGCGGATCGAGCGCGAGGTGGCCTCGATATCGCGCAGTGTGGCCTCGAAAGCCGGCAGCGTGCGCTCGTTGAACTGCTTCGCGGCGGGCTTGGTCTCGTCCATCGTCGCCTGCAGCGCATCCGCTGCCGCCTGCGCCGACTTGAGCGTTGCGCGCAGCTGCTTGGCCAGGCCGTTCGCCGGATCGTTGATCGAGGCGTCGGTCGAGTTCGCCAGCCGGTCCACCGTCGCCAGCGTGTTCGTCGCCTGCTGCAGGGTGAGCTGCAACTCGGCCAGCGATTTCTTCACATCGGGCGAGGCGCTGGCCAAGTTGCCGGTCAGCTGGTCGGTATGCGCGAGGATATTGGCAAAGGCCTTCTGGTTCTGGTCAGACAGCACCATTGTCAGCCGCTCGGTCAGCGTCGCCAATCGCTCGAGCAGCAGCGGCGTGGTCGAGAGAATTTCGCCGAGGCCGCTGCGCTTGGTCGGGATCACCGGCGCGCCCGCGGGCCCTGGCTCATTGATCGGCGGCGCGCCCTTGATCGCACCGGCCAGCTGGATCGTCGAGACGCCAGTGAAGCTGCCCTGCAGGCTCGCGGTCGTCCCCTGGAGGATCGGCACCTTGCGATCGACCTTGATCCGCACGCGCACGAAGCTCGGGTCCTTTTCCCAGAGCGTGATCTCTTTGACCTGCCCGACCGGCACGCCGGAATAGGACACTTCCGAACCCTTGGCGACGCCATCGACCGACTGCTTGAAGAAGATATCGAAGTCGTTCTGCTCATGCTGGCTCAGCCGCGCGATCCAGATCAGCAGCGCGGCCAGCCCTGCCATGAGCAGCAGGGTGACGATGCCCACCCAGATATGATTGGCGCGCGTTTCCATCGGCTATCCCTATGCCTGATCACCAGCAGTGCCAAGGGCACCGCTGTGCTTGTTTGCCGCGCCCGCACCGATGCCAAGGGCATCGCTGCGTTCGCTTGCGGCCAGTGCGGCGCGGCCGCGTGGGCCATTGAAGTAGGATTTGATCCACGGATGATCGGTCGCGATCAGCTCCGGAATTGTGCCCACTGCGATCACCCGCTTGTCGGCGATCACCGCTACCCGGTCGCATATCTCGTAAAGCGTATCGAGATCGTGGGTGATGAGGAACACGGTGAGGCCCAGCGTCTGCTGCAGGCTGCGGATCAGCTGATCAAACGCCGCCGCGCCGATGGGATCGAGACCCGCGGTCGGCTCATCGAGAAACAGCAATTCCGGATCGAGCGCCAGCGCGCGCGCCAGCCCCGCGCGCTTCTTCATGCCGCCCGAAAGCTCGCTCGGATACTTGCCCGTCGCTTCCGCTGGGAGACCCGAAAGCAGCACCTTGTAGCGTGCGATCTCGTGCCGCAGCGCATCGGTGATCTCCGGGTAAAACTCGCGCAGCGGGACCTCGACATTTTCCGCTACCGTCAGCGTGGAGAACAGAGCGCCGCCCTGGAACAGGATGCCCCAGCGGCAGCGGATATCGATATCGTCATCATCGCGCGCATCGGTGATCGGGCTGCCAAGCACCTCGATCGATCCCGCCTCGGGAATCTGCAGCCCGATGATCGAGCGCATCAGCACTGATTTGCCCGTTCCCGATCCGCCGACGACGCCGAGGATCTCACCTCTCCGTACATCGAGATCGAGGTTCTCGTGGATCACATGATCGCCAAACGCGTTCTTGAGGCCCCGCACGCGGATCGGGAACTGGTCAGCCTCGCTCCCCGGCGGAGGCGGCACGGCGCAAGCAGTGAGAAGACCGTCCTCGCTCATCCCCAGCCCACTTCGGAAAAGAACACCGCGAAGAAGGCATCAAGCACGATCACCATGAAGATCGCCATGACCACCGCCGCTGTCGTACGCGTGCCGACTTCCTCGGCATCGCTTTTCACCTGCAACCCCTGAAAGCAGCCCGATGTGGCGACAATCAGGCCGAAAACCGGCCCCTTGATCAGGCCCACCCACACATCGTGCAACGGCACGACTTCCTGAATGCGCGCGAGGAACGTGAAGAAGGGAATGCCGAGCGTCAGCGCCGAAAGCGCCGCGCCGCCGATGATCCCGATCGCCGCCGAATAGATGCCCAGCAGCGGCATCATCAGCATCGTCGCCAGCAGGCGCGGGATCACCAGCGCCTCGATCGGGGAGACGCCGATGGTGCGCATCGCGTCGATTTCCTCGGTCAGCTTCATCGTGCCAAGCTGCGCGGCAAAGGCTGAGCCCGAGCGGCCGGCGACCATGATCGCGGTCATCAGGATGCCGAGTTCGCGCAAGGAAAGCCGCCCAACGAGGTTCACCGTATAGATCTCGGCGCCGAACTGCCGCAGCTGCACCGCGCCCTGCTGCGCGATGACGATGCCGACGAGGAAGCTCATCAGGCCAATGATGGCGAGCGCATTGACCCCCATCAGCTCCATCTGGTGCACCAGCGCGCGCAGGCGGAAGCGGCCCGGATGGCGCAGCAGGGTGCCGCTGGCCAGCACGATCTGGCCGAGGAAGCCGAGCACCAGCAGCATCCCCTGCCCCAGCCCGCTCACCACCTGGCCGACATGATCGGGTACGCGCAGCAGCAGCGGCAGTCGGTGTCCTGCAACCGGCGACGTGTTGTCGTCCACCGCGCTGATCGCCGCGATCAGCCGCTCCGCCTCGGGCGAGGCGCCGGTGATCGGCGCGCCGAGCCGTTGCGACAGGCTCCAGGCGGTCCACGCGCCCACCGTGTCGATGCGGCTCGCATGGCTGAGGTCGATGGCCGCAAACGGCCCTTCCAGCGCGCGCAGGCGCTGATCGATAAAGCCAAGCGCGGAAACGGTCATCGGGCCGGAAAACACCAGCGTTGTCGCCCCGTCGGCGCCCTGCTCGGTCGAAAAATCGGCTGATGCCCGCATGGTAGAGGCTACATGCGGGAAATCGGCCCCAGCCGCAAGCGCGCCGCAACCCCGCGAACGCTTGCAGCGCCGCCGCTGCGATGGCAAGGCCGCGCATCATGACCGACACGACCATTGCCGAAGCCAGCGAGGCTGGAACCCTCGCCAAGACGTTCGAGCCTGCCGGGCTCGAGGCCAAGTGGTATGCCCACTGGGAAGCGAATGGCCTGTTCCGGCCCGAGCGCCCCGATGCCGCGCCCTTCACCATCGTGAACCCGCCGCCGAACGTAACCGGCAGCCTCCACATCGGCCACGCCCTCGACAACACGCTGCAGGACGTGGTCATCCGCTACGAGCGGCTGCGCGGCAAGGACGCGTTGTGGGTGGTCGGCATGGACCACGCCGGCATTGCCACGCAGATGGTGGTCGAACGGCAGATGGAAGCGCGGCAGGACAAGCGCACCAACTACACGCGCGAGCAGTTCGTGGAGAAGGTGTGGCAGTGGAAGGCGGAAAGCGGCGGTTCCATTACCGGTCAGCTGCGCCGGCTCGGCTGCTCGATGGACTGGAGCCGCGAGCAGTTCACGATGGACCCTCACTTCACCAGGGCGGTGGTGAAGGTCTTCGTCGACCTCTACAATCAGGGTCTGATCTACCGCGACAAGCGGCTGGTGAACTGGGACCCCAAGCTCAAGACCGCGATTTCGGACCTCGAGGTGGAAACGCGCGAGGTGAAAGGTTCGTTCTGGCGCTTCAAGTACCCGCTGGCGGACGGCGCGGTGCGTGCGGATGGGCTGGACTATATCGAAGTCGCCACCACGCGGCCCGAGACGATGCTGGCCGATATGCTCGTCGCGGTGAACGCCGATGACGAGCGCTACAAGGCGGTGATCGGCCAGTATGTCGTGCAGCCGCTGACCGGGCGGCGCCTGCAGATCGTGGCCGACGAACACGCCGATCCGGAGCTGGGTTCAGGCGCGGTGAAGATCACACCGGGCCACGATTTCAACGACTTCGAAGTGGGCCGCCGCGCCGGGATCAAGGCGGGCGACATGCTCAACATGTTCGATGCCGAGGCGAAGGTGGTGCAGACCGCCGATGGCCTCGTGCCCGCAAAGTACGTGGGGCTCGATCGCTTCGATGCGCGTGCTGCCATCGTGGAGGATATGAAGGCTGCGGGCATGCTGATCCCGCACGCAGTGAAGGACAAGGAGGGCAACGAAACTCTCCTCGATGCCGAACCGCGCACGATCCAGACCCCGTTCGGCGACCGCGGCGGCGTGGTGATCGAGCCGTGGCTGACCGACCAGTGGTACGTCGATGCCGAAAAGCTCGCCGTCGCGCCGATGGAAGCGGTGCGTTCGGGCGCAATCGAGATCGTGCCGAAGACGTGGGAGAAGACGTTTTTCAACTGGATGGAAAACATCCAGCCGTGGTGCGTTTCCCGCCAGCTGTGGTGGGGGCATCGGATTCCGGCTTGGTATGGCTCGGACGGCCAGTGCTACGTGGCCGAAACCGAAGAGGAAGCGCAGGCCAAGGCGGGCGCGGGCGTAACGCTTTCGCGGGATGAAGACGTCCTCGACACCTGGTTCTCATCTGCGCTCTGGCCCTTCGCCACGCTCGGCTGGCCGGAGGCGGACGCACCGCTGCTCAAGAAGCACTACCCCAACGACCTGCTGATTTCCGGCTTCGACATCCTGTTCTTCTGGGATGCGCGGATGGCGATGCAGGGCATTCACTTCATGAAGGAAGTGCCGTGGAAGCGGCTCTATCTGCATGGGCTGGTGCGCGCGGCTGACGGGCAGAAGATGTCCAAGTCCAAGGGCAACGTGGTTGATCCGCTGGGCCTGATCGACAAGTACGGCGCGGATGCGCTGCGCTTCTTCATGTGCGCCATGGAAAGCCAGGGTCGCGACGTGAAGATGGATGAGCGGCGCGTCGAGGGCTATCGCAACTTCGCGACCAAGCTGTGGAACGCCGCGCGCTTCTGCATGGCGAACGGGATTACCGGCAGCACCAGCGTGGCCGCCCCTGTCGCGACCAGCGCGGTCAACCGCTGGATCATCGGCGAAGTGGTCGAAACAGTCGCCGCGCTGGATCAGGCCATGGCCGACTTGCGCTTCGATGCCGCCGCCAATGCGATCTACCACTTCGTGTGGGACCAGTTCTGCGACTGGTACATCGAACTGATCAAGGGTTCGTTCGACGACGAGACCCGCGCTGTTGCGGGCTGGGTGCTCGATCAGATCCTCGTCATGCTGCACCCCTTCATGCCCTTCGTGACCGAAGAGCTGTGGCATGCGCTCGGCGAGCGGTCCGCGGAGCTGATCGTGGCGGATTGGCCTGCCCCGAAGGCGAGTGTCGATCCT
The DNA here is from genome assembly GCF_027489515.1 of Novosphingobium sp. GTDB lineage: Bacteria > Pseudomonadota > Alphaproteobacteria > Sphingomonadales > Sphingomonadaceae > Novosphingobium. The sequence continues at coordinate 13,233 of NZ_JAIXZS010000085.1, read as the reverse complement.
GCCGCGAAGGCCGAAGTCGAATGGCTGATCGCGCTGGTTTCCAACTTGCGCGGCGCCAAGAACGAGCTGGGCATCGCGCCGGGCGCGCGGCTCGAAGCCTATCTGCCCGAGCCGAGCGCCGCGACGCGCGCGATCATCGAGAGCAATCCCGCTGCAATTGAGCGTTTGGCCCGGCTTAGCGCGATCCACTTCGCCCCGGCCCCGGCAGGCGCCGCCATGCAGATCGGTGCGGGCGATGCCAGCCTCATTGTGCCGCTCGAAGGCGTGATCGACATCGCTGCCGAAAAGGCCCGCCTCGAGAAGGCGCTCGCTGCCTCCGAGAAGGAAGCCAAATCGCTCGAGGGCCGCATCTCTAACCCCGCATTTGCCGAGAAGGCCAAGCCCGAAGCGGTCGAAAAGGCCCGCGCCGACCACGCCCACCACCGCGCCGAGGCGACCCGCCTCGCTGCCGCACTGGCGCGCCTCGGATGAGCCTGACGCTCGCAACCACTACACCCGGCGAGCCGGAAATCTTCCCCTCGCTGCAGGGCGAAGGCCCCTCGGCGGGGCGGCCATGCGTGTTCGTGCGCCTCTCGCGCTGCAACCTCGCCTGCCGCTGGTGCGACACGGCCTATACCTGGCGCTTTACCGGCGATATCCGCCCGCACCGCGACGATGTGACGTTCGAGCGCAGCGAAAACCAGATCACGCTCGAAGTGCGTGAAGTGGCCATGCGCATCCTCGCGCTTCGGCCCACCCGCCTTGTTATCACGGGCGGCGAACCACTGCTGCAGGCGCCCGCGCTGGCCAAGCTGATCCCGATGCTCAAGGAGGCGGTCCCCGCGCTCGAAGTCGAGATCGAGACCAACGGCAGCGTCCCGCCGCCGCATGCGATTACCCAGCTGGTCGATCAGTTCAACGTCAGCCCCAAGCTCTCGCATTCGGGCAACGCGGAAGGCCTCGCTCTCGTGCCCGAACTGCTGCGGGATTGGGTGGCAAGCCCCAAGGCGTGGTTCAAGTTCGTCGTGGCGGAAATGGATGACCTGATCGAGGTTGCCGAGCTGCAGGCGCTCTACCACATCCCGCCTGAGCGGCTGTTCGTGATGCCCGAAGGCACCCAAAGCGAGACCTTGCGCGAACGGTCAAAGTGGCTCGCCGGTGCGGCTCTGACGCATGGCTGGCGCTTTACCGACCGGCTGCATATCCACCTTTACGGCGATACGCGCGGCACCTGATCAGAACGGGATATCGTCGTCGAGATCGTCGCTGAAGCCGCCGCCACCGCCGCCGCCCTGATTCCAGCCGCCGCCCGACGAGGCGCCACCAGAACGGCCACCGCCGCCAGCTGCGCCGCCCTCGTTCCAGCCGCCGCCCGAACGCTGGCCGCCACCGCCGCCCATGCCGCCGCCACCCGAACCACCTTGCGGGCCATCAAGCATCGTCAGCGAACCGCCAACCCCGACCGAAATCTCGGTCGTGTAGCGGTCGTTGCCAGACTGGTCCTGCCACTTGCGGGTGCGCAGGCTGCCTTCGATATAGACCTTGCTGCCCTTCTTCAGATAGCGCTCGGCAACGCCGACCAGCCCGTCCGACTGCAGCACGACGGAATGCCACTCGGTCCGCTCCTTGCGTTCGCCGGTGGCCTTGTCCTTCCACTGCTCGCTGGTCGCAATGCGCAGGTTGGCGATGCGCCCGCCGTTCTGGAAGCTCTTCACCTCGGGGTCCTGCCCGAGATTGCCGATCAGAATGACCTTGTTGACGCTGCCTGCCATTGATTCGCGATCCTGTACCGTGTGAAGCCAAGGCCTAGCCCGTGGCGCAGTGCAGAGCGAGTCTGACTGCCTCCATTTCCCACACCTAACCCAGCCCGCAAGCCACCGCGATCCAGTAGGTGATGCCCGCCGCCGCATAGGCAAGGGCGAACAGGTAGGCGAGCATGAAGGCGGGCCAGGTCCAGCCGTTGGTCTCACGCCGGGTCACCGCGATGGTCGACATGCATTGCGGCGCAAACACGAACCACGCGAGGAAGGCGAGCGCGGTGGCAAGGCTCCAGTGCGACTTGAGCTGATCGCCCAGCGCGCGTCCTTGCGCGGCATCGTCGCTCTGGCCCACCGCATAGGTCGTCGCGAGCGCGCTGACGGCGACTTCGCGTGCGGCCATCGCAGGGATCAGCGCCAGCGCGATATCGCGGTTGAAGCCGATCGGCTCGATCACCACGGCAAGGCCATTGGCGATGTGGCCGGCAACCGAGGCATTGACCTGATCCTGCGGGTTTTCCGCGCGGGGCAGGTTCAGCAGCAGCCAGAGCACCACGGTCACGCTCAGGATCATCGTCCCGGCGCGGCGCAGGAAGACATAGGCGCGCTGCCACAGCCCGAGCGCGAGGTCTTTGATTGTCGGCAGCTGGTACTTGGGCATTTCCATGATGAAGCCCGAAGCCGCGCCCTTGGTCACCGTCCGCCGCAGCAGCAGCGCCGCGCCCATCGCGCCGAGCACGCCAAGTACATAGAGCCCGAACAGCACGAGGCCCTGCTGGCCCACGCCCGGAAGGACCTGCCGGTTGGGCACGAAGGCGGCGATGATGACGGTGTAAACCGGCAGGCGCGCCGAGCAGGTCATCAGGGGGGCGATCAGGATCGTGGTCAGCCGGTCCTTGGGATCGGTGATGCTGCGCGTCGCCATGATCCCGGGCACTGCGCAGGCGAAGCTGGAGAGCAGCGGGATGAAACTGCGCCCGGAAAGGCCCACGCCCGCCATGGCGCGGTCCATCAGGAAGGCCGCGCGGGCCATGTAGCCGGTCGCTTCCATCGTCAGGATGAAGAAGAACAGGATCAGGATCTGCGGCAGAAACACCACCACCGCGCCGACGCCCGCGATCACCCCGTCGGTGAGGAAATCGCGCAGGAGCGAGGCGGGCAAGGCCGCACGCACTCCGTCTCCAAGCGCGGAAGCGGCGCCGTCGAGCGTATCCTGCAGCGGTGTGGCCCAGCTGAACACGGCCTGGAACACCACGAAGAGCAGCGCGAGAAGGATCGGGGGGCCCAGCCAGGGGTGCAGCAACACCCGGTCGAGCTGCGCATGGATGCGGTGCTGCGCAGTTTCCGAAAGGATCGCCCCGCGCGCAATCTGGCGGGCCAGCATGCGCCGCTCGGGCGCGGTGACGTGCGGACGATGCACCGGTTCGGCGTCCATCGGCCGGTCGCGCAGCGCCGCAACCGCTGCGATCAGTTCCGCAAGCCCGCGCCGCCGCACCGCCACGGTCGGGAACACGGGGACGCCCAGCGCCGAAGACAGTGCAGTGGGATCGATGACCAGCCCGTCGCGCTCGGCAAGGTCCACCATGTTGAGCGCGATAACGACCGGCCGGCCAAGCTCGATGATCTCTTGCGCGAAAACGAGGTGCTGTTCGAGATTCGAAGCATCGAGCACGATCACCAGCACATCGGGCTGCGCCTGCCCGGCCATCCGGCCGAGGATCACGTCGCGGGTGACTTCCTCGTCAGGGCTGGACGGATTGAGGCTGTAGGAACCCGGCAAGTCGACCAGTTCCACCGGCTCGCCGCTCGGCAGCAGCATCCGTCCCGATTTCCGCTCGACCGTCACGCCCGGATAGTTGGCGATCTTCTGACGCGCGCCAGTCAGCGCGTTGAACAGCGCGCTCTTGCCCGCGTTGGGATTGCCGACCAGAGCGGCGACCATGGTCTGCCGGGTCATGCGGTGGCTACCGCCAGCGGCTCGACCTGCATCGCCCGCGCATGGACACGCCGCAGCGCGATGGTCATCCGCCCGATCTCGACGGCGATGGGATCGCGGCCCAGAAACACGCCGCGATAAGCGAGCCGGACTTCAGCGCCTTCCTCGATCCCCAGCGCCTTCAGCCGCTGTGCTTCTTCGGGCACAAGCGCGTCCCAATCCGCGGACAGAATCCGCGCGGACATGCCAAGGGGGAGTTCATCGAGGGTCACAGATCGAGCGCTGCCACAGCGCCCAATTCATTGCAAGTCATTCGCAATAACTGTTTGCGATCACCGCGCCGGATAGCGCAGCCGGCCCAGCAGACGCGTCACGCTGAAAGTCTCTTCCTTCGGCTTGGTGAAGCGGGCCTTGGCCTTTTCGAAGCGCATGATGCCGTCGATCCGGCGGGCGAGGAACGCGCGCGTCTCCTCGCGGTCCTCGCTCTTGTCCTCGGCCATGACCGCGAGCGTCGCCGCGTAGATCGAGCCGAGGATCGCGCGCTTGGTATAGTGGTTGTAATCGGTTGCGGTATCGCCTGCGAGCCGCCACATCGCATCCGCGCTGCGCCAGGCGAGCTTCGTAGCGGCAGGGACGTTCCAGGGCTTGGCCATCTCGATCAGCGCACCACGCAGCGCTTCCTCCCGCCCTGCGATCTGATCTAGCCGGAAGGCGACAAGTGCGGTGATCCGCTCGCGCACTTTCATCGTGGCGAGGTGCTCTGCTGGCAGCGCATCGGCCATCGCGCGGTCGATGCTGCCTGCCCAGGCAGTGATCATCGCCATCGCGGCAGAGTGCCCGCCCTCGCCCTGAAATGCGAAGCGGGCGGCGCCGGGATCGATTCCCGCAATCTCGGCCGCCTCGTTCAACGCCGCCTCGGTCCAGCCATCAAACGCGGCCGCTTCGGCGATGTGAGGAGCAAGGAGGAGCCGCAGGTCCTCAAGCGACAGGTCGGCGGTTGCAGTTTCGCTCATGGCGGGTCCGATCAGAACGAGGGACCGTAGGTCTTCTTCTGACCTGCGGCGGCGCCCTTGGCCGAGTTGGCAATCTCGTTGGCGACTGCGCTGTCCTTGCCATCCAGCATCGCATAATCGCGCGCGGAACGGCCCGAATTGTCCGGCCGATCAGCATTGGCGCCCGCTTTGAGCAGCACGCGCACCATGGCAAGGTCGCGCCGATGCACCGCGGTGATCAGCGGCGTCTCGCCGGTGTTGTTGGGCTCATCCACCTTGGCGCCCGCGCTGATGAGATAATCGACGCCCTCGATGAAGCCGAGATTGGAGGCGAGCACCAGCGGTGTGGTGCCCTTGGCATCCCGCACATTCACATTGGCTCCGCGCGAGACGAGGAACTGCATCCAGGTGAGATCGCGCCGCGCCGTCACGATATGCAGCCCGCTTTCGCCGGTGCTGACATCGCGCGTGTTGACGATCTGGGTGCCCGGCTCGTTGAGCGCGTCGGTAACCTTCTGGCCGTCCTTCTTGCGTACGGCCTCGAGAAACTTGTAGCTTTCCGAAAACTGGGCGTACGCCGGCACCGCAGCGCCCAGCACACCCAGCAGCGCGGCTGCGGCGGCCCCTGCGCGAAACACGCGTGCGATCACCGTCCTGTCCCTTATCACGTCTGCCCCGTCCTTCTCGATAAAGCGCGCATTCTGCCCGTCTTGTGACAGACTCGCCCCTTGCAAGGCGCTGGTTAGCAGAGCATGAACCGCCGCGCCATGGACCCCAAAAGACCTATTCGTTTCCGCCTCCGCGCTGCCCTTGCCGCCACGGCGCTTCTGCTGCTTGCCGCATGCGGCGCCGGCAGCGAACCACCACCGCTTGAAGGCGCGGCGATTGGCGGGGACTTCACGCTCGTCGACAAGACCGGCAAGACGGTGCACGCCGCCGATTTCAAGGGCCGCTACACCACGCTCTATTTCGGCTACTCGTTCTGCCCCGATGTCTGCCCGCTCGATGTGCAGGTGCTGATGCAGGGCTATCACAAGTTTGCCAAGGCGCACCCCGATCTTGCTGCCAAAGTCGTCCCGCTGTTCATCACGATCGACCCGGCGCGCGACAAGCCCGAAGTGGTCGGCCAGTTCGCCGCGCATTTCGGCAAGGAACTGATCGGCCTCACCGGCACCGACGCCCAGATCGCGCAGATCGCCAAGTCCTATGCGGTCTATTACAAGAAGGGTCAGGGCACCGATCCCAAGAACTATCTGATGGACCACAGCCGCGCCGCCTACCTGATGGGCCCGGAAGGCCAGCCGATTGCCCTGCTTCCGGTCGACAAGGATGCGAACGCGGTGGCGGCAGAGTTCGCCAAATGGGTGCATTGAAGCCCTGATGCCCGGCACGCTGCCCTCTCAAGGCCGTTTCTGGGACAAGCCGATCGAGGCGCTGAACCGCGACGAATGGGAAGCGCTGTGCGACGGTTGCGGCAAGTGCTGCCTCCACAAGCTGGAAGACGAGGACACCGGCGAGGTTCACCACACCAATGTCGCTTGCCGTCTGCTTGATCTCTCGACCGGGCGCTGCTCCGATTATCGCCACCGCAAGGCGATGGTGCCGGATTGCCTGCGCCTCACACCACGGCTGGTGCGCGAGGTGCCCTGGCTCCCGTCCACATGTGCCTACCGCCTGCGCGCCGACGGCAAGCCGCTTCCGGCCTGGCACTACCTCGAGTGCGGCGACCGCGAGGAAGTGCGCCGCGCCGGCCATTCGGTGATTGGCAAGGCCATCAGCGAAGTGCTCGCGGGACCGCTCGAAGAGCATATCGTGCCGGACGACCTTGGGCGCGGAGGACGGACGTGATCCCGCTCCCGCGCATGCTGGCTCGTGGCCGCAAGCAGGATGCGCTGCCCGCCGCGCCCCGGATGCTGTCGGTGGGAGACCGCGAGCTCCCAGTGATCGTCCGCCGCCTGCGCACCGCGCGCCGCATCACCCTGCGGCTTGCCCCCGATGGCAGTGAGGCGCGCATATCAATGCCCGAATGGGGCCGGACCGCCGATGCCCTGCGCTTTGCCGAACAGCGGCGCGATTGGCTCGCCGCGCAGCTCGAGCGCATTCCGGCGCCGGTGCGGATCGAGCCTGGCGCGTCGCTCACCTTCCGGGGCGAGCCCGTGCGCATCGAATGGCGCGAAGGCGCCGCTCGCAGGCCCTCGCTCCAGCCCGGCGTGCTTGTCATTGGCGGCCTACGCGACGGGATCGAAGGCAGGCTGCGGCGCTGGCTGGAAGCCGAGGCACTGCGGCTCGCCGGTGAAGACCTCGCGCATTATTGCGCCCGCGCTAGCCAGCCGGTTCCGAAACTGGCGCTTTCACGCGCCCTGCGCCGTTGGGGAAGCTGTAGCAGCCGCGGCGTCATCCGCATCAACTGGCGCCTCGTGATGGCGCCCGATTTCGTGCGCCGCTCGGTCGTTGCGCATGAAGTCGCGCATATGACCCACTTCGATCACAGCCCCGCCTTCCACGCGCATCTTGCCGCGCTTTACGAAGCGCCTATCGAGACGGCGAACCGCTGGCTGAAGGCCGAAGGCCGCAGCCTCTACCATCTCTTTGGTTGAACCTCTGCGGAGTCTTCCGACACTGTTGGAACACCGTCCCTTTCGTCCCATTCCATCCGGCACCACTGGCGCACCGGCGCACCACGCTCTATCTAGGCTGTCATGAAAGAGTTTTTCCGCAACGTCTCCCCGGTGCGCGCAGCCAAGGATCTCTGGCAGATCCTCGGCGCACCGAGCGAGTTCCGCCTGCGCTCGCTGGCGCTAGCGGTGCTGGTCACACTCGGGATCTTCTCGGTGATGTGGCAGCAGGGCGGCCGCGGCCTGCCCCGCCCGCCCGAGGTGATCTATTTCGAAAGCTGGCGCGCCGATCGTAGCGATGCCGAGATCATGGCCGGCAATATCGAAGCAACGAAAAAGGCCCGCGCCGAGGCTGCAGCGGAGCAGGCCCGCGCCGACGATGTGCGCAAGATGTACAAGGCCGTGGGCGCTGCCACCGGGCTCGATACCGAAGCGATGGACCGCCAGGCCCGCGCCGAGCGGGAAGCGCAGATCCGCACAGAACAAGCGCGTAACAAGGCGCTACTTGACCGGCTGGTGGTGAAGCCCACCGCCAGTGCTGCCCCGTCGGCTGCCAAGGCCCCCTGAGCCCGGTGGCCTTCAGCGATGCCGATTGGCTGGAGGCTGCCGCAGCCCTCGCGGCGCGCGGCCGCCCGCTTAGCCGGCCCAATCCTGCCGTCGGTGCGCTGATCGTTGCTGATGGCCGCGTCATCGGGCGCGGCTGGACGCGTGCAGGCGGGCGCCCCCATGCCGAAGCCGAAGCGCTGGCGCAGGCAGGCGCTGCCGCGCGCGGCGCCACCGCCTATGTCACGCTTGAACCTTGCGCGCACGAGAGCCCGCGCGGTCCGGCTTGCGCGCGCAGCTTGCGCGCAGCCGGCCTCGCCCGCGTGGTGATCGGCTGCGAAGATCCTGATCCGCGGACAGCCGGCGCGGGGATCGCGTTGCTCCGCGCCGCCGGGATCGACGCCGCATTGCTCTCCTCCTCAGCTGCCATCCGCTCGCTAGAGGGCTATCTCACCCGCGCCCGTCTCGGCCGCCCCCACACCACGCTCAAGCTTGCCACTTCGCTCGATGGCTGCATCGCCATGGCCGATGGCACCAGCCAGTGGATCACCGGCCCCGAAGCCCGCGCACACGGCCATGCCATGCGCGCCCGCGCCGATGCGATCCTTGTTGGCGGCGAGACCCTGCGCGCCGATGCTCCCAGGCTCGATGTCCGCCTGCCCGGCCTCGAAGCCCGCAGCCCTGCGCGTTGGGTCCTGACGCGCGGTAGCGCGCCGGAAGGCTGGCAGGCCATCGCCGATCCCGCGGCAGCCAGCTTCGGCGGAGCACAATACCTGCTGATCGAAGGCGGGGCGGGCGCTGCCGCCACGTTCCTTGCCGCTGACCGGGTCGACCGCCTGCTGCTCTACCGCGCTCCGATCCTGATCGGTGCGGGCCGACGCGGACTTGGCGATATCGGCCTTGGCTCGCTTGCCGAAGCGCATGGCCGGTGGCAGCTCACCGACCGGCGGCGGCTTGGCAGCGACACACTCGACGTCTACGACCGCATTCGCTGAAGGAGACCGCATTCCCATGTTCACTGGCATCGTCACCGAAGTCGGCCGCATCCGCGCCATTGCCACCAAGGGCGACACGCGCGTGACGATTGCCTGCGCGATGGACCCGGCGAAGATCGCCATTGGCGCCTCGATTGCGTGCTCGGGCGTGTGCCTGACGGTCGTCGATCGCGGCGGGACCGCCGGGGACAGCTGGTTCGCCGTTGATGTCTCGGGCGAGACGATCCGCCGCACCGCGCCCGCGCAGTGGCACGAACATGCCGCGCTCAATCTCGAACCCGCCCTGAAGCTGGGCGACGAACTGGGCGGCCATATTGTCACGGGCCATGTCGATGCCGTGGGCCGTGTCGTCTCGGTCGAGCAGACCGGCGGCTCGTGGCACGTCGTCGTCGCGGCCCCGCCCAAACTTGCGCCGTATATCGCGGCCAAGGGCTCGATCACCGTCGACGGCGTCTCGCTGACCGTCAACGACCTCGCCGATCAGCCCGACGGCGTGTGCCATTTCATGCTCAACATCATTCCGCACACGGCGGAAGTGACCACACTGGGCACGCTCGCGCCCGGCCGCGAGGTCAATCTCGAAATCGACGTGCTGGCGCGATATCTCAAGCGGATGCAAAGCCTGGCAGCGGCTGCCGGCTGACGCATGGCCCCGTTCAGCCGCGAAGCCAAGGTCCCCGCGATCACGCTCGGCTTCTGGCTGATCAAGATCCTCGCCACCACACTCGGCGAGACTGGCGGCGATGCCGTCTCGATGAGCTGGCTGGGCGAGACCACGCCCGATGCCGGTGCCGCCGGGGTCAATGGCTACCTCGCTGGCACGATGATATTCGGCGCGGCGCTTGCCTTGCTCGTCGGGCTCCAGATCCGCGCCCGTCGGTTTGCACCCTGGCTCTACTGGGCGACGATCATCGCCTCGACCACGGCAGGCACCACGCTGGCAGACTTTGCCACGCGCTCGCTCGGGATCGGCTATCCGGGCGGCTCATTGCTGCTGCTGGGCTGCGTGCTCGCCTCGCTGCTCGTCTGGTACCGCAACCTCGGCACCATCGCGGCGGACAGCGTCGCCACCCCTGCTGCCGAGCTTTACTACTGGATCACGATCACGTTCTCGCAGACACTCGGCACTGCGCTGGGGGATTGGGTGGCCGATGCGGGTGCAGGCTATGCCGGCGGCGCGCTGGTGTTCGGCGCCTTGCTCGCGGTCATCGAGCTGCTCGCCTTGCTCACCCGCATCAGTCGGGTCGTGCTGTTCTGGGCCGCGTTCATTCTCACCCGCCCGCTCGGCGCGACCGTGGGCGATTTTCTCGACAAGCCGTTCGGCGCAGGCGGGCTGGAAGTCAGCCGTCTGCTCGCCAGCGCTCTGCTAGCCGGGCTGATCGCGTTGCTGATCCTGATCCTGCCGCAACGCGCAGGCGGGCATCCTCGCGCGGCGACGCGCTGATCAGCCTGCTATGTCGGTCAGCGTGCTGATAAACGTCTCGATATTGCCGGTCGTCAGCCCGGCGATGTTCACGCGGCCCGAACCCGCCATATAGACGCCATGCTTTTCGCGCAGCGCCATGATCTGATCGGCAGACAGCGGCAGCATTGAGAACAAGCCCTTCTGCAGGCCCAGCGGCGCCATGTTGATCGGCCCGATCTGCTGCGCAGCGGCAAGGCGCTCGCGCACTTCGGCCATGCGCGCGCGCATCGCGGTCAGCTCGTCGATCCACTGCGCGGTCAGCGTCGCATCGCCGAGGATCAGACGGACAGCCGCAGCGCCGTGATCGGGCGGCATCGACCAGCTGGCGCGCGCGATCGTCGCGCCGTTCGCCATGGCTTTTGCCAGCGAATCGGCATCGTTCGTCACCGCATAGAACGCGCCGACACGATCGCGATACAGGCCGAAGTTCTTGTCGCAGCTGTAGGCCACCAGCGCTTCCGGCACGGCGGCGAGGACCTTGCGCAGGCCATAAGCATCAGCTTCCATCCCGTCGCCAAGCCCCTGATAGGCAAGGTCGATCAGCGGCAGCACGCCTGAGGCGGCGACCATAGGCGCGATTTCGTCCCACTGCGCCGGCGTGTAATCGACGCCCGTGGGGTTGTGGCAGCAGCCATGGAGCAGCACGACATCGCCGGGCGCGGCATCGGCCAGTGCGGCGCGAAGCGCCTCAAGGTCGGCAGTGCCGTCCGCTGTCATGTGCTTGAAGGTCTTGAGCTCGAGGCCGACGGCCGCGACGATCTGCGCGTGGTTCGGCCAGGAAGGCGTACCCATGATGATCCGCTTGGCACCAGCGCGTGCCGCGACTTCCACTGCAAGGCGCACCGCACCCGTGCCGCCGGGGGCCTGCATGCCCTCGACGCGGCTGCGGTCGAAATCGGCGCCGAACACATAGGGGATCAGCGCATGGACAAAGCCCATGTCGCCCTCGGGCCCGAGATAGGCCTTGGAATCCTGCGTCTCGAGCAGAATACGCTCGGCCGCCTTGATTGCGCCGAACACCGGCGTATCGCCCTCACCGGTGCGATAGACACCCACGCCGAGGTCGATCTTGGTCGGCCGCGGGTCGGCATTGTGGAGCTTGATCAGCGCAAGCAGCGCGTCGGCGGGCTGGGCGTTCAGGGTCTCGAGCATGCGCGCGCCTTTGCCCCCAAACCGCGCCCGGCACAAGACCGCGTTGCGAGCAACGGTTCGCAAGTCTAGACGGGCACCTCGGTTCCGCCCGGAGTTGATCTGGCATGCATGGCGTTCGCCCCCTGATACCAGCCCGCAGCTGTGGTCCCTGCCGTGCCTGCTGCGTGGTCTACGATATCGATGATGCACCGGTGCACAAGAACGCCCAGGTCGCCTGCCCCCATCACACAGGTGCCGGTTGCGGTATCTACGAAACCCGCCCGCAGACATGCCGGACGTTTTTCTGCCAGTGGCGCTATGATCCCATTCTGGCTGAGGAATGGCGGCCTGATCTGTCGGGCGTGGTGGGTACCACCGAGCCCGTCGATGCCGGAGCGGCAAACGGGCACGCCATCACGCTGGTCGTTTTCGGCGACCATGCTGTCATCCTCGATGATGGTTTCGCGATCTATGTGGCAACCATGCTCGACCGCGGCTACGAGGCTTTGCTCAGGATTCCGCGCGGGGTGGGGCGCGTAATGCCGCAAGCGAAGCTCAGCCTGTTCACGGCCGAAGGTTTGAGCGCGGGCGACCTTGGCCTCGTCAAGCAGGGAATCGCTCAAGCTTATCAGGCGCTCATGGCACATCCCGCGCCGCTGGCCGCGGAGCACGGGGCCTAGGTTGCCGGCACCGCCGGGCTAGAACGGCATCCACTTCTGGCTGCGGCTGAACTTCATGTAGCCCGCATTGACCCCGAGCCGAAGCCCCGCCCCGAAGCGCACCGGGATCACCACGACATCACCGCGCCGCAGATAGCTCACATTGAAGCCACCGACGAAATAGGCCTGCCCTTCGCCCGCACCGAAGCGCTTGAACAGGTCTTCGCTGTCATGAAGGTTGTAGACCAGCACGAAAGTGTTCGCCGCGTTGGCCCCAAGGTCGAAGCCCAGCGAAGGCCCCGTCCAGTAGACCGGGCGCTCGCCCTCGATCTTGTGGTGCAGCGTGCCCGAGCCATAGCGCAGCCCGACGACCACAGCGCCGCCGGCCTCGCGTCCTGTGATATAGGCGTTGGGCTGGCCCTGCTTCTTGAGGATATCCTGAATCATCATCGCAAGGCCCTTGGCGCCCTTGCCGAACACCCCTTCGGCCGCACCGATCAGATCATCCTCGCGATAGGTCGTGCCATCGGCCGCCGTGCTGTGCGCCGCTCCGGCAGCCGGGGGAATCGAAGCCATGCCCGGGGCGGGTTCAGCAGTGCCTGCTGCCGGCGAGGAAAACGACGGATCGCCGGTGTTGGTGGTCGCGGCCGACGCTGCCGGTCCGCTCTGCGGCGTAGGCGGCGTGGTGACGGGCGATGCGGGCGCTGCAGGCGGTGCCTGCAGGTCCGCATCGATCGCGGAGTTCGGATCGATCTGTTGAACCTGCGCCTGCGCGTGCGCGCCCAGCGCCAATCCCAGTGCGGCAAGCCCGATTGCGACGCTTCGGCACAGCTTCATTGCGCAATTCCCATTCTGCGGCCCTTCACCGGTTCTACGGCCGGAACCTTGGTCACCCTATCAGGCCCTCATCTCTTCGCCCGGCACAATGAACCGGCGATGAGCCGAGTCGATTTCGCGCCGAGGCGAATCCGCCGAGAGGGGCGAAACATGGTCGAAAACACGCGAAGGAAGCCCCTTGCCGCCCCCCCACTCCCTCGCTATAGCCCGCCCTCGCCGCTGCGATCCGGAGACGTGGGTGAGTGGCTGAAACCAACGGTTTGCTAAACCGTCGTACTGGGATTACCGGTACCGAGGGTTCGAATCCCTCCGTCTCCGCCACTT
>NZ_JAIXZS010000060.1 GCF_027489515.1 Novosphingobium sp. | reverse complement strand
CTGGCCCATGCCCTTCATCTTGTTGAAGCGCGGGAAGTTCATCAGCATGGCGAAGCTGGCGAAGAGCTGGAGGCCTTCGGTGAAGCCGCCGAACATCGCAAGGGTGCGGGCGATGTCTTCATCGCTGTCGACGCCGAACTGCTGCAGGTAATCGTGCTTGGCGCGCATTTCCTCGTATTCGAGGAACATCGCGTACTCGCTTTCGGGCATGCCGATGGTGTCGAGCAGGTGCGAATAGGCGGCGATGTGCACCGTCTCCATGTTGGAGAAGGCGGCGAGCATCATCTTGACCTCGGTCGGCTTGAACACGCGGCCGTACTTGTCGTGGTAGCAATCCTGCACCTCGACATCGGCCTGGGTGAAGAAGCGGAAGATCTGGGTGAGCAGGTTGCGCTCGTGGTCCGAGATCTTCTGCGCCCAATCGCGGCAATCCTCGCCCAGAGGAACCTCTTCCGGCATCCAGTGGATCTGCTGCTGGCGCTTCCAGAAGTCGTAGGCCCAGGGATATTCGAAGGGCTTGTAGGAGCTGCGGGCTTCAAGAAGGGACATGGGACGGATCCTGTAGGGCAAGAGATTGAAATATAGCGATCATGCGGCAAAACGATAAGCGGTGCGAAAGGGCAGACGCGCCGGATTCAGCCTCTGGCGCGTGGAACGACAGGCCGCGCGGCGCGTTGTGCGTTCGAGGCCACCGGCCCATCCGGCTGCGCGGCCCGACCTCAACCCAGGAGACCAGTCATGTCCCACGACATTGCCGCACAGATCCGCGAACACATGGAAGTCATCGGCGCAGACGGCGTGCACGTCGGCACGGTCGATCATGTCGACGGTGATCGCATCAAGCTGTCGAAGAAGGACAGCAGCAGCGGGATCACGGATGAGACCCACGAGGGCCATCATCACTATCTCTCGCTGGGGCTCGTGGCCGCCGTGGAGGGCGACACGGTGCGCCTCTCGGCCAATGGCGATGTGGCCTACGCGATGGAAGAAGAAAAATAAGGCGGCAGATCCGGCCGCAGTCCCGCGAGGGATTGCGGCCGGGGCCGGCGTTACTTCCAGAACCAGCGCGGGGTGAGCTTGCGCTCCGCCCGATTGCGCCACATCTGGATGTAGAGCCAGAGGCCTGAAAAGCTGAAGAAGATCATCGCAAAGCCCGAGAGCGTGGCGATCACCACGCCGACCGGACCGAAGCTTTCGCCCGAATGCAGGTGATGCAGCAGCCCGATCACTGCGCGCGGATCGCCCGGCTTGGGCTTGGGCCGGCACATGTAGTCTGGTGGGCAGACGAACGCCGGCTTGGCGCTGGCTTCGACCTTCGGTTTCTCCCCGCCCGCCATCAAGGGCACAATCTGGCTGAGCGTGCCGGTGACGGCGATCCACAGCAGGAACACCCCGAAGAAAACCGAAATCCAGCGATGAAACTTGCGCACGACGAGGTCCCTTATGCAATTGCGAACTATTCGCAACTGTAGCCTCCCCGGACTCTCCGAGGCAAGCGGGTACCGTGTCGCGGATTGTAACCGTGCCGGGCAAGCCGCAAAGTTTGGCTGATTGTATCACGCAGTCCGGCATGGTTACGATCTCAAGCAGGGATTCAGGCTAGAACGGCGATGCCCGGCATCCCCGGTGCTTCATGGCAAAATCACTGGCAGGCGAGGCATTCCTCGTAGTCGGTCGGCTGGGCGGCGAGCTCCATCACCGGCGCGGCGGCGGTGTTGTCCGCCTCCACCCCGCCGGCGAAACCGGCGCGCTGCACCGACTTCGAGCGGAGGTAGTAGAGCGACTTGATGCCCTTCTCCCACGCCTGGAAGTGGAGCATCATGAGATCCCACTTGTCGACGTCGGCCGGGATGTAGAGGTTCAGCGACTGCGCCTGATCGATGTAGGGCGTGCGGTCCGCCGCGAATTCGAGCAGCCAGCGCTGGTCGATCTCGAAGCTGGTCTTGTAGACGGCCTTTTCCTCCGGCGAGAGGAAATCGAGGTGCTGGACCGAACCCCCGCGCTCGAGGATCGAGTTCCACACGTTGGTCGAATCCTTCGATTTCGACTGGAGCAGCTTCTCGAGATAGGGGTTCTTGACCACGAAGCTGCCCGAGAGCGTCTTGTGGGTGTAGATGTTCGCCGGAATCGGCTCGATGCAGGCCGAGGTGCCGCCGCAGATGATCGAGATCGACGCGGTGGGGGCAATCGCCATCTTGCAGGAGAAGCGCTGCATCACGCCCATGTCTGCGGCATCGGGGCACGCACCGCGTTCCTGCGCGAGGAGAAGCGAGGCCTCATCCGCCTTGGCGGCGATGTGCTTGAACATCTTGAGGTTCCACGCCTTGGCCATGGCGCTTTCGAAACCGATGCCCTTCTGCTGCAGGAACGAGTGGAAGCCCATTACGCCCATGCCGACCGAGCGTTCGCGCATGGCCGAGTACTTGGCGCGGGCCATTTCGTCCGGCGCGCGGTCGATGTAGTCCTGCAGCACGTTGTCGAGGAAGCGGAGCACGTCCTCGATGAAGCGGTCGTCCTTGTTCCACTCGTCCCACGTCTCGAGGTTGAGCGAGGAGAGGCAGCACACCGCGGTGCGATCGTTGCCGAGGTGATCACGCCCGGTGGGGAGCGTGATTTCCGAGCAGAGGTTCGAGGTCGAGACCTTGAGGCCGAGATCGCGGTGATGCTTGGGCATCATGCGGTTCACCGTGTCGTTGAACACGATGTAGGGCTCACCCGTGGCGAGGCGGGTTTCGACGAGCTTCTGGAACAGCGAGCGCGCATCGACGGTGCCGCGCACCGAGCCGTCCTTGGGGCTGCGCAAGTGGAATTCGGCGCCATCGCGCACCGCTTCCATGAACTCGTCCGTCAGCAGCACGCCGTGGTGGAGGTTCAATGCCTTGCGGTTGAAATCGCCCGAGGGCTTGCGGATTTCGAGGAACTCCTCGATCTCCGGGTGCGACACGTCGAGATAGCAGGCGGCCGAGCCGCGGCGTAGCGAGCCCTGCGAGATGGCGAGGGTGAGGCTGTCCATCACGCGGACGAAGGGGATGATCCCGCTGGTCTTGCCGTTGAGGCCGACAGATTCGCCAATACCGCGGACCTGGCCCCAGTAAGTGCCGATGCCGCCGCCGCGACTGGCGAGCCAGACGTTCTCGTTCCACGTGCCGACGATGCCTTCGAGGCTGTCAGACACCGAATTGAGGTAGCACGAGATGGGCAGGCCGCGCCCGGTGCCGCCGTTGGAGAGCACGGGGGTGGCGGGCATGAACCACAGCTTCGAGATGTAATCATAGAGCCGCTGCGCGTGATCAGAATCATCGGCATAGGCATCGGCCACGCGCGCGAAGAGATCCTGATAGCTCTCACCGGGCAGCAGGTAGCGGTCGTCGAGCGTTTCCTTGCCGAAATCCGTCAGCAGGGCGTCACGTGCCGTATCCGTCACGATCGTGAAGCGGCGTGCGTTGATCGTCTTGGAATCGGAAACCGGCTTGGCTGCTGCGGCAAGCGCACCTGCCGCGCCTGCGGCCATCGCCGCCACCAGCGCTTCGCTGCCCTTGTCGTCCGCACTCATGCCAATCGCCTTTCCATTCTCACGCGCGGGAGCCGCCGCATCGGCGAGGCTGAACTCGCTCTGGCCGTCATGCTCCACAACGCCTTCTCCAGTCCTGAAATCCACGCCGGCAGTCCCCTGTTCCATCCACTGCGCCCGTTCGAAACTTCCGACTCGGAACGCGAAATCCATCATACGCCCGGCGGAACAAAAGGAGAATATAAATCCCCTCACACGCCCGCGCAGGCACCAAACTCAAGGGTCAAGACCAGGGTCGGCGGCCGGACAGCCACCGTTGCCGCGAGCTAACTGCCCGCTGCGCCACCAAAACTAGGTTTAGAGGTTCCCCCAGGACCCGACCACTACCCATAGTGCCTCAACCGGAATCAGACACAAGAGGGTAAACACCCCCTTATCGATTCGGCTCGTCGCACATACGATTCGTTTCATCGTCATGACGGTCATGCTGCAGCGCAGCGACGCGCGCGAAAACCGGCATTTCAAGCCCCAATCTGCAGCCTCGCAAATAAATTTGGGCTCCTCGCCCGATCTTGTGGACAAGATCGCTGTCCAGACCCCGCACGAAATAAGCCACGCGATTATCCACTGGCGCGTGGGGCTAACCGCGCGATATGCCTCGCTCCGGTTGCAATGGCGGAGCGCACGCATGTTCAAGCTTATCTCGATCCTTCTCAGCGGCTTGTTCGTTGGCCTCGCCGCGCGCTACCTCTATCCCGGCAGCGTGCCGATGGGGCTGGGGCGCACGATCCTGCTGGGCATCGTGGGTTCGCTCGTGGCGGGGCTGGCGGCAGGCTGGGGCAGCAAGGACAGCGGCGGCGTCACCCGCGCAGGCTGTATCGCCTCGGTGCTCGGGGCGATGGTGGTGATCTTCATCGGGCGGCATCTCTAGGGACGACCGCCCAAGCGACCTTCAGCCCGGCACCAGCACCGTATCGCGCGCGGCGGGCTGGGTCTGGGGGTAGTCCTCGTTGAAGTGGAGGCCGCGGCTTTCGCGGCGGGCGCGGGCGCTTTTCACGATGAGTTCGGCAGTCTGGAGCAGGTTGCGCAGCTCGATCAGGTCAGCCGTCACGCGGAAGTTGCCGTAGTAGTCGTTGACCTCGCCCTTCAATAGCTTGATGCGGTGCGCGGCGCGCTCGAGGCGCTTGTTGGTGCGCACGATGCCGACGTAGTTCCACATGAAGCGGCGGAGTTCGGTCCAGTTCTGCTTGATGACGACTTCCTCGTCGGAATCCGATACGCGGCTTTCGTCCCATGGGCGGAGCGCGGGCGGGGCGGGGAAGACGTCCCAGCGGGCGAGAATGTCGTTGGCAGCGGCATCGCCGAACACGAAGCATTCGAGCAGGCTGTTGGAGGCGAGCCGGTTGGCGCCGTGGAGCCCGCTTTCCGAGCATTCACCCACGGCATAGAGCCCATCGAGATCGGTGCGGCCGGCAAGGTCGATCAGGACGCCGCCGCAGGTGTAGTGCTGCGCGGGAACGACCGGGATCGGCTCCTTCGTCATGTCGATGCCGAGGCCGAGCAGCCGCTCATAGATATTGGGGAAGTGGCCGCGGACGAAGTCCGGGTCCTTGTGGCTGATGTCGAGGTGGACGTAGTCGAGGCCGAGGCGCTTGATCTCGTGATCGATCGCGCGGGCGACGATATCGCGCGGGGCAAGCTCCTCGCGCGGGTCGAAACGGGGCATGAAGCGCTCGCCGCCGCCGGGGACGCCGGGCGGCAGCTTGAGGTGCCCGCCCTCGCCGCGCACGGCTTCGGTGATCAGGAAGTTCTTGACCTCGAGGTTGTAGAGGCAGGTCGGGTGGAACTGCATGAATTCCATGTTGGAAACGCGGCAGCCTGCGCGCCAGGCCATGGCGATGCCGTCTCCGGTCGCGCCGCGCGGGGCGGTGCTGAAGAGATAGGTGCGGCCGGCGCCGCCGGTGGCGAGGATCGTGGCGCGGGCGGCGAAGCATTCGACGCGTCCGCTGGCGGTATCGAGTGCATAGACGCCCCAGACCCGGCCGCTGCCGCTCTGGTCGCCGCTGTGGCCTGCCCTATGATCCGCACGGTGGCGGTCGGTGACGAGATCGATCGCCACCATGTCGGGGCGCAGCGTGATGTTGGGGTGCGCCTTGGCAGCGGCGATCAGCGCCTGCTGGACCGCCCAGCCGGTGGCATCATCGACATGCACGATGCGGCGGTGCGAGTGGCCGCCTTCACGCGTGAGGTGCAGCGCGCCGGATTCGGCGTTGAAGGGGACGCCAAGGTCGGCAAGGCGGCGAATCGCTTCGGGGGCGTTCTCGACGACGAACTCGACCGTCTCGCGCCGGTTGAGGCCCGCGCCGGCGACCATCGTGTCGCGGATATGATCATCGAAGGTATCGCCTTCATCGAGCACAGCAGCGATGCCGCCCTGCGCCCAGGCGGTCGATCCGCCATCGAGCGCGCCCTTGGCGAGCACGAGGACACGGCAGCGTTCGGCCAGCACGAGGGCAGCGGTGAGCCCTGCGGCGCCGGAGCCGACGATCAGGACATCGTGGCTGGGCATGTCGGCAGCGCTCATGACGCGGCCCGGGGTGCATCAGGGATACGATTGATCACAGTCGCTCCTTGCCCGTCCGCACCGCATTTGGGAAGCCACAAGCGGTATGGCCCGAAAAGGTAAAGTGGAAGCATTAGGCCGATCTGAACGTTTGTTTTTGCACCTGCGAAATGGTATGTCCGCCTGGGATCGGTACTCTCGTCGGAATAACCGGATATGCTTTGGCGCCTGCCATTCTGCCTTTTCAACCGCCACAACGCCGAACCGACCTCCGTGCGGTGGAACGGAACCCGCCATGTGGGAATCTGCCGGGTTTGCAAGCGCGCCGTGCGCAAATCCGGCCGCGGCTACTGGAAGCGGCTCGTTGAAGAAGAAGTCGTTTCCAATCAATAAAATGAAGGGCTGCGCAGGTTGGCCGCAAGAGGCTATCCGAGCGCGCCGGCCGGGGCGCTGGTCAGCTTGACGAAGACGTCCTCAAGGTCTGCCTCGTCGGTTGATACATCGACGATCCCATACCCGAGCGACTGCACCAGCGCGAGCACTTCGCCTGCGTTCATGCGGTCCTTGTTATAGGTCACGCGCAGCTCGCGTTCACTCGAAATGGTGCTCTTCACGAAGGCTTCATGCTGCGGTGCCGCAACGATGGGCCGATCCAGCGTCAGCACCACGATTTTCTCGCGCATCATGCCGACCAGCTCGCGCGTCGGCTGGTCGGTAATGAGCCGGCCGTGGTTGATGATCGCGATGCGGTCGCACAGCTGCTCGGCTTCCTCGAGGTAGTGCGTGGTAAGCACGATGGTTACGCCTTGCTTGTTAAGATCGACCACGAGCTCCCACAGCAAGCGCCGCAGTTCGACGTCGACACCCGCCGTCGGCTCATCAAGGACAAGGATCGGCGGGGTGTGCACCATGGCCTTGGCGATCAGCAGGCGGCGCTTCATGCCCCCTGAAAGCGATCGGGCGTAGGCATGGGCCTTGTCGGCGAGATGGACCGACTGCAGCAGTTCGAACGAGCGGCGCGCAGCGGGTGGCACGCCGTAGAGACCGGCCTGGATATCGAGCACTTCGATGGGCGTGAAGAACGGATCGAACACGATCTCTTGCGGCACGATGCCGATCGAGGCCTTGGCATTCCGCGGTTCGCGGTCGATGTCGAAACCCCAGATCTCGACCGAGCCGGACGACTTCATCACGAGCCCAGCCATCGTGTTGATCAGCGTGGACTTGCCCGCGCCGTTGGGGCCGAGCAGACCGAAGATCTGGCCTTGCGGCACATCGAAGCTGACGCCGCCAAGCGCGAGCTTGCCTTCGCCGGCGTCCTTGCCGGCGGGCGCATAGCGTTTGACGAGATCACGGATGCGGATGGCGGGGGTGGTGTCCATGGGTTTCTCCCTGCCCCCGGAAGCGTTTCGCGTAAAGGGTGCGCGTGCAAGCACCTTCTTGTCGGTTCGGGCATGGTTTGCTACCCGCTGCGGCCATGAGCACGATCAGCAATCCCGAGACTGTTGTTGTCACCAGCACCCGCGTGCGCTGCGACGGGGCAGACAACATCCGGGGTGGTGCAGCGCTGGGCCACCCGCGTGTCTTCATCGAGATCGACGAGCGCGGCTATGCCGAATGCGGCTATTGCGACCGGCGCTTTGTCCTGAAGGGCGGGCCTGCCGACCACGCTTAATCGCGGTGGCATGATCGGGCGGGGGTGCCTATATCCCTGTCCATGACCAACACGCCGGATCCCCGCTCGCTGCTCTATCGCCCTGGCCTCTTGACGCCCGAGGAGGCGAAGCGGCTCACCGCAACCGCGCTGGGCGCATGCGAGGATGGCGAGCTCTATCTCCAGTTCATCGCGAGCGAGAGCTTCGGCTTCGACGACGGGCGGCTGAAGACGGCGGACTATTCGCGCGATGCCGGGTTCGGCCTGCGCGGGGTTTCGGGCGAGAT
>NZ_JAIXZS010000068.1 GCF_027489515.1 Novosphingobium sp. | reverse complement strand
CCTGCCGGGATCACGATTTCGCCACTGGTCATGCGTATGGCCGATGCGGTGCCCGTCCCGATCCGCTCAGTGACAATCCCGAGCCGCTTCTGCGCTTCCGGCGTCAGCTTCAGGCGGACAAGCTCGGTCTCGTGGGCGATTGCCTCGCTGTGGACCGGGGGCCTTGTCGGCGCAGTGGGCTCGCTTCCGCACGCGGTCAGCAGGATGGCAGGGGCGATTGGGACAAAAATCAGACGTTTCCGCATAGCCCCTCGCATAAAGCGTCAGCATTGGGGCAGCGTTGGCGTTGCTATACAATTTCCCAATGTTGCAGTGTAATTCGAGCGAGCAGCTAGTCGTTTGGCTTAGGGAGAACATCCGATCGCAGCCATTCTGGGTCTGATCAGGGGGGTGTAGGTCTACTGACAAAAGATCTCGTAAGACGAGAGTGGTGTTGTCTAGATCCTCGTCGTTCTTCTGCGAACGAGTTTGCGGAAATAATGCGTTCGTTCGCTTCCGCCCAATCATCGAGATTGCCTGGAGGAATTCGAAGGATCTGAAGGCCGGGTCTGGCGTAAGCGATCGTCGCTCGATGTGCTGCCCTTCGTCCTGGCGAATTGTTGTCCTCGGCTATGATCAATGTGTCGAGCTCCGGCGGCAGCTTAAGGATTGGCAAGCGAGAAGCGCCCATCGCTGCCCAACAAGTTACGCCAGTCAGACTGGTGAAGGCGGCAGCATCTTCGAAGCCCTCCGCTACTGCGAGAACTCGTCCACTCGGTGCTGGTTGCCATGCCCCCTGCCCGCAGCGTCCGAGCAAGAACTTGCCCCGATGCCGGCTTGTTCTCGGATCGAGAATGATGCGTTGGACTGCGACAAGGTGACCACCGTCCCGCACAGCTACGAGCAAGGCCTGATGAAGTGCAGTGTTCGGTTTTCTGCCTAATGGGCACTGCGAAAGGAAACGGACGTCGGGAAGGTCTAGGGGTAGACATCTGCCGACGAGATAGCGCTCTCCCAGCGTTCCTTGAACGTCGATCGCATCATCCCACAGGCGCTGAGCCAGTCGCCTGAAGTCCAGACTTCGCGCTGGACGGGCTTCGACGGCTCGTACTCGATCAGTATTTCGCAGGACCCGCATGATGTCCCGTGGATTGCACCCGGCAAAGCAATGCACGAGGACACCTGAGGTGCCTTGCCGGATCGATAGTGAAGGCGTCCGGTCATCATGAACGGGGCATCGGCACATAGCGTAAGAGCCGTGCCAAGTGCCGCGCAGGGCTGCGACGAGGTTGATGGTGTCCTGGGTCGGTCGGAGTTCTGTCAGGGTCATAAGCTTCCCCCAAGCTCTCCCCCTCCCCTTCCCTCCATGAACTGGGGAACCTCGATTGCCCTTTGCGGTGACATTGAGTGATCGACAGTCGCCTGCAGTTACCCGACTTCGTGGTAGCGAACTCCAATTCGCTTCAGTGCGCTCGCTCGTCTTTCCCTGATTAGCTTAGCTATCGCTTCGGCTTGTCGCATGTTCTGGAAGCTTTCGGTCAGGCTCTGCCCCCGTGAACCGATTCGGCCCCAACGGCGTTCAACTACAGTCCACCCGAACAGGTCGGTTTGGATCCAGAGGTTGTATTCTCGCGCAACGTTGCGCGATGTGTCTATGGCCTGCCAATGCCATGACTGGCTGATTGGTGTCTGCATCGTGGCTTGGTGGCAGAGGCATGGACAAGCGGTCCAACCGGAAATCTGAATCACAGCAGCGTCAGTGATTCACTGAAGCGATTGGAAGGCGATATCTGGCCGATCACCTTTAAAATCATCATCATAAAAACGCCGCTGCTTGCAGCGGGAGGATTTCTGATTCTAGGGATTCAGATTCGGGACCGATTTATGGTCTGAATTCAGAGGCCTATGCCGTTTTGCCTGACCCGATGGGGGTGTTAGGCTGACCTTATGGGGGCTACATCCTGACCTAGCGGGGGCTTTCCCCTGACCTTCTGGGGCATTCCTGACCAATTGGGGGGAGAGCATCTCTCGGCAGATGCAGCAGGCCGTTCGAGCATTTCTTCCTGCCTGTTTTTGTAAAAACTGACCCCTAGCTTGCGTTCGTTTATGGTGCTTGCCGACTCGCAGGAAATCCGACGATTCCGCCATCCCATCCCTGCCCTTCAATCCTGACCTCTTGGGGGCTGCAAATTGAATTCTAACCTGACCTGACTTGACGCAAGAGGTCAGGTCAGGCAGCAATCATGCTCCCAAGAATCAAGCTTTGATCGCAATATGGCATGGAAACTGATGATAGCCCAATAGCCGAGGCTCTCGATGAGAAGCCGGAAGAGGGGTCACCTGGCCGTGCGATGCGTGTTGCTGCCGCATTGAAGGCAAAGGGCGGCGACGAGTTCGCCAAGCCGGGCAACATCATCGAAATCAAGTTCGTGAAAGGTGAGTCGCTCAGCCTGACGGCATCGCGGCTCCTAGCCCTCATGATCCTGACTGCCGGAGGGGATGCGTGGGAAGATCGTCCTCATCGCATTCGCAAGGCCGACATCCGCCGAGGTCACAAGGGCAATGAGCGGATCAGCGACATGCTTCAGGAACTTCACCGGACTCTCTTTGCCGTTGATGACAAATCCTGGCGCGGAAAGAAGGCCACTCTCCTGTTCTCCCTAATCTCGCGGTCTAAAGAGGAGACCGACGAGGATGGCGGAGAGACGGGTTGGATCGAATGGGAATTCACGCCCGATGCGCGTAAGCTGATCCAGGCGTCTGAGACTTATGCCGTGCTCAACCGGCAAGCGGTTTTGGGCTTCCGCTCGAACTATGCGCTCAAGCTTTACGAGCTTGGAGCTCTTCGTCTCCATCGCCGTCAAGCGACCTGGAGGGGGGATATGCAGGCGCTTCGTGCAGCTCTCGGCATACCCCCGGACGTTTACACGGATTTTGCTCAACTTCGGCGTAAGGTGCTGGAGAAGGCAAAGTCCGAGATTGACCAGCTGGCGCACTTCCGTGTGGAGTGGCGCGAGATCCGGCAGGGACGTACGGTCACCGAGCTTGAGTTCCGTTTTGAGCCGAAGGGCGCGCCCGAGGTCCTCGAAACCGTGGATGAGCTCGACCGGCACTCAGCGGGACGCCAAGCTAGGCGCACTGGCTCCGTCGAGACCGTAACTGCGGGGCAGGGGACAATAGCAGCACCGCCCGACCCGGCACCTGCCATCAAACAGCCAGAGTCCACATTCCCTTCTTCTGGCTCGATCCGCTTTGGGCACGCCGATCTGCTTGAGGTCGCTCAGAAGCACGGTGGTGGTTGGGATGTCGATCTCATCGCGAGCGGCTTTCGCGAACATATGGGCAATCGGTTGGAGAAGCTTCGTGGCGCCAAGCTGATCGCGGCGTGGAAGGGCTTTTGTGAGGGGTGGGTAAACCGGCGCGGGCGGCCCTGAAACGCCAAAATTGCACGCGTGCAATTCGCCATGCCCCCACCGAGTCAGGATGGGTCGTCGCCGCCCCGAAATTTGGCCGACAAGGCAGTTCAACTTTCGAAAATTCTGAATTTCTTGACCGAAAAGCGCAAGTGGGTGTAGCACGCTCTCAATTGCGAAAGGACAACATGTGTCTAACGGACTTCAGATCGAAGAAGCCGAGCGTTTGGTCTCGGTCGCGACACTGGCCAGTCGTACCTCATCCGTACTCGAGAAACTCCGCGATTCCGCGCGAAGCGCCAGGGCAGACGATCGCCGTGAACCGACTTTTACGATCGGCAAGGCGGCTGAACTTGTGGGCCGGACGCCCGCTGCGATCCGGGATGCCGAGAAGGACGGCCGACTGCCCGAGCCTGCGAGAACCGACAATAACAGGCGAGAGAGATACACGCTTGCCCAACTGAACGACATGCGCGGGGTCTTCGGGACGAGGCCATATCGGGCGCCAAACGACCCCTGCTGCGTCGTTGCCGTCCAGAACTTCAAAGGAGGGGTGGGTAAATCGACATTGGCGGTTCACCTCGCGCAATATCTGGCCATCAGAGGCTACCGCGTTGCGCTTGTCGATTGCGACAGCCAGGCCTCGGCGACGACACTCTTCGGCTATGTGCCGGATCTCGACCTCACAGAAGATGATACCCTCTATCCGTTCCTGCGAGAGGGGGAGCGGTCATCCCTGGATTACGCGCTCCGCAAGACCCACTTCGATGGCTTGGAGCTGATCCCCGCCAACCTTCGTTTGTTCAACTCTGAGTATGAGTTGGCCGCGCGGATGGCGCAGGGGAACGGAGCTCTCCTTGATCGCCTGAAGGAGGGCATCGAGAGTATTTCGGATCGCTTCGATGTCATCGTCATGGATCCTCCGCCGGCGCTTGGTGCGATCTCGTTGTCTGTGCTTCGGGCCGCTAACGCATTGGTCGTACCGGTCCCACCGACCGTCATGGACTTCTCCTCGACAGCTGCATTCTTGTCGATGCTGGATGAGACGATCGAGCAACTTGCTGACCGCGGTCTTGCCCCCGAACTAAAGTTCCTCCGCTTCGTCGCGTCGAAGGTCGATGAGAACAAGTCGATGCAGAAGGAGCTGTTGCAGCTGATGCGGACGCTTTTCGGTCACGCGATGGTTCGCACGCCTCTCAAGGATTCGGCTGAGATAGACAATGCCACGGCCCGGCTGATGACAGTCTATGAGCTTGATGGCCCGGCCACGAGCTCTGCGGTTCGCAACCGCTGTCTGAACTATCTTGATGGCGTCAATTCGGAGATCGAAGTCGACATTCGATCGATGTGGCCGAGCCATCAGAAGCGTCTCCGTCAGGAGGCCTTGGTATGAGCCACTGGGAAAATTGCACGCGTGCAATTCCGCTAAGGGGAGGCTTGCATGAGTAGGAAGAACAGCGGTTTTGCGGCCGATCTGGCAGCGGGCATCGATCTCGGGGAGGATGCTGCAGCCCCTCGTAGATCAAGCATTGCCTCCAACGTGCTTACCGGGCGCTCAAACCGCCTTGCCGATCTAGCCTCTGGAGCGATTGTATCTCGCACCCATGAGCTCGTTGATCCGGCAAGATGCCGCATGTGGGCTGGCCATAATCGCGACTACGCCTTGCTCAATGAGGAGCGCTGTGCGGATCTGATCGAGAGCATCAAGGCACAGGGACGGCAGGAAATCCCGGCAATCGTCCGGCGATTGTCCGGAGAAGATGGCTATGATTTCGAAGTCATTTGTGGCGCACGGCGTCACTGGTCGATCAGCTGGCTACGCACGCACAACTATCCTGACTTCAAGTTTCTGGTCGACGTCCGCGAGATCGGTGATGAGGAAGCATTCCGGCTCGCTGATATCGAGAATCGCGCAAGGGATGATCTTACCGATCTCGAGCGCGCGAAGGACTATCTCCGGGCACTGACGGCCTACTACGAGGGTCGTCAGAAGACGATGGCCGAACGGCTCAAGGTTTCGGAGAGCTGGCTCACACGGTATCTCGATCTGGCCCGCTTGCCCGAGGAGTTGACCAGAGCATTTGCAAATCCGCAGGAGCTCGGAATTCGCAATGCGATCGCACTCAAGGCGCTCATGAAGCCGGAGGATCGGAAGGAGAGGGCTTTCCGGGAAGCGGCGCGGCTTGCCGCAGAGCGCGAGCGGACCAACCATTCGCCATCGGTTCTGGAGGTAATTAAGGCGCTTTCGCTCGCGGCTGATCCCCCCAAGAAGTCAGGACCCCCCAAGAAGTCAGGAAAGGCCGAGACCGTAGCCAATGCGGTGGGCCAGCCTGTGCTTCGGATTGAGGGTGCTGATCGCAAGGGTGTCCGAATTACCTTGCTGAACAAGGGCGGTGCGACACGGCAGGAAGCCGAAGAAGCTATTCGCGCGGTACTAGATCAGCACTGGCCGGTATCATAGCGCTGTCGGTCTCGCGCAGGAGCACCATACCTGCTTCTTGCAGCGACATCACCGATTGGGAAGCGGTACGCTTTGTGACGCCAAGTCCTCTGGCAAGTTCCGCCCTCGTCAGCGGGCCAAGGCCGACGATCATCCGCCAAGCATGTGGGGCGGTTGACGAGGCATAGAGGCGTCCAGCGAGCTGCTTGCCGGCCAGGGTGACAGCATCTCGCATCACCCGCAAATCAGCCTCAGCCTTGTTGGAAGCTGTCTCGAGCGCCGAACGGAGAAGGACGGGCAGGGGCTCTTCGTGGAATTCGCGGAACAGGGCCCGCGGCATGATGCCTGCTAGCGCCAGCGGGGCAGACCCCAGTCCAAAGAGATGGGGCCTCATCGCTGCAGCTAGTGAGGCAGCCCAGGCAGCACCTCGCGGTGCCGAGCGCGTGATAGCTATCCCGCCGACCTGGACCATCTCGCTGCCGCCTTCGAAGAAGTCGAACTCCTCGCTCCGCAGCTCTTCAAGCCACTCGAGCAGGGTGCCCTGAGGATCCCTGCTGGGGAGCAAGGCGTCGAGCCGCGCTATCGCGCTGTCTGCGGGGGCATAGGCTTCGGTGAAGCCTTCAGTCTCGCCCTTGGCTGCCAGGACTTGCTTGGCAGCTTTGGCGAGGGCAGGGGGCGCACGTCGGCCGATCCACGACAAAAACTGTCGGCGTTCCTCCGAGTACCACGAGCGGACAAGTTCGCTCGCGTTCACTCCCGGATTGTGGGCGATTCCAAGATTATCAAAGGGATAGTCGCGAACATGCACGCGCCATAGGCGTCGCAGTGAAGCGAGCGCCAGACACTCGGCGAGTTCCGGTGTGATGAAGGGGAGGGCACCTTCAATCCGCGCAAGGGTCAGTTGCCAGGGAGAAGGGTAAAGTGCCATCGGT
>NZ_JAIXZS010000117.1 GCF_027489515.1 Novosphingobium sp. | reverse complement strand
GCCAAGCAGTATGTGCCGACGACGCCTTATGGCCACGTGATCGGCGATGGCATCATCTTCTGGGAAGAAGAGGAAAGCTTCACCTACGTCGGCCGCGCGCCGGCTTCGAACTGGCTGCGCTATCACGGCGCGACCGGCGGCTACGATGTCGAGATCGAGCTCGACGACCGTTCGCCGATGCGCCCGATGGGCAAGCCCGTCACCCGCAAGGAATGGCGCTTCCAGATCCAGGGTCCGCAGGCGTGGAACGTGATCGAGAAGCTTCACGGCGGACCGCTGGAGCAGCTCAAGTTCTTCAACATGAGCACCATGAACATCGCCGGCAAGACCGTGCGCACGCTGCGCCACGGCATGTCGGGCGCGCCGGGCCTCGAGATCTGGGGGCCTTATGCCGAGCAGGAGGAAATCCGCGCCGCCATTCTGGAGGCGGGCAAGGAATTCGGCCTGATCGCTTGCGGCAGCCGCGCCTATCCTTCGAACACGCTGGAATCGGGCTGGATCCCTTCGCCGCTGCCCGCGATCTACACCGGCGAGAAGCTCAAGGGCTTCCGCGAGTGGCTGGGCGCCGACAGCTACGAGGCGACCGGTTCGATCGGTGGCTCGTTCATCTCGGACAACATCGAGGACTACTATCTCAATCCGTGGGAGCTGGGTTACGGCCCGTTCGTCAAGTTCGACCATGATTTCCAGGGCCGCGAGGCGCTGGAAGCCCTTAACCCTGCCGAGCAGCGCAAGAAGGTGACGCTGGCGTGGAACCCGGAAGACATGGCGAAGATCACCGCTTCGCTGTTCAACCCGGACGGCGAGCAGTACAAGTTCTTCGACGTGCCGCTGGCGAACTATGCCTCGTCGAACTACGACCGCGTCGTCGATGCGGGCGGCAAGACGGTCGGCCTCTCGATGTTCACCGGCTATTCGTACAACGAAAAGCAGGCTCTCTCGCTCGCGACGGTCGATCCGGAGATCCCGGTCGGCACCGAAGTGCGCGTGGTGTGGGGCGAAGAGAACGGCGGTACGCGCAAGACCACGGTCGAGCCGCACAAGCAGATCGAAGTCCGCGCGATCGTCTCCTCGGTGCCCTACAGCCGCGTGGCGCGCGAGAACTACGCCGAGGGCTGGCGCACCGGGCGCTGATTTAGAGCAGACCTGACCACGCTCCCCTCCCCGGTGGGGAGGGGCGGGGGAGGGGGTTTGGCATTTCCGGCAAGCGCCGCGCACCCCCACCCAGCCTCCCCCGACCGGGGGAGGAGCAAGTCGCCTATTGTGGGGAGCTTCGCGCCATGGCCGCAGCACTGATTCACCCGAACTGGGACAAGCCGCCGCTCGGGATTACCGACGGTTTCAGCCTTGAAATGACCGCGAAGGACGAGGCTTCGCTGCGTGAAGCCGCGCCGCTGATCCCGGTCGATACGCCGATTGCCGTCACTTTCCTTCCCGGCGAGGATGTTGCCGCGCGCGTGAAGGCGACGGTTGCAGTGCGCGAACTGGGCTTCGAGCCGATGCCGCACTTCTCAGCGCGGCGGATCACTTCGGAGGATGACTTCGAAGGGTATCTGAAGGCGGTGGTCGAGCAGGCCGGGGTGCAGCGCGCCTTCATCGTCGCGGGCGATCCGCCCGAGCCGGTGGGGCCCTATTTCGATACCTCGGCCCTGATCGCCACGGGTGCGTTCGAGCGCAGCGGGATCAAGGCTATCGGAATTGGCGGGCACCCGGAAGGACATCCCAACATGACCGAGCAGCAGTGCTGGGACGTGCTGGTGAAGAAGGTCGCCGAGATCGAGGCGCGCGGGATGGCGCCGCTGATCGTGACGCAGTTCGGGTTCGATCCGGACGCGTTTCTGGCGTGGCTGCTCCAGCTGAGGGCGCTGGGCATCGATGCGCCGGTGCGGATCGGCGTGCCGGGGCCGGCGGGGATCAAGCGACTGCTGGCCTTTGCGGCACGCTGCGGTGTGGGGGCCTCTACGGCTGTGCTGAGGAAATACGGGATCTCGGTGACGAATCTCCTTGGCAGCGCCGGTCCGGACAAGCTCGTCGATGCCTTTGCCAAAGGTCTCGGGCCGGAGCATGGCCGGGTTCGGCTCCATTTCTATCCCTTCGGCGGCATGGTGAAGACACTTGAGTGGATCCAGGCCTACAACGCGAAGCACGGGATTTCGGCATGACGGACTATGTGCTGGTCCATGGCGCGTGGGGTGGCAGCTTCGGCTATGACCGCGTGGCCGGCGAACTGCGTGCCGCCGGGCACCGCGTGGTGCTGGCGCAGCTGTCCGGGCTGGGGACGCGCAAGGGCGAGTTTCACCCCGGCATTACGCTCACGACGCATATCGACGACGTCTGCAACCAGATCGCCTCGGCTGGCTTCGACAAGTTTGTGCTCGTTGGCCATTCCTATGGCGGGATGATCGTGACCGGCGTGGCGACGCGGCTGGGCGCGCGGATCACGGCGCTGGTCTATATCGATGCGTTCCTGCCGCAGGATGGACAATCGCTGTGGGACCTCACCGGCGATTTCGAGCACCACCACTACATCGACAGCCAGAAGTTCACGCCGGGCGCGGTGGCGCCGCTGCCGGGGCTCGAAAGCCCGGTGCTGACGCGGCATCCGCTGCTGACCTTGCTTGAAGCGGTGAAGTTCACCGGCGAGGAGGCCAAGGTCGGGCGGCGGATCTATGTGTTCGCCAATTCGTGGGAGCCGACGCCGTTCCGCAAGTTCGTGCAGCGCGTGACGAGCGAGAAGGGCTGGGAGTATCACGAGGCCAAGGCTAGCCACAACGTGATGGGCGATCAGCCCGAGCAGACCTTGGCGATCCTGCTGGGCTGCGCCTGACGACTGCTCAGAACTTGGCCGCGCGCGATTTGCGCCGGGCCTCTGCGAAAGCATCGCGACGGAACTTCTCGAAGGCGACCCGCTGGTCGTGGCCGGGGTCCTTCGGGTAGTCCTGATACTCGGCGATGATCTCGTCGAAGATCTCGCGCATCTCTTCCTTGTGATCGGGGTGGCTGAAGATGTGGAGGCGGTTCGCCTTCATCGCCTCGATCACGCGCGCGCCGATCACGTCGGGCTCCATGCCGAATTCGTGAATGCCCGCAAGGCGCTCGACCGCTTGCGCATTGACCGGCTTCATCGCGCCCTTGAGTTCGTCGGGACGGATATCGTCGCTGGCGTAGATGTAGCTCTTCACGAGGCCCGGGCAGAGCACCGAGACGCCGATCTCATACTGCAGCAGCGAGTAGTGCAGCGATTCCGAAAGGCCGCGCACCGCGAACTTGGTGGTGTTGTAGATGCCCGGCGTGCCAGCGGCGAGGAACGCGGCCATCGAGGCGGTATTGACGATGTGGCCGCCCTTCTGCTCGCCCGCCTTCACGCGCGCGACCATGCGCGGCACGAAGGTCATCACCCCGTTG
Source organism: Novosphingobium sp. (assembly GCF_027489515.1). Classification (GTDB taxonomy): domain Bacteria; phylum Pseudomonadota; class Alphaproteobacteria; order Sphingomonadales; family Sphingomonadaceae; genus Novosphingobium. The sequence goes on along the minus strand of NZ_JAIXZS010000117.1, from coordinate 25,249 downwards.
ATCACACCGTGGAGGTTGACGCCCATCAGCCAGTCCCAATCGTCGAACGAGCTTTCCTCGATCGGCTGGAACAGGTTGACGCCGGCGTTGTTGCACAGGATCGAGACAGGGCCGAACTTGGCCTCCACTTCATCCGCCGCCGCCTTGAAGCCATCGCGGCTGGATACGTCGAGCTGGACGCCCATGACCTCGCGGTTGTCGAGGCTGGCGAGGGCCTTGTCGATCGAGTCCTGCCGGATATCGGCAATGGCGACCTTGCAGCCTTCACTGAGAAGCTGCCGGACGAGCCCGATGCCGACACCATTGGCGCCGCCGGTGACGAAGGCGGTGCGGCCTGCGAAGTCCTTCATGCTGCGGCTCCTTCTCCGCGCGTGGCCTTCAGTGCGTCTTGCCGCGCGATCTCGGCGGTGATCGCCGGGTTGCGGAAGAGCATCGCGAAGGTCTGCTTGTAGTCTGGGTTTTCGGGGAGGTGCGTCTGTACCGCCGCCGTGGTTGCCTCGCCGCGTTCGCGCACGCCGGTGAGGAATTCGCTGTGGGTGAGGATGTAGAGCTCGTCGTTCAGGATGCCCTGCAGCACGCGCTCGCCGACCTCTTCCTTGGTCTGGTAGAGGTGCATGAAGTTGCCGCCCGAGGCGCGGCGCTTGTCGGCCTCGGCATAGCCGGTGTCCGCAAGGTCTGCAGGGCGCGTCTTGCCCGCTTCGGCGATGTTCGATTGCACGGCACCGGGGCAGAAGGCGGAGCAGATCACGCCGCGTGCTTCGAGTTCGGGGCGCATGCATTCCATCATCGAAGTGACAGCGGCTTTGCCCGCGGAATAGATCGTTGTGCCGCCGACCGGCACGAGCGCCGACATCGAGGCAGTGTTGACGATATGCCCGCCTTCGCCATGCGCGAGGATGCGCGGCAGCACGGTGACGATGCCGTTGATCGTGCCGCCGACGTTGACGCCCATTACCCAGTCCCAATCGGCGAAGGTGGCAAGTTCGGTCGGGCCGACGACGGCGACGCCGGCGTTGTTGCACAGGATGTGAATCTTTCCGAACTTTGCTTGTGTGGCGTCTGCAGCGGCAGCGAAGGCGGCGCGGTCGGTCACGTCCAGCTTGAGGGGAAGAACCCTGTCTCCGCTCGCGAGTTCGGCCTCGGCGGCGGCAAGGTGGTCGTCGCGGATATCGGCGATGGCCACGTTCATGCCGGCGCCAAGCAGCGCCTTGGCAATGCCGAGGCCGATACCGCTGGCGCCGCCGGTGATGAAGGCTGTCTTGCCGGGGAGGTTCTGCATGATCGCTCTCCTGGAGGCCGGGGAGCCTTTCCTGACTCCACCGATTGTTAGATTGCCTTTTCTATTCACCACGCCGAGATTGTATGCAAGACTAACAATTGTTCGAGACGAAAAAGGCTCCGGCGATTCAGGCGCGGGGCCGCCGGGCGAGAGGAGTGATGATGGCGGGTCCGACGGTTGTAGCCGATCCGGAAGCGGCGGCAGGCGCGGGTGCGGAGCGCGAATGGCCCTCCACCGGGGCGGCCTATTGGGCGCTCACGGTGATCGTTCTGGCGACCTTCATCACCTTCTTCGATGCGGTGACGTTCGGGATGCTGGCCGAGCGGATCAAGCACGATTTCGGCCTCACCGATTCGCAGCTGGGCTTCCTCGCGGGTCCGGCGAGCATCATCTGCTACCTGTTCGTCGGCATTCCGCTGGCGCGGCTCGCCGACATCTATCCGCGCAAGTATGTGCTGGCGGGCGGGGCGGCGGTGGTCGGCCTTATCATCTCGCTGGGCGGCCTTGCGCAGACCTTCGTGCAATTCGTGGGTAGCCGGGTGTTTCTGGCGGCGGGCGGATCGGCGCATGCGCCCTCGTCCTACTCGCTGCTTGCCGATGCCTTTCCGCCCAAGACACTGACGCGCGCCTTCGCGCTGCTGCAGTTCGGCTTTATCGGCGGGACGGTGCTGGGGCCGCTGATCGGCGGAAAGCTGGTGGTGATGACGGCGACCTGGGCGCCCTATCACCTCGGACCGCTGACGATCCGCGGGTGGCAGTGGATCCTCATCGTGATGGGTCTGCCGGGGCTGCTTGTCGGGCTGCTGTTCCTCACAGTGACCGAGCCAAAGCGCATGGCGCCCGCGTCCGATGCGCCCAAGGTTCCCGTCGATGCCGGGTTCGGGCGGCGGGTGCTGACCTTCATGGGCCTCGATGCGCTGCGGGCGATCAATGCGAAGCCGCGCGTCTACTATCCGCTGTTCGGCGCACTGGCGCTGAGCGCGGTCGAGGTGTTCGGGCTGCAGTTCTGGCGCGTGCCGTTCATGGTGCGCACCTTCGGCTGGGACGAAGCGCAGATCGGCGCGGCGCTCAGCATTACCGTGCTCATCGGCTCGCTCGCGGGCCTGCTGCTCGGCAGCGTCATGGTCGAATGGCTGGCGAAGCGCCACAAGGACGCCAATGTCCGCGCCGCGGCGATTTGCGCCGCCGGGGTCATGGTAACGACGATTGCTGCCATCCTGATGGCAACGCCCTGGGCTTCGATCGTGCTGTTCGGCATATCGGGGATGTTCGGCATGGCGGGTGCGGTGCCGCAGAACGCGGCAGTTCAGCGGGTCGCGCCAAATGAAATGCGCGGGCAGGTGACGGCGTTCTACCTTTTCATGTTCACCTTCTTCGGCGCGATGGGCAGCTTTGTCGTGGGCCGCGTGCAGGACGCGGTGGTCGGTGATCCAAACCAGCTCTGGAAGGCGCTGCTGATCACGGCCGGCACTCTGCTGCCGATTGCCACCTTCCTGATGATCCGCGCCATCAAGCCCTACCGCGAGGAGGTGGAGCGACTGGAGGCGGCCGGGCTGTGAACAAACGGCGTTGACAGCACAGCACCTCGTCGCGATTGTTAGGTATACGAACTAATTGGGAGACTCTGGATGTCCGAAGACCGTTTTGCCGTGCTGGAAGGCAAGCTGGCCGAGCTGGAGCGCCGCCTCACCGTGCGCGAGGACGAGCTCGATATCCGCAAGCTGCAGCACCTCTATGGCTACCTGATCGACAAGTGCCTTTACCTCGAGACGGCGGATCTCTTCACCGACGATGGCGAAGTGCGCTTCTTCGGCGGCATCTGGAAGGGCAAGGAGGGCGTCAAGCGGCTCTATTGCGAGCGGTTCCAGAAGCGCTTCACCTATGGCAACAATGGCCCGATCGACGGCTTCCTGCTCGATCACCCGCAGCTTCAGGACATCATCCACGTGCAGCCCGATGGCGTGACGGCACTCGCCCGCGCCCGCTCGATGATGCAGGCAGGGCGCCACAAGGATTACGAGGGCGATGCCCCGCATCTCAAGGCGCGCCAGTGGTGGGAAGGCGGCATTTACGAGAACACCTACAAGAAGGTGGACGGGGTGTGGCGCATCCACATCCTCAACTACATGCCGCAGTGGCACGCCGATTTCGAAACCGGCTGGGCCAACACGCCGCACGAATATGTGCCGTTCCCCAAGGTGACCTACCCCGAAGACCCGACCGGCCCCGATGCGCTGATCGAGGATCACTGGCTCTGGCCGACGCACAAGCTGGTGCCCTTCCACATGCCGCACCCGGTGACCGGCGAGGAAATCGTGGCGCAGCGCTGGCAGGGTGATATCGACCGGGAAAAGGCGAAAGGCTGAGAGGCCCACCCCCGACCCCTCCCGCTTGCGGGAGGGGAGAAGAAGGGATGCCCCTCCCGCAGGCGGGAGGGGAGAGAAAAGTCTGGAGAGCGAGACGTGACTGCCTATCCATCGCTGCACATGATCATCGCCGGGGAGCGTATCTTCGGCGGGGGGCGCCCTACCCATGCGGTGGTGAACCCGGCCACCGGCGAGACCATCGGCGAGCTGCCACTGGCCGAGTCCGCCGATCTCGACCGCGCGCTGGAAGCGGCGCAGCGCGGCTTCCGGCTATGGCGCAAATCCACGCCGCAGCAGCGCGCCGCTGTGCTGAATGGCGCGGCGCGGCTGCTGCTCGAACGGCAGGAGGACCTCGCGCGGATCGCCACGCTGGAGCAAGGCAAGCCGCTGGCTGAGGCACGGATCGAAGTGCTGATGAACGTGGGGCTGTTCCAGTTCTACGCGGGCGAGGTGTTCCGCCTCTATGGCCGTGCGCTGGTGCGCCCGGAGGGCATGCGATCGACCGTCACGCACGAGCCGGTGGGGCCGGTTGCGGCGTTTGCACCGTGGAACTTCCCGCTCGGCAATCCGGGCCGCAAGCTCGGCGCGCCGATTGCGGCGGGCTGTTCGGTGATCCTGAAGGCGGCGGAGGAAACCCCGGCTTCGGCGTTGGGTGTGCTGCAGTGCCTGCTTGATGCCGGGCTGCCGCCCGAGGTGGCGCAGGCGGTATTCGGCGTGCCCGATGAAGTGAGCCGGCACCTGCTGGGCTCTCCGATCATCCGCAAGCTCAGCTTCACCGGATCGACGGTGGTGGGCAAGCACCTCGCCAAGCTCGCCGCCGAGGACATGAAGCGGACCACGATGGAACTGGGCGGGCACGGTCCGGTGCTGGTGTTCGGCGATGCGGACATGGACCGCGTGCTCGATACCGTCGTCACGCAGAAGTACCGCAACGCCGGGCAGGTCTGCGTGAGCCCGACACGGTTCATCGTCGAGGAAAGCGTCTATGGCCGCTTCCGCGATGCGTTTGCAGAGCGGGCGAAGGCGATCGCCGTGGGCAATGGGCTGGATGAGGCGACGCGCATGGGCCCGATGGCGAACCCGCGGCGACCTGAGGCGATGGACCGGCTGATCGGCGATGCCGTGCAGCGCGGTTCGCGGCTCCACACGGGCGGCGAGCGCGTCGGGAATGCCGGGTTCTTCTATGCGCCTTCGGTGCTTTCCGACATTCCGCTTGATGCCGCGATCATGAACGAGGAGCCGTTCGGACCGGTCGCGCTGATCAACGCCTATGCGGGCGAGGAAGCGATGATCGCCGAGGCGAACCGGCTGCCCTACGGCCTCGCGGCTTTCGCGTGGACGCAGGACAGCAAGCGCCAGCAGCGTCTGGCGCGCGAGATCGAGGCCGGGATGGTGGGCATCAATACCAACATGATCGCCGGCGCGGATTCGCCCTTTGGCGGCGTGCGCTGGTCGGGCCACGGTGCCGAAGACGGGCCGGAAGGCGTGCTCGCCTGCATGGTGACCAAGGCGGTTCACGAGGGTTAAGGAAGCAACATGAGCACGGAACTCAAGACCGGCGGGCAGCACGGTTACCTGCGCATCGCCACCGAGGAAGCCTTTGCCACGCAGGAGCAGATCGACGTGTTCCTGCGGATGATCCGCGAGGGCACGGCGGACAAGGGCATGGTCTCGCTCTGGGGCTTCTATGCCACCAGCCCCTCCGAACGCGCGATGCAGATCATGGAGCGGCTGCTCGATCTGGGCGAGCGGCGGATTGCCGACATGGACGCGACGGGGATCGACAAGGCGATCCTCGCGCTGACCTCGCCGGGCGTGCAACCAATGCTTGATGTGGAGGAGGCCAAGGGCATCGCCACGCGGGCCAACAACAACCTTGCGGAGGCCTGCGCGAAGTATCCGGACCGCTTCATCGGCCTTGGCACCGTGGCGCCGCAGGACCCGGAGTGGTCGGCTGCGGAGATCCGGCGCGGGGCGAGCGAACTGGGGTTCAAGGGCATCCAGATCAACAGCCACACGCAGGGCGAATACCTCGACGATCCGAAGTACGATCCGATCTTCCGCGCGCTGTGCGATGCGGGGCAGCCGCTCTACATCCACCCCGCGACGCCGCCGGACAGCATGATCGATCCCATGCTCGAAGCGGGGCTTGATGGCGCGATCTTCGGCTTCGGGGTGGAGACGGGGATGCACCTGCTGCGCCTCATCACCATCGGCATTTTCGACAAGTATCCGGACCTGCAGATCATGGTCGGCCATATGGGCGAGGCGCTGCCCTACTGGCTTTACCGGCTGGATTACATGCACCAGGCGGGCGTGCGCTCGAAGCGCTATGAAAGGATGAAGCCGCTGAAGAAGACCATCGCCGAATACATGCGCTCCAACGTGCTGATCACCAATTCGGGCATGGCGTGGGAACCCGCGATCAAGTTCTGCCAGCAGGTGGTGGGCGAGGACCGCGTGATGTATGCCATGGACTATCCCTACCAGTACGTTGCGGACGAGGTCCGCGCGATGGATGCGATGGACATGAGCCCGGAAACAAAGAAGAAGTTCTTCCAGACCAACGCCGAGAGGTGGTTCAAGTTGTGAGCGAGGCCGGCGCGCCAAAGCTGCCCACTGTCGTCGCCAAGGGCGGGCGCTACGCGCTCGTCCTGCTCGCGCTGACGCAGGCGATGAGCCTGCTCGACCGCCAGATCCTCGCGATCCTGGCGCCGGCGATCAAGAAGGACCTCGGTGTCGGCGATGCGGAGATGGGGCTGCTTTACGGCACCGTCTTCGCGCTGTTCTACGCGCTTTTCTCGCTGCCGGTGGGGCGGCTCGCCGATGGCTGGGTGCGCACGCGGCTGCTCGCGATCAGCCTGCTGTTCTGGTCTGCCGCGACCGGCCTTGCGGGCCTGACCACCAGCTTTGCCATGCTCGCGCTCTCGCGGCTGGGTGTGGGGATCGGAGAGGCGGCGACGTCTCCGGCGGGCACATCGCTGCTTTATGACTATTGGCCGCGGCAGCAGCGCGGGTTCGTGATGGCGATCATGGCCTCCGCGATTGCGCTCGGGCTTGGCGGTTCGCTGATCCTTGGCGGGCTCGCAGCAAACTGGTGGGATGTGGCGCATCCGGGTACGGCGCTCAGGGGCTGGCAGTTTGCGTTTCTGGTCGCGGCGGCGCCCGGCTTCGTGTTCGCGGCTTTCCTGTGGACTCTGCGCGAGCCCGAGCGCGGGGTGATGGACGGCATCGCGACACCGCCCGATCCTCGCCCGTTCGCCGCCAGCCTCGAGATGCTCGGCGCGGTGACACCGGGCTTCCACCTCATCGTGATGCGCGCACGCCGTGCGGCGCCGGCGATGATCGCCCGGAACCTTGTGCTGATCGGGGTGATTGCCGCTGCGATGGTCATGCTCACCATCGCCAGCACCGCGATCTCGCCGCGCCCGCCGCTCGTGTTCGGCAGCGTGGCTGTCAATCCGCACGCGCTGCAGTGGTCGGTGATCGGCTTCGGACTCGTCGTGATCGTCAATCTGGTACAGGGCGTGAGCCTTTCCGACCCGCAGGCGAGCCGCGTGATCCGCGGTTCGCCGACTGTCATCATGTGCATGGCGGTGGGCACGCTGCAATCGGTGCTCAACTACGGGATGATGGCCTTCAACCCCACGTTCCTGATCCGCACCTATCACCTCTCGCTGGGCGAGACGGCGCTGAAGTTCGGTTTTCTCTCGGCTGGCATGGGCATCGTCGGGCCGCTGCTGTGGGGGCCGCTTTCGGACTGGCTGCAGCAGCGCTTTCCGGGATCGGGCCGCGCGGGTGTGGCGGCTTTTGCGATGATCGCTTCGCCGCTGATGTCGGTGTGGGTCTATACCGCGCCGGATGCTGAGACGTTCTTCTGGCGCTTCCTGCCCTACAGTTTCATCCTCACCGGGTGGATGCCTCCGCTCTATGCGATCATGTACGAGCAGGTGCTGCCCCGGATGCGCGGGCTGACCTCGAGCCTCTACCTGCTGGTGATGACGATCCTCGGGCTGGGCATCGGGCCCTATGTGGTGGGGCTGCTGTCCGACGCGACGGGCAACCTGCGCTTCGCCATGCTGAGCATCCAGTGGGTGGCGGTGCCCATCGCGGTGCTGATGCTGCTGATCGCGCGGCGCGCCGAGCGCGACGAGCAGGCGCTGCTGGCGCGGGCGGCGGGGTAGGCTAGCGCCCCTTCTTAGCCGTCCCCGCGTTGAAATCGGGGTCCTTGTTCGCCACCCAGTCGACGAACTTGCGGACCGCCGGGTTGGCGAGGAGCTGGTCGACATCCATGCCCGCGCGCTGCAGTTCGGAATTGGTGAAGTTGGTGATCAGCGTGTTCTGGCAGATCGCGTGCATCGGCACCGTTTCACGCCCGCCACGGCTTTTGGGCACGGGGTGGTGCCAGACAATGGTGGAGCCACAGGGGCGGCCGCACAGCCAGCAGGGCGGTGGCGGGGCTTCGGCAGCCTCGTCCACGTCGTCTTCGTGCCAACCGCCCTTGTTGTGCTTGCGTGCCATGTTGCGGCCTTAGCCTGCATTCAGAGCACGCGCCACACCCAGAGCTTGATGCCGAGCGGAAAGCGCGCGCCCGAGCAGATGAAGATCGAGCGGTTCATCCAGTCGTAGGGACCGGTGGGGGCGATGAATTCCGGTACGGTGCGGAAATAGTAGGCTGCGGGGTCAACCTCCTCGCCCGCCGCGAGCCGCGCCATCACTTCGGGCGGGCCGTGGCGGAGGCCGCGGTTGCGGATCTGGATGACGACGCCGTCATCGGTTTCGAGCGCGTAGATCGCATCGGCGACGGTCACGCCGTCGTGCCGAGTGAGCTGCCAGTCCGCCGCATTGCCGATCAGCCTGCCCTTGATCTTCGGCCCTTCGACGCGCCCGCCGCCAAGGATGGGAATGATCCGCCGCGTGCCGTCATAAGTCGTGCCGATGGGCACCGGCGGTTCGAGATCGCCGGTTGCCTCGTAGACGAATTCCAGATCGGGCTTGATCATTTCGGGGCTGGGGCGCGTGCGATCGCGTGGAAGTAGTCGATCACCTCGCCTGTCAGCCACTCGGGCTCCACCGGCGGATTGTAGCTCAGCTTGACGATCACCGTGCGCGTTGCGGGGTGGACGTAGATGAACTGTCCGGCGAGGCCGACCGCGCTGTAGGCGCCGGGTTCATTGTCCACTTGCCAGGTCTGGTAGCCATAGCCCTTGAACTCGGCCTTGCGGGCGTATTCGGCGGGGAAGGGGATCATCGTGGTCATTTCCTTGACCCAGCCCGCAGGGATCACTTGGCTGTCGCCGACCTTGCCGCCATCGAGCATCATCTGCCCGATCCGGGCAAAATCCCTGAGCACCGCGTTGTAGCCCATGCCGTTCAAGGCACGGCCATTGCCCGGCGGGCCATCGGCCATCCAGAATGCCCCTGCTTCGGCGCCGAGCGGGCCCCACAGGCGGCTGGCGGTGTAGGTTTCCAGCTTCTCGCCGGTCGCGCGCTCGAGGATCCAGCCGAGCACTGCGGTATCGAGCGTGGCGTAGTTGAAGGTGCTGCCGGGCGCGGTCTTCTTGCCGATCGTCACGGCGGGATCGGCAAAACGCATCTGGTTGCGCACGATCGCCTTCGTATGGATCGTCGCGGCGAGGCTGGGATGCTCGCCGAAATCGTAGCGCTCCTCGTAATCGACGCCGGAACGCATCTGGAGGATCTGGCGGATGGTGGCATCGCCATAGCCGCCCGTCTTGAGCTCGGGGACGTAATCACCCGCCTTGTCGTCGAGCGAGTGGATCTTGCCTTCACCCAGCGCGATGCCGACGAGCAGCGCAGTGAAGGTCTTGGCCATCGAGAACGAGATGAAGTGGGTCGCCGCGTCCGACTTGTTGCGGTAGTCCTCGAAGACGACTTTGCCGTCCTTCATCACGAGCAGCGCATTGGTGAAGGTGCGGTCGGCCCACGCGTTATAGCCCATCGAGCCCGCCGAGGACTGGTGCTGCGGCATGGCGAGCGCCGGACCCGTGACCAGCGGCCAGACCGGGCCGGACCGGGGCACATCGCGGCTTTCGAAGACCTTGTTCGTGTCGCGGAAGGTGAAGCTGTTGACCGCCGGATTGAGCCACTGCTCGCGCATGGAGATGACGGCGGCGGAGGGGCCGGCAGGGACCGTCTGTGCCGAAGCCACCACGGGGGCCAGTGCGACGCTTGCCGACAGAACGGCATGCCAAAGGCGAACGGACATCAGACTCTCCCTCTCCAGTTATTGTTATATACAATAGCAATAACTGGAGAGGGCGGGAAGGGGTTTCAGGCGGCGAGGCCGATTTCGTCCGAATTTGCCCAGTTGCCGTGGAGGCCAAAGCGCAGGCGGATGGGGATCTGTACGGTGGCGACGGGGCCTTCGGCGATTGCCTGCGCATCGAAGATCAGGAGATCGCTGCGGTGTTCCTCGAGCCGGTTGCAGACCTGGAGGATCCAGCCATCGCCTTCGGGCGCGGTTTTGCTGCGGGGGACGAAGCAGGGTTCCTGCAGCGAAGAGACGGGGCCGCACCACCAGTGCTGCTCGGCGCCGGTCTCGAGGTCCTTGTGGAACAGGCAGTTCATGATGAGCCCGCCGGCGCTGCCGCCCTTCAATTCGACCGGGCGGCGTACATCCATTTCGAGGAACCAGCCGTGACGCGTCTTCTGCCCCGTGAAGCGGTCATCGATGCGGGGGAACTCGCCCATCGAATCGGAGAGCTTGTTGATCTCGGCGAAGTCCTCGCCGTTCGAGGCCAGGTCGACGACCCAGTCGGTGGGGTAGCTCATCGCCTCCATCCCGTTGAACGGCGCACCGTGAACGTCCGGGAAGAAGGGGAACATGTTGTTCTTCGCCTCGCAGGTGACGAAGTGGACTTTCGTCCCTTCCTGCCAGGCGTTGAGCACGTGGCTGGCGAAGCAGTTGCCGCGCTTGAACCAGCGGATATCGTCCTGCGTCACGCCATCACGCCGGGGGATAATCCCGAGGTAGACCTGCATCGTTGTGTCGAATCCGAAGTGGGGGAGGCCCTTCTCGAGCCGTTCCCAGCTGCCGATCGAGGGGACGATGTGGAGCACGAGGTAATCCTCGGTGATCCCGAAATCGTGCATCATGCAGTAGTAGGGCGCCTTGAACCACACCTCGCGGATCAGTTCGCCCTCGGGGCTGATTTCCATGTAGGTCACATCGTCGGTGCACAGGCCGCTGGCGGCATAGCCGATGGCGACCATGTTGCCGGTCTTCGGATCGACCTTGGGGTGGGCCGTGAAAGTCTGCCCGGTCATCTTGCCGCCGAACGTCTCGTAGCCCGCGGTTTCCAGCGTCGCCGGATCCATGACGAGGCCGGGGCTGTCTTCCTTCAGGGCCCAGAGCTTGCCGCCGAAGACGAAGGCGTTGGTGTTCGCCGTGCCGCGGTATTCACCCTTCACGGCCTCGTCGTCGGTCAGCGGATTGCGGTAGGCGCCGAACAAGGCCTTGCCGGCCGCCTTTTCCAGCTTCCACTTGTCGGTCTTCGCCCAGCGCTGCGCGAAATCGACCTGGCCATCATGGATGTGGAAGCGGGTGATCATGCCGTCGCCATTGAAGGCGATATCGTCACCCAGACGCGGGGGAAATTGCGGGTCGGGCTGGACGCGGAAGAATGCGCCGTTTAGCTCTTTGGGGATCGTGCCTTCGTGCGCGAGGTCGACAATGTCCGCCTCGATCCGGGAAGGTGTGTTGAATCCCGTGAAGCTGGGGCTGGAGGGGAACTGGGCCATGGCACATCCTCTTGGGCTTTTTCGCTTGGGGTTCGATTGTAAGTGTTGCTAACGAATAGGCAAGGCGCAACTAAGGGCGTCGATGGGCCAGAGGGGCAGGGAAGCGGCATTGATCAAGGACAAGTTTGCCGATGCGGTGACAGCACCGCCGCCACCTGAGGGTGAAGCCGATATCGGCGCGATCAAGGACATTCTGGGCTTCCATATCCGCCTCGCGCATGGGGCCTGCTTGCGCCACTTTACCGAGACGTTCACCGATCTCGATCTCACGCAGAAGCAGGTGTCGGTGCTGTGGCTGGTGGATGACCATCCCGGGATCGCGCAGACCGATCTGGCGCAGCGCCTGCGCATGGACCGCGCGACCACAATGGCGATCATCAACCGGCTTCAGGCCAAGCATTTCCTTCGGCGTGACCGCTCGGACAAGGATGGCCGCAAGCAGGCGCTGTTTCTGGAAGAGCCGGGCAAGGCGATGCTCGCCCGCGCCAAGACCGCGATCGGCGAGCACGAAGCGTGGGTGAAGAGCCGCTTCAGCGACAAGGAAGTGCGCCTGCTGATCGAACTGCTTTCGCGCATTCATGAATGACAATTGCGGCGCGCAAGACGCCGTGACCCGGGGAGTGAGACCAAGATGAACACCGATCCGCGCGAGATCATTCGCAGCACGCCGATGAGCGCGGCGCAATGGATCGCCGTCGTGTTGATGATCGCATTGAACGCGCTCGACGGGTTCGATGTTCTTTCAAGCGCGTTCGCAGCGCCGGGCATCGCCAAGGAGTGGGGCATCGCGCGCGATGCGCTGGGTGTGGTGCTGGCGATGGAACTCGTCGGCATGGGCGTTGGCTCGATCCTGCTCGGCGGTGCGGCGGACCGGTTTGGCCGGCGGCCGACGATGCTGGGCTGCCTTGTCGTGATGGCGGGCGGGATGTGGCTTGCCACCACCTCGCAGAACCCGCAGATCCTCGGGCTCTGGCGCTTCATCACCGGGCTTGGCATTGGCGGCATGCTGGCCGCGATCAACGCGGTGACGGCCGAGCTTTCGAGCAGCAAGGGCCGCAGCCTCGCCATGTCGCTGATGGTCATCGGCTATCCGTTGGGGGCGACCATCGGCGGCACTATCGCGGCCATGCTGCTCAAGACCGGCAACTGGCGCGTGGTGTTCGAATTCGGCGCGATCGCGACCGTGGTGTTCATCCCGCTGATCTGGTTCTTCGTGCCGGAAACCCCGGCCTATCTCCTCGCGCGGCGGCCTGAGGGTGCGCTGGCAAGGATCAACGCGTCGATGGCCAAGCTGCGCCTGCCGGGCATCGATGCGCTGCCGCCGGTCGATCAGCGCGACAGCGCAGGTGGACGAGGGGCGAGCGTGCTCGATATCCTGAAGCCCGGCCTCATCGGCACGACCATGATCCTCACCGTGGGCTATTCGCTCCACGCGATCACCTTCTACTATATCCTCAAGTGGTCGCCCAAGATCGTGGCGGACTTCGGTTTTGCCGCGCCGCAGGCGGCGAGCGTGCTCGTCTGGGCGAACATCGGCGGCGCGACCGGGGGCGGGCTGTTCGGCTTTCTCATGCACCGCTTCGGGATCAAGTGGCCCACCATCGTGATGCTGCTGCTGGGCGCGGCGGCTGTGGCCGTGTTCGGGCTGGGCGGGCAGGAGACCTCGCTCGTCGGCTGGCGCTTTGCGGTGTTCTGCACCGGCTTTGCCACCAATGCCGCGATTGTCGGCTTCTACAGCGCGTTTGCCCATGGCTTTCCGGCGCATGTGCGCGCCACCGGCACCGGCTTTGCCATCGGTGCGGGGCGCATCGGCGCGGCGGGATCGCCGATCCTGGCGGGCACCCTGTTTACCGCAGGCGGGCTCAGCCTCTTCACTGTTTCGCTGATCATGGCATGCGGTTCGGTCATGGCCGCAGCGCTAATGCTCATGCTTGCCCTAAGAGAGGCTGATTGAGCCGCGAACCCGATTGAACACAGGCCCCGCTTTGCCTATCGGCAGGGCATTCCATTTCCCCGGGGGAGGACTACCCATGAAGACCCGCGCCGCTGTTGCGTTCGAAGCCAAGAAGCCGCTCGAAATCGTCGAGCTTGATCTCGAAGGCCCCAAGGCGGGCGAAGTGCTGGTCGAGATCATGGCGACCGGCATCTGCCACACCGATGCCTACACGCTCGATGGGTTCGACAGCGAAGGCATTTTCCCCTCGGTGCTCGGCCATGAAGGCGCCGGGATCGTGCGCGAAGTGGGCGCGGGCGTGACGTCCGTGAAGCCCGGCGATCACGTGATCCCGCTCTACACGCCGGAATGCCGCAAGTGCAAAAGCTGCCTCTCGGGCAAGACCAACCTGTGCACTGCGATCCGCGCCACGCAGGGCAAGGGCCTGATGCCCGATGGCACTTCGCGCTTCAGCTACAAGGGCCAGACCATTTTCCACTACATGGGCTGCTCCACCTTTTCGAACTTCACTGTCCTGCCGGAAATCGCGGTCGCCAAGATCCGCGAGGACGCGCCGTTCCAGTCGAGCTGCTACATCGGCTGCGGCGTGACCACGGGCGTCGGTGCGGTGATCAACACCGCCAAGGTGCAGGTGGGTGACAACGTCGTGGTCTTCGGCCTCGGCGGCATTGGCCTCAACGTGATCCAGGGCGCGCGGCTCGCCGGTGCCAACAAGATCGTCGGCGTCGATATCAACCCTGACCGCGAGGAATGGGGCCGCAAGTTCGGCATGACCGACTTCCTCAACACCAAGGGCATGAGCCGCGAAGAGACCGTGGCGGCGATCGTCGCGCTGACCGACGGCGGCGCAGACTACACCTTCGACGCGACCGGCAACACCGAAGTGATGCGCACCGCGCTCGAAGCCTGCCACCGCGGCTGGGGCACTTCGATCATCATCGGCGTGGCCGAAGCGGGCAAGGAAATCAGCACCCGTCCGTTCCAGCTCGTCACGGGCCGCAACTGGCGCGGCACCGCGTTCGGCGGGGCCAAGGGCCGCACCGACGTGCCCAAGATCGTCGACATGTACATGCAGGGCAAGATCGAGATCGATCCGATGATCACCCACGTCATGGGCCTCGAGGAAATCAACACCGCGTTCGATCTGATGCACGCGGGCAAGTCGATCCGTTCGGTCGTCGTGTTCTGAGCCAAGGAAACCAAACCATGTTTACCCATACCGTTCTCGGCACCAACGACATCGAGAAGTCGCGCGCTTTCTACACCGCCGTGATGGGCGCGCTCGGCCATCAGGCAGTGCCTCTGCCGCATGGCACGCTGTTCCCCTCGGCTGCAGGCGCGCTCATGGTGACCAAGCCCGCCAACGGCGAGCCGCACACCTGGTCAAACGGCTTCACGCAGGGTTTTGCTGCCACGACCTTTGCCGAGGTCGATGCGTTCCATGCCGCCGGCCTTGCCAATGGCGGCACCTGCGAGGGCCCTCCGGGTGTGCGTGAAAACGCGCCGGGCAAGGCCTATGGCGCCTATCTGCGCGACACGGATGGCAACAAGATCTGCGCTTTCGCGCCGAATCCGAACGCCTGATTGCCGCAACTGCGCCTGAGACCGCCCGCGTGGCGGCCTCAGGCAAGCCGCAGCAGCATCGCTCCGCTGGCGATGATCGCCGCTGCTGCGACCCGCGCCGGACCGACCCGTTCGTGCAGGATGAAAGCCGAGATGGCGGTGGCGAACAGGATCGACGTTTCGCGTAGCGCCGCGACCATGGCGATTGGCGCCAGCGTCATCGCCCAGAGCGCGATGGTATAGGACACGATCGTGCCGAGCCCGCCAATCAATCCGACATGCCAGGTCCGCCGCGCATAGCTGACGAGCGCGCCGCCGCGCGCGACGGTCGCCCACCCCAGCATGGCAAGGCCGGTCAGTAGCGAAAGCCAGAGCGTGTAAGCCGCCGGGGTTCCCGAGGCCCGCGCACCCATCCCGTCGATCAGTGTATAGCCGGCGATAATCGCCGCGTTGGTGAGCGTCGCGGCGAGGCCCTTCGCGCTGAGCGCCCCGCGCGCGCCGACCGCCATCGCGAGGATACCGAGGCAGATCGTGGCAATGCCCATCCACGCAAGGCCCGGCAGCGTCTCATGCAGCCACAGCGTGCTGATCAGCGCCACCGTCAGCGGCGCGCTGCCGCGCATCAGCGGATAGGCAAGGCTCATGTCGATTACGCGGTAGATCCGCACGAGAAGCACCAGATAGCCCACTTGCAGCAGCGCCGAGACGGCCAGATAGGGCCAGCTTGCGCGCGCTGGCGCCGGCAGGAATGGCAGCGCCAAGAGCGCGATCAGCGCCGCACCGCCCATCACCAGCGTGGTGGACAGCAGCGTATCGCCACTGCCCTTGAGGAACGCGTTCCAGCTCGCGTGCAGCGAGGCGGCAAACAGGATGAGCGCAAAGACCGGCAAGTCCATCGCCGCTTCGTTAGAACCGATTGGCGCCGATGTCTTCAGCAGACCGGACCGCGCCGCGTTGCGATGCGGTTATGCCAGATCGGATCAGACTGCGCCGGCGACGTCGAATCCGTACAATTGCGAAAAGGCCTGTGGTGGTTATCTTCCCCGGTCAAAACCGGACTGGTGCCGCCTCGATCTGCCGAGGCGGCCCGCAAGGTACGGTAACGGGGGGAATTTGGATGGCGATCATCACAGGAACGTCTGGGAACGATCCCTTTTCCGGCACGGTCGGGGTTTTTGATACAGCTGTCATCGACGCGGTTCAGGATGGTCCGCTGTTCTCCTACGTCAACCGTGCCTGGGTCGTCACCAGTTCGCAGGGCACCGATACCCTTGCCAGTGTGGAGCAGGTCCAGTTCCTCGACGCGACGTTCAGCCTCTCCGTGGGCGGCCTCGTCACACTTGCCCAGAACACGGCGTTCACGTTCGGATCGCTCAACAGCGACCTTCTGCGTCTTTCAGACGGGAGCATGCTATCGCTCTGGCGGCATCCCACGGGTGGCCTGCAATTCCAGAAGATCACCCAGTCCGGTGAATTGAGCGGGTCGGCAGCGGCGCTTTCCGGCCCGGGCGTCACCATCAGCAATCCCGTGGCAGCCTCGCTCGGCACCGGCGGCTTTGTCGCTGCGTGGCAGGAATCGAGCGATATCCTGTTCCAGCGCTATGATCTTGCGGGCAACCCGCTTGGCGTTGTGCAGGTCGCCAACGTCACGACAAATCTCACCCAGTTCGATCCGGCGATCACGGCGCTGAACAACGGCAGCTTCGTTGTCGCTTGGGAAGACAGCGCCGTCGACGGTTCCGGTAACGGCGTCTTCGCTCGAGTGTTCGGCAGCACCGGAACCGCGATCACCGGCGATTTTCGCATCAACACCGCAACGACCGGCAATCAGCAGGACGTCGCGCTTGCCGCGCTTTCCGGCGGGGGCTTTGTTGCGGTCTACAGCAACGGCAACTTCGGGCTGTCGTTCCAGAAATACACGGCAGGCGGCACGGTGGTGGGCAGCGAGACGGTGATCGCCGGCTTTAGTGCCACCAAGAGTGCAGTCACTGCGCTCAGTGCGGACCGGTTTCTCGTCGTCGGCCTCGAATCGAACCTTCTCAAGTATCAGATCATCGGGGCTGGCGGATTGCCGGAAGGAGGATCGCCGATCGCGATCAGCACGGCGGTGCCCATCCTCAGCCAGCCTCCCGAAGTGGTGACGCTGTCGGATGGCGGCTGGGTCGTCGCGTGGGTGGAAACAGCGGCCGGTTCGAACCGCATGCAGACCCAGCGCTATGATTCGCAGGGCAACGCGGTTGGCGCGGCCAACACGCTTGCCCTCGTCGATCCGTACGACATGCATATCGTGGCCGATAGCGCAGGCGGCTACACGGTTCAGTACTGGCAGTCGGACGGCGGGCGCCTGTTCGAGATTCGCTACGATGCAGACAACCTGCCTGTTCTGCCGACGATCACCGGCGATGCCGCCGCCAACATCATCACGCTGGGCGCCGTGTCCAGCCAGGGCGTCCGCATCGATGGAGGCGCCGGGAACGACACGCTGACCGGCTCGGTCAACAACGATATCCTCGATGGCACCGATGGTGCGGACCGGCTTACCGGCGGTTCGGGTAACGACATCTACATCGTCAACGGCGACGAACGGATCATCGAGCAGCTCGATGGCGGCACCGACATGGTTGTTGTGCGCCAGTCCTATTCGCTGAGCGCGCGCAACGTGGAGAATATGCGCCTGCTCGGCACGTCGACCGGGAACCTGTCCGGCAATGCGCTCGACAACGTGATCTACGGCAACCGCGCCGACAATGTCATCAACGGCCGCGCCGGTGCAGACACGATGATCGGCGGCAATGGCAACGACACCTACTATCTCGACAACGCGAACGATGTGGTGATCGAGACCGCCAATGGCGGGATCGACACGATCGTCGCGGCAGGCGGCGCTCTGCCCAACAACGTCGAGAATTTTCGCGCGACCGGATCGCTTGGCACCACGATCCAGGGCAACGCGCAAGACAATATCCTGATCGGCAACAGCGGCGCGAACCAGATCCAGGGCTTCGGCGGCGCAGATATCCTGCAGGGCCGCGGCGGCGACGATACCTATTTCATCGATGGCGGCGACGTGGTGATCGAAGGGATCGACAGGGGCATCGATACGGTGCTCACGACGGTCTCCTACCAGCTTGACGAGAACGTCGAGATCGCGCGGCTGACCAGTCTCAACGTGGTCGCCAACCTGACCGGCAATGCGCTCGACAACACCCTGATCGGCAATGATGCGGCCAATGTGCTGGATGGCGGGGCCGGTGCCGATACGATGACGGGCAACGAAGGCAACGATCTCTACATCGTCGACAATGCCGGCGACCGCATCGTGGAAACCTCCTTCTTGGGTGTCGACGAGGTGCGCGCTTCGGTCAGCTTCTCGCTCGATCAGACCGCAGTGGAAAACCTCACGCTTACCGGCCGCAGCGCGATCGACGGGACCGGCAACGGCCTCAACAACATCATTCGCGGCAATTCGGCGGGCAATGTCCTCACTGCCGGCGACGGGGTTGACGAGCTTTATGGCAACGGCGGCAACGATGCGCTGGTGGCGGGCCTGTTCGGCGGTGACCTGCTGATCGGCGGCACGGGCAACGACACCTATATCGTATCCAGCACCGGCTCGCAGGCCGATACGATCATCGAGCTGATCGGACAGGGCACCGACACGGTGCTCGCCAGCATCGTGAACGGCGACTACGTGCTCGCCGAGAATATCGAGAACCTGACACTGACGGCCTCATTCGGAACGGCGTCTGCGCATGGCAACAGCCTTGCCAACCGCCTGACCGGCAATGATGGCGACAATCTGCTTGATGGCGCAGGCGGTGCCGACACGATGATCGGACTCGGCGGTGACGACACCTATGTCGTCGACAACAGCGGTGACATCTGCACCGAGGTGATCGGCGGCGGTGAAGACACCATCGAAAGCTCGATCGGCCGCACGCTCGGCGCCAATATCGAGAACTTGCGGCTGACTGGCGCAAGCGCCATCAGCGGGACCGGCAATGGCCTTGACAATGAGATGACCGGGAACACCGGCAGCAATACCCTTTCGGGCCTTGCCGGACGCGATGTCCTCGTCGGAGGCGGCGGGGCGGACACCCTGCTGGGCGGCGATGACGACGACTTGCTGATCGGCGGTGCGGGCAACGACTTCATCGATGGCGGCAATGGCATCGACACGGTAAGCTTTCGGGCCGTGACGGCGGCGGTGACGGTGGACCTTGCCATCACCGCAACGGCACAGAACACCGGTAGTGGCAGCGGCAATGACCGGCTGACGGGGATCGAGAACGTCATCGGCTCCGATCTTGCAGCTGATACGCTCCTGGGTGATGGCGCGAACAACCGCCTCGTCGGCGGC
This sequence comes from Novosphingobium sp., assembly GCF_027489515.1. Classification (GTDB taxonomy): domain Bacteria; phylum Pseudomonadota; class Alphaproteobacteria; order Sphingomonadales; family Sphingomonadaceae; genus Novosphingobium. Next base: position 5,963 of record NZ_JAIXZS010000117.1, on the reverse strand, counting down.
GGCGGCATCGATCTCCTCGATGGGCGCTCGGGCAACGATCTGCTGCAGGGCGGCGAAGGAACCGATACGCTGATCGGCGGCGCGGGCGACGACACGCTCGATGGCGGCAACGGCATCGACACCGCAAGCTATGCGGCGAGCCTGGCGGGTGTCACGGTCGATCTCGGCAACCTCGATCCTCAGGCCACCGGCGATGGCACCGACCGGTTGCTGGGCATCGAGAACCTCACCGGCTCCGCAACCGGTGCTGACACGCTGACCGGCGACTATCTTGCCAACACCATCGACGGTGGGGGCGGCAATGACCGGATCGAGGGCGGCGACGGCAACGACACGCTGATCGGCGGCGGCGGCAACGACATGGTGAGCTATGCGAACGCGACGGGCGGCGTGCTGGTCAACCTCGCCCTCGGAACGGCCAGCGATGGTGCGGGCGGCAAGGACGTCCTGACGGGCTTTGAGAACATTCTCGGCAGCCAGTTCGACGACAGCCTGCGCGGCGACGGCGTGGCAAACGTGATCGAGGGCGGCATCGGGCGCGATGTGCTGCGCGGCGGGACGGGGAACGACACCTTCGTCTACCGCAGCGTGGACGACAGCACCGTGGCGATCGACGGCCGCGACCTGATCGCCGATCTGGCCGCGGGCGACCGGATCGACCTTTCGGCAATCGATGCGAACAGTTCGCTGGCGAACGATCAGGCCTTCACGCTGATCGGCGCGGCGGCGTTCAGCAACGTGGCGGGACAGCTGCGGGCGACGACCACCAGCATCGAGGGCGACGTGAACGGCGACGGTTTTGCCGATTTTGCGATCACGATCTCGGTCGCGACAGCGCCCGTTGCTGCGGACTTCGTGCTCTAGGCAAAGCAGACGGGGTGCGGCGAAGGTCGCACCCCCTCAAGCCTCACATCGCCGAGATGCCGCCGTCGAGCTTCAGTTCGGCGCCGGTCATGAAGCGGCTTTCTTCGCTCGCAAGGTAGAGCACGCCCTGCGCGATATCGATGGGTTCGCCGACGCGGCCGAGCGGGATCTGGCGTGCGAGCTTGGCCATCACGACGTCCTTCTCGATTCCGGCGTTCTTGCTGATGCCGTCGAGGATCGGCGTGTCCACGAATGTCGGGTGGACCGAGTTGCAGCGGATATCCCACCCGCGCTTGGCGCAGTAAAGCGCGACCGACTTGGTCAGCATCCACACCGCGGCCTTGCTGGCATTGTAGCCGGGCATGGTGTGCGAGGCGATCAGGCCCGCGATCGAGCTGATGTTGATGATCGAGCCGGGCTGGTTGTCCTTGAGCAGCGGCAGCGCCTTCTGGCAGCCGAGGAAAACCGAATCGACGTTGATTGCAAAGCCGCGGTGCCATTCCTCGAGCGTGCAGGTCTCGATATCGCCGCGCACGCCGACGCCGGCGTTGTTGACGAGCACCGAGAGGCCGCCGAGCTTGTCCGCCGCCATGGCGATCGCGGCATCCCAGTCACTTTCGGAGGTGACGTCATGGCGCATCGCAAAGGCAGTGCCAGCGCCCAGTTCGGCGTTGATCGCTTCGGCCTGCGCAGCGGCGCCCTCGCCGTTGATATCGGTCAGCAGCACGCGCGCACCCTCGCGCGCCAGCAGCGCTGCATGGGCCGCGCCCAGCCCCTGCGCCGCGCCGGTTACCAATGCCAGCTTGCCCGAAACCCTGCCCATCGCCTTCAATCCTCTCGCTTATTCTTATAACCAGCCCGGGCTTAGCAGCAGAGCCATGCGGACGTCGATGGCATATCCCTGCGCGCGCTTGGCTGCGAGGAACTCGGCGATCCTTGTGCGCGGCACATGGTGGACGGTGATGCCTTCGCCTTCCACGCCGCCGCCCGGGCCGACGCGCTCCAGCTCATGCGCGCGAAACAGCGTGAAGGCTTCGCTGACCATACCGGGGCTCGAATAGAACTCGCCAAGATCATCCATGCGGCCGGCGCGGTAGCCGGTTTCCTCCTCCAGCTCGCGGATCGCGGCGGTCGCGGCGTCCTCGTTCTCGCCGCCGTCATCATCGCCGATAAGGCCTGCGGGCAGCTCGATGCAGGGACGACCGAGCGGGATGCGGAACTGCTCGACGAGCACGACCTCATCCTCGGCCGTGATTGCAAGGATCACCGCCGCCTTGATGCCGCGCGCGCGAGAGACGTATTCCCAGCGTCCGCGCGTCTTGGCGGCGATGAAGCGGCCCTGCCACTGGGTGATCTCGGGTTCGTCGCGATATTCGTCTTCAAGGCTCATACTTCGATCACCCGGTCCGGCAGTTCGTTTTCATCATCTGCCGCGCGGGGCAGATGCTCGGTGAGCACGGCGCCGACCTTGCCGATGGCGGCGACCATGCCATCCCCCACCCGTCCGGCGCGGATCGGTTCGAGCAGGGCATGCATGGCATCGCCCCAGACTTCGGGCGCGACCTTGCTGGCAATGGCCTCGTCGGCGATGATCTCGGCACGGTGCTCGGCCATCGAGAGGTAGATGAGTATGCCGGTGCGCCCGGTGGTGCGCCCTTCCGCGCCGATGCGGAAGCAGGTGAGCGCGCGGGCGTGGACACGGGCGGACTTGATCGGCGCAGGCGTCAGCGCAAGGCGCAGGGGGCGCCAGGCCATCAGCAGCAGCATGGCGAGGAACTTGATCACCGCGACCAGCAGCGCAATCCCCAGCACCTGGCGCGGGGTCCATTCGTGCGCCCACAGGCCGAGCAGCCGCTCGACAAGGCCGAGGTAGAAGCCGGGCGCCAGCTCCAGCGCGGCGAGGGCGAGGAAAGCGATGAAGATCGACCATGCCAGCGCCACATCGCGGTAGTTGTCGGACTGCGGGGTGATGATCGTGACGATCTCGCCTGCGCTCGCAGCTTCTGCCGCGGAGACAGCTTCGGCGATGCGCTTACGGTCTGTGTCGGTCAGCATGTCACCAGCTCCCCGACGAGCCGCCGCCGCCGAAGCTGCCGCCGCCGCCTGAAAAGCCGCCGCCACCGCCCCAGCCGCCACCGCCGCCGCCCCAGTCTGATCCGCCACCGCCCCAGCCGCCCGAGGGGAAGATCATCACGCCGGGCGAGCCATAGCGCCGCCCGCCGCCGCGCATCGCGCGCAGGAAGGGGAGGACGAAGAAAAAGAAGAAGATCAGCAGGAAGATGACCGTACCTGCATCGAAGCGGGGCTCCTTGGCTTTCTTGGCCTGCGCAGTCGCATCAGCGGCAACCTTGCGCGCCTCGTCCTCGGGCAGCTGCAGCTGCGCGATCAGCTGGTCCGTCGCCGCTGCGATGCCGCCGGGATAATCGTTCGCCTTGAAGCGGGACACCACTTCGCGCTGGATGATCAGGCTCGAAAGCGCATCGGTGATGATGCCTTCGAGGCCGTAGCCCACCTCAATCCGCACCTTGTGTTCCTTGGGCGCGACTATCAGCAGGATGCCATCGTTGCGCTGCTTGTCGCCGATGCTCCATGCCCGGCCGAGCCGGTAGCCGTAGTCCTCGATCTCGTAGCCTTCGAGATCCGGGATCGTGGCGATTACCATCTGGCGCTGGGACTGCGTCTCCAGCGCGGCCAGCTTGGCATCGAGCGCGGCGGCTTGCTCGGGCGATAGCAGGTGCGCCTCATCGACCACGCGGCCGGTCAGCTTGGGGAAGGTCTGCGCGGCAGCGGGGCCGGCGAGGAGGGCCAGCAGCGCCAGCAGGGCCGGCAGGATCAGGCGGTGAAGTCGCATGGATGCGTTCATGTCCGTGTTGGATGTGCGGTCAGCACATCGATGATCCGCCTTGTACCGGCTTCGAAACCTGCCTCGAACGCGCCCGCCTTGAAACGCGGTACCATGTCTTCGCTGATGATACGCGCGCAGAGCGGATTGGTGAGTGTTGCTTCAAGCCCCTTGCCGACTTCGATGCGGGTCCGATGTTCGTTTGGCGCGACGATCAGCAGTACGCCATCGTTGCGCGCCTTGCTGCCGATCCCCCAGCCATTGCCGAGTGCCAAGCCGAGCTGTTCGATCGTCATCCCCTTGAGATCGGAGACGGTGACGATCACCATCTGCGGCCCGGATTTCGCCTCCAGCGCCGCGAGACGCTGATCGAGGCTCTTCCGCGCCGTCTCCGGGAGGAGCCCGGCATTGTCGACCACCCGCCCCGTTAACGCGATCGGCGCGCTCGGGCGAGCCGACTGCTCCGCCTGAGCCGTGCTTGCCGTGCCACATCCCGCCAATAGTGGCGCAAGGGCTAGGGCAACCGCGAACCCGAGGCGGCGCATGGTGGTAGGTCCGTCTGGCCTGATGCCTTACTCGCTCGCCGCCTTGCTGGCCGGAGCTGCCGCATTGTCATTCGCAGCAGGTGCTGCTGCCGGGGCGGCGGGGCCGTCGAAGCTTACCGCGGGGGCCGTGTCCGCGCCCGGAGTGGTCGCGGCGAAGGGCACCATCGGCTTGGCGCCATAGACGACCTTGGCGGCGATGATCGCGGGGAAGGTGCGGATCGTGGTGTTATAGGTCTGAACCGCCTCGTTGTAGTCGCGCCGGGCGACCGCGATGCGGTTTTCCGTGCCTTCGAGCTGGCTCTGCAGCGCGAGGAAGTTCTGGTTGGACTTGAGGTCCGGATAGGCCTCAACCGAGGCAAGCAGGCGACCAAGGCCCTGGCTGAGCTGACCCTGCGCGGCCTGATAGGCGGCGATCTTGTCCGGGTCGGTCACGTCTGCCGCCGAAATCTGGATAGAGGTCGCCTTGGCGCGGGCTTCGGTCACCTTGGTCAGGGTGTCCTGCTCCTGCTTGGCATAGCCCTTCACCGTCGCGACGAGGTTCGGGATCAGGTCGGCGCGGCGCTGGTACTGGTTCTGCACGTCGGCCCACTTGGCCTTGGCGGCTTCCTCGGCGGTGGGGATCGCGTTGACTCCGCAGCCAGCGAGGCCGGCGGCGGCCATGGCGACGAAAGCGAAACGGGAAAAGCGGGCAAGCAGCGAAGCGGCCATCGAAATATGTTCCCTCAAGAGCCCCGGCGCGGACGCGGCGGGCGTGCTCACCAGAGAATGTAGCGGGTCCGCAGGGCCGTTCAAGGGCTGCACCGGATCGGAGCACCTGACCACTTGTTACAAAGGGTTGCGGCTGGCAGGAAACAACCGGGTGAAAATGCCTAACAGGAGAACAACGAGATGGGCATGATGGGAGAATTCAAGGCTTTCGTGGCGCGTGGCAACGTGCTCGACCTTGCGGTCGGTGTGATCATCGGCGCGGCTTTCGGCAAGATCGTCACCTCGCTGACCGAGGATCTGATCATGCCGGTGATCGGCGTGGTGACGGGCGGGGTCAATTTCACGAACAAGTTTCTGGTGCTGGGTGCCATTCCCGAGACGTACAAGGGCTCGCTCGAGGACTACGCCGCGCTCAAGGCCGCTGGCGTGCCGATGCTGGGCTATGGCGCGTTCGTTACCGCAGTGATCAGCTTCCTGCTCATGGCTTTCGTGATCTTCCAGATCGTGCGCACGGCGAACAAGATGATGCCGGCGGCGCCCGAGGCTCCTGCCGCGCCTGCTGGCCCGAGCGAGATCGATCTGCTCACAGAAATCCGTGATGCGCTGAAGAAGGCCTGAGATCGGACGGGTGGGGCCGGGCGCAGTGCGCAGGCCCCTTCCATTCCCCGCACCTCGCGCCTATATCGAGCGGGCCGGCTTCGGCCGGCTATGACGATAAAGTGTACCGTACAATAGGCGCAGCGGACCCGGGGGCGGTACCCGGCGGCTCCACCATCACCACCGGCTAAAGGGCCGGGCTCTGTTGTCGCAGAGGTGTTGATGGGGCCGAACTAGGATCGACGTGTGTTGAAAAGCGGTATTTTCGTCCGGGCTGAGTAACCCGTTAAAGGCTCAAAACCCACAAGTGCCAACGACAACGAAGCACTCGCTCTCGCGGCGTAATCTGACGGCTTAACGGCCTGATCTTACAAAGCTAAAGCGCGGTTGAACCCACCGGGCAACAG
>NZ_JAIXZS010000011.1 GCF_027489515.1 Novosphingobium sp. | reverse complement strand
TGGCAGCACGGGCGCATTTCCAGACTGTTGATCTGAGCGCGGTAGTGACCGATGTGGCTGAGGTCTTCCGGCCAGCGCTGGAGGGCAGCGGCCTCCAGCTAGTCACCAGCATCGCGCCCGACCTGACTGTGTCCGGCGATCGCAGGCTACTGCAGCAGATGCTGACGAACTTGCTCGACAATGCTGCGCAGCACACACCAGCGGGGACGACCGTCTGCATCACCCTTGAAAGCACCCGGGACGTTACCAGCCTCGCAGTGACTGATGACGGGCCGGGGGTCAGCGAGAAGCAGGCGCCCGAACTCTTCAATCGGTTTGCGCGGGGCGACCGTAGCCGATCAACGCCCGGCCATGGTCTGGGGCTGGCGATGGTTGCGGCAATCGTTTCAGCTCATTCTGGCAAGGCCACCATTGCCCCCAGGCCTGGCTTCGGCGTCCACATATCACTGTAGCTCAACCCATCCAGCGCATCAGTCAGTGGTTTTGTCTCCACGTGACAGAGTTCTCTGCGGAACAAAAATGATCAAAAGGATGATTGCGACAATGAGCGCCGCAGATGCGGCGGAACGGCTGAGTTCAAGACCTCCACTTGCAAGCGGCTTGTCGAGAAAGTCGCCCACCGTCGCGCCAAGTGGGCGTGTCAGAATGAAGGCGGCCCAGAACAGTGCAACTCTGCTGACGGCGGTTTGCCAGTAGAGCAGTGCCAGAATGACCAGCGCCAGGCCAAACAATGAAGCGGCGCCGAGATATCCGAGCGGCCCATCAGCCACCCAATCGCCCAACGCTGTGCCCAAGGTCTGCGACAAGGTGATTGTCACCCAGTAGAACACTTCTGTGCCCGGTGCATGAATGTCAGCGACGTTGATCGAGCCTTCCGTCTGGTACCAAAGCAGGAGACTCGCCAGCACCATCCCCAGCAACAGCAGGGATCCTCCGGGATAGCCGATGCCGATCGAGCGGGTTGCGAAGTCGGCCATCGTCGTGCCCGCTGTCGTGGATGCGATGATAGTGGACCAGTAGAGCCAAGGATGAAACCGGAGGGAGCGTATCTGCGTCGCCACGAGCACAACAAGTGCGGTCAAGAAAATCGCGGTTCCCACGAGATAACCATTGAGACCACCCTGACCGGCCGTGGCGGTCGTTTCTCCCAGCCAGCTCATGCTCACGGTGTCGCCGGCGGTTTCGCCGAAGGTGGTTGCAAGGATCTTGATGATCCAGAAGCCCAACGTAATCGCTGGCACCTTGCTCAGGGCTGCGTACTGAGACGACTTCATGACGGACCTCGTGTCGTAGAGAAGGGAGCCTAGCAGCCTCGGACGGTGAACCCGTGGTGAATATCAACCCTTCACCCCGTTTCCTCGAAGAATTTGAGGTAGCTCGAACTAGGCAGTATCGTTCTGCTATGACGATGCCGGTCGCCGGGTGACTTGAGCGAGCCACAAATTGGCCTCTCAATCAGCTGACGGGCTAGGCTTTTAGCCAAATTGTTGTGCTACAGAATCCAGGCCGTCCGAAACAATGGACTTGGATAGATTAACCCCGGCGTCACTCGCATGTGACGCCCAATCGGCGAGTGCTGCGCGAACATCGTCAATGATGGCCGCCACACGTTTTGTTGGAATTCCGTGGCTCTTCGCAAGCGTCTCGACATGCTCTCGCGTGATGGTTCGCCCTTCGCCCAGAACAGCCATGTAATGCTCGCCGCCCGGGCCATTCGAGAACGTGAGGTCAAAGGCAGGCGCGAGCCGCCAATCTCCCCGAAGATCCATCAGGTAGGCGTGCTGGCGAACATGATCATCGCGATTTCGCGCGAGCACGTTGAATACCATGCGGCGGAAGGCCTGCTCCACGTCCGCCATGCTGTGAGTGATGGCCAATGTCGCCTTCAGGAACCCGTCGTAGTCGACGCTGGGCATATGTGGCGAGGCTTCGAGCACCCCGCCCAAGCTCACCATGTGAAGCCTCTGACCTGGCACTGGTCGATCGAAACGCCTTGTCGCGAAATGGCCCGACCCGGTCGCCGAAGAGATCAACCGAGTCTCAGCCATATCAATCCCCGCGGCGCGGGCCATCCGGGCGTAGGCCTCCTCCAACGGCCCGATATCGGCGGGGTCGTTCGTCGCTGCAAACTTGACTATCCATTCCTCACCAGCACTCTTGTTTCCCGCTCCGGCCAGCTCGTCTCCGGCTGACAGGTTCCCGGCTGCGTCGATCGCCACATGGACTTTCGGCCGCGCGCCGCCCGAGCCGCCGCCCAGACGAGTGAGCAGCGCCTCCAGCTCTGTCTCCTCGCCGAGCAGAACGTGGCGGGATTCATCGGCCAAAGCATCGAGGTCGATAGTACTTGAAGCTTCACCATCAAGCGTTTCAGGCTGGAATACGAGGGCGCCCCGACCTTTCGTGCCAACCAGGGCGAGCCGGTCGACCGCATTGAGGTCTTCGAACCGGTGACCCATCCTTTGAAGCCGCCGTTTCAGCAAAAGCAGGCCCCAGGCATCGGGCAGACAGTCCGACAGGAAACCGTGGAGGCCATCGAAGGTCCGGCTGCGGGCGGGGTGCAGGCCCGGCTCAGCCGGATAGTGCAGCGGGGAGATTGGCAGTTTTTCCGCGATGACATCTGCCGACCATTCGAGCTGAGCAAGTCCTCTACCCATCGCCAGCCTGCCGACCGAGCGCGGCGCGGTAGTCTCATCGGTCAGCAGCCCAACCGCTAAAGGCGTTCCCGGAGCCAGCTTCATGACCTTGTCCCGCTGGCACGCTTGCGCTGCGGCTTGGCAGCCTGGCGCTGCTGCGCAAGAAGCTCGTCCATGCTGCTTGCCGCAATCTCAGGGAACAGCGTGACAATGCCCTCGTCGCAGCGCAGTGCGATGGCAGCGCGCACAAGGTCTTCGATGGAAGCCCGGCCTTCGGCCTCCATCCGCCGCCATGTTCTGTGGGCCACGCCGGCTTTGGCGGCTGCCGCTTGCTGTGTAAGATCAAGGGCCAGGCGGCGGGCCTTGATCCGCTTGCCGAGGCCCGTCAGCTGATCCTGTAGCGTAAGTAGCATGGGCCATATATGGCCATCAAACTTCGTAAAGTCAAATTATAGGCCATATATGGCCGATGAAAGACCCCTAGCGGAACTTCGGTTCACTCTTCAGGTGTAGTTCCGAGGCTCCGCGCTGCCAAGCCAGAAGGGGAGGGGGATGCTCTGATGCGCATCAGCATCAGGAGCAGCGCATGACCGATCTTTTCACCCAGTTCGACACCCGCCTTGATCAGGCCATCGACGAAGTCGCGCTGGAGCTTGCCAGTGGATCGCTGAGCAAGAATACGCTCTTCAGCGTCATGAAAAACCTCTACGGAGGTAGCTCGGCTGAAGGCCGCTGGGCACAGCGCGATGCCTATGACCTCCTCGAAGCAGGGGTGACCCGTCACCTGCTAAGGTCAGCCGGTCCGGTGCGCCTGGACGACATTACTGCTTTGAGCCTTCTGGTTGAGGAGCTGCCAACCCATACCGTCAGGAGCGAAGACCAGATCCGGTTTCAGCAGTTCTCTACGCCTGCCGATCTCGCGGCACTCGCGACCTTCCTCGCGCAGCCCCGGCCAGACGATATCGTGCTGGAGCCGAGTGCGGGACACGGGGCGCTTGTGGCCAGCCTGCCGACGGTCAGGCAACTGCACCTCAATGAACTTGATCCCAAACGCCGTGAGAAGCTCGCTCTGCTTTTCAAGCATGCCGAGCTTACCGGGATCGACGCTGCGATGCTGGCATCCGCGCTGGATCCCTCGCTGCGCCCCAGCCTGATTCTGATGAACCCCCCATTTTCCCGATCGGAGGGCCGGGGCGTCGACCAGTTCGCAGCGGTGCGACATCTGCGCGCCGCGCTCGGTAGACTGGCTCCTGGTGGTAGACTTGTGGCGGTCATGCCGGACTGGTTCACCACCAGCGCCAAGCTTTCGAAAATCTATGACCAGACATTCGAGAACTGCACAGTGCAAACAGCTTGCCGCCTTGCCAGATGTTATCACAAGCAGGGCACGAGCGTGCCGGTTCGCCTCTATGTGATCGACAAGGTCCCCGGAAACATCCGTCCTGCGATCCTTGCCCGATCGACCGTCGCAGAGATTGCCGGGGCGATCACAGTGGTGAAGCGGGCAGTCGGTCCTTGCGAGCTTTCACCAATTTCCGCACGGCAGCAGACCAAGCCAGGCACGCTGTTCAAGGCGATGCGCACCAGTGTAAAGGCGCCTGCGGCAAAGCCGCGGGTGATCGAAGCGCCATCGGTATCGCCGCTCGTTATTCGCCGTCTGGAAACGCCTCGGCCTCTGGGTGAGCAGGCCGGGGTCTATCTGCCCTACCGCCCAAGCCGGATCGACATTGAAGGCGCAAAAGCGCACCCGACCCCGCTCGTGGAAAGCGTGGCCATGGGCTCCATCCCCGCGCCGGTGCCTGAGTATTGCCCCAGCCTGCAGGACCGCATCCTCAAAGAAAGCCTGCTTTCAGAAGCGCAGCTTGAGACCGTGATCTATGCCGGCAATGCCTGGCAGCAGTATCTACCCGGCCTGTTCGTCCCCGCGGATGAGGGTGTCGCTCTCACTCTGGCTGAAGACGGACACTGCTACCGCAAGGGCTACTTCCTCGGTGATGGCACTGGCGCGGGCAAAGGCCGGCAGATTGCCGCCTGCATTCTCGACAATTGGTTGGCCGGACGCCGCAAGGCGATCTGGGTATCCAAGAACGAGAGCTTGCTCGAAGATGCGCGGCGGGACTGGAGCGCGATCGGCGGGATGCCTGCCGACATTCAACCACTCTCCAGCTGGAAGATCGATCAGCCGGTGCCCTTCCGTGAGGGGATCCTCTTCGTAACCTATCCCACGCTGCGCAGTCAGAGGCAGGATGCGACCCGTCTCAGGCAATTGCTGGACTGGGCTGGGGCGGATTTCGAAGGGGTCATCGCCTTTGACGAAAGCCATGAAATGGGCGGTGTCGCCGGAGGGGAGGGCGCTCGCGGGAGCAAATCTGGCTCCCAACAGGGTATCGCCGGCGTCATGCTCCAGAACCATCTGCCCAAGGCCCGCGTGCTCTATGCCTCGGCGACCGGGGCCTCTGAAGTCAACAATCTCGCCTATGCGGTGCGGCTCGGCCTCTGGGGGCCAGGAACCGCCTTCGCCAACCGCGAGGACTTCATCAGCCAGATCAGGGCAGGGGGCATCGCTGCCATGGAGCTGGTGTCGCGTGACCTCAAGGCCCTTGGGCTGTACCAGGCCCGCGCGCTGAGCTTTGCCGGGGTCGAGTACGAGATCCTCAAGCATGACCTGACGGCCCAGCAGATCGCGGTGTACGACACCTACGCGGATGCCTGGTCGATCATTCACCAGAACATGGAGGAGGCGCTGGCTCTTACCGGCGTGGTCGACGACATCGATGGCAGCACGCTCAACGGCGGTGCGAAGGCTGCAGCGCGCAGTCGCTTTGAGAGCACCAAGCAGCGCTTTTTCAACCAGCTGCTGCTTTCGTTGAAGCTCCCAACCCTGATCTGCGCCATCAATCACCACCTCGACCAGGATGACGTGGTGGTGGTCCAGTTGGTCTCGACCGCCGAAAGCATCCTCGATCGACGGCTCGACAGCCTTTCACCCGAGGAGCGAGCCGAACTCGACCTTGATCTCAGCCCGCTTGATGCGGTGATTGAATACCTCGAGCGCGCCTTTCCCACCCAGCAAATGACGCTCTATACCGACGACACCGGCGCCACCCGTTCGACCCCGATGTTCGACGAGGACGGCCGTCCCGTGCACAATCAGGCTGCGATTGCCCGGCGCGCCGAGCTGATCGAGCATCTCTGCGCGATGCCGCCGATCAAGCCGGCCCTCGACGGCATCATCGAACACTACGGAACGGACAAGGTCGCAGAAGTCACCGGGCGCACAAAGCGCCTCATTACCCAGGCTGATGGCAACCAGCGCCTCGAAACCCGCTCTCCGCGAACGAACCAATCGGAGACCGACCAGTTCATGGATGGTCGCAAACCCATTCTCGTCTTCAGCGATGCAGGCGGAACAGGACGTTCCTACCATGCCAGCCTTGACGCGGCCTGCCAGAAGCGCCGGGTGCATTTCCTGCTCGAGCCGGGTTGGCGCGCTGACCGGGCTATCCAGGGCCTCGGCCGCACCCACCGCACCCATCAGGCGAACACACCCCTGTTCAGGCCGGTCACGACCAACTGCAAAGGTGAGCTGCGCTTCACTAGCACGATCGCGCGGCGCCTCGACAGCCTTGGAGCATTGACGCGCGGCCAGCGCCAGACCGGCGGCCAGAATCTGTTCGATCCGGCGGACAATCTCGAAAGCCCTTATGCCAAGGCGGCGCTCACCAGCTGGTTCGGCCTTCTCGCAGAGGGGACGCTGAAGAGCGTTACTCTGTCTGACTTCGAGCGACGCAGCGGATTGACGATCGTCTCCCAGGACGGCGTGCTCGAAGAAGACCTTCCCCCGATCCAGCGGTGGCTCAATCGCATTCTTGCACTGCCGATCGGCACGCAGAATGCGATCTTCGACGAGTTTCTTGGGCTGGTCGAGGCGCGGGTTTCCGCGGCGCGGGAGGCCGGCTCTCTGGATGTCGGCGTCGAAACGATCCAGGTCGAAAGTGCCGAGGTCACCGAAGATATTGTGTTGCGGACGGACGCAAGGACCGGGGCGACCTCGCACCTTCTCCAGCTCGCGCTGAGGACGCGTGCCCGGCCAATGACGTTAGAACGGGTAAAGCAGCGCCTCGACCTGTCGGACGGGTGCATGCTGATGCACAATACCAAGAGTGGCAGGGCAGCGCTGGCCGAACCGTCCCGGCACTTCATGACGGATCGGGGCGAGCTGATCCGCCGCGTCATTCTCCACCGACCGCTACGCCGCGAATACCATCATCTTGATGATCTCAAAGAGTCCGCTTGGGCGGAGTGCTCTCGAGAGATCTTCGAGCAGTTCTGGTGTGCCGAGGTTGCCGAGTTGGCCGAGAAGCTGACAACCGAGAAGATCTACCTCGCCACAGGACTGCTGTTGCCGATCTGGTCGAGCCTTCCCATCGAATATCTGGAGGTTCGGCGAATTGTCGATGAGGAGGGACGCAGCTGGCTCGGCCGCATCGTTCACGAGCTCGACGTCGCAAACCTTCTGCAGAAGTTCGATATTACCTCGAGTGTCGAACTCACGGAGCAAACGATCCTCAAGGCGCTCGGCGAGCATCGGACGATCCCTATCAAGCAACCATTCGAGGCCACCATCAAGTCCTCGCGGGTCGCCAACGAGCAACGCTACGAGATCGTCGGCGCCCCTGTCGACCAGCTGCCCTGGTTGAAGAGCATCGGCTGCTTCACCGAGATCATTTCATTCCGCACACGGGTGTTCATTCCGACAAGGGCAGCGGAGGCCGTGCTGGCGGCGCTCCTGATCCGGTGATTCCGGTCACCATTATCGCGCGGCCAATAACCAGTCGGACTTGTTGTGCACGAATGGGCAAGAACGGTAACGATTGAGCCCAAAAAGAGCGCATTCAGTCAGCGGCTTGACTCTAAATCTATATAAGTAGAGTTAAGGAGCATGACTCGCTCACGCTCCTTCTCGCCAGCGGCCAAGCTGGTGCTCGCCGCGCTGCTCGATAGGGCCGGATCATGGTCCTATGGCTATGATCTGGCTAAATCCACGGGCGTCAAATCCGGAACGCTTTATCCCTTGCTGATCCGGCTCGAGGACAAGGGGTTTCTCGAAACCGAATGGCAACCTCCCGCCGAACCTGGTCGTCCGCCGCGCCACACTTACAAGCTGACGGCGGCCGGGATCGAGGTGGCCCGCGCTAACCCGGTGGAACCGGCCGGCGCGGCCCATTCACGGCTACGCGAGGTACGAACATGAGCCGCCGGACTATGCGCAAACTGTCCGACAAGCTGCTTGTCCGACTGGTCGGACTGGCACCAGTGCGCATGCGGGACTGGGCTGAGGCTGTGCGGGCAGAGGCGGCGGCCATCACGGACGATAGCGAATCCCTGCGCTTTGCAGTCGGGGCGGGCTCGAGTCTGGCGCTTACCTTCATCAGAGTGAGGCTGAGCGATGCTGTTGGCTTTGTCACTGATGGCCTTGGGCCGCGCCTTGTTGCCGCCCTCGCAGCTATTGCGGCAGTCGTGATCGGCGTTGTCCATCTCTTCGTTGCTGACGCCTCGGCATCGATGATCTTTGTGAACATCGTCTCGCTCGGCGTGGGGCTTGCGCTGCTGGCGGGGGCGGCCGTCTGGGAGGGCCTTCCTGAAAGTGGCCGCACCATCGTAGCGATCATCATTCCCGGATTGCTGGTGCTGACCAACGTATTTGGCGTTTCGTCGCATGGCGTTGTGCGATGGGTGGCGGTTGGGCCGTTGATGGTGCAATCGAGCCTGATTCTCCTCCCCGGCCTGCTAATGATGTTCGCATGCAGTGCGACGGCTGCCTGTGCAGCGGCTGTAATCGTTGCGGCGGTGGTCGTGGCCATGCAGCCCGACCGGGCGATGGCAGGCGCAATGTTCGCCGGGATCGCCATGCTCTCGCTGCTGTGCCGCAACAGGCATGTGCTCCTTGCGCTTGTGGCGAGCGCGTTCGGTTTTGTGACCACCATTGTACGGGCCGACAATCTGCCTCCCATGCGCCTCACCGAGGGCGTGTTCTCGGAGACCTGGCGGGTTCACCCACTGCTCGGCATCGCAGCTGCGGTAGGAGGCGCGATCCTGTTGCTGCCCGCTGCGGCCTTCGGCCAGCAAAACCGGGATGCAGCGCGGCTTTGCGCGGTATTCGGCGCGGTGTGGCTGGCAATCATTCTGGCTGCCGTGGTTGGCAATTATCCTACGCCGTTGGTGGGATACGGTGGCAGCGCGATCATCGGATACCTGCTTAGCGCCTGCATGCTGCCGCCAAAGCAGCATGCTCGCGACCGGCTGCTTGCCGGCGGCAGGCAGCCCGCAAGGCCCCAGCCGGATTTCTTTGTCCGACTGTTCCCGAGGAAAACGTCATGCGCCTGACCCCGCGCCATCCCCGCCGCGCAATCGCTCTCGGCATTGTCGTCGTCCTGTTGGCTTGTAGCTATTGGGGCTGGCGCACGCTGACTACCCCGCAGGGCGCGCAGACTGTGGCCTTCACCCCCGCGTCGGAAGAATGCGCGAGCGACGGCCCCATGAAGTATTGCATCTATCGGGCGCGCGGCGGGACCAATGGCGATATCGTCTACCACTTGCATGGCCGCAATCTCGACGAGCACGTCTGGAACGATGCGACCTATTACACGGGCCTGCTGCAGGCGCAGTGGCAGGCAAAGGGCATTCGTCCGCCCACGGTTGTAACCTTGTCCTATGGCGGGAGCTGGCTGCTGTCTCCGAAGGGTGCTGCCCCCGACAGCGGCCTGCTGGAAGACTTGAATGGGCGGATCGCCGCGATCGAACAGAAACTCGGCACGCCCCGGCGGCGGATCCTGTTGGGGGAGTCGATGGGCGGGCTCAATGTTCTGGTCACAGGGCTCTCGTACCCTGAGCGTTTTGCCCGCATCGCGGCTTTGTGCCCGGGCGTCTACAAGGTATCCCCCTTTGCGCCGATCAGCGAAATCAGGGTAGGCTTGGTCCGCACTGGCGCTGATCCGAAGATCGCTTTCGGCATCTGGATGCTGGCGCGCCGCTATTACAGCAATGACCGCGAGTGGCGATCCTCCTCCCCGCTGACCTTGATCGAGCGCGCAGGCCCCCAGTCCCCGGCGCTGTATCTGTCGAACGGACTGTACGATGCCTTCGGCAATTTCGAAGGCACGCAGGCACTGGCCGAGCGGGCCCGCGCGCGCGGCGTTCAGACGGAGTGGCATCCGCTTTATGGAGGGCACTGCGCCTTGGACGCGCCCTCGGTTGCCGCGTTCCTCGTATCGTGAACAACACGGGAAGCGATTGCGATGCGTAAGCTTGGCCAGGTCGGCATAGCTGGCGGTTTTGCCCTGCTGCTTGCAGCATCCTCAGGATCAATCGCCGCGCGTGAGCCAAGACAAGCCCGGGTCGAAGTGCCCAAGGTCGAAACGGAGGGCGTGTGGCAGGCTCCTCCGGACGGGGTGCAGATCCCGCTCTGGCCCGCCGATGTGCCGCTCGCCAAGCCCGATACCGGCGATCACTCGGAGGCAACCGGTAACGGCTCCCCTCTGGTCGGCGGACGCAAGTGGCACTGGGCAAGCTATGTCACCCGACCGACCATGACCGTCTTCGCGCCAAAAGGGCTCAACACCGGCGCTGCCATGCTGGTGCTGCCAGGCGGGGGCTTTTACGCGGTCGCTACCGACCTTGAAGGGACCGAGGTGTGCGACTGGGTAACTGCCCGGGGCTTGACCTGCGTCATGCTTAAATATCGCACCCCGCAGGTGTGGCCCCGGATTGATGGCAAACAGACGCGGCCCGAGGTGCTGCTCGGGCTGGAAGACGCCCAGCGCGCCATGAGCCTGCTGCGCCGTGATGCAGCCCAGTATGGGATTGATCCGGCGAAGATCGGGGCAATCGGCTTTTCTGCAGGTGCTTATCTCGTCACCGAATTGAGCAACAAGCAGACGCGCACCTTTCCGACGATCGATGATGCCGATCAGCAATCGACGCGGCCGAATTTTGCGGTTGTAGTCTATACAGCCCGGCTGTTGGATGACGACAAGGGCAAGAACAACCTCGCGCTAAAACCTTGGGTTGCTATCAGTGAGGAGGCGCCGCCCACGCTAATCATCCACGCACTTGACGATGACGTCGATGACGTGCGGGAACCGCTAGCATACATGCTTGCATTGAAGGACGCGGGTGTCCCTGTCGATCTGCGAGTCTATGCAAGGGGAGGTCACGCCTTCGGCATGCGCCCCACTCAAGATCCCGTCACCCATCGTTGGCCGCAACATCTTGAAGAATGGCTGCATGATATCGGCGTCTTGTAAATAAGGACACTGCCCTGATCGGCGCGCCCTTCTAGTAGTTCGCACCGGTTTGCGCTGAGCGCTCTTGACCCATGGCAAGTTCGACAAGTGCACAGACTCTTGGGTGCATAAACCCGAAAATTGAGGGGAGGGGGAGGGGATCTGTGCCCCGGTGATGGCCGGGAGCAGATCAGGAGTGACCGAGATGCTGATTCCCTTTTCCAAGCTCTATCTGAGCGATGCGAACGTGCGCAAAACACGCAACGACCAAGAAGATGCGCAGCTTTCTGCGGACATCGAGGCCCGCGGCCTCTTGCAGAACCTGCTGGTGACCAAGAGCAAGAAGCGCGGCCAGTATGCGGTGATCGCAGGCGGCCGCCGTCTGCGCGCCATCGGCATGATCATCGATCGCGGTGCCTGGGCAGCGGATGCTGAAGTCGAATGCAAGCTGCTCGGGGGTAGCGAAGAAACCGCGGGCGAAGCCTCGCTCGCCGAGAACTTCCAGCGGGTCGGCATGTCGCCGGCTGAAGAATGCCGCGCCTTCCAGCACTTCATCAAGGAAGGCAGCGATATCGCCGCCGTGGCGAAGCGCTTCGGACTCACCCAGCGGTTCGTCGAAGGCCGCCTGCGCCTTGCCAATCTGGCAGCGCCGATCTTCGAGGCACTCGCCGCCGGCGACATCACCCTCGAAATCGCCAAGGCCTATGCCGCGACGGACCAGCACGAAGTGCAGATGCGCGTTTTCGATCAGATGCGCCATGCCTACAACCCCAGCGCTGACGCCATTCGGCGCATGGTCGCCACCGGCGCCATGCGCGGCAATGACCCTATCGCGCTTCTTATCGGCGAGGATGCCTATGTGGCTGCCGGCGGAAAGGTCGAGCGCGATCTGTTCAGCGATGCGGGCGAGGATCGCTGGATCGATATCGAAATCGCGCACAGGCTCGCCTCCGAGAAGATGGAAGTTGAGGCCCAGCGCCTCACGGCCGAGACCGGACTCGCCTGGATCAGCCCCGTGGCCGCAAGCAACTCCTGGCAGGCGCGCAGCGAGATGGGCGTGTCCGCTGTCCGGCTCCCGCCTGTGCCCCTCACTGAGGCGGCAAGAGCCCGCATTGACGAGATCGACGCCGGGATCGACGAGATCAGCGCAATCTTCGATGAAGGTGACGACCAGGACGACGTCGACTTCGGGAAGCTCGAGGCCGAGTACGAGGCGCTCGATGCCGAACGCAGCGACCTCAATAATCCGGTCCGTGAACTGCCCGAAGAATGGCGCGGAGAAGTCGGGCGCTTCCTCGTGCTCACCACCCGCGGCGAGATGGTTCTCGAGGCAGATTACTACAGCGAGAAGCGGTTGTCGTTCGAGACCGATGACCACGGCAATGTGACCGCGACGGCAGAAGAGCCGGCACCGACCTCCGGGGGCCGCGCAAGCGGTACTCCCGCACGGCCTGAAGCCATCGCACCCGGAAGCGAGAAGCCGATCAGCGCGAGGCTATTCGACGAGCTTGCCGTTCAGCGCCGCAATATCCTGTCGGCCTGCCTGCTCGGCGATCCGGGGCTTGCCCTCGATTTCGCTATCTTCGCGCTCGCGGACAATCGCAGCTATGAGGGGAAGGGCACCTCGATCAAGGCGGGACGGCCGAGCGATCCTGCGACCGGCGAGGTTCCGCAATCAGCTGCAGAGGGCATTCTTGCCGAGGCGGAGGAAGGTCTCGACAAGGCGTGGCAGGAGCAGACCAACGTCGCGGCCCGTTTCATCGCCTTCCGCGACCTCGAAGACGATGCCAAGGCGGCCTGGCTTGCCTATGCGGTGGCGCTCTCGCTCGAGGCGAAGAAGGGCTACGGATCCGAATATCATCCGGTCCATGCCGTGCTCGGGTCGATGCTCGATGTCGACGTTGCGGCTCTGTGGCGGCCGACTGCCGAGAACTTCTTCGACCGGGTAAGCAAAACCTCCTGTCTGGCCGCGCTGACCGAGGTTGGCGGAAGTGACCTCGCAGCGCGCTATGCGCCGTCCAAGAAGGCGGACCTCGCCAAGACCTGCGAGACGATCTTCGCCGGCAAGGCGATCATCGAGCAGGAGGTGAAGGAAGCTGCCCTTGCCTGGCTGCCCGAGGCCATGAAGTTCAGCACGGCCGCGCCGGGGGGCGTGCAAGGCGCTGATCCCGAGGTCTCTGACAACGGCGAGGCCGATATCGACGCAGTCGATGGGGCGGACGCGCAGGCTGATGCCGAAGAGCAGCCCGAAGGCGCCGCCGAAGACACGGCAGTGGCTGCCTGAAGGCCTCACCCTCCTCCTGATGTCCTGGCCCGGTCGCTCACTCGAGTGGCCGGGCCTTCTTCTTCCAAGAAGGGAAACGCCGATGCGCCGCGGACCAAAGCGCGATGTCGCGCAGGAAATTACCAATCTCATCATTGCACGGATCGAGGCCGGCACACTGCCCTGGCGGCGGCCCTGGAAAAAGACCGGGTCGGGTGGCGCGCCTCTGCGTGCTGGCGGATTGCCCTACACCGGGATTAATCGCCTCTATCTCTGGGCGGTCGCCGACTGCCTCGGATATGCTTCGCGCTACTGGATGACCTATCGTCAGGCTCAGGAACTGGGCGGGCAGGTGCGCAAGGGTGAGACGGCCGAGCCGAGCATCTATTTCAACAGCACGAGCAAGACCGACGTTGATCAGGCGACTGGCGAGGAGACGTCGAAAACCATCCGGTTCATGCGGTCCTACAGCGTCTTCAACGCCTCGCAGATCGAAGGCCTGCCGCCGCATTTCTATCCCAGTCCGCTCCCTGAAGCACCGCCGACGCCCTCCGTGAAGGCAGTGGCCATCCAAGCCTTCTTTGCGCCGATCCCTGCGGACATCCGTCATGGCGGCGACCGTGCATTCTTCTCGCCGGGCGGAGACTACATCCAGCTTCCCGAGCGGGGCGCGTTCCGCACCGAAGACGGATATGTCGCTACCAAAGCCCACGAACTCGGACACTGGAGCGGGCACCCCTCGCGGCTTGCGCGCACGTTCGGCAAGCGGTTCGGCGACAAGGCCTACGCCTTTGAGGAAATGGTTGCCGAGCAGGTAAGCGCCCGGATCTGCTATGAGCTTGGCCTGCCTGCAGACCTCCATGAAAGCCACGCCAGCTACATCGCCCATTGGCTCGACATTTTGAAGTCCGACAAGACCGCGATCATCACGGCTGCCGCCAAGGCCGATCAGGCCTTCAACCTGCTTGCAGCCTATTCGGGCTATGAGAGCGAACCTGCGGAGGAAGCCCATGAAGAGGCGCCAGTTCCGGCTTACGCTTGAGCCAACTTCAGAAGACGCAGTGCGGCTCGCGCAGCTCAGCCGCTATGCCAGTGACCTTTCGCGCGGAAATGCCGCGGACATTGGCGCTGCACTCGGCGACCATGTTGGAGCGTTGTTCCCCGGGCGGAATCGTCACGCTGTCCTAGAGAGTCTCCTTGGCAAAGGAGAACCCGGTTGGTCACTTGTGCCCGCCCCGGGGAAGGGCGGCGCGCTGGTCATCGAGACAACCGAGGCTGGCGCTGCGGTCTCCGCGATCGCGAGGATCCTAGAACAGATCGCACCCGGGACACTCGTGCGGCCGATGATCTATGAACCAGTGTCGCTGAACAACTCGGGCGGACATCTTCGCCGCCTGCATTGAGGGGAGGGGGAGGGGGCCATTGCACTTGCAATGGAAAGGAAGCCCCATGTCCTGCGACATCGATTATCGTTACCGCCGCGCGCTCGAGCCCGATGGGCTGACGACCTTCGAAACCGCGCTGCGGGCATTGAACGAGGCCGTTGATGATGTGCGCCTCGCAGGCCGGCAGGTCGCCACCTGTCCCGCGGTTCTGCTCCTCACCCGCCACCTTCAGCGCATTGCCGACGGAAGGCCGACAACCTGTGAGGCCGAAGATCAGATCTTGCGCGCGCAGTGCATCGAACGTCTCGGCGAGCTCAAACACCGACCGGCGATCATCGCGCTGGTCAAGCGCGGGATCGACTATCGTCCCGAAGAACTGCGCCACTACCGGCGCGAAGGTACGCGCGCCCTCCGCCAGATCGCCGCCGGGATCGGGCTCGATCATTCCGCTTACCGCATCAGTTACTACACCTCGCAGGAGGCCCTCGCCGGTGAGCATGTGCTCGAAGCAGAGGGCGTCTACATCCGCATCAGCCCGGAGCGGTTCGGCGAACCGGGTCTTGCCTGGCGCAACCCCTTCTGGAAGCCCCCGGGCGCGGTCATGCGCAAGGCTCCAATCACGGCTCTTGCCGACATTCCGGCACTCACGGCGCGGATCGCTCGCGAACTGCAAATCGCACCTCCGGCGCAGCCGGGGCTCATCTGAAGGACACGCACATGGGCTGGCTCTACATGCACCGCACAGGGATGGGAGGGCATGAAACGCCCAAAGCCTATCTCGACGATCAGCTGACCTACGAACACGAGGCCAGCGAAGATGCTCCGTTCCGGGGGTGCCGGGTCCTCAAGAGCGTTTTCACCGGCAGCACCTACTATGCAGCCGTCGAGCGCTACGGCGAAGACCGCAAGAGGCTCTACGTGACGGCGGTTATCTGCCTGGTCCGCTGGAACCCGAACGCAGCCGATGGCCTGATCTTCGGGTACAAGGACATGGATGAACAATCCGGCCCCGTCGAGGCGAATTGCCCGC
The DNA here is from genome assembly GCF_027489515.1 of Novosphingobium sp. Classification (GTDB taxonomy): domain Bacteria; phylum Pseudomonadota; class Alphaproteobacteria; order Sphingomonadales; family Sphingomonadaceae; genus Novosphingobium. Next base: position 6,498 of record NZ_JAIXZS010000011.1, on the reverse strand, counting down.
GAAGCATCCTGGAACTGCTCACCTCATCCTCACACCCCTATGCCCTGGACTGGCGGAACCGGTGTTACGCCATGCTGCGTCTCAAGGAGCGCAAGGTCGCTGACGGCGACATCCTGCGGCTTCCCGAACCGCTGCGTTTTACCGACGGCAGCGAGCACCGCGAATTCCGGGTCAGCAAGCGCGGCAACAAGATCGAGCTGCGGACGCCCGACGGCGTCGGGGCCTACCGCATCTCCCGGCTGATGGAGCGGCGCTTCGAGGTCATCCGTCCGGCCCGAAAGATCAAGACCTTCTTCCCGGCAGCCCAGTAGCGAGGGCCTTTTCCATGATTTCTGCCAGCCTCGATCCGCGCCGCCGCATCCTTTGCGGGCGGGCCAATGCCGAGCGCGTCGCCATCCGGATGAGCGCGAAGACGGGCAAGAGCCATGCTGTGGTCAGAACCAGCAACGCGCTCCAGCCCTTCTGTGTGATGCCAACGGGGGAGAACCCTCCCGGTGCAATCGAGCTGCAAGTTGTCGTCCTATGACCCATATCGGTGCCATCCATCCGGCGGCTTGAATGCCGCAAATAATGACGCTATATAGCGTCAGAATTTATGGAGCTTTGCAATGGCGATTCAGAACTACGCTGACAACGGCGCGTTTGCTCCGCGCAAGATCGTCGACGCGCTGCGCACGACCAGCGACGAACTCGCACGCTCGCTGGGCCTCGGCAAGGACGCGATCCAGCGCAAGGACCGGATCGCGTCGGATCGTACCCAACGCCGCCTTCGCCAGATGGTCGAGGTCCTCAACAAGGTCGAACCGCGCTTCGGGTCGGCCTTGCTGGCTTATGCCTGGTACCGCTCTGAGCCGTTGCCGGGCTTCTCGGGCCAGACCGCAATGCAGCTCGTACAGAGCAACCGGGCCGATGACGTGCTGACCTATATCGACGCCGTCGACGCCGGCATTCACGCCTAAGCGCATGCACTTCACCGGGCTGCTCTACCGCGCCCACAATCCGGTCTGGTCCCGCGAACCGCTCTCGGGGGAGGGGGCTGCCCGGTTTGGTGGACGGTTCAATCGCATGGGGCGCCCTGCGCTCTATACTTCGCTCGCGCCCGAGACGGCGCTGCGCGAGGCCAATCAGGTCGGCACGTTGCAGCCGACAACCCTGGTTGCCTATCAGGCCGACATCGGGCCCTTGCTGGATGGCCGCGACACAGCCGCGCTGCAGCCTTTCGGCATGGCGCCAGCGGAGCTCGCTGACCCTTCGTGGCGGGACCGGATGATCTCAGGACAGCCAGTGCCGACGCAGGATTTGGCCGAGGCCGCGATTGCACAAGGCTATGTCGGTATCGTCGTTCCAAGCTATGCCCGCGGCGCTCCCGCCGACGCTATCAACCTCGTCCTGTGGGACTGGGAAGGGCGTATCTCGCTCGTAGATGACGACGACCGGCTTGGCCTGCGCAATCCCTGATTTCTGGCGGTAAGGCCGGCAGGCAGATGCCTGCCTAGTCTTCGATAAGGCCGCCAAGCGACGGATCGAGATACCACGAGGGTCCCTCGACGAAGTCGGCCGAACGTGCCGGAACCGGCCCGTCGGGCTCACTCGCGACATAAGGATTGATCTGCGGTGCGGGCCGCTCGCCTGAACGCAGGAGCTGCCCCGACATCTGGCAGCGAGGGCGCAGGATCTCGAGCAGCCATTCAAGATCATCCAGCATCTGGACGATGCCGCGCCCCGCAAGCGTGTAGTAGAGGCAGCGCTGATAATCGTCGCACTGGCACGACAGCACTTGCGTCAGCTTGTTCTTGGCACCGGGCGTGCCCTGGAACACCCCCTGCAGCGCTTCGTAGAGTTCGCGCGCAGAATAATAGGCATCGAACGCTTCGACGCCGATGGACGCGTTGGCGAGCGAGCGCCGCGTAGGCGACACAAGAGGGTCAAGCGATGCATCGCGGAGCGTCAGATCGAGGTCGAACTGGCCGAGATCGAATACCTTGTTCATAAGACAGAATTCCTCTATGTGACGAACATAGAGTGAACAAAAGGGGCGGTCAAGAGGGTCGGACCATGTGGCTGGTCGCCAAGGACACCACAGGTAGCACCGGGCGCGTCGCCATTGGCGACGGTCTCCGGGCAGCCTTGGTCCGCTGGTACACGGGCCATGGCAACGAGGCCGATCACCGGGCCTGCGTCTCCCTCGTCGTGACAGCGCGCGAGAATCACAAATGGCTCGCCTGCGATTGTCTGGGCGAGGCCACCGCGCCGCCGCTGCTGAGCCCGGCCTATCTCAGCTTTCAGGAAACCTATTACCTGCGGCGACTGACAGCGAGGCCGTTGCACGCGCCGGCGTGTCCGTTTTTCCTGCCTCAGGCGCCGCCGCGCATCCGTGAGACAGCGAGGGATTCGCTCTACGCGCTCGATGTTCCAGATGGCCTGTTCAACGCGCACCAGAAGGCGCCGGAGAAGCTTGCCCAAAAACCCGACCACAGCGAACCAGATGACCGATCGCGCGGGGTTGCAATCCCGCGCCTTGGCAAACTGCTATGGCTGCTGCTCGAGCGGGCAGGCTCCAACGTGCTGCGCGAGCTTCCGCCAGCAGGGCCACGGGGGGGCTCGATCAGCCGGGAAATGCGCTTCCTGCGCCAAGCAGCGCAAGGTCTTGAGATTGCGCCCGGGGTTCCGCTCTCGGCCCATCTCTACACGAACGCCGTCGATTACGAGAAACGGCGGGTTCACGCCCGACTGCGCGCCGCGGCCGAAACATGGCCTCATGAATTTGCGCCCCAGGCCTTTCTTCTGCTCGAGGCCAACGCGGTCACCTCCACTGAGATCGTCACTGGTCTCGGCACGATCCCGGTCCGAAACCGCATCCAGCACACCGGGATCATCCGCGCTGAAGTCGAGCCGCCGTTTCTGGTGCTTGCCGTCGTTGGCGAGCACAGCAGGAAGGAGGGCTATGTCGCGCTGCGAGCCTATGCTCAGCCGGTCTTCAGCGGCAACCAGTTCGTGCCGACCGAGCGAGACCACGACCGTGAAATTCTGCGGGCGCTGCAAGACGCGCAGTATGTCCTGCGGCGCCGGGACATCAGGATGGCGGTGAAGAAGATTCTCTTCGATCTGCCCTTTGCGGACATCTCCGTAAGGCCGGATTTCCTGATTGCCCTCCTCGACGACAACACTGGACAGGAGTGCCGCTTCGCGCTGCAAATCCTCCAGTCGGCCGACGAGGATTATCTCGCCCTCAAGGCGATCGAGCGGAATCGTCTTTCGCAGCTTGGACCGGTAGCGGCCCTCCCTCTTGGAGACGTCACGCCCGAGACCGTCGCCCGGACCGCTCTTGGGATCCTGAGCTGAAGTAAAGGGGGAGGGACTGAGCGAACCTGCAACAAGAGAGTTCGCTCATGCCATGTTTTTCCCCATCACCGCGTCCCTGCACTTCCATCTGGGGCGCCGTCCAGCAGGCCGATCAACTGGCCCCCGGCATATGGTCCGTTATGACCGCCAGCCACGGCGGCATCATTCTGTCCGAACAGAGGCAGGCCGCCATGCCGCCGGCGCTAACGATCGAGGGCGGGTCCTACGAGGAAGACTGCGACTGGTCGCTCCCGATCCTGGCCTTCACCAGCGAGCTTGAAGGGCAGGGTTCCTGTTCCGCAGGCTTCCTGCAGCTTGCCCGCGATACTGCCCGATGCTGGCACTCGGATCGCTTCAGCGCCTTTACCGGCGAGGCGGTAAAGGAAAATGCTTCCGCGATCCTGCGGACGCGCAAGGCCTACATCGCCGCGATCGGCGAATTCTGCGTCACCAGCGCCTGGGGCGATTGGGCCGAATGGGTGCCGGAAGGCAAAGTTGGCGTGATTGCCCGGCAAGTCGAGCGCGTCGATCACCTTGGCCGGCCAACCTATGGCGAAGCCGAAGTCTGCGCGCTCATCGCCAAGGACCTCTACGCCGCGCGCGGCGAGGTCACGGCGTTGCGCGATACGGCGCACGAAGTCATCCCGATGCCTGAGATCCTGCGACCGAAACGAGTGGGCTGATGGGCAGGCCGAAGGCCGCCCGGCTCTGGCCAGGCATCAATCCGCCGATTTGAAGGGAAGGGGGAGGGGAAGGGCGAACCAGTGCGATGAAGGACCCCTTGCCATGAACCCGACAGTTATTCGGCCCAGTGTGAGCGCGAAGACGATCACCAAAGTCACACGCCTCTTCAACGGTACCATCGGCGATATTCTGGGTGAGCTCCTCCAGAACAGTCGCCGTGCGGGCGCTTCCAGGATCGATATCACCTGCTGCGCAGATCAGGACGGAGCGCGACTGACACTCGTCGATGATGGATCCGGCGTTGCCGATCCCCAGACCATGATTGCGCTGGGGGATTCGGGCTGGAGCCAGCACATCCATGAGGCCGAAGACCCGGCAGGCATGGGTGTCTTCAGCCTGGCGGGCAAGGACACCCGGATCAGCTCGCGTCATGCCGATGCCGACACCGGATGGTCGGCGCATGTCCCTGCGGATGGCTGGATCGGCGCGCAGGACATTGCCGTGCGGCCCCTTGCTCGCCCGGTTGGGACGACCATCACCTTTCTGATGCCCGGCGTGAGCGAGCAGACGGCCGAGCGAATTCTGCGCGAGGTCGCGAAGTTCTACCCGCTGCCGGTGTTCTTCAATGGCGGGCAAGTGCCGCGCGAGGACTTTCTCGCCAAGGCGATCTACATGGCCGAATGGAACGGCAGCCAGATCGGGGTGTTTGAGGGGCGCGAATACCACCAGGACCCCACCACGAACTTCCATGGCATGGTGCTCACCCGCAAGCTTGCCAGCGTCTCGGAGAGCCTTGGCGGCAAGACCTACCATGCCCGGCTCGATATCGGCTCCACTCCGGGCCTTGCCCTTGTCCTCCCGGCACGCAAGGAGTTCGTCGAGAACGCCGCATTTGCGGCGCTTCAGACAGCCTGCAAGCGCGCAATCTATGCCGCGCTGGCGCACAAAGGCCAGCACCGGCTTTCCTTCGACAGCTGGAAGGAAGCGCGCGATCTGGGGGTCGCCCTGCCGGAGGCCGACCCCTGCCTGCCCCGCTGGCATGCTGCCATCGCGGAAAGCGACAACGTCAATGTCGAGTATGAGGAGGTCGCTACAGGACCGGACACGATCCTTGTTGCGGATCTCGAGCCCGACATCGGTCAGGGGCTGGAGCGCGCGCTGCGCACGCATCCCCTGCGCCTGCACCTCGCCCAGAACCATCCTCCTTACGCAGGCTATGGCTGGTATGACGCGCTGCATCAGCTCGGCAACGTGCGCTTCTATGTTGCAGCCGGGGAGCAGGGCCACGTCATCGCCGAGAACGGCAGCTTCCCTCCGCTCCAGGACCATGTGCGTGCCGAGACGATCGAACTGAGGTTCTGTGTCTTCCACCGTGCCACCGAGACCCAGCGCGAGGAGCGGATCCCGGCAGATGTCGCCTTCGTCGTAAACGAAGATGGCTGGTACAGCGGCGTCGACCAGATCCGCATCGCTTACGTGCCGGGGCCGGACCTGCCCCCTGAAACGCTGGTCGATCTCATCGAGAACGTCTGTTTCTGCGCAAGCGACGACAGCGAGGCCGACTCCTGGGAAACCCAGCACGAGCACTTCTTGCGCGATGCCCGCGAACTCGCGGCCCGGGTGCTGCTTGGCGAGGACGAGGCCATCGCCGCGCGCATCCGCGACACGCTCGCCGGCATCCTGTGGGTCCTTCCCAAGGATCGGCAGGTCGCCATTACCGTCACCCCGGGAACCGCGATCGATGTTCAGCTGTCCGCTTGTCAGCCTGCCGGCTGAGTCCCGCGAGGCCGTCCGGTTGCCCACTTTTCGCCACTTCGATCGGGAGGAAACTTCCCATGCCTGACACATCCGACCTCTCTTGCGCTCGGCAGCGGACCGAGCGCATCGCGTTGTTGAATGATACAGCGCGCCAGGGCCGTGACCGCATGGCCCGCATCGTCATGACCTCCGGGCTCCTTGCAGAGCTTGGCGGCGACACGGTGGCAGACAGCATGATGGCACAGGCTCGGTTGATGGCCGCTCTGCGTCATTGCACCTTCGCCCCGGATTCGCCGGAGCGAGACTTTGCAAGCATGGATGTCGATGGCATCAAGGTGCTGATGAAAGTCGATTATTACGACACCGAACTGACGTTCGGGTCAGACGATCCGGCCAACCCTGCCATCACGCGCAGGGTCATTACGCTGATGCGGCCAGAGGATTACTGATCAGGGTCAGGTCCGAATATGTCACAGCGCTGCGGAGCATCAGTCCGGTGAATGGTGGGGAGGTAAAGAGCGCATGAGCAGGCACAAAGTACCGCTTCGTCACGGGATCGCGGCGGCAAGCGCTTATATCGGGTGGGACCGCCCGCTGCAGACCTATTTTGCGCAGGTTCTGAGCGCCCCTGACGAGGACGGCGAGGAGACCGAACTCTTGTGGGTGGGCACTGCCTTCGGCGAGCTGCCTCGCGCAGTTGACGCAATCCGTGTG
>NZ_JAIXZS010000049.1 GCF_027489515.1 Novosphingobium sp. | reverse complement strand
GAACTCGTGATCCGCAGGGGCTTGGAAGAGCCCGATACCTCCGCCAATTTCGTGCCGCACAAGCCGGCGCGGCCCGAGAAATCGGAGGGCGGGAAGCCGTTCAAGGTGGTCTCCGAATACCAGCCGGCGGGCGACCAGCCGACCGCGATCGCCGATCTCGTCGCCGCAGCGAAGGACGGCGAGGTGACGCAGGTGCTGCTCGGCGTGACCGGCTCGGGCAAGACCTTCACCATGGCCAAGGTGATCGAGGAACTGCAGCGCCCCGCCCTCATCCTCGCGCCCAACAAGATCCTCGCCGCGCAGCTCTATGGCGAGATGAAGAGCTTCTTCCCGGAGAACGCGGTCGAGTATTTCGTCTCGTACTACGACTACTACCAGCCCGAGGCCTACGTGCCGCGGTCGGACACCTACATCGAGAAGGAAAGCTCGGTGAACGAGGCGATCGACCGGATGCGCCATTCCGCCACGCGCGCGCTGCTGGAGCGCGATGACGTGATCATCGTCGCCTCGGTCTCGTGCCTCTATGGTATCGGCTCGGTAGAGACCTATTCGGCAATGATTTTCGATCTTAAAGTGGGCGAGACCGTCGACAGCGGCGAGATCATCCGCAAGCTGGTGGCGCTGCAGTACAAGCGCAACGACGCGGCCTTCCAGCGCGGCAATTTCCGCGTGCGGGGGGACAATCTCGAAATCTACCCCTCGCACTACGAGGACATGGCCTGGCGCGTCTCGTTCTTCGGCGACGAGATCGAGGCGATCAGCGAGTTCGATCCGTTGACGGGCAAGGCGGGGACCAAACTTTCCAAGGTCCGGGTCTACGCCAATTCGCACTACGTGACGCCCGGGCCGACGATGAAGCAGGCGGCAGACGCGATCCGCTTCGAACTGACCGAGCGGCTCAAGGAGCTGGAGGCGGAAGGCAAGCTGCTGGAAGCGCAGAGGCTGGAGCAGCGCACCAATTTCGATCTGGAGATGATTGCCGCCACCGGCAGCTGCGCGGGGATCGAGAATTACTCGCGCTTTCTGACCGGCCGCCTGCCGGGTGAGCCGCCGCCGACCTTGTTCGAGTATCTGCCCGACAACGCGCTGCTGTTTGTCGATGAAAGCCACCAGACCGTGCCGCAGATCGGGGCGATGTCCAAAGGCGACCACCGCCGCAAGATCACGCTGGCAGAATACGGCTTCCGCCTGCCGAGCTGCATCGACAACCGTCCCTTGCGCTTCAACGAGTGGGACGCGATGCGCCCGCAGACCGTGGCAGTTTCGGCGACGCCGGGGCACTGGGAAATGGAACAATCGGGCGGCGTGTTTGCCGAACAGGTGATCCGCCCCACCGGCCTGATCGACCCGCCGGTGGAGATCCGCCCGGTCGAGGACCAGGTGCAGGACTGCATCAACGAATGCCGCAAGACCGCCGAGAACGGCTACCGCACGCTGGTGACGACGCTGACCAAGCGCATGGCGGAGGACCTCACCGAGTTCATGCACGAGGCGGGCCTGCGCGTCCGCTACATGCACTCCGACGTCGAGACGCTGGAGCGCATCGAACTGATCCGCGATCTGCGGCTCGGGGTCTACGACGTGCTCGTGGGCATCAATCTGCTGCGCGAGGGGCTCGATATTCCCGAGTGCGGGCTGGTGTGCATTCTGGACGCGGACAAGGAAGGCTTCCTGCGCTCCGAAACCTCGCTGATCCAGACGATCGGGCGCGCCGCGCGCAACGTCGATGGCCGGGTGATCCTCTATGCCGACCGCATGACCGGCAGCATGGAACGCGCGATTGCCGAGACCGACCGGCGCCGCGAGAAGCAGCGCGCCTACAACGAACTGCACGGGATCACGCCCGAATCGATCAAGCGCGATATCCACGACATCGTGGCCGACACCGCTAGCCGCGACGGCGTGCTCGTCGAGATCGAGACGGAAGGCGGGGCCAACAACCTCGTCGGCCACAATCTGCGCGCTTACATCGAGGAGCTGGAACGCAAGATGCGCGCGGCAGCGGCGGATCTGGAGTTCGAGACCGCCGGGCGCCTGCGCGATGAAATCCGCGCGCTGGAGGCGACCGAGCTGGGCTTGCCCGATGCGGACAAGAAGGCGCCGCTGGTGGGCCGCAGCAACGAAGGCAAGCCGGGGACGCGCAAGACGCGCTTCGGCAAGACGCAAAAGAAGTGGGGGCGATAGGTCCTGACCCTAGGTTTCACCCCGCGCCGCATGCGCATTTCTTTCCACCGCACTGCGCCTTTCACTATCTTGCGCTGGCGACAAATTTCGGGTGCTTGAAGTGGCCTCGTCGCTGCGGCGATGATCGGGTCGCAAAAAGGATGAAGTCTTGATTTCGCGTGTCGCGCCTCCCCTCATGGTCCTTCTGCTGGCCGCATGCTCCGCATCGTCCGCGACGACGACCGCGGGCAAGGACGGCCCGGTGGATGCCGTGCGCTTTGCCATGCCGGCTGACAGTTCCGCGCCTCCCGCCGCGCGCGCCGAGGATGCCAAAGGCGCTTGGGCGGCCACACCAGACACGGCGCGCTTCGGTTATCCGGGCGAGGCGCCGCTGCTCAGCCTGGAATGCCGGCAAGGCGCGCTTGTCGTTACGCGCAATGTGGCGGCCCCCATCGGCGCTGCCGCACTCTTCGCGCTCCAGGGAAGCGGCTATATCCTGCGCCTGCCGGTCGATGCGACCGCCGTTCCGGGCCGGCGCGGCTATGTCTGGCAGGGTGCGATCCCGGCGGACGACAAGCGCCTCACGGTGTTCAAGGCGAAATTCGTCGGCACGCTTCCCGGCGGCGGACATATCGAAGTGCCCGCCAGCGACGTCCCCGGCGCACTGATCAGGCGGTGTGCCGGAGCGAGCTAGAGCTTCCCGAACTTCGCCTCATAGGCGGCGGTATCGCCGCTCGAGAGCAGCTTGGCCTGTTCGATCCAGTTGTCGCGCGTCGCACGGCCAGCAAAGGCGCCCAATTGCGCGTCGATCCGCGCGACATCCTCATCGCTCCACGCCGCGATTTCGGCATAGCGGGTGACGCCAAGGGCGTTGAGTGCGGTGCTGATCTTGGGGCCAAGGCCCTTGATGCGGGTGAGGTCATCGCCCTGATCGGCAACTGCTGGCGGCGCTTCTGCCAGAACCGGCGGCGGTTCGATGGCGGCGGCAGGCGGCGCATCGATCAGCGCCGAGTTGCGCGCGGCGGGCGCGGCGCCTTCGGAGAGCACATCGCGGTATTCGCGCTTTTCCGGCAGCGACTTGCCGCGCCGGAGCAGGAAGACCAGCGCCAGCACGTGCAGCACGGCAATCGCGCCGACCAGAACCGCGTTTGCCTGAATCCATTCCATCATCGTCCACCCTCAGCCTTGCCGGACACGCGAAGGCCTTTCCCACGCGCGCCGGTGAAAGCCAAGGGGGGTGTTTTCAGGGCCGCGCGAGCGATCCTGCCAGCGACACCAGCTTCACGAACTCGGCGCGCGCGAACTCGCTCGGCTCGCCGGCAAGTGCGCTCACCTGCTGCCAGCCAAAATTCGCGAGCATGGGATCGCCGCGCAGCTTCTGGCCATAGGCCGCGACCGCCACGGCAAACGCCATATCACCGCGCGGCGCACCTGCCGCTGCAATCAGGCTGCGCGCAACGGGCCGTTCGATCAGGCGCGAGGTGCTCTCCCCCGGCAGCTTGTAGCGCAGCTTCACGAAGGCAAGCTCGCTGCCCGCCGGCCCCGGCGTGGCGGGTGTCTCCTCATAGCGGCGCGGCCCGATCCAGCCTTTCGACCCTGCCGGCACGATCTCGTAGATCGCGGTGACCTGATGGCCTGCACCGATGTCGCCCGCATCGACCTTGTCGTTGTTGAAGTCCTCTTCGCGCAGTGCGCGGTTCTCGTAGCCGACGAGGCGATACTGCGAGACAGCGGCGGGATTGAACTCGACCTGGATCTTCACGTCGCCCGCGATGGTGAACAGGGTGGAGGACATCTGCTCCGCCAGCACCTTGCGCGCCTCCAGCGCCGAATCGATGTAGGCGTAGTTGCCGTTCCCTTGGTCGGCGATCTGCTCCATCATGGCTTCGTTATAGTTGCCTTCGCCAAAGCCCAGCGTGGTGAGCGTGATGCCGCTGTCGCGCTGCTTCTCGACCATTTCGAGCAGCGCCTTGGTATCGGAGACGCCGACATTGAAATCGCCATCGGTGGCCAGGAGGATGCGGTTCACCCCGTCCTTGATGAAGCTTTGCCGCGCGACTTCATAGGCAAGCTGCAGCCCTGCACCGCCTGCGGTCGAGCCGCCCGCCTGCAGCTGATCGAGCGCGGCGCGGATCAGCGCCTTGTCATTGGTCGGTGGCAGCACCAGCCCGGCCGCGCCTGCATAGACGACGATCGAGACGCGGTCCTGCGGTTTGAGTTCCTCGGCGAGGCCCATCAGCGCCGTCTTGACGAGGGGCAGCTTGTCCGGATCCTGCATCGATCCCGAAACGTCGACGAGGAAGACAAGGTTCGCCGGCGGACGCTGGCTTCGCGGCAGATCATAGCCGCGCAGGCCCACGCGCAGCAGCCGCGTCTCGGCGTTCCACGGCGTCACCGCCATGTCGGTCGTGACGCTGAAGGGCGCCTCCCGCTTTTGGGGGAGCGGATAGGCGTAGCGGAAGTAGTTGATCATCTCCTCGGTGCGCACCGCGTCCTTCGGCGGGAGCTGCCCTGCCGTCAGGAAGCGCCGGGCATTCGTATAGGCGCCGGTATCGACGTCGACCGAGAAGGTGGAGACCGGCTCGGCGCGGGTGAGGTGGACGGGACTGACTTCCTTGCCGTCATAGCGCTCTCTGCCCGGGTCGGTGGGCACGATGACCGACGGCACATGGATATAACGGCCGTCCTGCACGGCCTTGCTCGCCATCATTGGCGCGGGCGGCGGCGGTGGAGGCGCAGCGGTGGTATAGACCGGCGCCGGCGCATTAAGCGCGTATCCGTCGGTCGCCGCGTTGTCCGCCCGGCGCGTTGCGGTGACGACCACTTCGCCAGTCGCCTCTGCCTCCATCGGCGGTTTGGTGGCGCAACCTTCTAGCAGCGTGCCCGCCATGAGCGCGGCGACGCACAGTTTCTTCGGAAGCATCCTCTTGGCCATCGGGTCGGTCCTTCCCAGTCGAGCGTTGGAGCCCCCGGGAGCTAAGACACGTTTTGACCCGTGAACGCCGACTGAACGTTCTTTGCGCGCGGTGAGTTGAATGTCAGAGTGTCTGTTTGCGGAACAGGATGCGGTCTTCCGGGCCGAACCCGCGCCGCCAGATGACGATCCCGTAAACGCCCAGAATCGCGGGGATTCCAATGGCGAGCTCGACCCATTCGGGCATGAGCTTCATCAGCGCACCGACCACCACGGCTGGCGCTGCCGCCCACAGGAGCGGCCAGCGCCAATTGCTGATCCGTTCGCCCAGCAGACTGCCGAGCAGCCACGACTTGGCAAGCGAGGCGCACGCGAGCGCAATCGCCAGCGCCGCCGCTGCGCCGGCCGCCTGCACCAGCGGATCGAGCCCAGCGCGGCGCGCGGCCAGCATGAAGCCCACGGTCAGCGCCGCCTGCAGCGCAATCGTGCCGAGGCTGATCCAGAGATTACGCAGCCGCGCGATATAGATCAGCGCTGCCTCGCTCACCACAGCGGTCGCGGCGGCCACTTCGGCAGCGAGCAGCAGCGCCAGCGCGGCAGTTCCGGCGACGAAGCCCGGGCCGACCAGCCCCATCACCGCCGCGCCGGGAATGCCCAGCGCCAGCGCCACCCCGGCCTGCGCTGCGATGATCCAGAAGCCGACCTGGCACACCTGCCGCGCCACGGCGGGGAAGTTGCCCCCTTGCAGGTTGCGCGTGATCACCGGGCCGAGGATCGGCTCGAAGCTGGTCTTGAGCTTCTGCGGCAAGGTCGCGACCTGCTGCGCTACGTAGTAGATGCCGACAACTGCAGGCGGTGCCTGGAACACGCCGAGCAGGAACAGATCGAGCTTGCGCGTGCCCCATTCGACTGCGTCCGCACCTGCCAGCGGCAGGTTGCTGCCAGCAAGGCGCAAGAGATCGATCGGGCGCGGCGACCACTGGCGCGGCAGACCGTAGCTCCTGAGCAGCGGCACGAAGGCGGTCAGCGTCGCGGCGAAGATCGAGGCGACATAGGCGAGGATCAGCCCCGATTCGCGGATCGGCAGGAACGCCATGCCTGCCAGCCAGACGAAGCCCGCAACAATCGAGAGCGTCCATGGCTCGACAACCGAACGCGCGCGCACCGTGGCGCCCACATCGAAGCGGTAGGCGAGCGCCGCGAGCGCAATATCGCCCAGCGCGAGTGGCACGATGGTGAGCGGGAGCAGGCGCTGGAGCTGCGTATAGTGCCCGCTGGGGAACATCGGCGCCGGGAACGCATAGAGCAGCAGGGCAAAGACCGCCGAGACGAAGCCCGAGAGCAACAGCGCATCGGCGACGACTTCGGCGCCGTCGCGGTCGTCGCTCGCCAATTGCTGCGCAAGACCGCGCTTCTGCCCCAACGTGGCGAGCTGCGCAGCGAGTTCCACTGCGATGGTGGCGGAGGCAAAGCGCCCGAGGTCCTCGGCGCCATAGAGCCGGCCAGCAATGAAGAGGAACGGAATACGCGCGGCGAGGCGCAGCAGAAAGCCGAAGAAATTGGTCCGCCCACCCTTGGCAAGCGCGGCAATGTCCTGCTGTTCGGAAGAAAGGGGCGCGGCTTCAGCCAAGCGGGGCCTCCGCGCGCGTGATTTCCGCTTTCAGGGGACGGGCCAGCAGCTGCGCCACCAGCGCCCGCGGGCTGATCGTGCCATCAAGCAGCGCGGCGACACCTTCGGCAATCGGCATGGCGATCCCGCGCGCATGCGCAAGGCTTGCCAGCACCGGCGCGGTGAAGGCGCCTTCGGCGACCGTTCTGCGCTCTGCCAGCAGCGCCGCCGCGCCGCCGGTGCGGTCGCCATCCGCACCGAGTGCCATGCCGAGCGCAAAGTTGCGGCTTTCGGACGAGGAGCAGGTGAGCACCAGATCGCCGAGGCCCGAAAGCCCCGCCAGCGTCTCTGCCTCGGCACCCATCGCAAGGCCGAGTCGCTGCATTTCGGCAAAGCCCCGGCTGATGAGGGCCGCGCGGGCATTGGCGCCAAGGCCCAGCCCCTCGACCACCCCGCAGGCAATCGCGAGCACGTTCTTGACCGCGCCGCCGATGGAGGCGCCGATCACGTCCGCCGAGTAGTAGGGCCGGAACGCGGGCCGGGCGATCACTGGCGCGAGCCGCGCCCACTGCGCCTCACCGCCCGCACAGGCGAGCGTGACGGCGGTTGGCAGCCCGCCTGCCACTTCATGCGCGAAGGTCGGCCCGGAGAGCACTGCAAGCGCGGCGCCGGGGGCGGCGGCTGCGGCGACGTCGCTCATCAGGCGTCCGGTGCCCTGTTCGATGCCCTTGGCGCAGAGCACGATGTCGGCCCCCTGCGGCACCAGCGCGGCGAGCACGCTGCCGAGATGCTGTGCCGGCGTGACCAGCAGCAGCACGGGCAGCGCGGCGAGATCGGCAAGCTCGCCGGTCGCGCGGATTGTCGAATGGAGCTCTGCGCCGGGAAGGAAGCGGGGGTTGCGGTTTGCGGTGTTGACCGCTTCGACCACATCGGCCTCGCGCGCCCAGAGGAGTACCTCGCGGCCATCGCTCGCGAGCATTTGCGCAAGGGCAGTGCCCCAGGCGCCGCCGCCGACGACTCCGACCTGAGGGCCCAAGGTCAGGTCTGCGCTCATGCTTTCACTCCCGCGCCGCGCACCGGTTCCGCATCGGGATCGAGCGGCCAGCGCGGGCGCGCGATCACGTCGAGCGGATCGGTGAGCCCGGCGGCAAGGCGCTCGGCTCCCGCCCAGCCGATCATCGCGGCGTTGTCGGTGCACAGCTTCGGCGGCGGCGCGACGAGCGGCAGGCCGGCCTCCTCCGCCAGTGCGGTGAGCGCGGCGCGCAAGGCGGCGTTGGCGGCAACCCCGCCCGCGACGACCAGCGCGGTGGCAGGTCCCGCTGCAGCAAGCGCACGGCGCATGCGGTCGATCACGCAATCGATCGCGGCCTGCTGGAACGAGGCGGCAATATCGGCGGTCTGGTGAATGCCGGCATCGTGGGCACGCATCACCGCGCTCTTGAGGCCGGCGAACGAGAAATGCGGCTCGGCACTGCCCAGGAGCGGGCGCGGCAGCGGGACGGCTTTCGCATCGCCTTCGCGTGCCATCCGCTCGACCGCGGGGCCACCGGGGAAGCCGAGGCCGAGGATCTTTGCGGTCTTGTCGAACGCTTCGCCGAGCGCATCGTCGATCGTCGTGGCAAGGCGGCGGTACTGCCCGAGGCCCCGCACTTCGAGGATCTGGCAATGGCCGCCCGAGGCGAGCAGCAGCAGATAGGGGAATGCAAGCCCCGGCTCCGCCAGCCGCGCCGAGAGTGCATGGCCTTCGAGGTGATTGACCGCGAGCAGGGGTTTGTCCGCCGCCATGGCGAGCGCCTTGGCCGTGACAAGGCCGACCATCACGCCACCGATCAGGCCCGGCCCCGCCGTGGCGGCAATCGCATCCATGTCCGCCAGCGTCAGCCCCGCTTCCTGCAGCACTGCGCCGACCATGGGCGCGAGGGTTTCGGCATGGGCGCGCGCGGCTATTTCAGGGACAACGCCGCCATAGGGGCGGTGTTCCTCATCCTGCGAGGCAACGCGCTGCGCGACGATGCGTGCGGCGAGCGTGGTGCCCGCCCCGTCGATCACGGCGACGGCGGTTTCGTCGCAGGAGGATTCGATGCCGAGGATCAGGGCCATGGGAGACTTTCCCTTAGAGACATTCCCCGTTACGGCAAGTCACGCATGAACACGCCCATAACACCTTCCGCCGCCAACCCGCTCAAGCTGGGTACGCGCCGCTCCCCGCTCGCCATGGCCCAGGCCGAAGAAACCCGCGCGCGCCTGTGCGCAGCCCACGGCTGGGAGGAAGCCTGCGTTGAGCTCGTCACCGTGGTCGCGAGCGGCGATCAGGTGCTCGACCGACCGCTCGCCGAGATTGGCGGCAAGGCACTGTGGACCAAGGAACTCGATGCCTGGCTCGCTGACGGCAGCATCGATTTCGCGGTCCACTCGATGAAGGATGTCGAGACCGAGCGCCCGGAAACGTTGATGATTGCCGCGGTGCTGCCGCGTGAGGACGTGCGCGATGTGCTGGTCGGCGCAGAGAGCGTTGCCGCCATTCCGGCTGGCGCGCGCGTCGGCACCAGCGCGCCGCGCCGCGCCGCGCAGATGCTGCACGCCCGGCCCGATCTCACCGTGGTGGGCTTTCGCGGCAATGTCGCCACACGGCTTGGCAAGCTGGAGGCGGGCGAAGCCGATGTGACGCTGCTCGCCGCGGCGGGGCTCAACCGGCTGGGCCAGAGCGGCATCGGCAGCGCGCTTGCGGCTGACACGTGGCTGCCCGCCCCCGCACAGGGCGCGATCGGTGTCGAGTGCCTTGCCGCGCGCACCGACCTCGTCGCGCTGCTCGACGCCATCGATCACAAGCCGAGCCACGCTGCCGTGATGGCCGAGCGCGCGGTTCTGCGCGGGCTTGGTGGCACGTGCCACAGCCCCATCGCGCTGCTCACGACGGCGGAGGGCACGGGCCTGACCTTGCGCGCCGCGCTGTTCAGCCCAGATGGCGCCGAGCGCGTCGAGGCGAGCGCTACATTCCCCGCCAGAGATCCAGACGGCCCAGCTGCGCTTGCGAAGCAGTTGCTGGCCAGCGCCCCCGAGGCGATCCGCCGCCACTTCACCGGCAGCTGAGGCCACCCGGGCGTGCTCCCGGTCGTGGTCATCCGTCCCGAACCGGGCAACGCCGCCACCGTGGCCGCGGCGCGCGAACTCGGCCTTGATGCCCATGCCTTCCCGCTGTTCGACATGGCCCCGGCGCCGTGGGCCGTGCCCGATCCTGCGCCCTACCGGGCCCTGCTGGCGGGGAGCGCGAACGTGTTCCGGCTGGGCGGTGGAGGTCTGGCATCCCTGCGTGGGCTGCCGGTCCATGCTGTCGGCGCGGTCACGGCAGAGGCGGGGCGCGGCGCGGGCTTTACAATCGCCGCAATCGGCGAGGGCGGACTACAGCCCATGGCCTCGGCGCTGCCCCCCGGGCGCTACTTGCGCCTCGCTGGGGAAAAACGCGTGCCACTGGCCCTGCACGAAGGCGTCGAAGTCGATGATGTGGTGGTCTATGCCGCTGCCGGCCTTCCGATGCCCGCCGCTCTCGCAGAGCTGCTCGCAGGTCCGGCCATCGTGCTGCTGCATTCGGGCGAAGCCGCGGCCCATTTCGCCGCAGAATCGGCGCGGATCGGCGCGCGGCGCGAGCGGATTGCCCTCGCCTGCCTTGCGCCACGAATCGGGTCGATGGCCGGCGAAGGCTGGCAACATATTGAAATTGCAGAGACACGCAGCGATCAAGCAGTACTGGCACTCGCGGTTCAAATGTGCAAGAAAGTGTCACCAGAAGGACACTGACAACTGAAAAATGATCCTATGCAGGACATGACCTTTGGTTCGCCCCTCGCTCAGCAACGTTCCCGCACGGGGCGTGGCCGCGCGGTGCTCGCTGTCCTCTTCATTCTTGCAGCGCTCGCTGGCGGCGTTTGGTACGGCTGGAAGACCGGCTGGCTGGAAGTGCACGTCTCGGGCCTTGTCCCGGCCTCGCCGATCCCGTCGCCCTCGGCCTCGATGTCGCAGGCGGCCGCGCAGACCACTGCCAACCTCGCCGCCACCGACGCCGCGCTGACGGCCGCAGCCGCGAAAGTTTCCGCCCTCGAACAACGCCTTGCCGAGCTCAACCAGCAGGCGGTTGCCGCCGCTGGGCAGGCGACGCAAGCCGAAGCCCTGCTCGTCGCCTTCGCCGCCCGCCGCGCCATCGAACGCGGCCAGCCTCTGGGCTACCTCGAGGCCCAGCTGCGCGTTCGCTTCGGCTCGACC
Source organism: Novosphingobium sp. (assembly GCF_027489515.1). Classification (GTDB taxonomy): domain Bacteria; phylum Pseudomonadota; class Alphaproteobacteria; order Sphingomonadales; family Sphingomonadaceae; genus Novosphingobium. The sequence goes on along the minus strand of NZ_JAIXZS010000049.1, from coordinate 55,833 downwards.
CAGCAGGCCGCCGTAGACCGCGTGATTGCCGCAGCGCAGAAGCCGGTGACGTTGCCGATGCTGAGCGAAACCTTCGAGAAACTGAGCCCGCAGCTGATCGGCGGCGCGAAGAGCGAAGGTACGTGGGACTGGATGACCCGCCAGATGAGCGAGCTTTTCGTCATCCGCCGCGCCGACAGCCCCTCCCCCACCGCCGAAAGCCGCGCGGCACGCGTGCGCGAGGCGCTGGCCGGGGGCCGCATCGATATCGCCATTTCCGAAGTCGAGCGCATGCCGGGCAAGGACGCAGCGACCGAATGGCTCGCCCACGCGCGCGATTACGCCAACGTCGAGCACGCACTTGATCAGCTCGAAACTGCTGCGCTTTCGTTCCCGCCGACGCCGCCGGTGGTCAAGCCGGAACCCGCGGCCACCCCTGCCCCCGCGCCAAGCGCAGCGGCAGAACCGAGCGCACCTGCCGCCTAAGCGGGTTGCAGCAGGCTCGGCAGCGCGCCGCTCATGCCGCGCGCCTCGTCCATGAAGAAGCGCTTGAGCGCGGGTATGCGCTGGACGCCGGCCATGCCCAGCCGCCGGATCGCCGAAGGCAAGCGCCCCGGTACACCGAACAGGCGCGTCAGCACGTCAGTCGCCGCCGAGACCATGAAGGTATCTGCCGCACGCCAGCGTTCGTAGCGCGCGAGGACTTGGGCATCGCCCGGATCGAGCCCCAGCCGCATCCCGTCCGTCAGCACTTCGATCAGCGCGGCGACATCGCGCAGGCCGAGGTTCAGCCCCTGCCCGGCAATCGGGTGCATCCCATGCGCGGCATCGCCGACAAGCGCGAGTCGGTCCGAGACCATGCGCGCGGTGTGGTGGAAATTGAGCGGCCACGAAGAACGCTGGCCCATCAGCCGCACTTTGCCCAGCACATCGCCCATGCGTTCCTGAACCGCGCTCTGGAACGCGCCATCGGGGAGCGCGAGGATGCCCGGCGCATCCTTCTCGCCCACCGTCCACACCAGCGCGGAGCGGTGATTGCCCTCGGCATCATCGAGCAGCGGGAGCAGCGCGAAGGGCCCCGCCGGATAGAAGATTTCCCACGCGACATTGCCGTGCGATTTCTCATGCGCGAGGCCGACAATCATTGCGCGGTGGCCGTAGCTCCAGCGCGCCGGGGTGAAGCCCGCTTCGTCGCGCGTCGGGGAAGCACGGCCTTCGGCGCCCACCAGCAAGCGGCCCTTGACCACGCGGCCATCGGCGAGCGTCACTGTAACGCCATGCGCGCCGCGGTCGCGCGTCGCCACATGCGCGTTCGGCAGGAAGGTGATCAGCTCTTCCTTCGCGGCGGCCGCGTACATTGTGATGCGCAGATCGCGGTTGGCAAACATGCGGCCCAGCGAACCATCGCCGGGCGCGGGCTGGAAATCGATACGGCCGGGCTTCATGCCGTCGGTCACCGCGATCGAATCGATCGGACAGCCGAGCGGCTCCAGCGCATCGGTGAGCCCGAGATGGCTGTAGAGGTTCCAGCTCGCGGTCGAGATTGCCGAGGCGCGGCCGTCGAAGCCTTCCGCCGTCTGCGCTGCGGGATCGGAGCTGTCGATCACCACGCTGGGGATGCCCGCCTTGGCGAGGCCGATCGCCAGCGTCATCCCGACAAGGCCGCCGCCGAGGATCACGATGTCCGAAGTGAGGGTCTCGCTCATGGCTTTGCTCCACAGGTATCGCCGGTGCCTGCATCGAGATCGAGGCAGCGCCCGTCGAACGCGCCGGCGGGGACCGGCAATCCAATCAGTGCCGCAAGCGTCGGGGCAATGTCCACCGTTTCAACCGGGCTGGGCTGTTCGAAGGAGGTCATCCCCTTGCGCCAGAACAGGATCGGCACGCGGCGATCATAGTCCCACGGCGAGCCGTGCGTGGCGACATAACCCGGGCCCGGCGTGGGGATCGGCACCACGCCGCGCTTCAACATGAGCACCAGATCGCCCGAGCGCGGCTTGTAGAACGAGGCCTTGGCGCGGGCGATCAGCGGCCAGGTCTCGGGAGAGCCAGTTCCGGCGGGCGCGGCGGCAATCTCGTCAGCGGTAAAGGCCGCAGCCACGTCCGGATTTGCCAGCAGTTCGGCCTTCAGCGCCTCCAGCGCGCGCGCCTTATCAGCCGGTGCCAGATCGCGCCGCAGCCAGATGTCGCCCGAAGGCCCATCGGCGAGCACGAGGTCCTTGGCATCGAGCCCGGTCCTCGCTGCCACGGCTGCGCTCAGCGCCTCGGGCAGCAGGGCCTTGTTCACACGGTGCGCGGCGGGCAGCGCCTGCTCGTCCAGCCGCTCGGGCATGTCGAAGCCGCCGTGGTCGGCGGTCAGCACCACCGCATAATCGATGCCGCGCTGGTCGAGCGCCACGAAGAAATCGCCGAGCGCCAGATCGAGCTGCTGCAGCTGGATGCACATCTCGCTGCCTTCGGTGCCATAGCCGTGGCCGACATAGTCGGTGGCGGAGAGGCTGACCGAGAGCACATCCGGCGTCGCGTTCTTGCCGAGCTTGTTCTCGTCGAGGAGTTCGGTGGCGAGATCGAGCGTCGCGCGGTCAAGCCGGGGCGAGGCGCGGAAGGCGTTCTTGTCGCCAGCCGCAAGCGCAAAGCGGCCGGTGCCGACCGCAAAGGTGGCGCTCAGCGGCACCGCGCGGGCCTTGGCGCCGCACCAATCAGGCAGGGGCAGTTCCGGCGCGCCCTGGGCGAGGACTTCGCCCAGCGCCTTGTTCTCGTTCACCGCCGCCGGGGTCAGCGTCCGCCCGTCGAGCGTGGCGAAGCCGGCGCCCTTCCACCAGTACACGCTGTCGATCACGTGTCCGCCCATCATCAACGCGCCGCGGTCCTTGCCCGAGACGGCGACATTGCGGCTCGTGGGCCAGAGCGCCTTGACCCGCTCGCCCAGCGTGGGGACGAGGAGGTGGCCGACCGAGGCGACATAGTCCTTGGGGTCCGCCGCGGCCTTGGCCTCATCCTCGGCGCAGTAGACAGTCTTTTTGGCCCGCGTGACAGACTGGTCGATCCACGTGTTGGCGATGATCCCGCTGCGCGCGGGGTGCACGCCGGTCAGGATCGTCGAATGGCCGGGGCAGGTCTCGGTCGCGGCATGGCTCTGATAGCCCGCAGGGAACACCGCGCCCGAGGCGAGCCGCGCAAGGCCGCCGGTGAAGTGCGAGCGGTACTGCGCGAAGAGATCGGCTGAGAACTGGTCGATCGAGATCGCGACGATCAGCTTCGGTGCGCCTGGTGCGGGTTGGACGGCGGGCGCGGACTGCGCCTTGGGCGCCGGCTTGGCTACGGGGCGGGCGATCCCGGCCGATGGCAGCGCAGCCAGGACGGCAAGCGCGGCGGCCCCCAGAGCGACGGAGCGGACCATTCGAAGCGCCATATGGGTAACCTTCCTAGATACTTGACCGAACCGGACTCGCCTGCCCCGGAGCGAACCGCTGCGTGATGGCCCCGGCAGCGCATACGCGCAAGTGGCCTCGCGTGACGCCTTGCACGCAGAGGCAAAGGGCGCAGAGCTGACCGGCGGGCAGGTGGCCAAAGCGTTCAGGGTGGGATAGATGCAGCATATGGCAATCTTGCGAAACTGTGCCCTGTTCCTTGTCGCCTGCTGGCTATCGCTAGCAGCACCGCCAGCGCTGGCCCAGCTCGCGCAAGGCCCCGCCCATATCCGCGCCTCGCTCGTCGCCGAACGTCCGGCACGGCCCGGCGAGACAATCACGCTCGCGGTTCTGATGCAGCCGGACAAGGGCTGGCATGGCTACTGGACCAATCCGGGCGATGCAGGCCTGCCGATCACGCTGGAATGGACCTTGCCGCCGGGTGCGGGCACCGGACCGCTGGAATTCCCGGTGCCGCAGACACTGCTCGTGCAGGGGCTGATGAACCACGTCTACGAGCATGACTATGCCGTGCTCGTGCCGTTCACGGTGCCGAAGGACGCCGCCCCCGGCACGGTGCTGCCGGTTTCCGCCAAGGCAAACTGGCTCGCCTGCACCGAAGCGATCTGCGTGCCCGAGAGCGCGACCTTGCAGGGCACCGTTACCGTGGGCAGCGGCGCGGCCGATGCGCGCTTCGATGGCTGGCGCGCGGCGCTCCCCGCCCCGCTTGACCGGCAGGGGAGGTTCGCGCCCTCCCCCACCGGCTGGCGCATTGCAGTGCCCTTCCCGGCCGGCGCAGCCATCGGCGAGCCGCACTTCTTCATCCAGTCCGAAGGCGTGGCCGATTACGCCAAGCCCCAAGCCTTCAGCCGCGTGGGCGACACGCTGGTGATCGAACTCGCCAAAGCCGCCTTCCCGGCGCCAGAAGCACCCGCGACACTGGCGGGTGTGCTCTCGCTCGGGTTCGGGCCGAAGGGCGAGTCGCTGGGCGGCATTGCCTTGACCGCCGCGCCAGGCGTGGTGCCGTCGGGCGGCTCCCCGCTGGGCAAGGGCAGCGCGCCGGCGGCGTTCTCCGCCGCGACGCTGGTGCTGGCGATCCTCGGCGCACTGGCCGGCGGGTTGATCCTCAACGTGATGCCCTGCGTATTCCCGATCCTCAGCCTCAAGGCGATGGCGCTGGCCCGCGCAGGCAGCCACAACGCGCATGTCGAGGGTGTGGCCTATACCGCGGGCGTGATGCTGGCCTGCATGGGCCTTGGCGCGGCGATGCTGGCTCTGCGCGCTGCTGGCACGCAAGTCGGCTGGGCGTTCCAGTTGCAGGATCCGGGCGTGGTGGCGCTGTTGCTGCTGCTCGCGGTCGCCATCACCGCGAACTTCATGGGACTTTACGAGCTGCCGGGCCTTTCCATTGAAAGCGGCTCGGGCGGCGCCAAGGGCGGCTGGGTCGGCGCATTCGGCACTGGCCTCCTCGCGGCCTTTGTTGCCACCCCTTGCACCGGACCGTTCATGGCCGCCGCCGTGGGCGCGGCGCTGGTGCTGCCGGCATGGGCCGCGATGGCGGTGTTTGCGGCATTGGGTTTCGGGCTGGCGCTACCGTTCCTGCTGCTTGGCTTCGTCCCTGCGCTGCGCCGTCTGATGCCGAGGCCCGGCGCGTGGATGGAGCGCTTCCGCCGCGCGATGGCGGTGCCGATGGGGCTGACGGTGCTGGCGCTATGCTGGCTGGCGTGGCGGCTGGGCGGTCCGGCTTACGCGGCAGGCGCAGTGGCGCTCGCCGTGCTGGTTGTTGCGCTGTTGATCGCCATCGGGCGGGCGCAGCGGCAGGGGCTGGGCACCGCGAAGTGGGCGCTACCCGGCAGCGTGGTGCTCGCTGCGCTGGCGCTGGCGGTGACACCGCGGCTTGCGACGGCTGGCCCGGGCGGCACGGTCGAAGCCGGGCTGCTGGATGCCAAGCCCTTCAGCGAAGCGGCGCTCGCCGAAGCGCGCGCAAAGGGCAGGCCGGTGTTCGCTTATTTCACCGCTGACTGGTGCCTCTCGTGCAAGGTCAACGAAGCCGCCGCCATCGAGCGCGAAACCACGCGCGATGCGTTCAAGAAGGCTGGCGTGGTGGTGCTGGTGGGCGACTGGACGCGGCGCGATCCCAAGATCACCAGCTTCCTCTCGCAGCAGGGCGCAGCGGGCGTGCCGCTCTACCTGTGGTACCCGGCCAAGGCTGCCGAGCCGCAGAAACTGCCGCAAGTGTTGAGCGCGGACTTCATGGCGGGGCTGCCGGGGGGCTGAGGCCATCCTGCCTTATCTGATCACCTCGTCATTGCGAGCGTAGCGAAGCAATCCAGAGCGGCAGTGCATTGTGCTCTGGATTGCTTCGCTACGCTCGCAATGACGAAGGGTGGGCGGCGAGGTGGTTTAGAGGCTCTGCCCGTCATCCACGGTGATGTGCGAGCCAGTTACCTGCCGCGAGGCGTCGCTGGCGAAGAACACCATCGGTTCGTCGAGCGCGGTGATATCGGTCAGGCGGCGGCGGGGCCAGGTGTTGATCTGCGCCTTGCCGCCTTCGGTATCGAACCAGTCGCCGGCGATTTCGGTGCTGATGTAGCCGGGCTGGATCGTGTTCACGCTGATCCCCAGCCGCGCCCATTCCTGCGCGAACTGGCGGCCGAGGTGCTGCACGGCGAGCTTGGTGGAGGCGTAGGAGGCATCTCCCTGCCCGGTCATGTGCGAGGTGATCGAGCCGATCAGGATCACCCGGCCCTTCTCGCTTTGCTTGGAGCCCGCCTTGATCATCCGGCGGGCGCCTTCGCGGGCGGTGAGATACACGCCGGTGAAATTGGTATCGACGACGCTGCGGATGCCTTCGGCTGACACATCAACGGCGCGGCCGGGCACCACGATCCCGGCATTGGCAACGACCACATCGGGCACGCCGATCTGGGCTTCCGCCGCATCGAAGGCCGCGATGATCGAGGCTTCGTCGGTCACGTCCATCGCCACCGCCAGCGCCTTCCCGCCGCCCGCGTTGATTTCGTCCGCCAGCGCCTGCACCCGCTCCACGCGCCTTGCGCCGAAAACCACGGCAGCGCCCTCGCTCGCATAGAGCCGCACGAAATGTTCGCCGAGCCCCGAGGAAGCGCCCGTGATCAGCGCGATACGTCCTGCCAGTCTATTGCCCATCATCCGAACCTGTTGTCCCTAGGAAAGCCCGTCGGCGGCAAACGCCCCGCCGCGCCGCGCGCGACCTTCCACGGCAGAAGGTCCTTCTCGGTGCGCGTGCGCCCGCTTTCTCCGCCCATTGCCCACGAAAGGCCATCCGCAAAAGTGAGCGTGATGGCGTCCGCAAGCCCGCCATCCTTGTAACGCTGGAGGGTGACGCCCTGCCCCTTGGCGAGCACCGGCACTTCGCTGAGCGGGAAGATCACCAGCTTGCGGTTCTCGCCCACCACCGCGACGTGATCGTGCTCGGCTGCAATCTCGCGCACCACCGTCAGCTTCACGCCGGGCTTGGTGGTGACGACGCCGCGGCCCTTGCGGGTTTCGGCCAGCAGCTCGTCCATCTCCGCCGCGAACCCGCGCCCGGTGTTGGCGGCGAGCAGCAGTTGGCCCTTGGCCTTGTGCGTCACCAGCGCGACGATCTGCGCTTCGGGATCGATATCGAGCATGGTGCGCACCGGCTCACCAAACCCGCGCGCGCCGGGTAGCTTGTCTGCGCCGAGCGTATAGAACCGCCCGTTGTCGATCGCGAAAAGCAGCTTGTCGGTGGTCTGGCAGTGGAGTGCGAATGCCGGGCCATCGCCTTCCTTGAACTTGAAATCGCTGTCGAGCGGCAGGTGCCCCTTGGCCGCGCGAATCCAGCCGCGTGCCGAAAGGATCACCGTCACCGGCTCCTTCTCGATCATTGCGTCCATGCTGAATTCGCGCGTCGGCGCAGCTTCCAGCAGCGTGGTGCGGCGCGCGCCGAGCGGGGTCGTCTCGGCGTATTCCTTGCGCAGCGCCTTGAGGTCGTTCTTGAGGCGCTTCTTCTGGAGCTTCGGATCATCGAGCAGCGCCTGCAGTTCGGTCTGCTCGGCGATCAGGGCGTCGCGCTCCTTGCGCAGTTCCATTTCCTCAAGCTTGCGCAAAGAGCGCAGCCGCATGTTGAGGATCGCCTCGGCCTGCCGGTCGGTCAGCTCGAACTCGGCCATCATGATCGGCTTGGGCTCGTCCTCGGTGCGGATGATCTCGATCACCCGGTCGAGGTTGAGGTAGGCGATGATGTAGCCGCCCAGCAGTTCCAGCCGGTTGGCGATCTTCTCAAGCCGGTGGCGCGAGCGGCGCAGCAGGATATCGATCTGCGCGATCACCCATTCCTGCAAAAGCAGCTTCAGCCCCAGCACGCCGGGCGTGCGGCGCGCATCGAGCACGTTGAGGTTGAGCCCGAAGCGCACTTCGAGATCGGTCAGGCGAAACAGCGATTCCTTGAGAAGGTCCGGATCGACATTGCGGCTCTTGGGCACGAGCACGATACGAATCTGGGCGTCGCTCTCGTCGCGCACGTCCTCGAGGATGGGCAGCTTCTTGTCGGCGATGAGCGCAGCGATCTGCTCGATCAGCTTGCCCTTCTGCACCTGGTAGGGGATTTCGGAGAGCACGAGCTGCCACTGGCCGCCGCCGAGCTTCTCGATCCCCGTCTCTTCCCACGTGCCATCGTCCTGCCGCCCGGTGGAAAAGCGCCCGCGCACGCGGATCGCGCCCTTGCCGCTTTCATAGGCGGCACTGATCGCTGCCTTGCTGTCCACCACGAGCCCGCCGGTCGGGAAATCGGGGCCGTGGAACACGTCCATCAGCTCGGCATGGGTGGCCGCCGGATTGTCGATCAGCATGAGCGTGGCGTCGACGATCTCGGCCACGTTGTGGCTCGGGATATTGGTCGCCATGCCGACGGCGATACCGCTGGAGCCGTTGGCGAGGAGATTGGGGAACAGGCCGGGGAAGATTTCGGGTTCTTCCTCCTCGCCGTTGTAAGTCGGGTGGAAGGTGACGGTGCCTTCCTCCAGCCCCGCCATGAGCCGCATCGCCGTGCGCGTCAGCCGCGCTTCGGTGTAGCGGTAGGCAGCAGCATTATCGCCATCGATATTGCCGAAATTGCCCTGCCCCTCGACCAGCGGGTAGCGCAGCGCAAAATCCTGCGCGAGGCGGACCATCGCATCATAGACCGAGGCATCGCCGTGGGGGTGATACTTGCCGATGACATCGCCCACCACGCGCGCGGACTTCTTGAACGCCCCTGCGGGATCGAGTTTCAATTGCTGCATCGCCCAGAGCAGACGGCGGTGGACCGGCTTCAGCCCGTCGCGCAGATCGGGCAGCGAGCGCGCGGTGATCGTCGAGAGCGCATAGACGAGGTAGCGCTCGGACAGCGCGGCATCGAAAGGCGCATCGACGATGGCGTCGAAAGGATCGGGTTCGGCGTCGGTGGTGGTCTTGGTCATGCTGGCGGACCCATAGCAAGCGCGCTCCGCTTCAGGAACAGCCCGGAACCCCGGCATCCCCCGATCATTACCCTGTCAGATCCGCCTCCGACAGAAAGCATATCCCATGGCCAAGCGCGTCCTCATCATCGCGACCGACGGTTTCGAGCAGTCCGAACTCATAGAACCCCGGAGGCTCCTCGAAGCTGCAGGCATCAAGACCACGCTCGCCAGCCCCACGCCCGGCAAGATCCGCGGCTGGAACCACGGGGAGTGGGGCCTCTCCGTCACCGTCGACAAGGATATCGAGGAAGTTTCCGCCGACGAATTCGACGCGCTGCTACTGCCGGGCGGGCAGATGAACCCCGATGTGCTGCGTATGGACGACCGGGTGATCGAACTGATCGAGAACTTCGATGCCGACAGCAAGCCGATTGCGGCGATCTGCCACGCGCCGTGGCTGCTGATCGAAGCCGATCTTGTCCATGGCCGCACCGTCACCGGCTGGCCCTCGCTCCATACCGATCTCGAAAATGCGGGTGCGGATGTGGTCGACGAGGAAGTTGCGGTCGATGGCAATCTCATCACCAGTCGCAAGCCGGACGACATCCCCGCCTTCACCCAGGCGCTGATCGAGGCGCTTGAAGCCGCCGACGAGGAGGATGAGGCGGACGACGATGACGAAGACGCCGAGGAAGGCGAGACCCAGGAACTCTGAAGGCGCGGCCCTGCAGCCTAGCCCGCGTCAATCAGGGCCGCCGCCTCGCGCGCTTCGGCCTCGAAGCCGGGCATCATCCCGGCAAGGCGCTCCTGATAGGTTGCCAGGATCGCTGGCGGCGCGGTTTCGGGCGTGCCTGCGTCGAATGGCGGCGCGGGTGCGTATTCGAGACCGAGCTGCATCGATTGCGCCAGCTCGGGCCCGCCGATCTCGGCGAGGACCGTCAGCGCGAAGTCGATGCCTGCAGTGACGCCGCCGCCGGTGATCACGTTGCCATCGCGCACCACGCGCCGCGCATCGGGTGTCGCGCCGTAGATCGGCAGCAGATGGCGCCAGCCCCAGTGGCAGGCCGCACGCTTGCCCTGCAGCAGACCCGCCGCGCCAAGGATCAGCGATCCGTTGCACACCGAGGTGACATAGCGCGCGCCGAGCCCCAGCCGCCGCACTTCGGCAATGAACGCGCGGTCCAGCCCCATCTTTGTGGCCGGGAAGCCGCCGGGCACGCAGATCAGATCGCAGCGCTCGATATCGGCGAGCCGCAGCGTGCGGCCAAACACCAGCCCCGACGCCGCGACATCGCCGCCATCGCGGCTTGCCACCAGCGTCTCGCTCCCCGGCATGCGGGAGAGGAACTGGTGCGGGCCGGTAAAATCGAGATGGGTCATGTCCTCGAACACGGCGAACACGATGCGAAACGGCGCTTGGGTCATCATGGGCTCCTGCCTTGTCTCTCGCAGCACTATCCCGCAATCCGCTCTTTGACAAAATGACAATGATCCCTCATTTTGCGCCATGCCAAGCACGATCGGCCTCTACCTTTTCGATGACTTCCAGTTGCTCGATGCCTCAGGCCCGATCACCAGCTTTGAAGTGGCGGGCCGGATCGCGCGCAGGCCGTATCGGCTGGTCCTGCTCTCGGCCGTCGGCGGACCGGTGCGCAGCTCCGCCGGGGTGGTGATCGAAACCGTGGCGGCGGGCAGCGCCGCAGAAGCAGGCAAGCTCGATACGCTGATGGTGATGGGCGGCGATGGCAGCCGCCGCGCGATGCGTGACGGGGAAACGCTGGCCTATTTGCGCGGCGCCGCCGGCGCGGTGCGCCGCTTGTGCAGCGTCTGTTCGGGCGCGCTGGTGCTGGCGGGCGCGGGTCTGCTCGACGGGCGCCGCGCCACCACGCACTGGCGCCGCGCGCCGCAGCTGGCGCGCATGTTTCCCAAGGTCCTCGTCGAGCCCGACCGCATCCATGTGCGTGATGGCCCGGTCTGGACGTCCGCCGGGATCACCGCAGGCATCGACCTCGCGCTCGCGCTGATTGCCGAGGATCTGGGAGAGGCGACCGCGCGCGCCACAGCGCAGGAAATGGTCGTCTACTACCGCCGTCCAGGCGGGCAGTCACAGTTTTCCGCGCTGGCAGATCTCGGCGGTGAGGCGGGGCCCTTCGCGTCCCTGCTTGGCTGGATTCGCGCCCACCTCGGCGAGCGGCTGACGGTCGAAGTGCTGGCTGCACAGGCTGCGATGAGCCCGCGCAACTTCTCGCGCGCCTTTACCCGCGAAATGGGCCTCAGCCCGGCCAGGGCGGTTGAGCGGCTGCGGCTCGAAGTCGCCCGCGAACGCGTGGAGAACAGCACTGCCCCGATCGAAGCGATCGCTGCCGGCCTTGGCTTCCATGATCCCGAACGCATGCGCCGCGCCTTCCTCCGCGCGTTTGGCCAGCCACCGCAGGCGATGCGGAGGATGGCGCGCAAGGGCTGAGCGCTCAGTTCAACGTGGCGTCGAACGTGATCGCAAAGCTTGCCCCCGGTGCCAGCGTGGTGGCCGAGGCGGTCAGCGTGCCGGCGAGAAAGGCGACGCCGTAGGGATCGGTCTCGTCAGGGCCAGTAGCGTCGTCGTCCTCAACCGTGCCAGCGGTGGTGCAGGTCGCGCCGCTGCGGGCAGTTCCTGCGCTGTAGGTGATCCCGGCGGGCAGCAGGTCGGTCGCCGCCACATTGGCTGCAGAAAGCGTCCCGGGATTGGTGACGAGGATGCAATAGCGCAGCGCCGCGCCGGGAATCGCCTTGGGGTTGCTGGCATTGACCCCGTCCGAAATCACCGCGGAGGTTTTCGTCACGGCCAGCGCCGGCACCCGCGTGTTGGTATAGGTGCAGACGATCGAGGTCTCGGCCGCACCGATGGTGAGGCCGTCCGCGAGGTTGGTATCCGCCGCCCCGGTGCAGGCAACCGTCCCGAGATAGCGGCTCACATTGGTGGGCGCGAGCGTCTCGCCCAGCGTGACTGTCTCGCCCAGAACGACCGGCGTGGGGGTGGTGCTGGTATCGAGTTCGCCGGCTGCGCCCGCATCCGAGGTGAGCGTGCCGATTACCGTACTGGCGCGCGAAATCGTGACATCGGCATCGTCGCCCACCGTCGCATCGGCCCACTGCTTGCGCAGGGTCACGCGGCTGTCGTTGTCGGTTATGGTGTAGGTGCCTGAGGTGACTGATGACGCGCCGCAAGTCGTGGTGTTGGCCATGGTGTAGCCGGTGCCCGCGCTGATCGAGAAATTGATTGTCTCGGTTGCTTCCACCGCCGTGTCGTCCACCACCGCGATGCCGAGCGGGATCGGGCTGTTGTAGTAGGTGCCCGCGGGGATCGTCACCGTGAAGGTCGCGGCATTGCCGGGGGTGGTATAGTCCGTTCCCCGCGTCGCCGTCCCGCCGGTGATGTTGACGATGACATTGATCGCGCTGGTGGTGGAACCGGTGACCAGCAGTGTCGCCATGCCTGCGCTCGCCACGCTTTCCGCGCCGGTGCTGTTCGCCGCAGAGATCTGGACGAAGGGCCGCAACGAGAGCTGGATCGCATCGAGGAAATTGCCGAACGAGCCTGCATCGCTGGTGGTGAACTGCACGCGCTGCATGCCCGACGTGCCGCTGTAGGTCGCGCTGCCGGTGTTGACGTTCCACACCTGGTTGGCCGTCGTCGAAGCCTGCGTCGTCAGCGTCTGGATAACGGTGCCGGTGCTCGATGCCACCTGAAAGCGCACCGTTTGCGTCGCAAGGCCGCCCGGACGTGCGCGGTGCGCAAACGTCCAGCCGACCGGTTCGCCGTTGATCAGGCAGATGTTCTGGAACAGCGTGCCCGGCTGGTTGGCGTTCATTTCGGCAAAGACCACGCCCGCATAGGCCGGCACGCTGTTGAAATTGGTGTCCCACAGCTCGATCTCGCCGGTGGTGGAACTCCACCCCAAGACCGAGGCGATGGGCAGGATCTCGAAATTGGGCGCACCCGGGCCCGCGGGATCATTGGATTCGAACGAGGGGTTCTGCAGCGCACGGAGCTGGGCGTGGGCTGGGCTGGCTGCCACGCAGGCCATCGCGGCAAACAACGCGCAAAGCATGCGGTGCAAGGCGCGGTGCGGCAACGATCACTCCCGGTTGCGGCCTCTCACGCGGCCCTACGGGTATTCCCCTAGCGCGGCTCAGCGGCCCTGCATATCCCGCGCTTCTTCCGGCACGCGTACCTCGAGTCCGTCGAGCGCCTCGGTCAGCACGATCTGGCAGGAAAGACGGCTGGTGCGCGTTACCCCGGCGGCGAGATCGAGCATGTCTTCCTCGTCCTCGCTGGCGGGGGCAAGCTTGCCAAACCATTCGGCGGCGACGACGACATGGCAGGTCGAGCAGGCCATCTGCCCCTCGCAGGTGCCCTCGAGCGGCATCCCGGCGTTCTGGCCCACTTCAAGCAGACGCATGCCGACCGCCGCTTCGGCGTTGATCCGCTGGTCCTGCGCGGTGATGAAGGTGACCTTGACCATGGCTTATAGGGCTCCCTGCGCGCTTGAGGCCGCGTTGATCGCGGCTGCGGCCCGTTCAAGATCCTCTGCCCTCGTATAGCGCCCGAAGCCGATCCGGATCGCGGTTTTTGCTTCCCTGTCCGAAAGTCCGAGCGCGCGCAAGACATGGCTGGGCCGGCCCGAGCCGCTGGCGCAGGCTGAACCTGCAGAAAACGCGAGGGTGCGGCAATCCGACATCAGTCGCCCCACATCGAGCCCATCGCGGCGGATGTTGAGATTGCCGTGCCAGCGCCGCTCCGCATCGCCGTTAAGCGTCCAGCCGGCAAACAGCGCGCGGGCCTGCTGCCACAGGCTTTCCACATGCTGTGCATCGCTTTCCCGCAGACTTGTGCACAGGGCTGCCGCCGCACCGAACCCGGCGCAGAGCGCCGGGGAGAGCGTGCCCGAGCGCAGGCCCTGCTCCTGCCCGCCGCCGTGGATCAGCGGAGTGAGGGCAACGCCATCGCGCACCCACAGCGCGCCAATGCCCTTGGGTCCGTAGAGCTTGTGCGCGGAAATCGCGATCATGTCGGCATTCGTTGGCGGTGCGAATTTGCCCGCCGCCTGCACCGCATCGCAGAGGAACAACGCACCCGCCGCATGTGCTGCATCGGCCAGTGCCTCGACCGGTTGAATGGTCCCGATCTCGTTGTTGACCTGCATGACCGCGACAAGCTCCGTGCCTGGCGGAACAGGCGCGGCGGCGTCCACCAACCCGGCGCTGCTCACCGGCAGCACCGTGCAATCTGGATCGGCGAAACGTGCGGTATCAAGCACCGCTGCATGTTCAACCGCCGAGACCGTCAGCCGCTGCGCCCTGCAGCCAAGGATGGCGAGATTGAGCGCCTCGGTCGCGCCCGAAGTGAAGATCACGCGGCCGCCGGGGGGAAACAGCGCGGCCACCTGTTCACGCGCCACTTCTACCGCAGCAGCCGCCGCGCGGCCGGGCCGGTGCGGGCTGTGCGGATTGGCAAAGCCGTCCTCGCCGAGCCAGCGCAGCATCGCCTCGCGCGCTTCGGGGGCGAGCGGGGTGGTGGCCTGGTAATCCAGATAGATATGGGCTTGGTCGATCATCCCCTGATCTCCCGCCAAGCTGCCAGGAAGGCATCAACGTCCGCCTCGGTCGTCTCACGCCCTATCGAAACGCGGATCACCTCGCCGGCGTTGGGATAATCCATTGCCGTGAGCACCGGGCTGGCCTTGAGCGAACCCGAAGAACATGCGCTGCCAGCCGAAACTGCGATCCCCATGCCGTCGAAGCGAATGAGCTGCGCATTGGCCGAGCGGCCCGGCATCCGGTACCCGGCAATCGTCGCGAGCCGCGGGGCATCCTGCGCGACCACCTCACCGCCTGCCGCGACGATCGCTTCGTCCAGCCGCAATCGCAGCCGCGCCGCCTCCCCCAGCCAGTCGCTCCCCGCCTCCAGCGCTGCGGCCATGGCCAGCGCGCCGGCCAGATTTTCGGTGCCGCCACGGTAGCCCCGCTCCTGCCCGCCGGTGGGCTTCAGCATCGCCCAATCGCGCACCAGCAGCGCGCCCACGCCGATGGGGCCGCCGAACTTGTGCGCGCTGATGGCAATCAGGTCTGCTGGGGGCAGCGCGATCTTGCCCGCCGCTTGTGCGCAATCGGCGAGCAGCAGTCCGCCTGCCGCGCGGACAGCGCCGATCACCGCGTCCAGGGGCTGGATCAAACCAGTCTCATTATTGACCTGCTGAACCGCGACCAGTCCGGCGAGCTTGCCCTCGAGACGCGCGCGCCCCGCACCATCGACTTGCAGCCGCGCAACGTCTCCTGCCCAGCGCAGCACCGCCTCGTGCTCAACCGCCGAAACCGCCGCGAGCGGCTGAACGCAGCGCGTCATCGCAATCGCCAGTGCCTCGCTCGCCCCGCTCGTGAAGATCACCTCGCCCTGCCAGCCGAGCGCCGCTTTCACCCGCTCCCGCGCGTCCTCCAGCGCCGCCCGGGCGGCGCGGCCTGCCTTGTGCGGGCTGGAGGGGTTTGCCCAGATCGCGAAGCCCTCGAGCATCGCCTCGCGCGCTGCGGGCAGCAGCGGCGTGGTGGCGGCATGATCG
Organism: Novosphingobium sp.; assembly: GCF_027489515.1. Taxonomy (GTDB): domain Bacteria; phylum Pseudomonadota; class Alphaproteobacteria; order Sphingomonadales; family Sphingomonadaceae; genus Novosphingobium. The sequence continues at coordinate 40,407 of NZ_JAIXZS010000049.1, read as the reverse complement.
AGGTAGATGGCGGGCATCGGTGGCGCAGATCCGTAGGCAGGCGGGAATGATTGCTTTTGAGGCAACCATTTCTATATAGCGGCTTCTCGCTTTTCCCAGCCCCGGCGTGCCGCGCGGCCCAACGGCCCCCACGACAGGGTGGGCAGATCAGGACAGTCCATGCCCGCAGTCATCTTCCCCGGTCCCGATGGTCGCCTCGAAGGCCGCTTCCAGCCCGCCTCGCGTCCGCGCGCGCCCGTCGCGATGATCCTTCATCCGCACCCGCAGGCCGGGGGCACGATGAACGACCGCATCACGCAGGCTATGTACAAGACCTTCGTGGCGCGCGGCTTTGCCGTGCTGCGCTTCAACTTCCGCGGCGTCGGCCGCAGCCAGGGCTCGTTCGACAACGGTATCGGCGAACTGTCCGATGCCGCCGCCGCGCTCGATTGGGTGCAGTCGATCCACCCCGAGGCGAGCACGACGTGGATCGCGGGCTACTCGTTCGGCGCGCTGATCGGCATGCAGCTCCTGATGCGCCGCCCGGAGATCCGCGGCTTCATCTCGGTCGCGCCGCCCGCCAACATGTACGATTTCAGCTTCCTCGCCCCCTGCCCCGCCTCGGGCATCATCGTGCAGGGTGCTGCCGATACGGTGGTGACGCCGAACGCGGTGCAGAAGCTGGTCGACAAGCTGCGCACGCAGAAGCACATCACCATCCACCACGACGAGATCCCCCGCGCCAACCACTTCTTCGAGAACGAACTCGATGACATGATGCGTGCGGTGGACAACTATCTCGACATGCGCCTCTCGCCGGATTGCCCGATCCGCTGAGCCGGGAAAGCCCCCTCCCCCGGCGGGAGAGGGGGGTGCCGTTCAGAACTGGACGCGCTTGGTATAGCCGCCATCGACGACGATGTTCGCGCCCGTCATCGCGAGGCAGGCCGGCGATGCAACGAACACGATCGCCCGTGCCAATTCCTCGCCCGTTGCCATCCGGCCGATCGGGATCTTGGCCAAAGTCGCATCATAGAAGGGCGTCATCTTTTCCTTGATGTAGGCCCAGGGACCATCCTCGGTCATGATCGGGCCGGGCGTGATGCAGTTGACGCGGATGCCCTCGCCAGCCAGCGCCTGCGAGAGGTCTGACGCATAGACCATGACCGCCGCCTTGAGCGCGTTGTAGGGCTGCACGCCCATGAATTCCTCGACCGCGCCGGTCGAGCTCATGCAGATGATCGAACCGGCATCGGACTTGAGCAGCCAGGGCTTCGCCGCTGCGACGCCGCGGCGCATGGGGAGGATATCGGCCTGCATCACCGCGTCCCAGCCGGCATCGCTGTCTTCGCCGAGATTGGCCGAGGTGAAGCTGATGAAGATGTCGCAGCCGCCGAGCGCTGCGGCCGCCTTGTCGACAAACGCCGGAACCGCCTCCGGATCGGTCACGTTGAGCGCCTCGGCATAGACCGTCACGCCGCTTGGGGCGAGTTCACCCACGATCTTGTCGACCTTGACCTGCGTGCGCCCGCATACCGCAACGTGGCATCCTTCAGCCGCCAGCGCGAGCGCCACCTGCCGCCCGATCCCGCCATTGGCGCCGACCAGAATGGCCTTCCTGTCCTTGAGCCCGAGATCCATTGCGCGTTCCTTCTGTGTTTGTGGTGATGGCCGACCATGGGGAGGGTGCGCGGCTGCGGCCACTCCCGATTTGGGCAGGGGCATTGGGTCAGGACCTACTAATCGCGCCGTCGAGGCGCTGGAATGGCGCACATATCGGGCGGATACTTGCGCAGGGAAGGCTGGTTGCCTTTCGAAGCCAGTCCCTGCCTGAGATGGAAGCCATTCCAGCGTCCCATAGGGATTTAGCTAGCGATGGCCTCCGGCTGACCAATCTGAGCCATTTTGCCTCAAACCTCGAAGGCGCGATTAGTAGGTCCTGGCCCTTGTCCCCTCACTCTCCCAAATGCCGGTAATGCTGCCAGCACCCCCATAGCGCCAGACCGATGGCGATATGCACCGCCGTGATCGGTGGCCAGCCGCACAGGAAGATGATGTTGTTGATCGTCACGTTGCCCGGAAAGGGGCCGCGACCGAATTCGAGCCCGCGCGTGCCGAACACCGCGTTGGCGATGGCGGGCAGGGTGAACAGCCAGCCGAACGTGAGCGACGACCAGAACAGCCACGCCTGCGCCCGCTCGCTCAGGCGGATATAGTGACCGCCTGCACCGATGGCGATGAGCAGCGTGCCGTTGGTCAGCCCTTCAAGATGCGCCATGTTCCATGCGCGCCGGTCGCCGCCGATGTGCACCGGTACATCGGTGATGATGGGCCAGAGATCGATGGCCCCCAGCAGGAAAAAGAAATAGATCCACCCCGCCACCAGCGCCGTGGCGATCAGAGCGATCCCATTGAACACGAGCAGCGCGCGCCGCCGTTCCTGCAGCATGGTTGCCTCCCCCTTTTCTCGGCCCTTCCGAACCGCTGCGATGCGGATGGCGCCTCCCCTCGGCAATAGACCACATCCGAATCGCTGCGTCATCCGGCGACGGGAATGCAAGGGCGATGCCCCCTGCCCGCCCGATGCCCTGTTGCTTAGAGCACGAAGTGATCGCCCGATGCGCGGACGGTGACTTCGGAGATCGAGACGCCCCAGGGCTGGTTGATCGCGTGGATGATCGCATCGGCAATATGGTCCGGCGCAAGGCTGGCGTAGTCGATGGAATCAGGGCTGAGCCGCGCAGCCGGGAAGGTGCCCGCCCCCATCTGCTGCACCATGTCCATGAATTCGGGCATGTTGTGCGCGACGATGCCCACGCCTGCAGCGGGGTTGATCACCGTGCCGGAAAGGCCGGTGGTGGGAACGCCGGTGGGCTTGATCGTGGTGACCTTGATTCTGCCCCGGCTTTCGACGCGCAGCGATTCCGAAAGGAAGTTCACCGCGGACTTGGACGCGCCATAGACCGCTGCGCCGATCACCGGGAAATTGCCGTAGATCGAGGAGAGGTTGACGATCTGGCCGCGCCCGGCCGCGATCATCGGATCGTAGGCGGCGACCATGCCGTTGAGGACGCCCTTGATGTTGATATCGATGCAGCGCTCCCACGCCGGATAGGCCGCCTCATGATCAGAGAAGAACGCGAGCGGCATGATGCCCGCGTTGTTGATCATCACGTCGATCCCGCCGTGCGCGGAAATGGCGGCAGCAACGAGCGCCTTGACCGCCGCGAGATCGCGCACGTCGGTCTCAACGGCGATGGCCGCTCCGCCCGCACCGGTGACCGCATCGGCGGTCGCCTGCGCGGCGGCAAGATCGATATCGCCGCAAGCGACCTTGGCGCCGAGCGCCGCAGCCTTGTGCGCGACAAGCCGGCCGAAGCCGCCGCCAGCACCCGTGATGACGATGGACTTGCCGGCGACGTGATTGGTCATGCGTGCTCCCCCGCTGCAATGGTTCGGCGCCGGTTTAGCAGGGCCGGACGCGATGCCAAGCGGGGGACCAGCGCCGATCAGCTTGCCTGCATATCGGCGAGGTACTGCTTCCACTTGGCCGGGGTGACGACTTCATCGTACCGTGCGGTCTGGGCGGGATCCATGAACTCGATCATGAAGCAATCGTCGACCCAGACCTCGACCAGCGAGAACAACCCGTCGCCGCGGTCGCAATGGCGGGCCTTCCAGCCAGCCTCGCGCGCGATATCGAGGATCTCGTCAGCGCTGCGCCCGACCGAGATGGCGAAGTGGACTTCGGTTTCGCGCGAGGCCGGACCGCCACTGCGCCAGTTGCCCTGATCGGCTTCATAACGCAGCGCGGCGCCGCGGGGGACGACCTCAAGCTCGATCGCCCCGTCACCCGACCAGGCCATCCAGGCCTTCGGGCCGGCGGGTGGGAACGGGATCGCCTCGCCGCCCATGATCCGGGACAGCACCTCCGCCGCGAAGCGGGGATCGTCGGCGGGCATGCTCGCGTGGACCAGTTTCATGGCTGTTCTCCTTCCGTTAGCATTTGCATAGGCGCACCATCGGCTGCGGCGCGGCCGAGCAGGATGGCGATCGCCTCGCTCGCGGCGCGCCCCGCCTCGGCCCCGTCGAAGCCCCAGAAATCGCGCAGCACAGCCCAGCAATAGGCGCTGTCGAGCAACTGGATGACGGCAGCCCGGCGCCGCGCCACATCGGCGGGTAAGGCGGGCAGCGCATCGGCAACGCAGGCCTGTGCCGCGGCCGTGCGCTCGTCGTTCGCACGCAGCCGCACCTCAAGCCCGGCATCTGAAAAGGCCGAGGCACGCACGAGATTGGCGTGTTCGTCGAACTGCGGAAAGAGGTAGGCGGGCGTCGCAATGATCTCGTCCGCCGTACGGGGGAAGCCCCGCGACCGGACCCGGGCCTGCATCCGGGGCCAGACCGCCTCGATCAGCCGTTCGCGCGTTTCGAAGTGGCGATAGATCGTGCGGGTGGTCACCCCGGCGCGGCTCGCCACATCCGCCACGGTGAGCGGGGCCATGCCGGCTTCGGCCATGAGATCGATCGCGGCATCGAGGATACGCTCGCGCGTCATGTCCTTGTACTGCTGGCGGATTGATGTCGCGCTATGGGTCGTCATGTCACATTGTGTGACATTAAATGCGCAAGGCGTCAAGCCGAGGGTAACGGCAGGGTCAGCAGAAGCGTGGCGGGATCAGCGCGCGGCGCTGGCGGCCAAAGTCTGCCCGCCGGTGGTGGGCAGCGACCAGATCACGACATTGGTGATCATCACGGCGGCAAGGATAGCCATCAGCGCCGGCCGCTGACGTTCACCGCGGCGCCACAGGAACACCGCGCCCGCCATGAGGGCAAGCGCGGTGAGCATGGCAAGCGATAGCGCGGCATCGGTCATGCAGGAACGCTAACGCGAGTTGTCAGGACTTGAACAGGCCCGAAGCGAGACCGCCCAGATTGCCGAGCGGGTTTTCGCCTTCTTTCCCGCCGAGGAGGCCGCCCAGCACGTTGGCAGCATCGGGATGCTGGGTCAGCATCGTTGCGAAACTGGCCAGCGAGCCTTCGCCGCCAATGTGCCCGACGATCTGCTGCAGCACTCCGGCATCGATACCGGTGTTGGCTGCGGCGGTTTCCACCGTGTCGGTCGGCGCGGCGTGGCCGGCGGCGAGACCAGCAATGGCCGTTTCCACCATCGAGGGATCGATGCCGACCTTCGCCGCAAGGTTCTTGATATCGACGTTGCTGCTGATCTGGCCGAGGATCTGGTCGAAAATGCTCATGGGCAGGACTCCCTTGGCTGGTGTGCCAAGGAGAGCCTAGCGCGAGGAACATCCGGACGCCACCCTGCGAGACTCCGGAAGGGATCTTCACAACCCACAGGCGCTGCGCCGGGGACCTGGCGCGTGACCCAGCCCCCGGCGCAGCGCGCTGCTGCGGCCCTCAAGTCAGGATGACATCGGGATGAATGCCAAGGAGCTGGAGCACTTGGGTGTGGCCCATGCCATCGTTGAGCAGGAAAGTGGTGCCGTCCTTGTCGGTTCCGAAGGTTTCCTTGACGCTGCCCTGCGACGGATTGTCCTTGAGGAAGGCGGCCAGGCGATTGACATCACCCTGATCGTCGATGAAGTACGAGCCGCCCTTGAACATGCCGAGGCTGGCGAACACGTTGTCAAATCCGGTGATGCGTACGTTGTCGCCATCACCGAAGGTGAGGTCGGTGACGATCACCCACTGGTAGACATCGGTCGGCGGGACACCGGGGCCGTTGTAGGTGACAGGTGACCAGCCTTCAAACGAGCGAAACACGAACTGATCGGCGCCCGCGCCTCCGGTGAGCGAATCCTGGCCACCACCGCCCTTGAGAACGTCGTTACCGTCACCGCCATAGAGCCAGTCCTTGCCGCGCCCGCCCCAGAGCTGGTCATCGCCGGCACCACCGGAAATGATGTCCCTGCCTCCGGTGCCCTTGATCGTATCAGCACCGGCAGATCCGTTAATCATGTTTGCCACTTCTTGATCTCCTAATTGAATATCGGGCACACCGCCCAATGTTCCGTCCGAAAAAGTGAAAATACTAAGGAAAATTACCTACACCGTGATAACTAAGCTTTATACATTTCTTCATTATACCGACGCGAGCCCGGTAATCCATTCTACCGAATTTCTATACACGTTCTGCGGCGTGGATTACCCGCGATTTGTCTGATTTGGGTGCAAATCATCTTCGATTGGCTCAGGCCGTCACAGCCATGGATCACGCTGCGCTGCCAACAATTGCGCTTGGTCGTCACCTATGCGGAGTTCTCGGGATCGACTCGCCAGTCGATGCTGGGCGCAATCGGGAAAACACCCTAGTTCTCGCCCATGCGTGTCTTCACGGCGCGCGCAAGAAAAGGCCTGTTCCGGACTAAGCCGACCAACATAGTTGCTCCGTTTCCGACGCATTCGTCGGGCGGAGCCACGATCTGACGCGGCTTTGACAGCGAGCAGCAGCGTGGGCAATGTCCTCGGCATGGCACAGACCCCTCACGATCCCTCCGCCTCCGCCCCCACCCTGACGCGCCGCGAGGCCATCGCAGGCCTCGCGTCAGGCGCCGCCGCTCTGGCGCTTCCCGTGCAAGCCCAAACGGTAGCAGCGCCCTCACCGGCGTCAGCGCTGCTCGACGATGCCGCGTGGCGGCTGCTGGCGCTGAAGCCCGAGAGCGCGACTTCGCTCGGCCTTGATACCGGCACCCATGCCGCCTTGCGCGGCGCGCTGGAGGACCGCTCGGCTGCGGGCCAGGCCGCAGTCGCCGCGCTGGTGCGCAGCGATCTGGCGAAAGTAGAGGCGATTTCGGACGCGGGCCTCGATCCCGTCACACGCACCAGCCTTGCAGTGGTGAAGAGCGCCTATCACACCGCGCTCGACGGATTCGCCCTGCCTTATGGCGATGTCACCGTCGGCGGCTGGCGCAACACGCCTTATGTCGTGATCCAGAACGTCGGCGCCTACATTGATGTGCCGCGTTTCCTCGACTCGGACCATCCGGTGAACACCGCCGCCGATGCCGAAGCCTATCTGGCGCGGCTCGCGCAGTTCCCGGCGGTGCTTGCAGGGGAGACCGAGCGGTTGAAGGCGGCAGCGGCAGGGGGCCTGATTGCGCCATCGTTCCTTATCGAAAAGGCGATCCGGCAGATGGGCGCGAGCCTTTCCGCAATGGGTACAGGCGGCGGCCTCGTCGATTCGCTGGAGCGGCGCACGCGCGAGAAGGGCATCGCCGGCGACTGGGCAGCTCGCGCGCGCGAAATCGTGACGAAGCAGGTCGCGGCCACGCTGGAACGCCAGCTCGCCGAGCTGATCGCGCAGCGCAAACTGGCGTCGCGCGATGCCGGGATGCATACACGCCCCGGCGGCGATGCGTTCTACGCCTGGGCCCTGCGCGCCAGCACGACGACACGGATGACGCCGGACGAAATCCACAAGCTGGGACTCGATTCGCTGGCCGATCTGCAGGGGCGGATGGACCCGATCCTTCGGAAGCTGGGTTATACCAGCGGCACAGTGGGCGAGCGGATGACCGCGCTGGGCCAGGACCCGCGCTTCCAGTTTCCGGACAACGACGAGGGCCGCGCGCAGATCATCGCGTTCATCCAGAAGCGGCTGACCTATATCCGCGCGCAGATGCCGCGCGCGTTTTCGAAGCTCGTGCGCGGCAACCTCGAAGTGCGGCGCCTGCCCCCGGCGGAAGAGCCGGGCGCGCCCGGCGCCTATGGCGGCCCCGGTTCGATCGACGGGTCGATCCCGGGCAAGATGTGGATCAACCTCGGCACGACGCGGCTCCACAGCACCTACAGCCTTCCGACGCTCGTCCACCACGAGGCGATTCCCGGGCACGTGTGGCAGGGCGAATACTCGAACCAGCTCCCGACGATTCGCGCGATGCTGGCGTTCAACGCCTATTCGGAAGGCTGGGCGCTCTATTCCGAAACGCTGGGCGACGAGCTCGGCGCCTATGACGACGATCCGGTCGGCAAGCTGGGCTACCTCCAGTCCATCGCCTTCCGCGCCTGCCGTCTGGTCGTCGATACCGGCCTCCACGCGCGCGAATGGAGCCGCGAGCAGGCGATCGACTGGTTCGCCAATACCAACGGATCGGGCCGCGACGAGGTGACCAGCGAGGTCGAGCGCTATTGCAGCTGGCCGGGCCAGGCCTGCGGCTATTTCATCGGCCGCAGCGAGATCCTGCGCCAGCGGGCGCGGGCCGTGGCGGCGCTGGGCAAAGCCTATGATCTGCGCGATTTCGACAACGCGGTGGTCGAGGGCGGCAACGTGCCGCTCGATGTGCTGGCCGCCAATATCGACCGGTATATCGCGGCGAAGCAGGCACGCTGAAGATCCGGCGCGCCGGGCGTTCAATCCCGGTCCGGCGCGCCGAGCGGAAAGAACGGACGGTAGGGACGCGCGTCTTCGACACAGCGCGACACTGGTGGCAGTGCGAGGAGATAAGCGCGGTAGGCTGAAAGCCGCGGGCATGAGGCCGGGATCGGCTGGACCCAGTCGGCATAGAACAGGGAGGGTGCCGCGGCGCATTCGATCAGGCTGATGGCCTCGCCCGGCCGGTATTGTGCCAGCCAGCGCTCCAGCCAGCTGTAAGTCCGCTCGAGGTTGGCGCGTGCCTTGTCGATACGCCCCTGATCCATCCCGCCGCCGGGCAGGTGCTCATCGACGACGGCCTGCATCGGCCCCATCACGTAATTGTCGAACACCCGGTCGATCATCCGGACCTCCGCAGCACGGACAGGGTCAACCGGCACCAAGTGCGACGCGCCGGGATAGTGAAGCCAGAGGTGCTCGATGATCGCCGTCGCCTCGAACACTTCTGCATCGCCATCGATCAGCAGCGGGAACTTGCCGAGCGGGCTTGCGGCCGCAACGCGCGCGCCATTTTCCGGATGATCAGCGCCGAGCATGCGGAAGGTGAACGGCGTTTCGCTGGTGTAGAGCGCAATGAGCGCCTTCCATGTGTACGACGAGAACGGGTGCCCATAGAGTTCGGGCATCAGCCTGCTCCTGCCCGCGCCGCATCGATCGCCGCGATATCGATCTTGCCCATCGTCATCATCGCCGCGAAAACCCGCTTGCGCACTGCGGGATCGGGATCGGCCATGCCCCGGGTGAGCGCGCGCGGGGTGATCTGCCACGAGATGCCCCACTTGTCCTTGCACCAGCCGCAGCGGCTTTCGCTGCCGCCGTTCGAGACAATGGCGTTCCACAGCCGGTCGGTCTCTTCCTGCGTGTCCGTTGGCACCTGGATCGAGAACGCTTCGCTGTGCTTGAAATGAGGCCCGCCGTTGAGCCCGATGCAGCGGAATCCGAGCACCGTGAATTCGACCGTGAGGACATCGCCCTCCTTGCCATCGGGATAATCGGCCGGCGCGCGGTGGAGGCCGGTAACGCGGCTCTCCGGAAAGGTCGCCGCGTAGAAGGCAGCGGCTTCTTCGGCCCCACCTTCGTACCAGAGGCAAAGGACGGCGTCCGTCACCCTTTCGCGGCCTTGATGAGATCGCGGTCGATCGCCTTGGCAGACTGATAGCCCGCGCGGGTGCGGATGCGTTCGGCATAGGCGGCAAAGCTGGGCAGCGGCGGGATCGAGCCGAAGTTGAGGCCCCAGTCGATCTGGCTGCCGACATAGACATCCGCCATGGTGAAGCGTGCACCGCAAACCCAGTCGCGGTCCGCAAGCAGCCCGTCCATCGCCTCGATCGTGCGCTCATAGGTGCCGAAGCCGGCCATCCCTGATTTGCCTTCGGGCACTTCCCAGCCCATCGCGCGGCTGATGACCGCCTGTTCGAGTGGTCCTGCCGCAAAGAACAGCCAGCGGTAGTAGTCCGCCTTCTCCGCATCGCGGGGAAGCAGGTCCGCCTCACGGTGGACGTCGGCAAGATAGGCGCAGATGCCGGCACATTCGGTGATCACGCGGTCACCTTCCGGTGCGTGGTGGATCAGCGTCGGCACCTTGTTCATCGGGTTGGCGGCGGCGAGTGCGGGTGGGCGGCTCGCCCAATCGACCAGCACTTGCTCGTAATCCGCGCCGGCTTCGTGCAGCGCCCAGCGCGCGATCTGACCGCGCGACATGGGGACGGTGTAGAAGGTATAGTCTGCCATCAATCAGGCTCCTTTGGGGCCGACAACGCCAAACATGGCGCCTTGGGGATCAACCGCGATGCCGCTGAATTCCCCGCCGGGGACTTCATGCGGGCCCCACATCATGGTGCCGCCACTGGCGCTGATCGCGGCGCAAGCCTTGTCGATATCGGGGACGCCGAGATACATCGTCCAGAATGGGGGTTGGGCCGGGTTCTGGCGGCGCATGATCGCACCGAGCGTGACATCGCGGTGGTCCATGAACTCATAATCGCCCATTTCACCCATGGGCATCGTGCGGGTGAAGCTCATGCCGAAGTGGCGGGTATAGAAAGCCTTGGCGGCTTCGGGATCGGGGCTGGGAAGCTCGTTCCAGCGCACGTGCTGCGGTTTCTCCGCCGCGAACACATCGCTGCCAGCATCCGGGCGGTCTTCATGCGGATTGGGCTGCATGAGATAGAACGGCGTGCCGAGCGGGTCGGTCACCATGGCGAAGCTGCCCTCGGGAATATCCATGCGCGGTGAAAGCTGGCGGCCACCATCAGCCAGAACCGCAGCAATCGCGGCGTCGATATCGGTTGCATGGAAATAAGGGATCCACGCCGGATGCGCGCCTTCGGCCTGCATTTCGGACGTGAGCTGGAGCACTCCTCCCTGCCCGCCGTGATCGCTGCGCTTGATCATGCTGTAGGCAATCGGAGAGCCGGGTTCGGGCGGAGCGATCGTCCACCCGACCACCGCGCCATAGAATGCGGCGGCAGCCTCTGCATCGGTGGTCATCAGTTCGTACCAGATGAACGGCACGTTGGGGGTGGTCATGTCCGATCTCCCATCCAGAGCAGCTGTTCGAAACCGCCCATGATCATGCGCTGCGAATTGAACATGGTCATGTCACCCGCATCGGCCATGCGCGGATCGGCGAAGACGGCCTTGTGCCCTGCTGTCGCCACATCGCGGCTGGGCCAGACGATCAACGAGAACACGATGCCCTCGCCCGGCTCGGCGGCCACCGCGCGGTGAAAATCGGTGACCTTGCCGTGGGGCACATCCGCGCCCCAGCTTTCGATGACCTGCGTTGCGCCATGATCGAGGAAGATCTGCCCCACCTTTTCCGCCATCGCGGCGTAATCAGCACGGCGCGCCTCGGGCACGGGGATCACGAAGCCATCGATCCAGGTCATACGCAGTCTCCTGCCGGCTGGTGCATACCCTTGCGGTTTGTAACCCTCTGCGTTGCGTTGCCGGGATGCTTGCGATCAGGCGTTGGCCAGATCGGGCAGGATGCGCTGCATCAGCGCCGCTTCCTTTTCCTGCACCAACTGCCAAGAGGGGCGCGCCAGGGCGCGGGCATGCCACGCTGCGGTCTTCGGATAGGCAGAGGCATTGGAGCCATAGCCGACATAGCGCAGCGTGCAGAGCATCGAGGCGACCGTGATATCGGCAATGGTGAAGGCCTCGCCCACCAGCCAGCCATCATCCGGCACAACGCTTTCAATATAGGCGAAGATGCGCGGCAATTCGGCCTCGCCCTCAAGCGCAAGCGCCTCGTTGACAGGCAGGCCGAGGAAGCGCGGACCGACCACTCGGTTGAACAGGATCTTGAGGCCCGAGGCGGCGAAGATCGTATCGCCGAATTCATCGAACCACACGGCATGGCCCAGCGCCTGCGGATCGGTGGGGATCAGCGGCGGCGAAGGGTACTTCGCTTCAAGATAGTGCACGATGGCCGACGAATCGGCGAGGGTGAAGCCATCGTCGTCAATCGCCGGGATCTTGGCGAAAGGGCTGACCGCGAGGAACTCTGCGTCCGTGACGCCCGGGCCGCCGCGCGCCGGGGTGTAATCCAGCCCCTTCTCGGCCAGAACCACCGCGACCTTGCGCACGAAGGGCGACAGGAGAGCCCCATACAATTTCATAGCATCCGCCTCCCGCTGCCGAGTCAGCCCTCAAAGCTTATTGCAGCCTTTCGCAGCGCCGTATAGGCGATGAGGCGATGACCGACATTCCGAACCTGCAGGCCGATACCCGCGCCACCACCGTCCTTGCCGCCCCCGATACCACGCTGAGCGTGCGGGAGACCTTCGGCATTCCCGTCGACATGACCGTGCCGGCCTTCTCCGTGGCCGATGAGCGCGTGCCTGATCTCGATCCCAACTACGTGTTCGATCCGGACACCACGCTGGCGATCCTCGCAGGCTTTGCCCACAACCGCCGCGTGATGGTGCAGGGCTATCACGGCACCGGCAAGTCGACGCACATCGAGCAGGTGGCCGCGCGCCTCAAGTGGCCGTGCATCCGCATCAACCTCGACGCGCACATCAGCCGAATCGACCTCATCGGCCGCGACGCGATCGTGCTGCGCGACGGGCTGCAGGTCACCGAGTTCCGCGAGGGTCTGCTGCCCTGGGCGCTGCAGACGCCGACCGCGCTCGTCTTCGACGAATACGACGCCGGCCGCCCGGACGTGATGTTCGTGATCCAGCGCGTGCTGGAAACCGAAGGCAAGCTCACGCTGCTCGACCAGAACCGCGTGATCCGCCCGAACCCCAACTTCCGCCTCTTCGCCACGGCGAACACGGTGGGCCTTGGCGATACGAGCGGGCTCTATCACGGCACGCAGGCGATCAACCAGGGCCAGATGGACCGCTGGAACATCGTCGTCGCGCTCAACTACCTTCCCGCGGCAACCGAGATCGACGTGGTGACCAAGAAGGTTGCCGGGCTCGACGCCAAGACCGCGGCGGACATGGTCCGCGTCGCCGACCTGACCCGTAAGGGCTTCATCGCCGGCGACATCTCGACCGTGATGAGCCCGCGCACGGTGATCAGCTGGGCGCAGAACACCGGCATCTTCGGCGATACCGGCTTCGCCTTCCGCCTCTCGTTCCTCAACAAGTGCGACGAGACCGAGCGGGTGCTGGTGGCCGAATACTACCAGCGCGTGTTCGGCAAGGACCTGCCGGAGAGCGTGGTGGGGAAGGCTTGAGCCTAGCGCGGCTTCTCGTTTTGGTGGCTGTGACGGCCACATCCGGAACAGGAGCCGCTTTTGGGCAATCTGCGGACACGCAGGTGAATGCCTCGCTCCCCATCGCTGACGGATCGGCTCCGGTGTCCGATCCCGCACTGGTTAAGGTAAAACCGAAATTTCTGCGCGGTGATCGCGCAGAGTTTCCCGCCGAAGCAAAAGCCCTGGGCCACCACGGCACCGCGGTGGTCGAATTTGTAATCGACGCCGCTGGGGCCGTGTCTTCTGCAACGCTCAGAACCTCGACGGGTTCGTCCATCCTCGACAAAGCAGCGCTGACGACAGCTAATACCGCCCGGTTCACCCCTGCGCGCGACAGTGGCGGCAACGCCATCCCGCTGAAGTTTGTGACCGGCTACGAATTCTACCAGTCAAAATCTCATGTGCCCGGCGGTGGACTGGTGCACTACACATGCGACGCCTTCACACGGGAAATGGACTGGTGGGACGCGCAGCACCCCGATCGAACCAAGAAGGACAGCAGGGATCAACTTGAAACCATGCTTGTCGGTTTCAGGCTTATGTTCCAACCGGGCGGAGCAATGGCAGGCGGCGTGGACGGTATACGCAAGAAGAGTGCCGAGCACGATGCTGCCTGGTCAGCGGTACGCAAGGATTGCCGTGCCAATCCAGCGGACCTGTTTGTTGACCACTTCGACATGAGGGACATGTTGATTCGGCTATCCAAGGTAGCTGCGGGTCAAAGGAACTGAGTTCCTCGGGAGTGACCTCGGGCAGTTGAGGGGCACCCCGCCGGGCGCCCCTTTTTCCTGTCAGGCGGTCGGCACCACGAGATACTTCTCGCCCGTGCGGCGTGCATTGTATTCGGCGACCGCGGCGGGCTCCAGCATGCCTTCGAGGCTGACCTCGGCCTTGTAGTGGCTGGCGAAGGTGGTGGTGAGATCGCGCGCGACACGGGCGCGCATCCGGCCCACCACGTCCATGCCCGCCTTGGCCATGAACGGCGTCAGCAGCCACCCGCCAAGATCCCACGTAAGCCCGAAAGCGCGGTTGAGGATCGTCGGCCCGAGATCGAGCGCGCCGTAGATGTAGACCTTCTTGGGCGTCGAGGAACCATAGCGGCTGAACGCGGCGCCCCGGCTGGCGGACGATTCCATCGCGGCGAGGATCTGCCCCGCCAGCGTGCCGCCACCGATCGGATCGAAGCCGAGCATCGCGCCGGTTTCATGGATCGCATCGGTCAGCGCGGCCTGAAAGCCCGGCTCGGTCATGTTGAGCACATGCGTGGCGCCGAGGCCCTTGAGCAGCGCGACCTGCTCTTCGCTGCGGACAATGTTGACCAGCGGCACGCCATCTTCCTGGCAGATGCGCACGAGCATCTGACCGAGGTTGGACGCGGCAGCCGCGTGGACGAGGCCAGTGAAGCCTTCCATCTTCATCGTCTCGACAAAGCCCAGCGCTGTCATCGGATTGACGAAGCTGGAGGCGGCCTGCGCGGGGGTGACGCTGTCATCGACGGGCAGGCACATGCCCGCCTCGGCATAGGCGTAGCTCGCATAGGCGGTGCCCGGCACGCAGGCGACGCGCTTGCCCATCAGCGCCTGTGCAGCGGGGCTGTCCCCGGCGGCGACGACGACGCCTGCGGCCTCGTTGCCCGCCGGCATATCCATCCCATGCCGCGCGGCCATGGCGCGGGTGGCATTGTCGGGCATCTTCGCGACCACCTTGCCGGGGGTGTAAGTGGCATTCGCGGTATCGGCCGAGGCGAACAGCAGGCCGAGATCCGACGGGTTGATCGGCGTCGCCTCGACTTGCACGAGCACCTGGCTGCCGGTGGGCGTGTCCCACGTCTTGGGGACGATCTGCACGGTCAGCGTGCCGTCCGCGTCGAGTCGGGTCGTGAGCTGCTTGCCGGTAAACGCCATGGTTCTCTCCTGATTGCTGCCGCGCCGATGATGCCCGGCGCGGGTTTCAATCCGCAACTTAACCACTCATTCGCCGGGGTAAAGCGCGCGCATGAAATAGAGGCCATCAGGGGGCGCATTGTGGCCGAGGCGGCTGCGGTCAGCGGCTTCGAGCGCATCGCGCAGATCGGCGGCGGTCCAGCGCCCTTCGCCCACCATGGCCAGGCAGCCGACCATCGAACGCACCTGATGATGGAGGAAGCTGCGCGCCTCGGCGGCCACGATCACATGGTCGCCTTCGCGCCGCACAGAGAGATGGCGCAGCGTCTTCACCGGGCTGGCCGACTGGCATTGCGCCGAGCGGAAGGTGGTGAAATCGTGCCGACCGACCAGCACCTGCGCCGCCGCGTGCATCGCGTCCGCGTCCAGTCCATGCGCGATCCGCCACGCCCGCCCTGCTTCCAGCACCAGCGGCGCGCGGCGATTGGCGATCACGTATTCGTAGGACCGCCCGATGCATGAAAAGCGCGCATGCCAGTCCTCGGGCACTTGGACGCAATCGAGCACCGCCACGGCCTGCTCGGCAAGCCTCAAGCGCGCATTGATCGCCTCGCCCATCCGGAAGGGGGCTAGCGGCTTCTCGCTATCGAAATGCGCGCGCATCGCGCGGGCATGGACACCGGCATCGGTACGCCCGGCGGAATGGAGCGTCACAGCATGGCCCACGACGCTCACCGCCGCTTCCTCGAACGCCTGCTGGACCGAGGGCCCATGCGCCTGCCGCTGGAAGCCCATGTAGGGCCTGCCATCGTATTCGAGGGTGAGGGCGTAGCGGGTCAAGAAATCACCCAAGGCGCGTCCCCGCCGGGATCGCGCGCCCGCGCAGCAGAGCGGCGGTGTCCATCGCCGGTTTGCCCGCGCGCTGGATCAGCGTCGGTACCAGCGCGCCCTCTCCGCAGGCAATCGCGAGGCCGCCATCGAGCGTGGTTCCCGGTTC
Source organism: Novosphingobium sp. (assembly GCF_027489515.1). Taxonomy (GTDB): domain Bacteria; phylum Pseudomonadota; class Alphaproteobacteria; order Sphingomonadales; family Sphingomonadaceae; genus Novosphingobium. Next base: position 24,442 of record NZ_JAIXZS010000049.1, on the reverse strand, counting down.
GCCACTTCCGGGCTGGATAACGGCAGCAAGCACGCGGTACCGTTCGCCCTCCAGCTCGAAAAAGGCCCCCGGCGCAGGGGCAAAGGCGCGCACCTGCCGCTCCACCTCAACCGCGCTGCGGGTGAAATCGAGCCGGCTTTCGGCCTTCTCGATCTTGTGCGCATAGGTCACGCCCTCCTCCGGCTGCACCACCGGCGGATGCGCGGGAAGATCGGCCAGCACCGAAACCATCAGCGCCGCGCCTTTTTCCGCCAGCTCGGCGGTCAGTTCGCCTGCGGACTTGCCGTCCACCGGAGTCTCGACAGTCGCCAGCATCGGCCCGGTATCAAGCCCGCGCTCCATCTGCATGATGGTGACGCCGGTCATCGCATCGCCGGCCAGAATCGCCCGCTGAACCGGCGCCGCCCCCCGCCAGCGCGGCAGCAGCGAACCATGCACGTTGAGGCACCCCAGCCGCGGCGCGTCCAGCACCGCCTGCGGCAGGATAAGGCCGTAGGCCGCGACCACCGCGACATCGGCCTCCAGCGAGGCAAACGCGGCCTGCTCCTCGGCACCCTTGAGCGAGACCGGCGTGCGCACGGGAATGCCCAGCGCCTCCGCCGCGCGGTGCACTGCCGAGGGCTGCAGCTGCTTGCCCCGCCCCGCCGGGCGCGGCGGCTGGCTGTAGGCCGCGACAACCTCATGCCCCGCCGCAGCCAGCGCAGAGAGCGTCGGCACGGCGAAATCCGGGGTTCCCATAAAGACAATGCGCATAACGCTCAAAAGGGCCTTTCGTTTGCGTGGCGTGGCCCTATCTCTCCCCCCATGGCATCGCAAGAGATCGAGGCGCTGGCGAGCGCGCTGGCCCGGCTTCCCGGGCTAGGGCCACGTTCGGCGCGGCGCGCGGTGTTATGGCTGATCAAGCGGCGCGAGACGAGCCTGGTCCAGCTCGCCGAAGCGCTGGAAGGTGTGCGCGCGCGGCTGGTCGAGTGCCAGACCTGCGGCAATGTCGATACCGCGGACCCCTGCAGCATCTGCACCGATCCACGCCGCGATGCCCGCGCGCTCTGCGTCGTTGAGGAAGTGGCCGATCTCTGGGCGCTTGATCGCTCGCGGTTGTTCACCGGGCGCTATCACGTGCTCGGCGGGCGCCTTTCCGCGCTTGAGGGCGTGGGGCCGGAGGATCTTTCGATCGGCAAGCTGCTCGCGCGATTGGAAGCGGGCGGGATCGACGAGGTCGTCCTCGCGATGAACGCGACGCTCGAGGGCCAGACCACCGCGCACTACATCGCCGAGCGGATCGATACCCTGCCCTTGCGCGTCACCCAACTGGCGCACGGCCTGCCGGTGGGCGGCGAGCTCGATTATCTCGACGAAGGCACGCTCGCACAGGCGCTGCGGGCGCGGCGACCTGTAGGGTAGCACCTTGCGAGTCGCGCGCGGCTTGCCTATCTGACCGGGATGGCTATCCGCGAAATCCTCGAAGTCCCCGATCCGCGCCTCAAGCAGATCTCGAAGCCCGTCACCGTGTTCGACGAGGAGCTGAAGACGCTCGTCGCCGACATGTTCGAGACGATGTATGCCGCGCCGGGGATCGGCCTCGCCGCCGTCCAGGTGGGCGTGCCGCTGCGCGTCCTGGTGATCGACCTGCAGCCCGACGATCCGGATGCCGAACCGGTACCTTGCGCGCATGATGGCCACCACCACCATCACCAGCCGACCAAGCGCGAACCGCGCGTGTTCATAAATCCCGAGATCCTTGATCCTTCCGCTGAACGCCGCGTCTATAACGAGGGCTGCCTTTCGGTGCCTGAAATGTACGCCGAAGTGGAACGCCCGGCGCGCATCCGCGCACGCTGGCAGGACCTTGATGGCCAGGTCCACGAGGAAGAGATGGACGACCTGCTCGCCACCTGCCTGCAGCACGAGATGGACCACCTCGAAGGCATCCTGTTCATCGACCATCTCTCGCGCCTCAAGCGGCAGATGGTGCTGCGCAAGCTGGAGAAGATGCGCCGCGCGGCGTGACCTCACGCCGCTTGCGCTGCTGCTAGAGTCAGGATAGGTTCACGCTTCGTTCCGGTGCGGGAGTCGGCGTGGATACCACCCTTGTCTTTGTTTTTCTGATCGTTGCCCTGCTTGCCGGTCTCGCGGTCGGCTGGTTCCTCGGCGCGCGCCCGATTGCCGAACTGCAGGCGCGGCTGACCGCGCGCGAGGGTGAGGCGAAGGATCTCGACGAGAAGTTCCGCCGCGCGATCACCGAACTCGCGGCCGCGAGCGTGAAGGCCGGGCAGCACGATGCGCTGGTCGCCGAGGCGGCGGCTGTGCGTGAAGAGCGCGATACGCTCGCCGCCCAGTTTGCCGCCGCGCAGGAACGCGGTGCCGAAGCGGACCGCATGCGCCCCGAACTTGCCGCGCTGCGCGCCGACCGCGAGGCCCTGCGCGCCGAGCTTGAACGGCTGAAGGCCGATGCCGAGAACTTCGCCGAGCAGAAGCGCCTGCTGATCGAGGCGCAGGAAACCCTGCGCAAGGAATTCGAGAACGCCGGGCACAAGGTGCTTGAACGCGCGCAGGAAGCCTTCCTCGCGCGGGCCAATGCGCGTTTTGCCGAAAGCGAGAAGACCAGCGAAGCACGGATCAAGGCCGTGCTCGAACCAGTCGGCGCGCGGCTCGAAAAGTACGAAGCGCAAGTCCAGGAACTGGAAGCCAAGCGCGTCGATGCCTTCGGGCAGCTCACCGGGCTGATCGAGGGTATGCGCCAGGGCCAGGAAGCGGTGCGCACCGCTGCGCTGCAACTGGGCAACAGCTTGCGCAACGGCCCCAAGACGCGCGGCCGCTGGGGTGAACTGCAGCTGCGCAACGTGCTCGAACAGTGCGGTCTTGCCGAGCATACCGATTTCGTCACCGAGCATTCGGTCGATACCGAGGACGGGCGGCTGCGCCCCGATGCCATCGTCAAAGTGCCGGGCAACAAGATCCTCGTGATCGACGCCAAGGTCTCCTTGAACGCCTATCAGGATGCGTTCGAGGCGGCGGACGACGATGCGCGCGGCGTGGCGTTGGCGGCGCATGTGCAATCCATGCGCAACCATATCCAGACGCTCGGCGCCAAGAGCTACCAGAGCCAGTTCGAGGAAGCGCCAGACTACGTGCTGATGTTCGTGCCGGGCGAACATTTCATCGCCGCCGCGCTCGAACGTGATCCGGCACTGTGGGACTTTGCCTTCGAACGGCGCGTGCTGCTCGCCTCTCCCACCAACCTTGTGGCCATTGCGCGCACCGTGGCGCAAGTCTGGCGGCAGGACGGCTTGGCGCGCGAGGCGCGCGAGATCGGCAAGATGGGCGGAGAGCTCTACGACCGGCTGGCTGTGGCCGCCGAACACCTGAAGCGCGTCGGCTCAGGCCTCGACAGCGCGGTGGGGCATTACAACAAGTTCGTCGGCAGCTTCGAGCGCAATGTGCTTTCCGCCGGGCGCCGCCTGCGCGACAAGCATATCGAGATCGGCAAGCGCGAGATCGAGGATGTGCCCCTGATCGAGACGGCCCCGCGCCATGCCGAGAGCGGCGATGCGGCAAAGCTTGCGCTGGTGGAACCGGAGGTCGGTTCAGACGTAGTCGGCGATCAGGCAGCGGAGTAGATCGTTGCTCTGGTCTTGGACAGGCGGCGCGGCGCCGCCAGCGAGCAGGCTGCGGAGAACGCCATGAAAACCGGATATGCCGCAATGGCCCTGATCTCGCTGAGCCTGCTCGCGAGTTGTGGCAAGGGGGACGCGCCCGGCGGTGCGCCGTCTGCAGCTTCCATCGCCAGCGAGCCTGCGCTGCCGACTGGTGCTTCTTTGGCCCCGGCCACCACCGAAACAGGTACAGCTGCGGCACCCTTGCTCAAAGCCGCCAGCTACCCGCCGCGCGATGATTGCACCGCGCAGCCCGGCTGGGCGGAGTTCCGCGCGCGCCTCGAACAGGCAGTCGCACGGCGCGACGCAGCTGCGCTGATCACGCTGACCTCTCCTGATGTGCAGCTCGATTATGGTGGCGGACACGGTCTTGCCGAAATGAAGAAGCGGCTCACCGACAAGGACTACAAGCTGTGGGACCAGATCGCGGCGCTGCTGCCGCTAGGCTGCGGCTTCAAGGACGGTCAGGCCTTCCTTCCCTGGATCTTCTGGAACGCCCCCGAAGATGCGGATCCCTATGCTGCGATGCTGGTCCTGGGGCCGGACGTGCCGGCATATGCCAAGGCAAGCACGGCAGCACCGATGGTCGCCACGCTGAACTGGGCACTTGTAGCGATGGCGGAAGGCAGCAGCCCGGATGGTACCTTTGCCAAAGTCACGCTGCCGGGCGGAGGCAAGACGGCCTATGTCGAAAACACGAAACTGCGCAGCGTGATCGACTACCGCCTCATCGCCGAGCGCGGCAAGCAGGGCTGGCGCATCACTGCCCTGATTGCAGGGGATTGATATCCGCACCGGCGGGGATCGAGGCAAACAGGCACGCTATGGCCGCTCTGACTTTCCGCCTTCGCGGCGATGACGAAGAGGAGAGCGAGGGGCCTCTTATCCCCCCAGCGCGGCCAGCACCTCGTAGGCCAGCACCGCCGCTGCAACTGCGGCGTTGAGGCTGTCGGCGCGGCCCTTCATCGGCATGGTCACGCGCAGATCGCAGGCCATCTCGTAGTCTTCAGGCAACCCGCGCGATTCGTTGCCGACCATCACGAAGCAGGGCGCCGAATAGGCCGCGCCGCGATAGGGCACTGCCTCGCGCAAGCTCGCCGCCACCAGTTGTCCCGGCCCGGCGCGCAACCAGCGCTCAAAATCATCCCACCGCGCCTGTGCCAGCGGCACGGTGAATACTGCTCCCATGCTCGCGCGAACGGCCTCGACCGAAAAGGGATCGGCGCAATCGTCGAGCAGGATCACCCCGCCCGCGCCGACCGCGTCGGCGGTGCGCAGCATCGTGCCGAGATTGCCGGGATCGCGCATGGCCTGCGCGACGAGCCACAGCGGGCTGCGCCCCCGGTCCAGCGCTTCGAGCCGGGTATCCCATTCCGCGAAGACCCCAGCCACGGCTTGCGGATTATCCTTGCCCGTCACCTTGGCGAGCAAATCCTCGGGCATTTCGATCACATCGCCGCCCGCGCGCGCCACGGCAGCTTCCAGCGCATCGAGTAGGGGATGCCCCTCGCGTCCCTCGGCCATCAGCAGCAGTTCGGGAACGCGGCCGCTCTCGCGCGCATCGGTCAGCAGGCGCAGGCCTTCGGCAAGGAAGCGCCCTTCACGCTTGCGGTGCTTCTTTTCGCGAAGGGCCCGGACGGCCTTGATGGTCGGGTTGGAAAACCCGGTGATCTGGCGGCGCATCATCGCCTTCGCCTCAATCCTCGCCGAAGCCGTCCTTGACGAGCCCGGCGACCTTCTTGAGCACAGCGTCCGCGTCAGGCCCGGTCACGACGATCTCGACCGAATCGCCTTTGGCCGCGCCGAGCATCATCAGGCCAAGGATCGAGCCGCCTTGCGCCTCAGTGCCGTCCTTGATCACCTTCACGTCGACGCCATCGGGCAGGCGCGCGACGGCATTGACGAACTTGGCGCTCGCCCGTGCATGCAGGCCGCGCTGATTGACGATGAGGACCGTTTCGCGCGCCGTGGTGACATCAGAGGAAGCGGCGGCGTTCTCGGTCATATTCAGGCGTCCTGCCCCAGGAATTCGGATGCGATGGTGATGTAATTGCGCCCGGCATCGCGCGCAGCCGCGGTCGCCTCGCGCACGCCCATCGAATTGCGCGCCTTGGCGAGCCGGATCAGCATGGGCAGGTTGATGCCGGCGATCACCTCGACCCGGCCGGCTTCCATCAGCGAAATGGCCAGATTGGACGGCGTGCCGCCGAAGAGGTCCGTCAGGACGATAACGCCCTCGCCGCTATCGACGCGGCGGATCGCATCGGCGATTTCCTTGCGGCGACGTTCCATATCATCGTTCGGGCCGATGCAGACCGCGACAATATCGGGCTGGCGCCCGACGACATGCTCCATCGCATGGATGAATTCGTCGGCAAGGGCGCCGTGGGTGACGAGGATGAGACCGATCATCTGTTGGGGTGGCTCCGAAGGGCGGTGCGGCCAAGCGCCGCATTCAGCATGGGCAAAATCGGTTGAGGCTGGTGCCGTATCCGGATGAATTCCCGGCCGGTCCCGCCATCTTCCAGTGCATGCCCATTCCCCCGATCCCTGCCTGTCTCCCCGGATGGACGGCAGGTGCCTTTGTTTTTCATGTCTGCGCGCCTTCGACCATGTCGGCAGCGCGCGACCCCAGGTTGCGATGCAGCAATGTGGGAGAAAATCCCTCGTCGCGCAAGGCTGAAGCGATTTGTTCGGCCATGAACACCGAGCGGTGGCGCCCGCCGGTGCAGCCGAAGGCGATGTTCACATAGGCCTTGCCCTGCGCCTGGAAGCGCGGAAGCAGCAGCAGCAGGAGATCGCGGATCCGCGTGAACGCCTCGCTAAATGCCGGATCGCGGCGGATATATTCGCCCACCGGAGCGTCCTTGCCGGTGAGCGGGCGCAAGGCATCGTCCCAGTGCGGATTAGCCAGAAAGCGCATGTCGAACACGAGGTCCGCCAGCGGCGGTGTCCCCCGCGAAAAGCCGAAGCTGCTGATCGTGAGCGTGGTGCGCTGCGGCGTGATCCGGCCAAACTGCTCGCGAATCGCCTGCTGCAGATCATTGGTGGAAAAATCGGTGGTCGAGATGACGACGTCTGCCCAGCGGCGAAGCGGCTCGAGCAGCTCGCGCTCGGCGGCAATTCCGGTCGCGGCGGGCTTGTCCTCGCTCATCGGGTGGCGGCGGCGGGTCTCGTTGTAGCGCCGTTCAAGCTCCGCCCCGCCGCAATCGAGGAACAGCGTGGTAACCGCCAGATCGCTGCGCGCGGTGAGCCGCTTGACCCGTTCGATGGTCTTGGCCGGATCGAACCCGCGCGTACGCGTATCGAAACCGATGGCAAGCGGCGAGCCTGCATCAAGTTGCGCCGAACCGGGCTCGGTTTCCAGCAAGCGGTCGAGCAGACGGATCGGGAAGTTGTCGATCGCTTCCCAGCCCATATCTTCAAGCGTGCGCAGCGCAGTCGTCTTGCCCGCACCGAGCACGCCGGTGACGAGCAGAATACGCTGCGGCGGATCTTCCGGTTCCGAGTCGGGCACCATGGGCGTGGTTTGCGCCAGCCTTGGCCGGAAGGGAAGACCGCCAAGGGGCAAGCCCCCGGCAATGTTTCACGCGGGGACGTTTACGTGAAGACTGGCCCCGCCGGCGGCAGGCCATAAGTGCGCAGCGCGATTTCGGCGCGAAGGTGCAGGACGGAGCTATCCGGCCAGAGCCGGATCAGCGGCAGCGCGGCGCCGTGGCGCAAGGCGCGTTCCGGCGCTTCGATGAAGCGCGGGGCTTCAGGGTCGAGCACGAGCAGCAGCGCGACCGGCATTGCGGTTGCGACCGGCATCGTGACGAGGCCCAGCCCGCGCACCTCGAGCAGGCCGGTCGTCTCGGGCACCGGGCTCGCCAGCAACCGTGCGCCGTCGTGTTCGAGCGTCACACCGTCATCGCCGACCAGTACCGCGCCGCGATCGATCAAGGCCAGCGCGAGGCTCGACTTGCCCGCGCCCGATGGTCCCTCGATCAGGATTGCGCGGCCGGCAATGGCGACACAAGTTGCCTGGTGCTTCATTCCTCGTCCTCCCCGGCCATCGGGAGTTCAAGCACGAGCTGCGCGCCGGGTTCGCCGCCGGGGCGGTCGGTGATGGTGAGCGAGCCTTCGTGTGCCTCGGCAATCGTGCGTGCGATGGCGAGCCCCAGACCACTGTGCGCGCCGAACGCCTCGCTGGCAGGCCGGACGGAATGGAAGCGCTCGAACACCTTCTCGCGCTCGGCGGGCGGAATGCCGGGGCCATCGTCGGTCACTGCGAGGTAGACGCGGCCCTCGCTGGCCCAGACCACGACCTCGACGGTGCCGCCGGGCGGCGAAAACGAGACGGCGTTGTCGAGCAGGTTGTCGAGCACCCGCTCCAGCTGCAGCGCGTCGCCGCGCACCAGCGCCGTGCCGCCGCCGCGCACCATGCGGATCGGACACGCTTCCCGATCAGGCCGCGCGCCGCGCGCACCGACGACGTCTCCGGCAAGGGCTGCCAGATCGAGCGGAGCGAACGTCGCGCGGCTCAATTGCGCATCGATGCGGCTGGCATCGGCGATCTCGGTAATCAGCCGGTCGATGCGCTGCACATCGTGCGCAGCAATCGCGGCCAGTTGCTGGCGCAGCGCGGGATCGTCGACCTTCTCCATCGTCTCGAGCGCGCTGGAGAGCGAGGCGAGCGGGTTCTTGAGCTCGTGCGCGACATCGGCGGCAAAGCTTTCGACCGCGTCGATGCGCTGGCGCAGCGCGGTGGTCATGTCGGAAAAGGCGCGCGCAAGGAGCCCGATCTCGTCGCCGCGTTCAGGCAGGCGCGGGACGACAACCGCGCGGTCGCGCCCCAGCCGCACACGCACCGCGGCGCGGACCAAGGCGCGCAGCGGCTGGACAATCGTGCGGGCCAGGAACAGCGAAAGCTGGATCGAAAGCAGGAAGGCGACGCCGATGATGATCCCCAGCGACTGGCGCGCATCGCGGACCGACTGGGTGACATCAGTGGCGTTGCGCAGTGCGAGCAGCATCTCGCCCCTGGTCCCCACAGGCGTGGCGGCAGTGATCACCGGCGTGCGATCCGGCGCATAGCGCAGGTAGACTTCGGTCGCCCGCGAGGCGCGGGCGCGCGCGATCTCGGGCCAGTTGGCCGCGCCCGTCTCGGGCGGTTCGCGGTATCGTTCGATGACCGGAGCGCCGACGATGAAGTCCACGCCGCGATCGAGCAGGCGCGCGGCGCTGGTATACCAGGCCTCCTTGTCTGGATCGGCAAAGGCGAACGGCGGCGGCGCGAGGCGGAAACTGTCGGCGATCAGCCCACCCTTGGCATCATAGAGCGTGAGCCGCAGCTTTTGCGCAGTGCCGATTTCGGCGAGCACTTCGCGTGCCTTGGCGGGCCGGGCTTCGGTCAGCGCTGTGGCGGCGATCTCGGCCTCGGCCCGGGCCAGCTTGAACCGTTCGGCCAGGAGCTGCTTGCGGTAGCTGTCGAGATAGAAGAACGAACCGGCGAGGAGCGCGAGTGCGATGACGTTGACCGCGAGGATGCGCGTCGTGAGCGAAACGCCGCGCACGCGCCACGAGCGGCGACGCAGCGGCGGGCGCGCCGGATCAGGAATCGGCGAAGCTGTATCCGGCGCCATAGAGCGTTTCGATGGCGGCAAAGCCGGGATCGGCCACGCGGAACTTGCGGCGCAGGCGCTTGATGTGGCTGTCGATCGTGCGGTCGTCGACGAAGACATCGTCGTGGTAGGCCGCGTCCATCAGCTGATTGCGCGTCTTGACCACGCCCGGGCGCAGCGCAAGTGCCTCGAGGATCAGGAACTCGGTCACGGTGAGTGACACCGCAGCGCCGTCCCACGTGACGGTATGGCGGGCGGGGTCCATCACGAGGCGGCCGCGGCGGATCGGTTCGGGTAGCGGCTGCGCCCCTTCGCCCGGTTCGGCCGGTCCCGCCGCATCGCTGCGGGCAATTTCGGAGCGGCGCAGGATCGCGCGGATGCGGGCGATCAACAGGCGCTGGCTGAAAGGCTTGGCGATGTAATCGTCGGCGCCCATCGATAGGCCGAGCGCCTCGTCGGCCTCGGCATCCTTGCTGGTGAGGAAGATCACCGGGAGCTGGCTCTTCTCGCGCAGGCGGCTCAGGAGTTCGAGCCCATCCATGCGCGGCATCTTGATATCGCAAACGGCAAGGTCTGGCGGGTTTTCGATCAGAGCCTTCAGCGCTGCGGCGCCGTCGTAATAGAGCCGGGTGACGAAGCCTTCGGCCTGTAGCGCGATCGACACGGTGGTCAGGATATTTCGGTCATCATCCACCAGCGCGATCACTCGGGGATCATCACCGCGCGTGGTGGCAGATACCGGCGATTGCAAAGCTTCGGACAGGGGCGTTTCCGGTCTGGCTGGCGGCGGGTCGGGGGCCAAGGGATTACCGGCTCCCAGCGTTGCTGGCAACCGCGCCGCGGATCCCGCGTGAATGCGGTGCAGTTGTACGCGGTGCAACTTGCTGCGCAAAAAACTAGGTTGCCGCGACGGCATTTGACGCAGCATGGCGGGGTGGCTATGCGCCGGGACAGACTCAGCGCATTCGTATGCAAACCAGCTGCGGATTCGCCGGCGGACGAGAGCATCTGGGTGTGATTGCAACGCGGGGCCATGCCTCGCCCGGAGCCCCAACCGGCCCGGGCAACCGGCAAACCCGCAGAGGGAGACCGACTTTGTCTGATACTGCTTTGAAAGTGACTCTCGCTCAGCAGGGGCTTCCCGAGCCCGCGCAGATCTTTGCCAACATCGGCACCGCGCCGCTGGTCGAGCATGCGATCCGCAATGGCGAGGGCGTGCTTTCGGCAGACGGCCCGTTCGTCGTCGCCACCGGCAAGCACACCGGCCGCAGCGCCAAGGACAAGTTCTTCGTCCGCGATGCCGAGACCGAAAACACGATCTGGTGGGGCAAGACCAACGTCGCCATGACGCCCGAGCAGTTCGCGGCGCTCAAGGCGGATTTCCTCGCCGCGCTGGGCGGGCTCGACAAGGCCTACGTTGCCGACCTGTTCGGCGGTTCGCAGCCCGAATATCGCGTTTCCGTGCGCGTGATCACCGAGTTCGCCTGGCACTCGCAGTTCATCCGCACCCTGCTCGTGCGCCCGACGGCTGCGGAACTCGCAAGCTTCGCGCCTGAATACACGATCATCGATATCCCGAGCTTCCGCGCCGATCCTGCGCGTCACGGCTGCCGCAGCGAAACGGTGATCGCGGTCAACTTCACCGAGAAGCTGATCCTGATCGGCGGCACCGCTTATGCGGGCGAGATGAAGAAGTCGGTGTTCGGCATTCTCAACTACCTGCTGCCGGTGCAGGGGGTCATGCCGATGCACTGCTCGGCCAATATCGGTGCGGACGGCACCACGGCGGTGTTCTTCGGGCTTTCCGGCACCGGCAAGACGACGCTTTCAGCCGATGCCAGCCGCACGCTGATTGGTGATGACGAGCACGGCTGGTCGGACACGGCGGTGTTCAACTTCGAGGGCGGCTGCTACGCCAAGATGATCCGTCTCTCGGCAGAGGCAGAGCCCGAAATCTTCGCGACGACGAAGCGCTTCGGCACGATCCTCGAGAACGTGGTGATCGATCCCGAAACCCGCACGATCGACCTCGACGATGCCTCACTGGCGGAAAACAGCCGCGGTTCCTACCCGATCGACTTCATCCCGAACACGAGCGAGAAGAACCTCGGCCCGGTGCCGTCGAACATCATCTTCCTGACGGCGGATGCCTATGGCGTGCTGCCCCCGATCGCGCGGCTGACGCCCGATCAGGCGATGTACCACTTCCTTTCTGGCTATACCGCGCGCGTGGCCGGCACCGAAATCGGCGTGACCGAGCCGGAAGCCACCTTCAGCACCTGCTTCGGCGCGCCGTTCATGCCGCGCCATCCTTCGGTCTACGGCAACCTCCTCAAGGAGCGCATCGCCAAGGGCGGGGTGAAGTGCTGGCTGGTCAACACCGGCTGGTCCGGCGGCCTCGCCACCATGCCGGGGATCAAGCGCATGCCGATCAAGGCGACCCGCGCACTGCTCAACGCCGCGCTCGATGGCAGCCTCAACAGCGCCGACTTCCGCATCGATCCGGGCTTCGGCTTCGAAGTGCCGGTTGCCGTGCCGGGCGTGGATACCGCACTGCTCGATCCGCGCGGCGCCTGGGCCGATCCGGAGGCCTATGACCGCACCGCCAAGGAGCTGGTGCGCAAGTTCATCGACAACTTCGCGCAGTTCGCCGACCATGTCGACGAAGGCGTGCGCAACGCGGCACCGATCGCAGCATAAGCAAGAAGACGACAATCCCGTCTGGCATGAGGCCTCGCCCTGTGCGAGGCCTCTTTTTTTGTGCCAGAAGGACGAAACATGGCCACGCATTCGATCCGACTTTTTGCCGATGATGCGGCGGTGCGCCATGTGGGCGAAGGCCTGCTGGCCCGCACGCTGCCCAAGGCGGAGTGGACGCACGAGGCGCATCTCGCCGCCTGCCTGTGGCTGCTGCGCGAGCGACCGGACTTCGTGCCGGAGCGTGACATGCCGGGCACGATCAGCGCCTACAACGTGGCCGTGGGCGGCGAGAACACCGACAGCGCGGGGTATCACGAGACACTGACGCAGCTCTACATTCGCGGCGTGCGCGCCTTTGCCGGGACGGTGCCGGCCGGCACCGCGCTTGTCGATGCGGTGAACGCGCTGCTGAAAAGCGAGATCGGTGATCGAAGCTGGCCGCTGTGCTTTTATTCTAAGGCGCGCCTGTTCAGCGTGGATGCGCGACGCGGCTGGGTGGAGCCGGACCTGGCTGCGCTGGAAGACTAGGCCGTTCGGCGCGGCACGAACGGATAGGTCCGCCGCTCGATGACTTCCTGCACCGCGCGGTGGGCTTCCTGGATCGCGGCGTCGGTGTGCGGGCTCGCCGCCGCGTCGCTGTTCGCAATGCTGACAAGGCCGAAGGGCTGGCGGCCCACCACGCAAGGGCGGTTCGGGCTCTCGCTGTAGACCCATTCCACCGGATCGTAGATCGAGTTGTAGGTGTAGGAATAGCCGTGGCCCCAGCGGTTCACGGTGATCCCGGCAATGTCGCGCGCGGCATCAAAGCCCGCACTGCCCAGCATACGCTGCAACTGGCGCCGGGTCTCGCGCTCGAAAGTCTCGAAGCTCATCGCGAGAAGCTCGGCTCGGCCGACACGGTGCTGGTCACGGCGCGGCAGGCCGGGCTTGTTCATGTATTTGACGAGATGGAGCACCACCGGCTCGTCCGGGTTCTGCGGGTGCTTCAGGTCACCCAGGCTGACCGCTTCGGTGAGCCCGACTTCCTGATGGAACATCGTCGGGCAGTGGAAGTTGGCGGCACCCAGCTTCACGAACGGCCGCCAGTTGGTGACCGCAACGCTGGTGTAGACCATCGGGCCCTTCACCCCATAGGCGAGCGCCTCCTTCTGCGCAGGCGGCAGTTCGGGCATCATGTAGGGGATCGCCATGTTCCAGCAGGCCATGATCACGGCCTTGCCGCGGACCTCCACCAGCTTGCCGTCTTTGGCATAATGCACCGCGACCTCGCCCGCACTCGCCGGATCACCGCGATGCGCGACATTGAGGACAACGCTCGAGAGGCGGATGCGCGTGGGCGCGCCGGGACGATCCAGCGCGGCGTAGTCGATCACCGCGGTGCCCATGTCCTCCTGCGTGCGGCCTGCGGTCGCCTCGGGAACCAGCTTGGAGACAAGCAGCCGCGCCAGCGTGGCGTTGCCATCGGGGAAGTGGATCGACTTGTCGCCCTCGCGCTGCCGGCCGTGCTGCCCGCCGGGAAGGTCTGCAAAGAGGTCTGCCGGCACTTCGCCCAGCGCCATGCCGGAAAAGCCGGGATAGCCCTGCACCCAGGCAAACAGCGCGGGCACGGCATCGCCGCCGACGCAGAAGCTTGCCATGCCAATGTTCTGAAACAGCCAGTAAACCTGAGGATCGACGCCGACCTTCTCGGTCAGGAACTCCTTGTAGGAATGCCGCGCCAGCCAGTCCTTCTTCGCCGCCGCATCGAGGCCGGGGAGATAATCGGGCTGCGGATTGGCGAAGAGTCGCGCGAGGTCCGCCCGCGCCTTGGGGCCAAGCGGCGCCTTATCCAGCTTCTCGGGCTCGATCCGCCCGCCGCGCCAGCCGCCGCCCATGGGCAGGACCACGTCCTTCCCGCCAAAGGTCTCGGCATCGAAGACCATGCCGTGGCCCATGCCGAGCGACTTGTAGAGTGTGGCGTTGGCCGTGTTGTCGCGCTCGAACCGCGCGATATCGACGCCGATGTCATCGAGCAGCACACGCGACCACTTGTCGTAGCGCGAGGGGCTTTCGATGTTGAGCGTGCCGCCGTTGCAGACGAGCAGCTTGCCGTTCACGCGGAATTCGTTGCGCTTGGCGTGCCCGCCGAAATCGTCATGGTTGTCGAGCACCAGCACTTTCGCACCCGGCCCCACCCGCTTCTGGAAGAAATGCGCTGCGGAAAGCCCGGAAAGCCCGCCGCCGACGATCACGAGGTCATAGATCTCGCCGCTCTGCTCGGCGTCCGCCAGTTTGAGCGTCCCGTCGCGCAGCATATGCGCCGCCTCATAGGTACCGGCGTGCGAACCGCGCATACCCTGCTTGGCTGGGGGATAGGGAGTGGGATCGATCTCGGGCGTCACGACCGCCTTGGCGCGGGCTGCAGCAGCGAGCGCGTCGGCAGGTGCGGCGGCTGCCAGCGCGCTGGCCGCCGCCCCGTTCACGAAATCGCGCCGGGTGATCGCCCGGTCCATCCCCAGCTGCCGGTCTTCGTCTCGCATGCGTCCCCCCATACCCGATGCAAGAGCTTTGCGCCGGATGGGGGGCTTGTCCAGTCTCAGACGTTGAAGGCTGGCGTCGCGCGCAGGAGGTTGTAGGCTTCGACCACGGCCTGAAGGCGGCCTTCGTAGGCCCGGTCGCCGCCGTTCTTGTCAGGATGAAAACGGCGGACCAGCTCCGAATAGCGCGTGCGCAGTGCCTTGCGATCGGCATCGAAGCCGAGGCCCATCACATCGTAGGCCTTGCGCTCCTCAGGCCCGATCCCGCGCCGTGCGGCTTCCTGCCGGTGCAGTGCATCGGCGCGGCGCGCTTTGGCGCGGCCCGCGATGGCCTCGAGCGGATCGGCGAAATCGTTCCAGCGCGGGGCCTGATCGATCCCGGCCGTAGGACGGAACGCACGGGTCTCGGTCGCCCAGCCGGCGAGCGGGGATTGCGCCGCCATGATTTCCTCCGGTGTCATGCCCGCGAAGAAATCATACCCGGCGTTGAAGGCGCGGACGTGTTCGAGGCACATCCAGCGGTAGTCCCCCGGCCCGTCGAACCCCGGCGCGCGCGCACCGGGCGCGCGGAACTCGCCAGGCTCGTTGCAGCCGGGCACCGCGCAAAGCTGCCCGGTGCCCTGCACCCGGCCATGGAAGCGTGTATGGTTCGTGGCATGTTTCATTGGCCTTCCACATGGGCAATCATCGTCTAAGATGGAAGACATGACAGGACCCCTTGCCCAAGAAATCACCCGGCTTCTGACCGAAGCCCTCGCCCCCGAACACCTTGCCGTGATCAACGACAGCGCCAGCCACAGTGGCCACATGGGCGACGACGGATCGGGCGAATCGCACTTCACCGTGGAGATCACGAGCGCGAAGTTCGCCGGCGTTTCGCGCGTCATGCGCCAGCGCATGGTCAACGCCGCGCTGGGTGACATTCCCGGCCAGCGTGTCCATGCTCTTGCGATCAAGGCCCGTGCACCCGGTGAGTGATGGGGCAGTGAGTGAAAGCCCGCGACGCGTCCGCAGGGCCGCGCGGATCTTGCTGCTGGACGAGCACGAGCGCCTGTTGCTGATTCGCTTCGCCCCGCCCACGCGCCGCGCCTTCTGGTGCGGGGTGGGCGGCGAATGCGATCCGGGCGAGGACTTCCATGCCGCTGCGGTGCGCGAGCTGTTCGAGGAAACCGGCCTGCAGGTTGAAGACTGCGGGCCCGAGATCGCGCAGCGCACTGACGATTTCATCACGCTGGAGGGCGAGCCTGTCACTTCCGACGAGCGCTTCTTCCGCGTACGCACGGTGAACTTTGCGCCCGACCCCGCCGGGCACACTGCGCTCGAGCGCGAGCTGATCAAGGAATTCCGCTGGTTTGCCGCCGCCGAGCTGGCAGAATGGCACGAGCCGATTTTCCCGGTGAACATCCTCGAACTGCTGCAGGCGGAGGTATCGTGATGACGCAGCCCGTGACGCAGATCCTGACGCCCGTGACCCACGACCTCGGCGCCTTTCAGGTGCGGCGCGTGCTGCCCGCGCGCGAACGGACCATGGTTGGCCCGTTCATCTTCGTCGACCAATTCGGACCTGCGGTGCTGCCCACGGGCACCGCCATGGACGTGCGGCCGCACCCGCATATCAACCTCGCCACGGTCACCTGGCTGTTTGGCGGCAAGTATGCGGGCGCGATCGATCACCGCGACAGTCTGGGCACGTTCGCCACGATCCGCCCCGGGCAGGTCAACCTGATGACGGCGGGTCGCGGCATCGTCCATTCCGAGCGCAGCCCGGCGGCGGAACGAGTCGGCGGCCCGGCGCTCTATGGCATGCAGACCTGGCTCGCGCTGCCCGATGGGCGCGAGGACATCGACCCCGCCTTCGAGCAGCAGGCGGACCTGCCACTGATCGAGGACGGCTGCACCACCGCGCGCGTCATCATGGGCACGCTGTGGGGCCGAACCGCACCGACGACGCAGCACAGCCAGACGATCTATGCCGAGATCCTGTTCGCCCCCGGCGGCGAAATCCCCATCGACGCTGCGGCGGACGAGCGCGCGGTCATGCTGGTGGGCGGCGAAGCGCGCATCGATGGCGTGCCGCTGGAGCTGTACAGCCTTGCCGTGCTGGCGCCAGGAGTCACGCTGAAGCTAGCCTCCGAAGCAGGCGGGCGCGTGATGCTGCTCGGCGGCGAGGCCTTCACTTCGCAGCGCCACGTCTGGTGGAATCTCGTGAGCTCGAGCCGCGAGCGGATCAACCAGGCCAAACACGATTGGGACGAAGGGCGCTTTCCCAAAGTGCCGGGGGACGAGGACGAGTTCATCCCCCTGCCCAAGGTGCCCAACACGCGCGCCAATCTCTAGGGTCAGGACCTATTAACCGCGCCATCGAGGTTTGAGGCAAAATGGCTCAGTGCGAGGAAGGAAGACGCAGGAATATGTCGATATTTCAAGGCTTCCTGACGAAGCAATGGGCCATTTTGGTCAAATCCCTGCGGGACGCTGGCATGGCTTCCATCTCAGACAGAAACTCACTTGGAAAGGCAACCAGCCTTCCCGGCGTGAATTTCCGCCTGATATGTTCGCCATGCCAGCGCCTCGAAGGCGCGGTTAATAGGTCCTGACCCTGGATCAGAACACAAGAGGGAGAGAGATCATGGCATTTGCCGGAGAGGTGGCGTGGATCACCGGGGCATCATCGGGGATCGGCGCGGCAATGGCCCGCGCGCTGGCGGCGGAAGGCGCGCATGTGATCCTGTCCGGCCGCAATGCCGAGGCGCTCAATGAAGTTGCCGCAGAGTGCGCGAAGGGCAATGCCACTGCCCTTGTGCTGCCATTCGAGGTGACGGACCACCCGGCCGGCCTCGCTGCGGCGGAGCAGGCCTGGGAATGGGCCGCAGAGCGCAGCGGCGGGATCGACATCCTGTTCAACAATGCCGGCATTTCGCAGCGCAGCCTCGCGGTGGATACCGACTATGCGGTTTATGAGCAGATCATCGCGGTCGATCTGCTCGCCCCCATCGCGCTGACACAGGCGCTGATCGGGCGCATGGTCGCGCGCGGCAAGGGCCGCATCGCGATGGTGTCCAGCGTGGCGGGCAAGGTCGGCGTGCCGCTGCGCACGGCCTATAGCGCGGCCAAGTTCGGCCTCATCGGCTATTCGAACGCGCTGCGCAGTGAAGTGACCGGTGCGGGGCTTCAGGTCCACGTCATCGCGCCGGGATCGGTGCGCACCAACGTCTCGCGCAACGCGCTTAACGCCGATGGCAGCCGCCGCGGGGTGAGCGACAAGGGCATCGACGGGGGCATGGATCCCGAACTCGCGGTCGCGCAGATGCTGGCGGAAATGGCCGAAGGCAAGCGCGAGATCATTGTTGCGACCGGGTTCGAGCGGATGATCGGCGAAGCCTGTCGCACACCCGACGAAATCTTCGACCGCATGGCGAAGATGGTCGCCGATGGCTATGCCACGAAGATGGAAACCCCCAAGGCGGAGACCGCTGAATGAGCATGGACCTCACCCGTGTGAAGCTCGCCAACGGGATCGAACTCGATGTGGTGGATGTGGGCCCGCGCGATGCGCCCGCGCTGATGTTCCTCCACGGCTTTCCCGAATCGCACCGCACCTGGCGCCACCAGATTGCCCACCTTTCGAGCCGTTTCCGCTGCATCGCGCCCGACCAGCGCGGCTATCGCGGCTCCTCCAAGCCCGAAGGCGCGGAGAATTACACGCCCGACAAGCTGATCGGCGATATCTTCCTCCTCGCCGATGCACTCGGCGTGGGGCAGTTCACCGTGCTCGGGCATGACTGGGGCGGCGCAATTGCCTGGGGCGTGGCGCTCATGGGGCAAGGGACGCGCGTCACCCGCGCCGTCGTCGCCAATGCGCCGCATCCGGGGATCTTCCAGAAGCTGCTCTATCTCGATCCCGTGCAGCGCAGGGCGAGCCAGTACATGCGGGCGTTCCGTGATACCGCCAACGATGCCTTGGTCCGCGAGCATGGGCTGGGCGCGCTGCTCATGCAGGTGCTGAACTGGGGTGACCGCGCCCCGGTGATGGAAGAGGCCGAACGCGCCGCTCTGCTGCAGGACTGGTCGAACGGCGATAGCGCGATTGCCATGCTCAACTGGTACCGCGCGAGCCCGATGGACGTGCCGACCATGGAGGCGCCCTTCGCGCTGCCCGAAGGCTATGCCCCGCCGCCACTGCCGCCGCTGATGATCCCGACGCTGGTGATCTGGGCAATGGACGACATGGCGCTGCCCCCCGCCAACCTCGACGGGCTGGACGCGATGATCCCCAATCTCACGCTGGTGCAGGTGCCCGATTGCGGCCATTTCGTGCCGTGGGAAGCGCCGGACAAGGTGAACGCGGCGCTGGACGCGTTCCTCGCCTAGTCCGATGGTTGAGAAGACACCGGAGCATTGCTCGCTGCTGCGCCAGCATGGCGGCGGGCCTGCTCCGGTCAGCTATCTCGAGCTGTTTTTCGATCTCGTCTATGTCTTTGCCATCACGCAGATTTCCCACGCGCTGCTGGTGAACCTTACCTGGCGCGGCCTTGCCGAAGCGTCCGTGCTGTTCCTCGCGGTCTGGTGGGCGTGGATGTACACCACCTGGGCGGCGAACTGGGCCAATCCGGACCGCGCGGCGGTGCGCATCATGCTGCTGCTAGGCATGCTGGCGAGCCTGTTGATGGCAGTCGGGCTGCCTCACGCCTTCTCGCGAGGTGCAGAGGATAACGGGACGCTGTTCGTGGGCAGCTACCTTGCGCTCCAGATGGGGCGCACGCTGTTCATGGCGGTGATCATGCGGCAGGGCGATCCGCGCGGCATGATGAACATGGTGCGCATCTCGTGCTGGTTCGCCGCCTCGTCGCTGCTCTGGATGGCAGGACTCGGTGCAGCGGGGGAAGCGCGGCTCGCCTGGTGGCTTGGCGCGCTGGCGCTTGAATATCTCGGGCCACTCGCGGGCTTCATGACCCCCTTCCTCGGCCGCTCTCTGGCGACGGACTGGGCCATTTCCGGCAGCCACATGGCCGAACGCTGCGCGCTGTTCATCATCATAGCGCTGGGTGAAGGCATCGTGGTCACCGGGGTGAACTTCGGCGCCGCCGCTCCCACACCGGAGCGGATCGCCGCATTTGTCTGCGCCTTTGCCGGATCGGTGCTGATGTGGTGGATCTACTTCGATCTCGGTGCCGAGCGCGGCGCGCGCCATATCGAGAACCACGCAAATCCCGGCCGCGTTGCGCGCGAGGCCTACACTTATCTGCACATGCCGATCGTCGGCGGCATCGTGGTGAGCGCAGTCGCCGATGCGCTGGTGCTCGAAGGATCGGAGGGCGGCGCGGCGCCAGGCCTGATCCTCACGCTCTGCGGCGGCCTCCTCGCCTTCCTCGGCAGCGTCGGCCTGTTCAAGCGGTTCAGCAACGCGCTGGGCAACTTCCCGCTCTCGCACACCGTGGGCTGTGTGCTGCTGGTTGCGCTGGGCGGTTGGGCCTGGTTACGCCCGATGCCCGTGACCATGATCGCGACCGCGTCGGTGCTGGTGTTGCTGACTGTCGCGGTGTGGGAATGGGGCTCGTACAATGGCGGCTGGCGCGAACGGCTCGAGCGTCTGAAGCCCGCCTAGCCCAGCTCCAGCCGATAGAAATGCGTGTCGACCGGCATGCGCGGGAAGCCCTCCGGCAGCGCATCAGGATCAACGGCAAAAAACCCGTTCTTCTCGTAGAACCGCCGCGCGGCATGGAGCTTCTCGACCGTACCGAGGGTAATGCCGGTGATCCCCTTGGCCCGCGCATGGTCCAGAAGAATCGCCAGCAGCCCCGCCGCCACCCCCAGCTCGCGCCCGCGGGCTTCGGCGGCGACGAACATCTTGCGCAGCGCGCCTTCGCTGGTCCCGAAGCCGATCAGGCCGATCGTGCCGACAATCCGGCCCTCCCGTTCCGCCACCCAGAATCCTCCGGTGCCGGACTGATAGACCTCCGCCACCGCGCGCAGATCGGGCTGCTCCTCGGCGGTCACGGGCACTGCAAATTCGCCCTGCTGGATGCCAAGGACATGCGCGATGACCGCGTCCTCGTCGGCCTTGGCATAAGGCCGGTACATGATTTCAGCCATGGTCAGAGCGTCTTGAACCCGTCCGTCTCGGCCGAGAGCGTCTCCAGCCACTTGGCGAGGAGATCGCGCTTGGCCGGCATCAGCGCCTTGCCTGCGGGCGAAAGCACGCGCGCCGGCACATCGCGCAGGTTGTCCTTCAGCATCGGCAGGACGGCGGGGCCATCGGGCTGACCGCCGTTGGGATCGGCCAGCGCCATGATCCGCGCCGCGCCAATAGCGCCGAGCCAATCGAGCGCATCGGCATCATGGAGATAGAGCGATTCGGGGACCGTCGGCGTGCGGTAGTACATGTGCTCGCGGATGGCGGCCTGCACCTTGGGCAGCTTCGCCATCGGGAAGCCAGTGGGGGCGAGGACCTCACCCACCAAGTCGGCTGCAACGTCCGAATGATCGAGATCGGGCTTCTCGTAGGGCTTGAACGCCGCGATATCGTGCAGATAGGCGGCTGCGAACAGCACATCATCATCGAGAGCGACCTTGTCCGTCGCTGCCATCGCCTTGGCCAGCGCATAGTCGCGGTCCGAATGCGAGGTGCCCCAGGCCGGGTGCTTGCAATGCTCGATGTTGAACGCGCGGACCTTGGTGCGCCAATCGAGCGGGGGCGAATCGGCCAATGCCGTCACCGGAACAGCAACGAGAGCGATGGAGGCAAGGAGCAGTTTCATCGAGCGCATGGGAAGCTTTCTACGCTAGGTTGCAGAGAGGCTAGCATGCAGGGCGGCAGGCGCAATTGGTCCGTGCGGCCAATCACGCTGCCCCATGCCACGCCACCCATGCGCCGTGGGCATGCGCCTCGCCGAGCAGCACCGGCTCACCGCCGCCGGGCCAGTAGCGGACGGTGAGTTCGTGACGGAAGGTCTCGCGGTTGGTTTCGAGCATGATCCACGCGATGCGGCGGCCGCCCTCGCCCGCGCTGGCGATCGCCGTGGTGATGCGGGCGCGGGTTTCGGGCGGCAGGTATTGCCACACGATCGAGTGGTAGAACACGCGCGTCGTATCCGCCTCCTGCCGGGCGGCGAGGCGCTGGTCCACCCAGTCGCCCGCGTCCATCTGCGTGAGCTTTGGCGGCTGCTCGCCCGCCAGCCGGATCGCCGCATCGATACGCGCCATGCGCTCGGTCACCTCGGCCCAGACATAGCTTTTCAGCCGCAGCGCCGCGGCCCGATCGGCAAGGTTCACCGGCGCACGGTCGCAGCCCTCAATGGCGGTAATCTCCACCGGAGCGGCCATGGGCGCAGGTCCTCGCCACTCCGGCTTTATCTGCATCGGTGAGGTCGGCGGACCGGCCTGCGTCCCACCCAGATCGTAGTGATACCGGTCCATCATCGTGTTCACGCCCGCGCTGGCGCCAAGTTCATTCATTTCGAACCGGGAGCCGATGCGCGGTGAAAGCCACAGCAGCGCCGCCATGATCGAAGCCGAGCGGCCCGCTTCGTTGGTCTGCGGCGGGCCATCGAGCCACGGCAGCAGCGCAGCATCGTGATTCCGCGTGAGCTCCACGATCAGCGCATCGACCTCGCCCTGATCGGTGACCTCGCCGCGATAGACCGCGCCCAGCCGCATGTCGGCGCCGGAAAGCAGCAGATGATGAAAGCCGCCGGCCAGCCGCAGCGGCAGCGCATCCTCAAGCGGAATGCCCGGCCAGTTCGCCAAGCGCCGCCCGGTCTCTGTCTCGTCGGACAGGAGCGCCAGCTGCGCGCGCACCACCCGTGCGGTGCACGGCGCACCGTTGTTTGCCGCGTGATCCGCCTGCCAGGCAATCGCCGCTGCCACGTCGCGCGCATCCATCACCATGGCCTGGACCTGTTCGAGACCACCCGTTCCATACAGTTGCCCTTTCCGGCCCTTTGCCATAGGGGCGGGCGCGTCATGACCGCGCCAACCTCTATCGTTTTTGCCCTGCCCAAGGGCCGCATCCTCGACGAGGCGCTGCCGTTGCTGGCGGACGCCGGTGTCGTGCCCGAGGCGGACTTCTTCGACAAGGCCTCGCGCAAGCTGAGCTTCGCTACCAGCCGCGCCGACATGACGATCATCCGCGTGCGCGCATTCGACGTGGCGACCTTCGTCGCCCATGGCGCCGCGCAGGCCGGGATCGTCGGCTCGGACGTGATCGACGAGTTCGACTATGCCGACCTCTACGCACCGGTCGATCTCGATATCGGGCATTGCCGCCTTTCGGTGGCCGAACCCGCAGCAGCGGTCGAAAGCGGAGCAACCGCCCGCGAAAGCCACGCCCGCGTTGCGACGAAGTATCCCAGCCTCACCCGCCGCCACTTCGAGAAGCTCGGCGTCGCCGCAGAAGTGGTGAAGCTGAACGGCGCGATGGAACTGGCACCTTCGCTGGGCCTTGCCAGCCGGATCGTCGATCTTGTCTCCTCGGGCCGCACCTTGAAAGACAACGGCCTGGTCGAGACGAGCCGGATCATGCCCGTCTCGGCGCGCCTCATCGTCAACCGCGCCGCATTGAAGACCGATCCGGCACGGATGGGCGCGCTGATCGATGCTTTCCGCGATCTGGTCGCGCGCCGGAAGGCCGCCTGATGCAGCGCCTCCACACCCGTGACGCGGGCTTTGCCGAAGCCTTTGCCGCCGTCGTCAGCGACCGCCGCGAAAGCGACGCCGATGTCGCCCGCGATGTTGCCGCGATTCTAGCCGATGTCCGTGCGCGCGGCGATGCAGCGCTCGCGGACTACACCGCGCGCTTCGACGGTCACGATCTGGGAGACGACTGGCGCATCCCCGCCGAGACCTGCCGCGAAGCCTTCGACTCACTCGATCCAGCCCTGCGCGCCGCGCTCGAACTCGCAGCGGAGCGGATCCGCGCCTACCATCAGGCACAGCTGCCCGAAGACAGGGACTACACCGATGCCGCAGGCGTCCGCCTCGGTGCAAAGTGGCACCCGGTCGATGGCGCGGGGCTTTATGTGCCTGGCGGACGCGCAGCCTATCCCTCCTCGCTGCTGATGAACACCATTCCCGCGAAGGTCGCTGGCGTAGGCCGCCTTGTCGTCACCACGCCCACTCCCAAGGGGGCGATCAATCCGCTGGTCCTTGCCGCTGCGCATCTCGCGGGCGTCGATGAAGTCTGGCGCGTCGGCGGCGCGCAGGCGATTGCCGCGCTTGCCTATGGCACGAAGCGCATCGCGCCGGTTGACGTGATCACCGGCCCCGGCAATGCCTGGGTCGCCGAGGCAAAGCGCCAGCTCTACGGCGTCGTTGGCATCGACATGGTGGCAGGCCCGTCCGAGATCCTCGTCATCGCCGACAGCCAGAACGATCCGCAGTGGATCGCTGCCGACCTGCTCAGTCAGGCCGAACACGATCCCGCCGCGCAGGCGATTCTGATCACCGACGATGCCGCCTTTGCCGATGCCGTCGCCGCCGCGGTAGAGGCCGAGATTGCCCTGCTGCCCACCGCCGCCGTCGCCCGGGCCAGCTGGGATGCGCACGGTGTGATCATTGTGGCGGGTTCGCTGGACGAGGCCCCCGCCCTCGCCAATGCACTGGCGGCAGAGCACGTCGAGATCGCGACCGCCGATCCCGAAGCGCTGTTTGCCGGCATCCGCCATGCCGGCTCCGTTTTCCTTGGCCGCCAAACGCCCGAGGCCATCGGCGATTATGTCGCGGGCCCCAACCATGTGCTGCCCACCGGCCGCCGCGCGCGGTTCGCTTCCGGCCTGTCGGTGCTCGATTTCATGAAGCGCACCAGCTTCCTTAGCGTCAGCGAGGGCTCGCTCGGCGCCGTCGGCCCGGCTGCAGTGGCGCTGGCCGAAGCGGAAGGGCTTGCCGCACATGCCCGCTCGATCGAATTGAGGCTTGGAATATGACCCGCTCGAAGGCCCCCAATCGATCTGCCGCGCGGCTTGCCGCCGTGCAG
>NZ_JAIXZS010000066.1 GCF_027489515.1 Novosphingobium sp. | reverse complement strand
GCGTAGTTGCGCTCGCCCAGCTTGTCGATCAGGCAGCCCTGCCCGCTGCTCGGCCGCGCGCCGATGCCCTGCACGTTGTTGGGATAGACGCAGCCATAGTCGAGCTGGTCGACATAGCCTTCCTGCCGCTTGTAGACGCCCGAGACGCGGCCGTAGAGCCCCTCGGCCAGCTTGAAGTTGGCGCTGCCGCGCAGGTCGACGCGCTGGCGGCTGCCGTAGACCGCCTCGACCGTGCCCGAATTCTCGTCGGTCGGCTTCTTGGAGAAGAGCTTGATCGCGCCGCCGATCGAGTTTCGGCCCGTCAGCGTGCCCTGCGGTCCGCGCAGCACTTCCACGCGGTCGAGGTCGAGCAGGTCGAAGATGCCGCCGGTCAGCGTCGCGTAGTAGACATCGTCGATGTACATGCCCACGCCCGGTTCATAGGCGGGGTTGAAGTCGAACTGGCCGATGCCGCGGATCGAGGCGCCGAGCGAGGAACCATAGGCACCGCCCTGCGCATTGAGCACCACGTTGGGCGCCTGCGCGGCGATCTGCGAAAGGTCGGTCTGGTTGCGCGAGGCCAGCAGGTTCGCGTCGATCGCGGTGATCGAAAGCGGCGTATCCTGCAGCTTCTGCGAGCGGAACTGCGCCGTGACGACGATTTCCTTGATGCCGCCGCTGTCATCGGCCGATTGCGCGGCGTCCTGCGGCTGGGCTTGCGGGGCCTGCTGTGCGCAGGCCGGAGCAGCCAGTCCGAGTGCCAGCGCGCAAGCGCTGCCAGCAGCGAGCAGGCGCACGAAATGCGTGGGTGTCTTCGCCATGGGTGATCCCCTCTCCTTGTGAAGCCCTCTGCGAGGCCGTTCTACCGTTTGTTAGTAAGGCATACTAATTTGCCCTTTGCAAGCCCCTTGCAGCGCGCGGTGCAGAGCTCTTTCGCACCGGTGCGTTGCGATCACACCGGTCGTGCAGCGCCCCTCTTGCCGTCCCGCGTGGCGAGCGCGATAAGCGCACGCATGGCCACCAAGCTCGCCAAGAATACGCCGCCCGCCCGCCATGATCTCGATCTGGGCGAAGATGCCGCGCTGCTCGTCGATCTGCTCAAGCTCGGCACCTTCATCGCGCGCCCGATGCGCGAAGGCTTAGCCGAGCCGATGGGGCTCAGCCCCAACGACCTCAAGATCATCCTCGCGCTGGGCGGCGAAGGCGAACTGGCGGGGCACGAACTCTCCGACATCATGGGCCTGCCGCCCATGAACGTGAGCCGCGCAATCGCCGCGCTGATGACCCGCGGCCTCGTTGAACTGGCCCCCGACGCCTCAAACCGCCGCCGCAAGCCGGTGCGGCTGACGGACGCGGGCATGGACCTGTTCCGCCAGACGATCCCCGCGATGGCCAAGGTCGGCGGGCACTTGTTCGCGGATTTCACGCACAAGGAACGCGCGGTGTTCCATGCGGCGGCGCAAGCGATTCTGGCGCGGATGACGGGGGGCTAGGGGCAAGCAGTCTGGTAGCCCTTCACCCAAATAGGTTTGAAAATCCATGGATATGCAAGAGCTTGACACACTGGCAGAACTCGAAAGGCTGGCCACTGCGAAACCTTGGTTCGTCAATCATCTCGATGACGACCTGTGCCAAGGCGCTGTTGCCGTTACGACCATTGCGCCAACTGGTCATATCGCCAGTATGCATTCAGGTAACTGGCCTTCACAAGCCGTCGTCGCAGCATGCCTGATCCAGTCTCCACCTTACGCCGTGCCAGCAGATGATCGCTTTGAGGAAAATGCACGACTGATCTCGGCGGTGAGAAACGCGTTGCCTGATCTGCTGAGGCTCGCCCGATTGGGCTTGCAGCAAAACAACTGATTAGGCGCTCGTCGCAGTGGTTAAGCCATATCGCCACCCAAAAGCCGCCGTCACCCCCGACTTGATCCGGGGTCCTGCTTCTGCAGCATAGGCTGCGTCTCGCCATACAAGCGGGACCCCGGGTCAAGCCCGGGGTGACGAGGACAATGGGTTGGCAGCCCCCTACTTGTCCTTCAGCGCCGCAAACGCTTCCAGCCGGAACGCTTCCGCCAGCACGGGATGCGCAAAGCTCATCGGCACTTCCTGCCGGTGCGGCCAGGTCGGGCGGTAGTTCTCTTGCGGAAGGATCACATCGGGCCCAAGCGGGTTCTC
This sequence comes from Novosphingobium sp., assembly GCF_027489515.1. Classification (GTDB taxonomy): domain Bacteria; phylum Pseudomonadota; class Alphaproteobacteria; order Sphingomonadales; family Sphingomonadaceae; genus Novosphingobium. The sequence goes on along the minus strand of NZ_JAIXZS010000066.1, from coordinate 5,262 downwards.
GGGATAGCACACAACGGCGGGTTGCAGGTGCGAGACGGTGTGTGCCCAGCCGGTCTCGTAATCGCCCTGCCACTGCATCAGGTAGTTGAGCCGCTTGATCTTCCACACGCCGTTCTCGCGCACGTAGTCGTTCTCGTAGATGCCCGATTCCCAGAACTGCTGCGGCACGTGATCGGGCTTGTTCGCCACCACTTCATCGTGCCAGCCACCCGCAAGGATGCCCCGGAAACGGCCCTTTGCGGTCTGCCGGTCGGGCGCCACGGTGATGACGTCCTGCAGCTGGAAATGGTCGAGCAGGAAGCCGTGGATCGGCCCGCGCTTGCCATCCGTAAACATGTTCTGGAACCACGTGCCGTAGAGCCGCATCACGCCGGCATGGCCGCGATATTCGCCCGAAAGGAACACCACAGCGCCATCTTCGGCAAACAGGCCTGCCACTTCCTCGGGGCGGTTGTAGTCGATGTAATAGCCATAGGCCATTTGCAGGCGGCGGATCGCGTTGACGTCCTCAAGCTCGCCCACGCGGTTTTCCAGCGCGGCAAGACGTGCTTCCAGATCAGACATTTATCCTGCTCCCTTCACTTCCCGCCCCGATTGTGGTTGCCGGAAATTTGTAAGCAAGGCTAACTAATCGTGAAACGATTGGCAATCGCCTCTGCTGCGGCCATGCTGCGGCAAAGGGGAGAGAAGAATGGATTCGAAGCGCGAGCCGACAACAGCCGAAATCCGCACCGTGATCGCGGCATCGGCGGCTGGCACGGCGTTCGAATGGTATGATTTCTATATCTACGGCACCTTGGCCCCGCTGTTCGGCAAGCTGTTCTTCCCCGGCTCCAGCCCCGCGGCGGGTTTCCTCCTCGCGCTCGCCACGTTCGGTGTGGGCTTTGCCGTGCGCCCCATCGGCGCGGCGATCTTCGGCACGTTCGGAGACCGCTTCGGCCGCAAGGTGACGTTCCTCGTCACCATCACGCTGATGGGCTTTGCCACCACCGCGATCGGCCTGCTCGGCACCTTCGCGCAGTGGGGCATTGCCGCGCCGATCCTCCTCGTGCTGCTGCGCGCGCTGCAGGGCCTTGCCGTGGGCGGCGAATATGGCGGCGCGGTGATCTATGTCTCCGAACATGCCCCGCCGAACAAGCGCGGCTTCTACACCGGCTGGATCCAGATCGGCGCGACCACCGGCTTCTCGCTCAGCCTCCTCGTCGTGCTCATCACCAACACGCTGGTGGGCCAGGCCGCGTGGGAAGTCTGGGGTTGGCGCATCCCCTTCATCCTCAGCCTCGTGCTGCTTGCCGTCTCGCTGTGGATGCGCCTCAAGCTGTCCGAGAGCCCGGTCTTTGCCGCGATGCAGGAAGCGGGCGAAGTCGCCAAGACCCCGCTGCGCGAGGCTTTCGCGACCCCGCAGCAGCGGCGGCGGCTGTTTTCCGCCATGCTGGGCGGCGCGGTGGGGCAGGCGATTTGCGGCTATGTCGGCATGATCCAGCTGCTCAATTTCATGCAGGTCTCGGTCCACATGGACCCTGTGCTCACCCGCATTCTGCTGATCGGCGTGCTCGTCACTCTGGCGCTCGGTAATACCCTTGCGGGCTGGCTTTCCGATTTCGTGGGGCGCAAGCCGGTGGTCATGGCGGGCTACATCATGTTCCTCGTCGTGCTGTTCCCCGGTTTCCAGCTGATCGCCGATCAGGCCAACCCCGCGATGGCCCGCGCTGCGCGCGAGCGTCCGGTGCTCGTCTCCGGCCCCGATTGCACCTACAATCCCTTCGCCCAGCACGGCCAGGCGAGCGCCTGCGGCAAGCTGCTCGATGCGCTCACCCGCACCGGCGTGCCCTATACCAAGCAGGACGCACCCGCAGGCGCACCGCCTGTCGTCAGCATCGGCGGCAGCCCGGTCGATCCCGCCGGGCTCGAGGCCGCGCTGAAGTCGGCGGGCTACACGCTCGATCCGGTCACCCCGCCCACCGGCAATCTCGTGATCATCGTGCTCGCCATGATCGTGATCGCGATCCCCGGTGTGCTTGCCTATGGCCCGATGGGCGCGTGGCTGTGCGAGCAGTTCCCCGCCCGCACGCGCTATTCCTCGCTCGCCACCTCATACAATTTCGGCGTGGGCATCTTCGCCGGGTTCATGCCGTTCATCGTTCAGGCCATTGTCGCGACCACCGGCAGCGTGATGGCGGGCTTCTGGTATCCCTTCATCATGGTCGTGATTGCCGCGGTCGTCGCTTTCTTCGGCCTGCCCGAAACCGCGGGCAAACGCCTCACTGAAAGCGAGAACGCATGAGCTTTGCAGGACAAGTCGCCTTCATCACCGGCGGCGTTACGGGCATTGGCCTCGGCGTCGCGCAGGCCTTCAGCGATGTGGGCCTGCGCCTTGCGCTGAGCTATCGAAATGAAGATCACCGTGCCCAGACCGCCGCGTGGTTTGCCGCCAAGGGCCGCGAGGCGCCGCTGTTCATCAAGCTCGACGTTACCGACCGCACCGCCCTTGCTGCGGCTGCCGCCGAGGTGGAGGCGCACTTCGGCGCGGTCCATGTCCTCGTCAACAACGCGGGGGTGAGCGTTTTCGGCCCGACCGACGAGGCAAGCTACGATGATTACGACTGGATCATGGGGGTCAACTTCGGCGGCGTGGTCAACGGCCTCGTCAGCTTCCTGCCGAAACTGAAAGCCGCGAGCGGGCGCCGCCATGTCGTCAACGTCGCCAGCATGGCCGCGTTCCTGCCGGGGCCACAGGCGGGTATCTACACCGCCAGCAAGTTCGCCGTGCGCGGCCTTACCGAATCGCTGCGCTACAATCTGGCGCCCCACGGCATCGGCTGCTCGCTCTGCTGCCCCGCGCTGACCCGCACAAATGCGTGGGATTCGGCCCTCAAGCGCCCCGCCGAATTCGCTGGCAGCGGCTTTGCCCCGGTGGAGCGCAGCGAGCTCGAACAGTTCGGCACCGCTTTCGAGGCCGGAATGGACCCGTACGAGGTCGGCACCAAGATCCTGCGCGGCATGGAGCGAGGCGACGGCCTCATCCTGACCCACCCCGAATTCGCCGACGATTTCCGCGAGATCTACGAGAAGAGCCTCGCCGCCCTGCCGCAGGAGGAAGCCCCGCCAGCCCGGCTCGAGATCGAACGCCTGCGCCGCGCGGCGATGGCGGCGGCCGAAGCGGGAACGGTGATCGGCCTTGCTGATCTGACGTGAAGCCGACCTGACGTGACAGGCGCTTGCATGGCTCGCTCGCCGCGATAGTCTGCACCCGCGCGCGCCATCCCAGCAAAAGGCCCATCCCATGTGTGACGAACAGACCGAAGCCGAAAACGCCCTGTGGCTCAGCCGCCGCCAGTTCAGCGCTGCAGGCGCAGGCGCCGCCGTGCTTGCTACCCTGCCCGGCTGCGGCATGGCGCAGGAGACCGCGGGCGTGAAGGGCCGCGCGGTTACCGTCACCACGCCCGATGGCAAGGTCGATGCCTGGTTCTACACGCCAGAAACCGGCAAGCACCCCGCCGTGATCATGTGGCCTGATATCGCCGGGCTGCGCGAAGCCTACAAGACGATGGCCGCCCGCCTCGCCTCAGCCGGCTACGCGGTGCTCGTGGTCAACCACTACTATCGCGGCGCCGTCGCGCCTGTCCTTGATTCGCTCCTCGCCTGGCGCACGCCCGAGGGACAGGCCAAGCTGAAGCCGCTGATCGCCGGGATCACCCCTGCCGGCACGATGAGCGATGCCAAGGCCTTCGTGGCGTGGCTCGACACGCAGGCCGAGGTCGATACCGCCAAGCGCATCGGCAGCTGCGGCTATTGCATGGGCGGGCCCTACACCGTCCGCACCGCTGCCGCCGTGCCGGACCGCGTCGGCGCCGCCGCTTCGTTCCACGGCGGCGGGCTTGTCGGTACGGAAGCGGATAGCCCGGTCAATCTCCTCGCAAAGACAAAGGCCGGCTTCCTTTTCGCCATCGCCCAGAACGACGATGCGAGTTCCCCGGGCGACAAGGACGCGCTCAGCGCCGCTGCCAAGGCCGCTGGCCGCCCGGCCGAGGTCGAGGTCTATGCGGCCCAGCACGGCTGGTGCACGATCGATGCCCCGATCTACGACAAGGTGCAGGCCGAAAAGGCGTGGGGCCGGATGCTCGAACTCTACGCCGCGAACCTCTAGGATCAGTCGGGCGCCGCGATCCACGCTTTCGCGGCGTCCATTTCCGACTTGGCAAATACCTTCATGCGCACCGGCATGATCGGCGCGATGAGCCACGCCATGACCTTTGCCCAGGTCAGATCGGTCACCACGGCAAAGTGGCTGAAATCGCGCAAATGGTTCCAGGTGAACACCTGATCGTCCCAGATCGCGCGTGGCGAGAATTCAGAGACGTCGTCCTCCAGCACATAGAGCGCCTTCAGCGGCCCATGCCCCAGCATGGCCTCGACCCGCGTCTCAAGACCCATGTAGTCCTCGTGCGTCAGCGGGCCGGAGGCAATGAGCCCAAGCGTATCGGCAGGCAGGCCTTCGATATAGGTGAACATGGCTGTGGTCCTTTCGCGCAGCAGGATCGGCAATGTGATGCCGCATGCACTCGCATGCCGCAAAGGGGGCTGCATTGACCCTGCTCAAGGCATTCTGCCGGGAAGATGCGCGGCAGCCATGCAACACTTGCTGGTACTTTTGGGTCGTCCTGGCGCCCACCTCTTCCAATTCCGGCCGGAAAGCCTAACCCAAGTTAGTGTTTCACGACCGCGCAACGGGCGCGGAGGGGACCGGCAGGACACGTCTGCCCATGCGCCTGTGGAAGTTGTCCTATATCAGCCTAGCTGTCGCCCCGCACGAGGAGGCGCTGCGGCAGGCGCACGAGATCTGCCTGCGATCGGAAGACCGCAACGCGCGCATCGGCATTTCCAGTGTCTTCACGCTGCACAAGGGCCGTTTTGCGCAAGTGATGGAAGGGCCGGAAACAGCGGTGCGTGCCCTGCTTGCGCGTATCAAGGCCGATCCGCGTCACCACAGTCTGACCGTCCTCGCCGATGGCCCGCTGGTTGCCCGGCGGTATGCCGGCTCGTCGATGAAGTTCTGCGATCCGAAGGCTTTCGTGACCGAACAGCTCAACGATATCCTTGCGCAAACCGCCGATATCGTCCGCGCCATGAAGACAACCTGGCACTAGAGCGTCGTGCGTTTAATCTGCAACGTATCCTGCTGCCTTGAGGTAGTTCCAGCATTCGTCTGGATGGTAGAGTTCGCAGATTGATCCGACGGCCTTCCACAGGGCATCGACTGTG